>NZ_JBHXAU010000007.1:0-363493 GCF_042727395.1 Nocardia sp. NPDC060255 | reverse complement strand
CCCGCACACCGATCCTTCGGACAAGCCACAACCCGGACCCATCAAACAGATTAACCCCAAGACCACTGCTAGGGGCTTGACCTAAAGGGGAGCCATTACCGCGCGTTCCTTGGGGGTCGGATCGCTGCTTGGCCAAAGTACCTATTCGGACCAGATGCGCCCGTTGCAGAGACGGCGCCGCACTACGCGACGCGAACCCCACCGACACCACCTTGTTTAAGGCGAACCTGACCGGCACGAACCTGGCCGGTGCAGACTTGATCGACACGCGCCTCACTAATGCGACCCTATGACAAGACCATGGTGTGGCCGGAGGGGTACACGCGGGCCGCGTCTGTACGCTGACCGCCGATAGCGGCTACGGTACTGGCGGCCAGAACGCCACTCCAGCAACAGATTTCATTCCCAGGTGGAGAGCCGTCATCAAGATCTTCACTTACTCCAAGCATGCGAGGTGAGGCTTTGCGTCGTCACCAAGTGATCCGCGCATTCAGGAAAGCCGGAAGAGTCGCCGGTCTTGGTCGCCACACAAACCATGCCGCTACACGTCCGCGCCGGTCGCCCCTTGAGCTATCCGTGACCTGGCCTCCATCAAAGCGAAGCCCAGCAAGTTGAGACCGCGCCAGCGTTCAGGATCGGTGGCGCGGTCGTCTGTCGCGGCCAGCCCGATACCCCAGACACGGTCCACCGGGCTGGCCTCGACCAATACGCGCTGCCTCGTGCCCAGAAGATACGCCAGCAGTTCCGCGTGCTGCCCGAACTTGGCCACACTGCCCTCCACAACCAACTCGAAGCGCTCGCCGGCCCACACCTGCTCGTCGAAGCCACGCACCAACCGGCCCAGCTTCTTCGCCTCCGCCGGGCTACGCGCCGACAAGATCCGCCCCCGCGTCTCTTCGTCGCCGAAGATCCGAGCCTTTCCCGCCATCATCCAATGCTCGGCCGAACCATATGTCGTTTTATCCACGACGAACGGCGCAGGCCACCACTGGCTCAAGCAGCCCGGGCCCACACCCCCATTCTTCAGCGGCTGGTGCCCCCAGAACATAAGCCACTTGGGAACACCACCCGCCCGGACCCCCGCAACAAGCTCCTCCCGGCTGCGACAGCCCACCGACCTCTCCATACTCACACCGACGATCTTCACACCCAACACCAGCAATCAGCCACCCAATAACCCCGGCGAGTTGTGAGTGTGATGAGGCCGAGGCGATGGCGCTCCACCCGTGCGGCCCCCAACCCGTGACGGTTCACCGCGCGCACATCGGCATGAGCGGACGGACCCGCGCCGCAGTCGATCTCGCCGCGCAGAACGCGCGCCCAGCGCATTATCGTGCGTTCGATCTGAAGCACTTTGGCATACGATGCCTGCCTGCCCTATCGCTTGCGCACAGGATCCGCACGAATTCGCAGTCCTGCAACGCGCCGGAACTCCGCAGGGTTGATCAAATGCCTTCGCGGGCAGTGGCGGCCAGTGATCCGAGGAGCGCGAGGGCTTCGCTGCTCGGGGAGCCGGGGGCGGCGTGGTAGACGACGAGCGCCTGGCCCGGGCTGGAGCGGACGTCGAAGGTCTGCATCGTCAGTGTCAGCGGGCCGACGGCGTGGTGCTCGAAGCGCTTGCTTTCCATGGTTTTTCCCCGCGCGTCGTTGGCGGTCCACAGCTGCGCGAATTCGGAGCTCCCGTCACGTAATTCGGTGAGAACCCGCTGGATTCGCGGGTCTTGCGGGGCCGCGCCGTAGCCGAGCCGCAAGCCCGCGACGGAGTTGCGGGCGACGTCATGCCAGTCCACGTAGAACCTGCGCGCGGCCGGATCGGTGAAGACCATGTGCATGAGGTTGCGTGAGTGGGTCCATTCGTGGAACAGCGCGTCGGCGATCGCGTTGGCGGCGAGGACGTCGTAGGCGCGGTTGTAGATGATGGCCGGGTTGTCCGGCCAGGCGTCCATGAGCTGGAGCAGGCTCGGGTCGACGCGGTCGGGCACGGCGGCCGCGCGGGCCCGCGGGCTGAGCCCGGCCAGCCGGAACAGGTGCAGGCGGCCGTCCTCGTCCAGGCGCAGCGCGGTGGCCAGGGCGTCGACCACCTGTGCCGACGGTCCGCGTTCGCGTCCCTGCTCGAGCCGCACGTAGTAGTCGACGCTGAGCCCGACCAACAGTGCGACTTCTTCGCGCCGCAGGCCGGGTACCCGGCGCGTACCGATGGTCGGGAGATTCACCTCGTCCGGCCGCAGCTGTGCACGGCGGGCACGCAGATAGTCGCCGAGTTCGGATGCTGCCATGTCCGCATCGTATGCGGGATAGCGGTGGCGTTCATGGGTGCGTTACTCCCAGGAGAACGGCTGCCTGCCAGGCCGACCTCGATGCGGCCATCGTGGTCGGCATGACACAAACGTCTGTTCCGTCTTCCTGGGATCTCACCGGCCGGGTGGCCGTTGTCACCGGCGCGGCCCGCGGCATCGGCCACGCCACCGCCACTCTGCTGCGTGCGCGCGGCGCCCGGTTGGTTGTCACCGACCGCCTCGACGCCGTCGAGCAGCTGGCCACGAACGACCCGGAGCACGTGGCCGCCCTCGTCGGCGACGTCTCCGATGAGGAATTGGCGCGCGCCACCATGCGATCGGCCATCGACCGGTTCGGGCGCCTCGATATCCTGGTCAACAACGCGGGCCGCACCCTGAACAAGCCGATCACCGAAACGAGCGTCGAGGAGTTCGACGCGATCATGCGGATCAACGCCCGCGGCAACTTCGTGCAGGCCCGTGAGGCGTTTCGGGTGATGGAGACGGGCGGTGGCGGGGCGATCGTTTCGATCGCGTCGGTCTCCTCGCTCGTCGCCTTTGCCACCCAGACCGCCTACGCCGCGTCGAAGGGCGCGCTCGCGCAGATCACGCGTGTGCTCGCGATCGAGGGCGGGCCCAAGGGAATTCGCTCCAACGCGGTGCTGCCCGGCGTGATCGATACCGACATCATGGACGGCGTGGTCGACAACGGCCGCGAGATGCTCGCCTCGTTCGGGTCGGCGCATCCGATCGGCCGGATCGGGAGCCCCGAGGAGGTAGCCGAGACCGTTGCCTTCCTGTGCTCCGATGCGTCGAGCTTCATCACCGGTGCGCTGGTGGCCGTCGACGGCGGCTGGACCGCCCAGTGAGCTCGCTGAACGGACGACTCACCGGCAAGGTCGCGCTGATCACCGGCGCGACCGGCGGCATCGGGCTGGCCACCGCGGAGCTGTTCGCCCGTGAGCACGCGCGGCTGGTCGTCACCGATCTCGACGAAGACGCGGTCCAGACGCTCGCGGCGCGACTTCGGGCCGACGGTGCCGAGGTTCTCGGTGCCGCGCTGGATGTTTCGTCGGCGCAGCAGTGGAGGCGGGTCGTCGAGTCGACCGGTCGGCAGTTCGGCGGTCTCGATATCCTGATCAATGTCGCGGGGGTGGTGGACTGGGGCGGGGTCGAAGACACTGAGCAAGATGCGTGGGATCGTGTGATCGCGGTCAATCAGACCGGTACTTGGCTCGGGATGAAAACGGCCATGCCGCTGCTGCGCGCATCGGGTGCCGCCTCGATCGTGAACACCTCGTCGGTTCTCGGCATCGTCGGAAGTGGCGGGGCCGCCGCCTATCACGCGTCCAAGGGCGCGGTACGGCTGCTGACCAAGACCGCCGCCGTCGAGTACGCCACGCGCGGAGTGCGGGTCAATTCCGTGCACCCGGGGGTCATCGCGACACCGATGATCCAGGACATTCTCGACGAACAGGGCGACGAACAACCCGACATTGTGCGCACACCCATGCGCCGCGCCGGTCTGGCCGCGGAGATCGCGTACGCCATGCTCTTCCTCGCCAGTGCCGAATCCTCTTACATCACAGGCGCGGAGCTCGTCGTCGACGGCGGTCTCACCGCGCACTGACCGGATGACTGATTCGCAACGTCGAGGTGATCGGGTCGGCGCGGCGGTGATCATGCCACGTGGTGACAGCGCGCACGATGCCCGCGGCATCTGCCCTACCGATACTTCATAGTTCGGACCTCGCAGAGCCACGAACACCACATAATCGGCATTAGCGCGCACTGCCGACGGCCAGGAGTTGTTCGACCCGTTGATCTTCCGCAGGCTCGCGCTGGCCGCTTCGAACCGCGCGGGTCGCGGCAATTGCGAACATTCGGCGAGGGCTACGTTGGGTTCATGGTGGCGGTAAGGATGTGTAGATGTCCGTTGTTGGGAAAGGTGGGTGGCGCGGCCGGGAGCCGTTCATGGAGGGCAAAGCCGGACTTCTCTGCTACTCGGCAGGAGGCGTGATTGCCCTCCTCATGTAGTAGCTCGAGCCTGGTCAGGTGAGGTCTGTGCTGCTCATTCAATGCCCATCGCGACAACGTCTCCAAGGCGCGGGCGGCGACACCGTGTCCTCGTGCGTGGGCGGCGGTCCAGTACCCAACCTCGGCGACATCTGGGGCGACAACCTTCGCCATTACATGACCGACGAGTTTCTCACTGTCGGTGACCACCGCGAAGCTGAACCGGGTGGCGGTCGACCAGCCGACGACCTGGGCTCGGAGCCAGTTCCGGGCGTCGGCTTCCTCGACGAGTGGATTAGTTAGCCAGCGACGCAATCCCGGATCGCGATGTGCCGCAACCAAAGACGGCAAGTCATCGGACCGCCAGGGGCGCAGTCGCAGCGCAGCCTCGTACTGCGTCTGCGGCGCTGTCAAAATGATCGTCGCGGGCACCCCGCCACCGTACCGCTCCGATCGCACCTGCTTTGACCAGAGGATCAGTGCCACAACGCATCCGAATATCGTCGGGATCTCGCTCAGGGATCGGCTGAGCAGCGGCAGCATAGGGTGTTCGCACCTGCACCGAAATCGGCGTCATGGGGCGTCCTGAGCCGCAACATATCTTGGCCGCTGACCGACCGCGCAGCGGCAATAGCGGATGTTGGGCGTCACGATCTAAAGCCTTGGCGGGTAATCGGACCGGAAACGAGTGGCGGAGATATCTCCCGATATCTCCGTCACCGCGTCAAGGCTTAGTTGACCCATTTCATGGCTCGAGCCGCGGTCACGGCAGCCGCTTCGGCGTCGTTGGCCGCGATACGGTCCTCTGCGTCTGAATGCAGACCGAGCCGGCCCGCTGCCTTGGCGGCGCGGATGGCGGTTTCTTTGGCCTTTCGCATGGGTGCGGGCAGGGCGTCGTCGGCCGGCTTATCGTCCTCGATGGAATCCTCGTTCTTGGTGGAATCGGGTCGTCTGCCTGCGAGGATTTCGCACTCGTGTTCATCCTTGTCTTTGACGCAGGCGTTCCAGTCGGGGATACACAGGGCGCCGCCTGCCCTCGCTGCGATACGGCAGGTCACTATGGAAGCGAGGGTGGCCAACTCACCTGCATGGTTGCGTATCGCCTCCACCCCGATATCGGGCTTCACGAAGGCGATCTTGTCCTTCTTCTGTTCCTCCGTGAGTGGTACGCCCTTGTATCGCGCCGACGCACTCACTGCTCGGGCCAAATAGCAGTCATTGATCGCTTTGCGGTTGCCCTCAGCGTCTCGTTCCTGCTTGGCGGTACACAGTTCAGGCGCAGTGGGCGGTTCTGCGGAAGCGGGAGCAGTGGCTAGCGTCAGCGCAACGCCGATGCTCGCGGCGAGAAGGACGGGTGCGAGAACACGAGTGGACGTGAGCATAGATCTCCTTCGGTTCGACTGTGCGGGCCGGTGACTTGCCGGTCGAGCAGGATCTGCTGTGCAACAAGTTCATCTGGTCTTCGGTGCGGGCCCGTTCTCGGATGACCACGCGCACTATCAAATCGACTGCGGAACGCGTAGAAGATCCTAAATGCCCAGCATCCGCAGGCAGAGAACCTGGCGTTGTGTCCACTTTCGGGATCACCATCGAGAGGTCCACCCCACAGACCGAGAACACGCGCACATGCCGGGTAGGCCGGGCGCATTACTGCGCCCGGCCCCCCTCAGAACCGGACGTGCACATTACTATGCATCCGGCTCAAGCAAGCCCGTAGCGGTCAGGGGCCGTTGTCGCCGTACAAGTCCTCGCCGTGCCCAATCCTTGAGTGACATAGACGAAGACGTCGCCCTCTGGTCCGTTCACCTTCACGGCTCGCGCCGCTCCGGCGTCTAACTTGTCCGTCGGTTCCAGCGTCTTGACCGCCTTCTTCCACCACGAGCTCACCTGGCCCGCGTCAGCCCCCTAATCAGGTCCGGACACTTGCTGGTCCGGTATCCGGCCGGTTATCCACGACCAGCTGGCGGAGGGGCCAGCCATTTCGGTCGCGGTTTCCCGCCGCCTTTCGGCCACCGGCATTCGCTTCTCGGGCCATCCCAATCCCGCTCGGGGAGTTCAGCTTTCCTCACAGTCAGCCCACCGGACACCAACTTTCGACGCCCGGACCCCGTCGGGGTTACCACGTTCCACACGCGCGAGATACGACCGGGGAGGGTGCCTCCTATATCCCGGGGACGGCGGTGCTCTCCCGGTCGAGTGCCGTCCCCGACCGGCGCCTGCCGCTTCACAACGACCAGCCCCTACTCCCCGCCAGCACTTCATCCCATCGACAGGGCCCCATTTACGAGACATCAACGAAGGTTCACGCAATTCACCCGTCCGACCTGCCCCTAACCCGTGGCCCCCGGATAGAACGGGAGCCCTTCGGCGTTCCTCTGAGCTTCGCACCCTGCCGTTACCAGCAACGCACGTCAGAGCGGGGCCGGGCATCGAGCACGAGCCCGGAACTCACACAGCCGAATCCAGATTCGGCCCTCCTATCTGCGAGTTCACTCGCATCGTGTGACCTCGTGTCGCAACGGCAGAAGCGGACGTTCTGCGCCGCAGCCGATCTCGCCGCGCAGGACGCCGGGCCACTGACCGCTCGGAACGCGCGCTCGGCGGCAGATGCGGACGTTCGGACCGCGCTGTGGGTGGCGATATCGGATGTTCTGAGCCAGAACGGATCTGGCTTGCCCGGGGCGCTGCGGCCGTGGCCGCCGGTGGATACCATCGCCGCGGCGTCGGTCTATGGGCCGCGAGTGAAACTGATCGGATCAACGGGGGTGCCGTACTTCAGCCTCAGCAGGAAATCGACCCAGCCCGCGACGCCGACGGCGTAGTCGGCGCCGTACGCCGTTGTCGACTCGTCCGCGGCCAGCAAACGTCCCCCGTGTATTCCGGCGCGCACTGCGAGAGCCGTGGCGACGTCCCGCGCCCGCGCATGAAACCGATCGTCTCCGGTGGCCGCCAGCAAGTCGAGCAACAATTCGCCACTCCCGGCAAGGCCGTGGCACAGCGAGGGGCCCGCCATCCATCTGCGTGCCCACACCGCGTCGCCGGCTCTTTCGGCCCAGCGCAGGGCACGCGGGTCGCCGGTGGTCTGCCCGAACCGAAGCAGGAAGGTGCCGATGCCGGCCGATCCGCTGCACCAATGATCAAGTAGCCGAGTCGGGTCGCGCGGTCCGATCGGCCACAGCGCACCGGCCTCGGTGTCTACACCTGCCTCGTACAGACTTTCGGCCGCCTCCCCCGCCAGTTCGATCCAGGACGGCTCGTTCAAGCGCACCCCTGCGGCAAGGAGGAAGGCAGCTATCCCGGCGGTGCCGTGCGCGAACCCGTAGTCGACGAAGCCCGCGTATCGAGGGTCGTAATCGCTGGGGACCGGCCACACCAACGCACCGCGGCTGTGTTCGGCACGATCGGCGAGCAGTGCCGCATAGTCTGCCGCACGGTCGCGAAATGTCGGTCTGCCCGTCGAGGACCAGAGCAGCAATGCCGCGCTCCCGGCGCCGGCGAGCCCGTGGGTGACGTCATGGTTCGGCCAGTCCGTCGATACCTGGCCGAACAGTTCCACTCCGGCGCGCACCAGGTTCTCGGAACGCAGAAATCGGCCGGCGTCACAGAGTGCTACGGCCGTACCGGAACGGCCGACGTACAGACCGGGCGCTGGGTTATGCCCCGAGCCGAGCCTATCGATGATCCAGTCGGCGGCGATCCGCAGCGCGGCCGATGCTCGGTCGTCATCGCGCACGCCGGCGACCCGGGTCAGGGTGGCGAGTACGCCGGCCGCGCCGTTGTACACATTGCAGGGGTCACTTCGCTTGCCGCCCTTACTCGTTGGCCACAGCAGCGCACCGTCGGGAGTCATCGAGCCGAGGAGATGGTCGATGCCGTCGGCCAGCAAGCGATCGATGTCGATCACACGGCGCGGGGGCGAACTGTGCGGCCGGCCTCGGTGCGTACCGGCCAGATAGGTGCGGGCCAGGTCGAGGGACCAGCGTTGCGCAGGCTCGTCATCGAGTAGACCGAGCAGCAGCGGCGTGGCCGACGCAATGTCACGGTCGGTCTCCGCGGCGAGCTCGAGCAGTTGAGCGATTCGGTCGCGGTTGCTTCGTGTGGGTGGGTCATCGGGGGCGAAGCCCGGTTTGCTGCCGGTACACAGCAGGAACAACAGCGCACCGAGCGCATGGCAATCCGCGGCGAAATCGGCGGGTGCGCCCGTAACTTGTTCCGGGGCCGCGTAATCCGGTGTCCAGGCCGACATCGAGGTGCTGCCTGGCCGACAGGCGAACTCCAGATCGATCAGGATCAGTGAGCCGTCCGCGCGGACCATCACATTCGTCGCCGAGAGATCTTGAAACACCACGTTTTCCGCGTGCACCGCGCCGATCGTCTCGATCAGCCGGAGCGCCATCGCTCGCCAGCCGGTGGCGCCGTGCCGCTGCCTGCGCCACTCGAGAAATGTCGTCCCGGAAATCTCTTCCTGGACCAGGAACAGGTCGCCCTGCTGCTCGAACATCGCAAGCCTGCGCGGCACCACACCCGTGGGAGACAGTAGGTCCAGCATCTCGGCCTCATTGCGCAGTGTGTCCTGCACATTCCAGCCGTGCGGACCATCGCCGACCCCGGCGCGAGCCTGCTTGATGATCACCTCCGCGCCGGTGAACCGATCGGTCGCCTCGAAAACACCCCCCTTGTTGGCGTGGACGATCGCCCGGCGCACCACGAATCGGTCCGCCAGCAAAACCCCGTCGACTGCTTCGCCGGCCGGGTCGGACCGCGCGAAGGGGTCGCTCGCCCATGGCGGTGGGGTGAACCGGCCCTCTCGCCGGTCCTCGACCTTGCTGCCGTCCGGTGCGGTCAGGACCGGCAGGTAGGCGCCGTCATTGCCGAGTGCGTCCTCGCCGACGAATTCCCCGTACCGATAGTGGATCAGGCTGCCGGCCGCGTAGGGACGGTCCGAAAGGATAGTCGGGCCGGCCAGTCCCGCGGTCGCCTCGTGTAACTGCGCGGCAAGCAAACGTAATTGGTCGTCGTCGGCGGGATAGACCGTGATGAATTTGCCTGCGCTGCCGCGTGGGTAATCAGCCGAATTCAGTTGCCGGACACGGTCGAGTGACACGGCGAATTTACATATACATCCGGCACGGAGCACTATGTCCAGCGTCCGGTCGAGCACCGCGGTGGCCGTGCCGACCGTGGCGGAAACATGCAGCTTCCACCCTTGGCGAGGCAGGTGGTAGCGGCCCGGGTCGAGGTGGCACCAGAATTCGTCCGTCCATACTTGCCAATCGGATTGCCACGCCGGGTGATTCATGGCCAGATCAACCAGTGCCGAGCACGGAGGGGAGACAACTCTCCCCTCCGCGACGTCATCCGACGCCGAAACGACTACCGCCGAATTACTTGTCACCGTGGCAGGCTTGGCCCCGGGTCGGGTCCGGCCAGATGACCGTGCCGACACCATGATCGCGTTCCGGCAGCGTCTGCAGCGCCGCCACATCGGTGGTCAGCTTCTCGAACTCCATCTTCGCTCTCCCTACTTTCTCGAATCGGGTCGCCGCCGACCCGACAGCGATCGGCCGAATTGCCGGGCGCAGCAACCATTGTTCGTACCGGAGCTGCCGAAAGCCATGGACGGTCCGCTCAACGAACCGATTGTCGCCGACCGTTTTCCGGCGTACTACCGTGACTGACAACCAGCCCAATTGGTTTGGGGGAAGGGGTATCTCCGTGGACGTCCACCATGGTCCGATCGGAATCATCTGGGACATCACGTATGCGTGCCCGCTACGGTGCATACACTGCTATTCCGAGTCGGGCAGACGAAAGACCATGCATCCGACACGCGAGCAACTCTTCCGGATGACCGAAGCGTTCATTTCCCTTCGCCCGCAGGAAGTCGCGATCGCCGGTGGGGAGCCACTGTTGGTGGACGGCCTGTTCGAGGTTGCCGAGCGATTCGGGCGGGAGGACATCTCCGTCATCCTGTACACGAGCGGATTGCCGGTGGACGCGGCCAAAGCGGAAGAAGCGCTGCGCCACTTCCGCACGGTCGCGGTGAGCATGGACGGCGCCACCGCCGAGGTGCACGACCGAATCAGGGGCCGGGCGCGGGCATACGACCGAGGCATGGCCGCGCTGGCGATCCTCGACGATACGTCGCGCCGGATGAAAGCCGCCGATACCGTGCCCGGCACACTCGGCATCGAGGTCTCGATCATGCGCGGCAACCTGCACCAGGTCGAAGAGTTCTGCACGACGATCGCGCCTCGCTTTCCCGAACTTCGGCACCTGGTCTTCACGGTGACCATGCCTGCGGGACTTGCCAATCGGGCGGGTTTCGTCGACCACGAACTGCTCGGTGACACCGAATCCCACCGGCTGCTCAGCCCCGAATATCTCGAGCGTCTGCGCAGCCTCGCCCCCGCGGGGGTGGAGATCAGGATCGACAACCACTGGCGGGACATGATCCACCCGGACGACGTCGCGAACGGGCGCGTCACGCCCATCATGCACGTCCGACCGGACGGCGGCGTGCATGCCATGCCGATCTACGAGGGCACGGTGGGCAGCGTGCTCGACGAGCCCGCGATGACCCTCTGGGAGCGGGCGGTAGCTAGGTGGAGCGACCCGTTCGTCGTCCAGACGCTCGGCCCGGTACGGACCATGCGCGACTGGGCGGAAGCGGCCCGCCGTCTCGACTACCACTTCGGTGATGCGGCCGACCGCGCCAGGATCGATCGTCGCCCCGTCTTCCAGCGGTAATCGCGCGCAGTGAGGGATACGATCACGGTGATCCGAATCGCTGACACTCCAACAGGATTCACGAAATATAAGTTCTGACTGTCTCACAGCGCGGCAAGGAACCCCGGCGCTGCGGAGTGGCCATAACTTCAATGGATTCTTAGGCGGGCCGTCAGTGCTTCTGACAGATTCTCTGGCTTTGACAACGCTGGATGGCAGAACTGTCACTCTCGCTCCCGGGGAAATGGGCGGGTTCGTCGTGCACATGTCCCTGTCCGTGCCCGTCCAGGGGATCGCGAACCACCGCGGACCGGGCACCACGGGGACGCCCGCTCCTGGTTCGGCGCTGGCCGGTTTCAGCGGCTACTACCGTGTTCGGCCGGCGTCGACGGGCCTCTTTCCGCGGGCTACGGGGCATTACCGGGTCGCCGAGGAACTGGCGCAGGTCACGGGTCGGCCTTGGCCGTGGCCTGCGGGCCTGGACCCGTTCCTGCTGATGGCGCACTCGTCTCCACGGGATGAGGTGTGCCTGGTGGTGGACGAGGTGGCGCAGCCGGTCACCGATCAGGCGCTGGGCTCGTGGCTGCGGGGGCTGCCGGAGTTGAGTACCACGACGCGGCGGCTGGAGGACCCGGTGGTGGTCTTGACCTGCAGCGAGGGCCGGGTGCGCCAGCAACTGGCCGACTTGACCGGGCGTCTGGTCTGGTTTCCCCACGGTCTGATGTCCGTCGGCGCCGGACATGCCGCGACCGGTGTGCGGGTGGGCCTGCACTGCACCCCGAGCGGCCGCGGCGGGCGGTTCGGATCGGTCTACCCCCAGGGCCTGGCCGGTGACCGGGTGCGGTGGGCGTACCGATCCCGGTTCCCCACCGACCCCACCAGCTGGCTGGTCGAACGGTCCGCTCCGCCCGGTACTGTGCTGCCCGCCGGACTGCGCCCGTACCTGTTCGGTGGTCAGCGCACCCGCGGCCTGTGCTACTTCGACCGGCGTGACTACCGCTCCCGATTCGCTGCCCTGAACGCGCGACTGAGCTATTCGCATGTGGCCTGGACACCGAACCACGCCTACCAGCCACACACCAACCCGCTCACCACCACAGCGCGCCCGTGGCACAGCCGGGAACTGGGCCAGCTGCCGTTCGACCTGCACGACACAGCCATCGTGGTCGGCTACTTCGCCGACGGTGGGTTCGCGGTCTATGACGCCCGGCGGGACCTGACCTACTGGGAGACACCGTCTGCGTTCGGGCGGCGCCTGCGCAAGGACCTGACCGTAAGCGGAGGACGGACGCCCTCGCGGGTGCTACTGCTGACCGACTTCGACGCGGTGCCGGCCCTGGCTTGCCAGCAGATCGCGCACGGCCTAGGCGGTAGGACGCTGATCACCGCGAACACGCCCGCAACCATGTTCCTCGACGAAAAGGACCTGCGGGGTGCTGCTCCCGCAGCGCGCGTCGCGCTGCTGCCGGCCACCAACACCGTCGGCCCGCCAGTGTGGACGATCACGACTTCTGCCGGTACTTCCACCACGCGGTCCGGGCACCCAAGCCACCGCGCAGCCCAAGCCTGGCCGGCCGATATCCACGCTGCGGCAGCCTATTCAGCGAACCCCGGCGCCACGGATGCCGTCGGGCAAACACAGCAGGGCATCAGCGATTCGACCGCGCCGCGGCAACAGACCCCCGGCACCGGGATCGGCAGCAGCACTCGTATCGCTGTGTCGGAGCAGCGCCCGCCGTCCGAACACGAGTCGGACTGGGAAACGGTATCGGACGAGGACTCCATCCACTCGCACCGCACAACCGGATATGACCAAACCCGCGACGACGCCTCCGACTCGGAGGATTCCGCCTACCGGGCACGCCGGGCGGCGTGGGTGCGAGGCAAGCGACGGGTCGGGGACCCGGCGGGTCCGCCCGACGAGCACGATATCGCCGACGAATCAGCGCGGACTACGCAGGAGGAACCCCAGCGGGAGATTCCCACGATCGAGATCACCCCGCCGGACGGTATGAGCGATCCGATCCGGGATTTCGGTACCCGCCGCGACGGTTCCCAGGACCTGAATCACATCACTCCGGTGCCGCAGGAGACGGTGGAATGGCTGCACGAGCAGGTTTTCCGCACGGTGGAGGGCAACCGCGGCGCGGACGAGGGCTTCCGGGCCGAGGTGCGGCGGGTGCTGAGCGGGCGGTTGCTGTCGAGCGAGTGGGCTCGCCTGCTGAGCGAGTCGGGCATGCCGCTGCGGGTGCAGTATCGGGGCCGCAGCTATCCGGTGTCATTGCGGGTGTCGCTGCGGGCGATCGGGCCGGCGAAGGAACAGATCGAGCCCCTGCAGGACGGGCCACCGGTCGGAATTCAGCGGTGGGCGTTCTGGATTTCCGACACCGGTGACAACGCAGGCAGCAGCGACCTGCGGGCGTTCTCCTATGCGCATGCCATCCGGTGGGGCACCGGTAACGAAAAGCTGAGCTCCGTCACGCTGACGCCGGAGGTCGACATCGTGCACAACCAGTTGAGTACCGGTGTGTCGGTGGGCGCGACGGTGCAGCCGATGACCATCATCCGGAGCAAGGGGCGGTCGTGGCCTTTCGATTACGAAATGGTCTGGGAGCTGCGTGAAAACGACGGCCCGCGTGACCTGCTGTCGCCGAAACCGCCTGCCGGGCAGTGGCGGGCCACCACCGGAGACGCGCCGAACAAGCTGCTGGTCTGGTTCCCGGGCTACGTGTCCAAGTCCGGCGAGACACCCAGAATAGATCCGGAAGACCCCGCCACCATTCCCGCTCCGATGGATCGGCTGCGTGCCGATGTCCCGCTGCACGGCGTAACCACCTTCCCGGACCACGACAAACTCCTGGCCGATGTAATGGCCTCGTTCGACGAGCATTTCGACGACATCTCCGACAATTCGGCCGAGCAGTTACGGGAGTTCTTCTCCGAGGGCAATGTTCGCAGCATGATCCCGATGTCGTGGGACCGCCCGGCCGATTCCGGGACGGATGGCGATTCCGATAGCGACGCCGAGGCGGATGATTCGGGGTGGCAGGTGAAAGACGGCTCGGTGGAGTCCCCGATCTTCTACACCGCGTCCGGCAAACCGATCGGCTTTCTGGAAATCACCACCGACCTGCACGGCGGGACCGAGCCCACCGGGCCGACTACGGAAAAGTCCGTGCTGGAATCGTATGTGCTGCGGTCGCTGCGGGCGCAGGGCAGTTCCACCATCGCCAACTCGCTCGGCGGAGCCACCTCGCTGTCGCTGGGTTTCGGTGGAACGCATACCGACCCCGCCACCGGCACTCCGTCCCGCGGCGGCCAGTTCACGGTGCAGGGCAAGGTATCCCAGCACTTCAGCCACACCCTGAACTACGGCGGCAGTGCCCGGATGGCGCATTCGCTGCGCACCGGCGAGCCGCTGCTGCACGTGACACCCACCATGACCGTGCGCGTGCGGCTTGTGCGCCCGGACGGCCCCCCGATCGAACCGAAGACGGATTCCCCGTTGGACGGTGGTCGCGACTATCCGATCAACATGCTGGTGCCGTCGCTGGCGACGCTCGGTCACGCGCCGACCGAAACCCGTTATGCACCACCAGAAATCCTGCATTTGAAGCAGTTGGGCGTCTCCACTACTCCGCTGCGGGTCGATGGCGTGGAGCCGCTGCTCGTCGAGGCCGGGCAATGGCTGTCCGAGCACGGCTTCTTCCCGTCGGGCCGTGCGAGCTCGAGCAGGCTGGACGCCGCGACCCTGGAAGCCACGCACACACAGCGATTGAACAATCTCCGAAAGTTCAATCAGCTGAGCAACGCGCTGGGCCGGCGGTCGGCGCTGGACGAGATGATCGAGGGCGGCACCGCCGTCTGGTTCGAGCTGCCCACCCGCCCAGGCACCGAGCGGGTGTCGATCAATCTCGCCGCCGAGCGCCGCTATCCCACGCCGGGCGCCCCGCTCGACGGCGTCGAGCACCAATGGACGTTGCCGAAGGTGCAGACGCTGAATTACACCGGATCCACCATTGCCGGGGACGAGCAGTTCACCAAGACCCCGCGCGCGTGGCATGTCGCCACCAACGGCTCGATCACGAACCCGCTCGACAACACCAAGCATCTGTGGTTCCAGAACCTCACGCCCGACCACACCTTTTCGAGCCAGTCGTCGAAGACCCAGGAATCCACGGCGGGCACCGGCCACGAGTACTACACGCTGTCTCCCACCGACGACGGCACCCAGGTGTTCACCGTGCCGGTCACCTACCGGATGCAGATCAGTCACAGTCACATCGACCGCCACGGCCATCGTCACAGCCGCGGCGCCGGACCCGCGCCGTCGTCCGCCGACGGCACCGTCAGGCTGGCCGTGCCGACGTACCGGACGACGACCGAAAAGCCCGAGATCACCGCCGAACCCGCGGATCCGATCGTGCGCGATCGCACCGACCAGGACACCCGGAATCTCGCGTTGCCGTCCCCGGGCCGCACCCTCGAAAAGGGGGTACTGCGGATCCCGGAGACCGCCCTGCTCGATCGCGTCGGCGGCAGCAAGGTGCTCCGCAAGACCGTCCTGGACCTGATCGACGGCATCGAACTCGAGGCCGCCGAGAACGCCCGGACCGCCCCGGCGCTGCCCGGCTCCTACCCTGCCGAAGCGACCGAGGGCGAACCTGCGGCCCATGACTCCGCCGCCGATCCGGAGACCGAGCCTGCGGACGACGCGGCGGGAGCGATGTCCGAATCCGGCGTGGACACCCGGCCCCGCAGACGGGTACCCGGCGAGTTCCCCGACGATCCCGAGGAATTCGCACTGCCACGCTGGAACACCGACCCGGCGTTCCAGCGTCAGCGCAACACGGATGAGTTCGCCGACGGCCCCGAGGAATACGAGCTTCCGCTCTGGAACACCGAAACCGATCCGGCGATCCGGTTCCTGCGCGACCTCGAAGGCGGAACCCTGCCTCCCCCGGGCGAATTCCCCCACGACGCCGAACACCAGGAGTCGCACCCGGATCCCGCCGATGCTCGAGCGGACACGAATAACACTGAGCCGCAGACTCATACGGACTCGATGCGGTCGGCGCTGGGCGAGTTGACGCGCGAGATGGTGCGCGACGGCACGCACTGGGCGGTGGACAAGGCCACCGGAATGGGCCGGTGGGTGTGGCGCACCGCGGTCGGAGAACCGGCGACGAATCCGGAGTCGATGGCGCACGAGCTCACGCACACCGCGCTCTCGCCCCAGCACGTGAATGCCAACGCGCTGCGGACGTTCCGGGACTCGTATGTGATCGAGGGCGCAAACACGCCGGGAGCGTTGGCGGGGACCGACATCACCGTCGAGATGACGGGGTACCTCACCGACGTCAAGGTGCTGTCGCAGCCGCCGAAAATGGACGGTGAACGCTGGTTGCAGTCGGTCAACGGCTCCGCGCACACCGAGTCCGCGCAGCGCGGTCATCGGACCGGCGCCACATATACCGGTTCCGAGGGTGATTACCACAGCAGCGTCGTCGGTGGCGGCGCCTACCACTACAACACGACCAGCACGAAAAGCTCCACCACCAACGACAATTCCGGCGTCTTCCGGGTCACCACCGAGGACACCACCCCGGTGCACCGGTTCTCCGCGACCGCGCACTACGTCGTGACAGTGCGGGTCGGCAACCGTAACTTCGCCAGGGGCGTGCTCCCGGGAGGCATGCGCGGAGAGCGCACCCGGACGATCGAGATCCCCGACGCCGTCGAGTTCCTGCTGGTGGACAACGATCTGCAGAACCACCCCGATCTGCTCGCGCTGGTCTCCGCGCACAGCCTCATCACCGGCACCGATTACGAGGTGCCCGAGGCGAACGAGCCCGATCGCCGGCTGCCGACCGCTTTCGTCGAGAGCGGCAAGCTGGGCTTCGGCACAGTCACTGACGTGCATCTCGAGGGCGGTCGCAACGACCTGCAGGATCTGGCGCGGGAGCTGATCGAGGAACACGCACCCCGGGCTACCACGCCCGGAACGGTGAACTATCAGCCCGGCGTGCTGACTCGGATCAACGAGCACACCACCACGCTGGGCCTGCGGACCCTGCCGAATGCCGGTGACGAGGGGGCGGTGTTTCATTTCATCGATCGCTCGAGCTGGCTGGGGCCACGGCTGGTGGAGGTCAAGTTTTCCGCCCGCCCGGACCCCGCCGGGAAGTGGTCCGAGGCGCGCGGTAAACGAGTCACCGCCACGTCCGGGCTGGACAATATCTTCGGTCACTCCACGGGACACGGCGCCGCCCTGGGTGGCGCGACCCGTGTCGCCACCACGCAGACCCGCGGGCATCAGGTCGATGGGATCCTCGGCGGGCAGATAAACGGGCACCGCCCGAAGTTCGACCTCGCGGTGCAACGCACGAGCAGTGTCAACGAATTTCAGCAATCTAGCCGCGAAATCCGTTCCTGGCAAAGCACTCTCGGCAACACCAGCGAATTCCCCGTGCCCTACCGATACGTCGTCGAGGTGAAATCCCGCCGCCTCGACGAGGCGCTACTGACATACCTGGTACATCGCGGCATCGACGGCCTGGCCGCGACCGGTCAGGCGTTGGGTGTCCTACCGCCCCTGGATGTCTCGCACGTGACCACGCCTCCGCTGAGCGTCGGCCGCACCACCCGCGCCGCCCAGGTCCTGATCCGGTTCAACACCTCCGAGACGCCGCCGGACGATTCGGTTCTCGCCCACACCAATCCAGCGATCTACAGGTTCGATCCCGCCACTCCGGGCGAGGATGACGCAATCAGCTACGACATACGCTCCCGTCTGGGCGGCCCGCCCTGGTTACCGTCCCGGCCGATCGAGATCTACGACTTCGGCGGCGTCGGGCAGCTCGCCCAGGCCCTGCGGCTGGTCGACCCGTCCCTGGACACGAGCGGGCAGGCCCTGGCCAACCGCTCCTCGGAGGGCATGTTCATCCGCCTGACCACCCTCGTCGAGAGCGGCCGTCTCACGGTCCACGGCCCCGCCGCCTCCGCGCCCTTCCTGACCGCCGCCGCGCCGCAAGGCGGGCCCGATCCCGCGCCGCACACCGGAAAAGACCACGACACAACGACGTCCATCAAGTTCACCCTGTATTCGCCCCGCATCGAGAAGACCAGTAAGGACACCGCCATCCACCGCGTCGAATGGTCCGGCGACGGCTTCGGCTCCCAGGTCGACAACACCCTGTCCACGGCCGCCGCATTCGGGATGAACGTCCGCTACACCGGCGAAGGCGGCCAGCGCGGCACCTTCAATACCCCGATCACCGGCGAGCACGCCGACCACGGCCAATCCGGCACCGTCACCAGCAACCGCCGCGAACTCCTGCGCTTCGGCACCCCCATGGAAACCGCCAACGGCGGCACCACCGGTCATCGCATCCGGGCCCTGGGCGTGCTCGAGATCCGCGGACCGAAGGGAACCCTCTGGGTCATCGGCGATCTGCTGCTGCGCAGCACCGAAACCCCACCGCCCGAGGCCATCTCGTTCCCGCCACTGCAGGCCTCGGCCGACTCGACCACCCGGCCGGGGACCGGAGGCGCGAACTTCCGCACGAGAAGCTCCGAGCCGCAACAGAACACGAACGAGCCGGAGCCGACGGATCTCCCGCCGAACTCGTAGAACAGCCGCAGGTCCGGGACCTGCGGCCGTTAATCGATCTGTCGCTGTCGGGTTCAGAGTTCGGCCGGCTCAACGTTTCAGGGCAGCTCGCACGGGTAGGCGACCGCCATGGACGGCAACGAGCACGAGGACGACGGCCCAACTGATCAGCGAGTCTCAGTGTTGCTCATCGCGGATCCGGGCAAACCTGCCGCTGTCGCCGAACACCTCGCAAAGTCGCTACCCGCACGCCTGCGAAGCCGTGACCGTTCTGGGCTCCAGTGGACAACCGGCGTGCGCACCAAGCCCTATCTCCCCGACGAGCAAGCCGATCTCGCCGAGGTGATCGACACCGTCGATCCCTCCGCCGAACCCGAAGACTTCGTTGTCTACCTCACCGATCTGCCCCGACGTGCGGACACCCTGCCAATCGTGGCCGAGGTCAGCATCGACCACCGATTCGCGCTCATCTCCGTGCCCGGAGTGGGTGGGCTCCGCCTCCAACAACGCCTCCACACAGTCACCGAACTCGCGATCAGCCACATGAGCGGCGACCCGCAACTCACCCCGGCCGGCGCCGGGCGGCAGTTCCCCTCGACGCAGATCCCCGGGGGCACCCGATACTTCACCCCGCCGGGACTGCGACGACTACGCCTGCTCTCCGGGATGGTGCGGGCCAACCGGCCGTGGCGGTTGGTCACCGGACTCTCGAAGGTGCTCGTCGGTGCCTTCGCCACAGGCGCGGTCGCGCTGGCCACCAGTACTATCTGGATGTTCGCCGACACCATGGGCCCCTGGCGCATGAGCGCGGCGACAATTCTGTCGATCGTGGCGATGATCCTGTGGCTGATTTTGGACCACGAACTGTGGGAGCGACCGACATCGCCGTCCGACCGCGAGCGATCGGTGCTGTACAACACCGCGACCGTCATCACGCTGGTCACCGGCGTTGCTGTCTTACACGTAGCCCTGTTCGGACTATTGCTGGGCACCGCATGCCTGACCCTTCCCCCAGAACTGTTCGCGCACGTTCTGGGGCACGCAGTGAGCTTTGCCGACTACCTGACCCTGGCCTGGTTGCTGGCGTCCATCGCGACCATCGGTGGTGCCCTGGGATCCGGACTCGAAGACGACACCGCGGTCAAGGAAGCGGCATACGGGGTCCGGCAGCGCCAACGCCTCGACGAACACCGGAACCGTTCGAACCAGCCGCGATGAACGAGGTCCTGGGCGAGCCAAGACGCTCAGGCGGACCGGCCCTACAACACACGCCCAGGCACCTGCTTGTGGTGCGTCCGGAAGTCATGGGTCCGAACGTCCTGGAATCGGCGATTCCAGGCGCTCGTGAGGTCACCGGTGGGCAGCGGTAACGGATCAGTCGATCGCGCGGAATGCGGCATGTGCGCGCTCAGATCAACGAGTGGACAAGGGTCATTCCGACGCCTTCACAAGTGGACTGCCTTCCTTCTTGTAGACACCCAGCGCTTCCTTCTTATCATTCTCACTGAATGCCCTCATCTTATCCTTCAAGAATTTCGCCAAACCCACTTCGGTCGCGCAACAGTCCTTGATGTCTCCCTTTCGCGCACGAATAAAATCGGTGACCCTGTTCGAATACTTCTGCACGTCCCCACATATTTGCCTGCGCGTTGCCGGATTGTACTTGTTGTCGCGATAAAGATCCTGCCGTGCGCTGTCTTCCGCACTTCCGCCACCTTTTAGAGCATACGGGCTGTACGAACGTTCAATGTCGACCTGCCGGGCGTACCACGCCTGCGTGCGCTCCTTCGAGCCGAGGCCATCACGCTCGTAGGGTTTTGGGTCCGCCACGTTGACATCGACGAGGTCGACCTTGATGACATCACCATGGTCCAAGAAAGGCTTACCGTTATCATCGACGACGACGGCGCCGGTGTATTCGGGCTCATCGTCGAGGGGGACGACGATGACATCAAGGTCGCCCTTGTCCTTGCAACGAAAATTTAGTACCCCTGCCGCGATTCTTTGTTCCGTAGCCTCGTCATAGTCCACGTCAGCGTGAGTTGCCGGGGCGCCAAGAAATACTGTGGCGGTCAGGGTGAGAGCGGCAAGCAGGCCACCTCTTATCGCGAGCACGTTCGGCTTCCCTTCGTCTATGTCGGCATCCAGGTCTATGTCAGTACCAGCCAATCGCACAGCCCGGACGCTACCCGGCACTCAGTGTTCGGCCAGGCAGGCGATGGGCTTCTGATTGATGTTCGTTGCCGAAGGCGGCGCGGATGGAAAGAAAATAATCAAGAGAGAACCGACGCCACGATCGCTGGTGGTGGTCCGTAGGGTGCGCTCTCGTGGAATCAGATGCCAAACTCGAGGACTCAGGATGTCACTCAACACAGGCTGTCACCACGACGTCACAATGAGCCGGACAGGACCGGACTTCGGTAGGCCAGCCAGACGAGTCGGACACTATCTACACGATCCGCCGCGCGCACATCGGCAGAAGCGGACGTTTCAGAAGCGTTGGTGGCCAGCCAGTCCGAGGTGGTCACTCCGCTCGGAGCGCGCGCTCCGCGGCATAGAGCGGACATCGCAATGCGCGAGCCACTGTCGCGGCGTCGCCACGCCAGCCGAATGAAGGTCCCAGGGTCCCAGCCCTGGCCGGAACCGCCTCCGCGGCTCCGGTCCCGAACGACAAGACCCTGTATGCGTATCTGCTCCGGGTGCCACTGCCCGACGACGAAGGCGAACTGGAGGTCATCCCGTTCGCGAAGTATCAGAAGATCTCCGAAGCGTTCTGTACCAAGGACACGATGACCGCGACGATGCTGGCTGATATCGACAAGGTGTACAAGGACGCTCTCCCGGTCATCTTCGGCACGCCGGACGCACCGAAGGACCCGATACGCGAGGCTCGTCTGAAAGTCCTGAAGCCTGCCGACCTCACCGATAAAGCCGGTCTCACCAACGAAGGCAGGAAGAAGCTGTGTGAGAACCCCCAGGTCCGGGCCGACTATTACCAGGCCTTGGTACAGCTGATCGGGAAAGCCGGAACAACGCCATCGCCCACGATGCAGAAGAACGAACTGACTGCCACGGACATGTGGACGATGCGGCTGACCGGCTTCAAAAAAGCCTTCGGGAAATTGCTCAGCCCCACGGACATCTGAGCCCAACCAGCTGACTGAAAACGTCGCCTCATCGGCATGATCAGATGTTCTCCGAGCGTCCGGCCGACCACTTGATCAAGGTCGGTCGAACGCTCGCACATCGGCTATAGACCGGGCATTCGTGCGGCCCTGATTCTTGCCTCGGCCGACATTGCAACCAGCCGCGGAAGCCCTGCTGCCCGCTTGACGCAGACACCTCGAGTCGCGCCGCAGCGGTCCGGCCGGGGGAACCCATCCAGGCTGGTCACACGTCCGAATATTCAGAAGTACGGTGAATTGGACTCACGAGCTCGCCTTCAAAGACAGGAAACCAAGATGTCAATGAACCGCGCGTGCACCGCTTCGCTGATTGCAGCAGCTGTTGTCGCAGTAGGGGGCTCCGTTATGCCCCCGACGGTGGCGTACGCCGAAAGCGAGACCTGGGCGACGATCACACTGGATAGGCTTCCGCCCGTGCACATCGAGGTCGACGGCACGCGCTACACCTTGAAAGACAAGATCTCCGGCACCGCCTCGTGCTCGTCCCCGCACGGGAACGACGCATCAATAAAAGTAGGGTACGGGTATAAGAGCTGGACGATTCCATGGCGAGCCGAACTGAAATGTGACGGAAAAGTGCGCCACTGGTCCGTCACTAAACGCTCCGCCCTCATCCCACGTGGGCTGACCGGTCTCAGGACCGGTACGCACACTCTTGAGGCCGCAGTGTGGATAAACGGCACAATTTACGCCGAAACACGGGCCCGTACAAACGTATCTGTCGAAGACCGCTCTTAGTTGGGCGGCCACAATCAGCGGCTGCGGTTACCTGGTCGTTCGACGCGTGTTAGATGTTCGGATTCGCTCCTGAGCCCTTCTACGCTTCAGCTATACCCCACCGCACTGCCCACCCGACGCACGCGGAGCACGTTCGACGGCGTCAACGAGACTATCGAGCAGGCGCCCGGCCACATCGCAGCGATGACCCGCGCGGACCCCGTAACCACCGCACCAATTGCAGCAACCCTGCCGCGCGGAGCGGCAGGGTGCTGCGACTACTTACCTGCGAGCTTCAGCGCATCATCCATCGCTTTATACTTGTCTTCGAACAGTTTGAGGACGGCCTCATCATCCTCGTATTCTGGCTTCATCTGTTTTCCATACTTCTCGGTCGCAGCCTTGAACTCGTTGTTCCACTGACGCTTGTAAGCAGCAACCTCACAAACCAGAGCCCGCCATAACCGCAGCGTATCTTCATCCGTAAAACCAGGGGTCGGCGCGAAATTTCCGTATTTGCCATCCACCATTGTCCGCGCGCGAGCGACCTTGTACGGGTCCTGCGTGAGCTCCAGCGGACTCATGTGAAGCGCCTTGTCATAGGCATTGATTCCGGCATCGCTGAAATCGGCCCTCGAAGCTTTCAGATTATCCTTCGGGTTGATGGGTTTCTTGCAGAAGCGATCTACGAGTTGCCCCCATTTGGCTTTGCTGATCGAGTTTTCCAACTCATCGGCTCTGTCGGCGGCGCTGGTATCCGCATAGGCCAGGTGCGGCGAGGCCACACCGGAGATCAGCAGCGCAGAAAATCCGGTTACGAGGAGAGCGGACAGGCGTACCCTCACAATTGCCTCCTTGGCATTCATCGTGGACGGTGGCGATACGCGTGGTCCGTATCGGAGCTACCTGCATATTCGGTGCCGCCGAGCCTTTGGATGCCTCAGACTTTCGCACCTGCCCCAGCGCAGACGTTGTCGAAACTGGCTGCGCCGTCCTGTGGACACCTCCTGCCTGCGTACGTGCAGCCCCGCGCGGTCAGGACGGGCAGCTGATAGGGACTGACGTACTGAAATCGGCAATATCGGATGTTCTGCGCCGCAGTCGATCTCGCCGCGTGGTGTTGCGATGACCGCCTGAACCCGCGGGCATGACGGATGTCCGAACGTCACAGCGGTCGGATATCGCGACTGAACGGATTCCACCGCGTCAGAACATGTCCTGCCCAACTGGGGTGCGTCGGATCACGATCTCCTCACCATCGCTGCTACGCACAGCGACCGCGTGCAGCCCCGGTTCACCGGGCACGAACCGCAGGGGTAGGTGGTCGAAAGCCTCCTGGCCGATGTGCCCGCGGAACTGGTCGGGGTCGCCAGCCACCTCCAACCAGGCCACTCCGGCCGCGATTCGGTCACCGACAACGGCGCGGCGGGCAGGGTTCTTGTCTGGATCGTCGCGGTAGTACCAGTTCGGCAGGCCCTGCTGCCGAGCCCGCCAAACCGCCTGCCCCACAGGCGTGCTGGTGACCACCCGTTGGGTGCCGTCCGGTTCCGTGCGCCCTGGGACAACCTGGACCTCGCTGCCCAATCGCCGAGCGACCTGCTCCAGATCGTCGAGGGTGTCTGCGCGCAGACACCATGTCGTCGCTCTATCACGTTACCCAGCAGTGGGTTTCGCCCAGCCCTTCTACAAGACGCTGAACCTCCTCTACGGCGCCATCGGGTTCAACCCGTATAGCCGGCAGGCGATGTGCGGGGACCTCGAGAGTTGGACCGCGAAGCTCAAAGAGGTCGTCACCCAGTCCAAGGGCACGCTCAGGGCATGTTGCACGAGAGCCCACGGCATGTCTGACTTCCTCGGGAAGAATTTCGACGACCTCAACCAGCGGGAAGATAAAGGTGAGGGAGGGAGGTGATCTCAAAGAGTTCTACCCATCGTTCAGGCCGGGTGCTAAACACATTGTGCCCCAACATGATTCGCAGGTAGCGCAACATCGAGCGCACGCGAATCGGCTACTTCGTCAGGATCACTCAGGGGAATCACGCCGGTCACGAGTTCGTGAGCTACCGCCGGCCGGGTAACGGTCCTTGCCCCCGGGTCGCAGCGTAGTCGCGCGACGGTGGGTACCGCGGCGCCGAGCCAACTGGGGGCAGCGAGGAGTTACGGCGTTTCAACCGAGCGCCTCAGGGTAGTTCGGCGGAGCCCACCTGTTCCGATGCACCCGGCTCGGCGGCCGATGGGGACCAGCGAGGTGAAAGCAATGGCCGACAAGGAAAATGTGCAAGCGGCGAGTCAGGGCCATAGCGAGATGGTCGCTCAACCGCACTCGGCTGACGAGGGGGAACCGATCATCGCCGCGGAAGCGGCGGCGGCGCGAGCCAGCACCGAAGATCATCCGCTCGGGCGGCCGGGGCGCCGATTCGACCGGTCCTCACCGTTCATGATCGGCCTGATGGGTGCGTTCGGCGTGGCGGTCGCGTATGGCGCCATCCAAGCCGTCCTCGCCGCGACTCAGGTGCTCGTCCTGGTGGTCATCGCGTTGTTCCTGGCCATCGGGATGGAACCGGTGGTTTCGTGGCTGGTCCGGCCGTGGTTCCCGCGGTGGGCGGCAGTCACTTTGGTGTTCTTGGTCGGGCTCGGCCTGTTCGCCGGATTCCTCGCCGCCGCCATCCCGCCACTGGTACATCAGGGCGGTGCCCTGGCACACAACGCGCCGGACTACCTCCACCATCTGCGTCAGCGCTATCCGGTGATCGACAATCTCGACGGGCGCTTCCATCTGCAGGAAAAGTTGCAGAAGACCCTGGATACGAACTCGTCGGTGGTGACCGACGGGGTGCTCGGCGCAGGGCGACTGGCCTTCTCCATCATCAGCGGGACGGTCATCGTCGCGGTACTCACCGGCTATTTCATGGCGAATTTCACCCAGGTCCGCGCGGCGATCTACCGGCTCTTTCCGCGTTCGCGCCGACCGCGCGCCATCCTCATCGGTGATGAGATCTTCGTCAAAGTCGGCGGCTACATCCTCGGCAACCTGATCATTTCCCTGATCACCGCGGCACTCACCTTTATCTGGTTGCTGTTCTTCGAAGTCCCCTATCCCCTGCTGCTGGCCGTCCTGGTTGCGGTGCTCGACCTGATTCCGGTCATCGGATCCACGGTGGCCGGGGTGATCGTCGCCCTTGTCGCACTGACGGTTTCGGTCCCGGTCACCATCGCAACGGTGATCTTCTTCATCGTGCTGCGGCTGGTCGAGGACTATGTGCTCGTCCCTCGGATCATCGGCCGATCGGTGGAGGTCCCGGCCCTCGTCACCGTGGTCGCGGTGCTGCTCGGCGGTGCGTTGCTCGGCATCGTCGGCGCGCTGCTCGCCATCCCCGTCGCCGCCGCGCTACTGCTGATCATGCGCGAAACCGCGTTCCCCTCACTGGACCAGCGCTGAGCGCAGACCGGTCTGAACCACGGCGGGCCTTCTGGGACTTCCGTTGCGCGACAACTCGGGTGGTGCGAGCGATTGGTGGCGGCAGCTGAGGTGTGCGGCGATTTCGGCGTCTGATGGCCGGGGATAAGCGAGGATGCTGGTGTTGCGGGCGTCTCGGGTCGGGCGTGTGCCACGGCCATCGGACAGCGCGTCGCGAGGGATGAGGGTTGGATTGGTTGCCAGAGTCGATCGGTTTCAGCAGCGGCATCGTGGGGTGGGGTTTCCGCTGGCGGTGGTTTATAAGTTCGTCGATGATCAGGGTGGGTACCTTGCGGCCTTGATCACCTATTACGCGTTTGTGTCGTTGTTTCCGCTGCTGCTGATTTTGACGACCGTGCTCAGTGTGATTCTCAAGGCCGATCCGCATCTGCAGCAGCGCATCCTCGATTCGGCGGTGAGTCAGTTTCCGGTGATCGGGGATCAAATCAGCCGTCCGGAGCGGCTCAGCGGTGGCACTGTCGGGCTGATCGTCGGGATCAGTGTTGCGGGGTTCGGTGGGCTCGGTGTGTCGGTAGCGGTGCAGAACGCGATGAACGTCGCTTGGGCCGTGCCTGTCAATCAGCGGCCTAATCCATTCATCGTCCGAGTGCGGGGACTGATCGGGCTGCTCATCCTGGGGCCGCTGATCCTCGGATTGACTGTGTTGTCGCGGATCGGGGCCGCGTGGCATATCGGTTTCGGGTTCGCATGGCTGCTTACGCTGGCGTCGGTTGTGTTCAATGCAGGGTTGTTCGCGATCGCGTTCAAGTGGGCTCCCGCCCGACCCCTGCGCTGGCGGGAGGTCGCGCCCGGTGCGGTCGCCGCCGCCGTCGCGTGGCAACTGCTGCAGCGGTTCGGTTCGCTGTATGTCGGTCGGGTGGTGAATCATTCGTCGGACACCAATGGTGTGTTCGCCGTCGTTCTCGGGCTTCTCGGCTTCCTCTACCTGGCCTCGTTCTCGGTCGTGCTGTGCGCGGAGATCAACGTCGTGTGGATCGAGAAGCTTTATCCGCGTGCCCTATTGGCGCCGTTCACCGAGAACGTCAGCCTCACCACCGGCGACCGGCGCACGTACACCGATCAGGCACAAGCCCAGCGCAACAAGGACTTCGAAGACATCACGGTCACCTTCGACCAGCCTCCCGAGCAGTGAACTCGCCGCAAGATTCCGCCTAGGTCGAGCCGGTCACCGCGTTGGGTGATAGGTGACAGCAGTGGTATCGCCGTCCCGTCTGGTGCCGGGAAGCTGGATCTGGACCCGATGTGATGCGGCGGGTAGACCGTGCTCCGGCCGTCGAAGGGCGGACGAAGGCTGAGGAGCAGCGCGCCGCACGGTACGTTCGGGTGGTGTCGAGGGTCAGGATTCTGCTGTGGCTAGGGCACGTGTCGTTGCCGGCGTTCGGGTTGTGGTTGCTGGTTTCCCGGCCTGCGCTCGACCATGACTACGAGCACCAAGGCGGCCATTTCTGGCTGGTGCTCACTACTGCTGCCATCGCGATGGCGTTGGGCGCCATGCTGTTTCGGGCCGCTCGGATGCGTGCTGACGCGCGACTGATTCTGGTGTCGCTGATGTTCCAGTTCAGCGCGGGATTCCTCGCGTTGCACGCGTTGGCGACGCCGGGTGTCATTCTGCTGACGCCCAACGCCGGTTTCGTCTATGCGGTCCCGGTCGGGCTGGGGCTCGGTGGTCTTGCCGCGCTGGCGTCGTCGGTGGAATTCGGGCCGACAGCGGCCGCCCGATTGCAGCGGTTCGCGTGGCTGTTGTCGGCGCTGCCGACGCTGCTGCTCGGGGTGTGGGCAGTGGTTTCGATGGCACAGCTGCCGCCGTTGGATCACGCACCCGATCCGGCCGAGGCGCGGGGCGCGTTGATCGGCGTGGCCTTCCTCGGGTCGGTGTGCTATTTCGTTGCGGCGCTTGGGTATGCCCGGCAGTATCTGCGCCGGCGCGGGGTGATGCTGCTCAGCGTGCTCACCGCCTTTGTGCTGCTGGCCGAGGCGCTTTTCGCGGTGGGCTTCGGGCGCAGCTGGCACACCTCGTGGTGGGAATGGCATGTGCTGATGCTGGCCGCGTTCGTGCTCATCTCGGCCAGCGCGCACCTGCAATTCCGCCGGGAGGGTTCGACTCTCGGCCTGTTCGACAGTGTCACGCTGCGCCAGACGGTGGCCGGGCTGGAGCGCGACTACGCGCACGCGCTGAACGAGATGGTCGATGCGTTGCGGGAGCGCGCCGAGGGTGGCGTGGTCTCGACCGAGCCGCTCGGCGCGGTCGGGGTCCGGCTGTCCAAGCGATTCGGGCTGACCGAGCGCCAGCTCGCGGTGCTGCAGCAGGGCGCCCACGCCTTGGGCAGCGAACGTGAGCAGGTCCGCAGGCTCGGCGCGCTGGCGGCAATCGGCGAGCGCTCCAACGTGATTCGGCGCGAGGAGGACCTGCTCGACGAGGTGCTGCAGCTGGTGTCGGCGGCCTTCGACCGAGATCGGTTTCGGCTCGGCCTGATTCGAGACGGCGAAATGACCTTTCCCGACGGCCGCGCCGCCGATCCCGGGTCGGTGGCCTTGCCGCTGGTCGTCAAGGGCAGCGAGGCCGGAGTCCTCGAAGTGCGCCGTGCGGACGGGCATTTCGGCGACGCCGAGTTGGCGATGCTGCGCTCGTTCGCCGACCGGACCTCGGTCATGCTGGAGAACGCTCGCCTATATCAGCAGATCGACGGGCTGTTCCGGTCCTACATGTCGCCCGCGGTGGCGACCGCGCTGATCGCCGACCCGTCCAGGGCCGGACTGGGTGGCCGGCGAGCCGAGGTCAGTGTGCTCATGGCCGACCTGTCCGGGTTCACGCCGTTCGCCGAGTCCTCGACTCCGGAAGCGGTTGTGCACATGCTCAATACGTTCTACGGCGCGATCGTGCCGGTCATCCTGGAGCAGGGCGGCACAGTGGTGCAGTTTGTCGGCGATGCGGTAATGGCCCTGTTCAACGCGCCTACCCACCAGCCGGATCACGCGTTGCGGGCGGCACGAGCCGGGCTCGAACTGCAGCGGGTGGTCGCCGAAACGGTGCAGGAACATCCCGGCTGGCCGCGCTTCCGGGTCGGCGTCAACACCGGTCCGGCGCTGGTCGGCAACGTCGGCGCGCAGCAGATGCGCAACTACACCGCGATCGGTGACACCACGAATCTTGCTGCGCGACTGGAGAGTTTGGCAGAACCCGGCACGGTGGTCATCGGCTCGCTGACCTATGCGCAGCTGGGCCCGCGCGCACAGGTGCGCGGCCGTGGCACGGTGACCGTCAAAGGCCGGAGTGAACCGGTGACCTGCTATGTGTTGGATGGACTACGGTGACCACCGATTTCGAGATACTGCGTGGCTTGAACGATGAGGAGCGGCGCGACATCCTTGCCTCGTGCACGCCGCGCCGGTTCAAACGCCGGGAAATCCTCTGCCACGAAGGCGATCCCGGTGACTGCCTGCATCTGATCAAGTCCGGCCTGCTCATTGTTCGCGTCGCCACGCCGTTCGGGAACACCGCCACCCTGACCATGCTCGGTCCGGGCTACTCATTCGGCGAATTGGCGGTGGCCGACAGCAACTCTCGCCGCACCGCGACCGTCGAAGCGGTGGAAAATGCCGAAACATTGACGTTGAGCCGAACGCAGCTGACGACGCTGCGGCAGACCTACCCGGAGATCGACCAGGTTATCATCGGAACCTTGGCCGCTCAGGTGCGCAGACTGTCCGCGCAGGTGCTCGAGGCGTTATATCTACCGGTGGAAACCAGGGTGGTGCGACGACTCGTCGACCTTGCCCGCATCTATGGCGGCGCGCATCCCGTTGCCGAGATCCGGCTCAACCAAGACGATTTGGCGTCCATGGCGGGCACCACGAGGGCCACGACGAACAAGGTGCTGCGCGAATTGCAACAGCGCGAGATCCTTGCGCTGACCCGTGGCCGCATCACCGTGGTCGACCGGGCGGCGCTGGTGCGCGCCGCCGCCGGCTGAACGGCTACTTGGCCAGCGCCTTGCCACCGGTGGGTGCGACCGCGAACCACGTGCCGCCGACGCCCTGACCGAGCAGATCACCAGGCTTCCGGTCCTTCGAGAAGTAGTAGACCGGCCACCCGCCGACGGTGATCTGGCACGAGCCGTCCGCGCGCTCGACAAATCCGGTCAGCGCGGGGTCGATGCCATCGACGTACAGGGCTTGGCCGCGGCTGACCAGCAGCGGCGGCCAGGTGACGGCGCAGTCGCCGTTGCAATTCGACTTCGACGGGTTGGCGGTGTCCTTGTCGAAGCGGTAGAGCGAGCGACCGTCACGGTCGGTCACCCGCGGGCCGACCGTTGGATCGTTGGTCACCCTGAGCTGCACCGCATTGGTGCCCTGCGGCGCCTGCCCGCTGTAAATGTTCAGCCAGCCTTGCGTTTTCGCGAGTACCGGCGCCGACGCCGAAGGGGCGGGCGCCGCGGGTTGTGCCGTGGCGGCCGGGGCCCCGGACAGTCCGAGCACCGCGGCGGCGGCAATCGCGATGGCGGCGGTATTGATCATCTTGGTGAGTTTCGACATGTGGTTTCCTCCGAAGTGGCTGCTGTGGTGTGCCGCCAATTCTTCGGTTCGGGGCTCGAATAATCTGTTCGCTCAACGACGTCCACTGTGTGTCCGCGCTGACACAACGCGGTCGTTACCCGGGCTTGTCATTGTGCTCACCTACCGAAGTGGGCCAGTAGCCGGGACATCGGGCCGCGACCCGCGCCGGGCACCAGCCAATCCGCAATGGCGGCAATCACTTCCGGATCGACATGCTGCGGCAGTTGATAGTTCGCGGGGACGGAGGGGCCGGTGCCGGGGAAGAACATGTGGTCGTCGGCCGCGAACACCTTGATGGTCACGCCCGGTCTTCCGGCCAGTCCGGCCCGCCACCCGGCCAGGTCGTCGGCCTCGGTGACCTGGTAGTCACGACCGCCCTGCAGCACCAGGATCGGCCGGTCGAGGGACGCGGCGGTGGCGACCTGATCGAACTCACGCAGGTCCAGCCAGTAGGAGGCAGGCCAGCCGAACAGCAGTTCCGCGCTCGGGGTTTCGAGTGACAGAGCCGGATCTTCGGTCCGGGCAATCGTTTCCGTGCTGTGCGCGAGAGCCGATGCCGGGTCGATGCCTGCGATGTAGCCGAATATGCGCGCAGCGGCGCGTGGCAGCGGGATCGTGTCCGCGGCCAGCATCACCACACCCGCGATCGAGGGATCCGCTGCGGCGGCGCGGACCGCGGCCTTGCCGCCGCCGCTGTGGCCCGCCACGAAGACCCGGGCGGGGTCGACTCCGGGCTGCTGCTGCAACAACCGCACTGCGGCAAGCACATTCGGCAGATACTCCTCGACCATGGTGCCGCCGGGTTCGTGTTCCAAGCTTGTGTGCACATGGGTCACCTTGTCGAACCGCAGCACCGCGACACCGCGACTGGCCAGACCCCACGCGAGGTCCTTGAACGGCTTGTTCGGACCCACCGTCACGTCGCGGTCGCTGGGTCCGGAAGCGATCAGCACGATCCCGGGCCGGTCGCGGCCGCCCCGGGGCATGGTCAGCGTGCCCGGGACAGTGAGCGGTCCGCATTCCAGGGTGATGTCCTGTTCGGTGAACCGGCGTGGTGTAGCGTAACTCGGTCGGGTCCAAGCTGATTCGGCAGGTTGTGCGAGCCGCAGGCCGTGCAGCCGACCATCCGCGTCGACCGCGAGCCGTAGCTCGAGCTCACCGTTCTCGCAGTGCAGCGGCACCACCGCCCGGGTGAGCTGGTCATCGACCGGGGTGAGGAGCACCTCGCCGAGGGCACGTACCTGGCCTGTTTTCGCGATCTCCCCGGTCCACCCGGTCCGGACGGTGTCAGCCGACACCGCCGCCGCCAGCACGGGCGCGAACAGCTCCTCGAGATCATCGAAGCGTCCCTCCCGCAGCATCGCCAGCACGGTCTTCGCCACGGTCTCCGGGTCGGTATGTCTCGTCATCGCTCAACCTTTCTCGTTTAATGAGAACGTTAGCAAGATATGAGATAGTTGAGAAGTGGATGCCTTGGAGCTGATTGCGCACCCAGCGCGGCTGCGGATCGTGCACGCGTTGCGCGGTGGCCGCACACTGACCACCGCCGAACTGTGCGCCCGGCTGCCCGGGGTTTCGAAAGCGATGGTGTACCGGCACGTCGAGGCGCTGGCCGCGGCCGGCATCCTGGAAGTCGCGCAGGAGCGGCGGGTGCGAGGCGCGGTCGAACGGCACTATCGGCTACGTGCGGACCGGGCGACGATCAGCGCCGACGAGGCGGCAGCGGCCACGATCGAGGATCACCGGCGGATCTTCGTCACCGCGATGGCTGTGCTGATCTCGGAGTTCACCGCGTATCTCGACCGCGAAAACGCCGATCCGGCAGGAGATCTCGTTGGCTACCGGCAGCATGCGCTCTGGTTGGACCACACCGAGCTCGAGGAACTCATCCTGGAGCTACGGCAGGCGATCGTGCCACGCATGACCAATGAACCAGCCCCCGGACGCGGGCGATACCTGCTCAGCCCCATCCTGTTTCCGGTCGAGGCGGAAGCATAGGAACTGTCGTGGCGAGGTAGGGTCCTCGAGACTCGTTGAGCCACAATGCGTTCGGCAGTGCGATCACGGCCAGGACCATGCCTGCGGGCCTAGAGCGGCACCGAGTCGCTGCCCATGGTAGAACCGTGCAGGTGACCGCCGAACCGGTTCAGCACCTGACCTTCGACGACGAATACTTCGCGGCGCCAGCCGAAAGCATGTATCAGCTCGCCGAAAGCGGGCCGATACACCGGTTCACCGCGCCACAAGGAGTCAGCGGCTGGATGATCACCAGCCACGAGCTGGCCAAGGCAGTGTTCACCGATACCCGCGTGATCAAAACGCCGGAAACCATGAACGGCTCGTACGTCCCGGACACCAGCAGCCTGAGCCGTCGGAGCCGGTTCAACCGGTGGGCGAACTCGCACATCATCACCCACATGCTCGGGTCCCAGCCGCCCGACCACGACCGGCTACGCAGCGTCGTAGCCGACTCGTTCAGCCCGCGCGCTGTCGCCGACCGCGCGCCCCGCGCCACCCGCCTCGCCGACGCGCTGCTGGACCGGATGGACGCCACGAGGCCGGTCGACCTGTCCGCCGCCTTCGCCATCCCGCTGCCGGTCCAGATCGCCGCCGAGATCACCGGAGTTCCGGCCCGGCATGCCGCCATCATCACCAGATCCTCGTACGCCCTCGGCGATTTCCTCTCCTCGAGCCTGCCCGAATTACGCGCCGGGGTAATCGGATTCGCCAGGGTGATACTCCCCTATCTGGTCCTGCGAAGGTTCGCGCCGCGTGACGACATACTCAGCACACTCGCCGCCGCGCATCGACGCGGTGAGCTGAGCTTCAAAGAAGCCACCTCGACCGCCTCGATCGTTCTCCTCGCCGGGCACGAAGCGGTGACGTCCATGATTCTCAATACCGTCTACGCTCTGCTGACCAACCCCACCGAAATGGCGCGCGTCAAAGCCGACCCCAAGGCTCTCGCCCCGGTCATCGAGGAAGCGCTGCGCGTTCACACGCCGCAGCCGGTGGCAACGCTTCGCGTGGCCGCCGAACCGATCACCCTTGCCGGTCAGAAAATTTGTGCCGGAGAATGGATTTGGATTTCCCTGCTCGCCGCCGGCTACGACAGCAAAGCCAACGCGTGTCCAGCAACCTTCGACTCCACACGCAAACCACGCCGCTCCCTATCCTTCGGTCACGGCATCCACTACTGCATCGGCGCTCCACTAGCCCGTTCCCTCACCCACATCGCGGTCGACCGACTCCTCACTCGATACCCCGACATCGCGTTGGCAGTCGACCCGGATGACCTGAAATGGCGACGCGCCATCTTCTTCCGACGCATCCAAGAGTTCCCCGTCACCCTCCACTGATTCGAGATAGGTGCTCGCCAGTGTGGATACGCCCGCGCCAGGCAAACGTCGTTGTCACCCGTGAAGCCCTTGACCATCAGCACTACCGCACCCACACTCTGGTGCGTCCCAGCGTCGTGACCCCCGGCGCTCCGTTAGTGCTTGTGCTGCACGGATTCCGCGACACCGGGGAGTCGATGCGCAGCCGATACTCCGGGAGATCGTTCGATAGTTTCGCCCGCGACGGCGGTGCCGTCGTCGCTTATCCCGATGGCATTGCGCGCGAGTGGAATTCGGCACGCAAGGCGGTGATGCTGTCGCGGCGCATCAAGCGCGTCGATGACGTCGGATATCTCCGGGGTTTGGCCGAACACCTCGTCACGACCTGGTCGCTGGACCCGCGTCGCTTCTTCGTCGTCGGGTTCTCTCTCGGCGGGCAGATGGCGATCCGGTTACTGTGCGATGCACCTGACCTACTCGCGGGTGCCGCCCTGATTTCCAGCACCCTCCCTGCGGCGAGTAACCGGGTCTGCAGCGAGCGACCACCAATGCCGGTGCCGGTGCTCACCTTCCACGGCACCGCCGATCCCCTCGCCCTATGGCGTGGCGGCACAGTCGGATTCCGGATCTCACCGACTCAGCAGCGCGCCCTCTTCGGGAAAGGACCGCATCTGTCATTCCCCGACACGCTCCGGTGGTTCGCCGCCCGCAACGGCATCGAAACGCCACCCGTCTTCCAGTGGCTCCACACCGCTAGCGGATGGGTCGGCCGCACCGAATACAGCCAACCCGGACACAAGCCCGTGACCGGCTACACCGTCGTCGGCGGAAAGCACGAAATCCCCGGCCCCATCGGCCGGAGTCTGCTCCCCGATACGACGGTCGGCGGCGGACTGGTCGCCGCCGAAGTGATCGCGCAGTTCTTCGGAATCGACAGAACCGATCGCCATTACTGAACTGCCCGTTACCAATTGTTCCGGCGGCTGCGTCGGCCGTTGATAGGCCGCACCTAGGACGCGAGCGTGTGCGGGAACAGACTTTCCCACAGGGCGCGGACTGGCCGTGCTGGCCTCATCTGCGACCAGATCGCGGCCAGCAGCCCCAAGGTCCTTGCCCACCGCTTGCGGCGTCGGGCTGGCGGGCTAATCGTTGTCGGTTGTGCGGGTGGCTACGACTAGGAGTAGTTGGGCTAGTTGGTCGAGTAGTTCGTTGGGGTGGAGGACGTCGGGTTCTAGGTAGGACTGGGTTAGGCCGCCGTTGCGGACGGCGAAGAGCCAGCGGACGACGGTGTCGGTGGGGACGGTGAGGCGTAGGCCGGCCTTGGTGAGTGCGTCGTTGATGCGGCTGCTCATTCGGGCGCGCAGGCGTGTGGTTGCTTCTACCAGGACGGCGGCTGCGGCGGGGTCGCGCAGTGCGTGCAGGGCGAATTCGGTGTTGACCAGATGCCAGCGGCGATCCTGCGGGATCTTCTCGAGAAAAGCGGGCACGTACTCCTGCACCACGGTGTTTTCCGTCCGCGGGGTCGTGCTGATCGCGTCGAGGAGGTGGGCGGTTTGCTGCTCGTACAGCGCCAGGAACAACTCTTCCTTGGAGGCGAAGTTGCCGTAGAAGCCGCCTCGCGTCATGCCGGCCCGCTCGCAGATGTCTTCCACCGAGCTCGCGTGAAACCCCCGTTCGGCGAACGCGTCCAACGCGGCGCTCAGCAACCGGTCCCGAGTTTGCCGTCGCTTGCGGGATAACGGCCGGTCACGAGGGCCAGTGACGTCCATCTCATCGTCATCCCGTTGCGCACCCATCGGAAAAGTGTACATACTTGAATAAAATACATATCTGTATATTTTGTGAGACTTCACAACACCTTCGGAGGCAGCCGCCACCGGCCGACCAGGTCGGCGGGCGCGCACGGATCAAGCCTCGCTGACCATCAAGCCAGCACAAGGAGTTCCGAAGATGCTCGACGCACGTAGCGAACACGATCAGCAAAACGCCATCGGCCGGGCTCGGGTAGCGAAATGAACCACAGGAAGGGGCTTTTCGGGGAACGGCTGACCCTGCTTTTCCGTGCGGCGGGCGCGCCTCCGACGAAATCCGTTGTCCGCGCGGTCAATACCCGATCCAACGGGGCGACGACCGTCACCGAGCAGCAGATCAGCAAGTGGCGCCGCGCCGACCGGGTGCCCGCCACTTTCGAAGCCGTGCGCCCGGTGCTGGAGGTGCTGATCACCGCGGTCCGCAGCCGCAGTGCCGCACCGGCCGGCCTCGATCCGTCGCTCCTCGATCTGGCGAACTGGCATGAGACGTGGGCGACGTCTCGCTCGGACGGCCCCGCCGTTGCGTGCGACCCGAACCGCGAGCCGTACCGTGGCCTCGCTCCGTACCGCGCCGAGGACGCCGACCTGTTCTTCGGTCGCGACGCGGCGCTGAGCCAGCTCACCGATCTGGTCGAGTCCGCCGCGACCTGCGACACGTCACTGGTGCTGCTGCTCGGTTATCCCGGCACCGGCAAGTCGTCGTTGCTGGCCGCCGGACTGCAAGCCCATCCGGGATCCCGCACGCCGATCCTGATCAGCCTCGGCACCGATCCCCTCGCCGCGCTACGCACCGTCCCCTATTCCGGCGACGGCAATCGACTGATCCTGATCGACCAGGGCGAGGAACTGTTCACCCGGTGCGCTGACGAAGCACAACGCAGTCTCTTCCTCGACGCGGTGCGCGGGTTGGCGGCCGCCAATGTGGTTGTGCTGGTCCTCGATGTCAATCGTGTCCCCGACCTCCTGGACTACGAACCGCTCGCGGCCGCACTGCCCGAGCGGTCCATGGTGCTCGGCGCGATGACCGATGACGAACTGCGCGAAGCGATCACCGCCCCGGCCGCTGCGCTCGGCTTGCGGGTGGACCCGCACCTCGTCGATGTCCTGCTGGCCGATGTCCACGCCGCCGCGTCCCCGAATCGCCGGGCCGCGCTGCTGCCCCTGCTGTCGAACGTACTGCGGGAGATGTGGTCGAAGCGCAAGAGCAAGACCCTGACACTGGACCTGTACGAGGCCGCGGGCCGCGTCTCGGGCACCGTCGCCGCGACCGCCGAACGGGTGTGGTCCGAGCTCGATACCGACGAACGCGATACCGCCAGAAGACTTCTCATCGCGCTCACGCTGGTCGGACCGCACACCACCGTCCGTAATCGAGTCCGCTACGAGATCCTCGTCAGCGAGTCCGCCGACCCGCGACGCACCGCGGCGATCATCGACCGGTTCGCCGCCGCGCGCCTGCTGATCCAGCACGACGGCGAGGTCGAACTGCTGCACGACGCGCTGCTCACGGGGTGGCCGAGGATGACAGGGTGGCTTGCCGAAGAAGCGAAGTTCGCCCCGGCTCGCCAACGCGTCGAGGAGGACGCGCGCGCCTGGTCGGCCGGTGGCCACCCCGCGCGGCTGCTCTACGGCAAATGCCGCCTGGACACCGCGACCGAACTCGACGCGCAGACGAACTCATTGAACTGCCTCGCGCGTGAGTTCATTGCCGAGTCGGCACGCGCGGTGGCAGGCCGGAGACAAGCGTGGCGGCTGCTGTTGGTCGGCGCCACCGGTCTGGTCGCGCTCGCGGTGGCCGCGCTGCTGCTCGCGCTCACCGCGCGGCACGCCGACAGTGACGAGTACTGCAATCCGCAGGCCGGCGCGGTCGGACAGGCGATCGATTCCGCTATATCCGCACCGCTGACATTCACGGTCGCTCGAGCGGATCCCGCCGACCCATTTCTGCACGCGATAACTATCGCGATCTAGGCACAGACTTCCTGACCGACCGCATCGGTGCGGTCGCGATTTTTCGCGCCATCGGTAATTCGGCATCGGAATATCGGCCACTGCCTTAGACTTACCATGCGATAAAATGCATCGACCAACCCTCCGGACAATTGTCTACTATTAACGTACCCAGATATCGACGCGAACGATTGTGACATTTGATAGTCACTCATCGACGTTGCCGAATAACGCATTTGCATCGCCTGATGCAAGAACAGCCAGACAGGCTACTCGAGAACGTACGCAAATGAATAATTCAACCGTCGCCACCTAACTATAATATAACGATAATATGCTGGCGATTACTCAATCACGGACCCTACCTGGCCATCTGCCGTTTTGTCCGAATTAGATATTTGACTGGCGCGAACCACGCGCACCACCATATTTACGGTGAAGAACAATCGAAACCATTCAAAAAAATGCTTGGCCTTGACTTCGGTCACGGTCGGCATCTTGGGCGCAATTCCCTTTGCCGGAATCGCGGCGGCACATCCGCCGCCACCCGGTTGCGCCGTCGACTACTCGGTACCGAACGTGCTGACGCTCTCCTGTCAGCCAGGAGCGGGGCAAAACCTCCATGCCTTCCTCCGATGCCGGGATGTGGTGGGCATTCTGCACAGCCACATCGGCATCACCCTCGGGGCCAACGGCGGGACATCTCGCGCCTACTGCGGACCGGGCGAAACCGGACCGCAGTAAAACCAGCACCCGGTTCGCCGGGATCGATTGAAAGGTGTTCGACAATGCGGACGAAGACACGTCAGATCAAGACGACCAAGGCACAGGCAAAGCACCGCCTGGAAACCAGCCGGAACCGGCGCGGACTGAGCGCCGCCGCGGCCTTCGCGGGGCTGGCCACCGTCATGGTGTCCGGTGCGCATGCCTCAGCCGACGCACCGCCGTCACCCAGCCCGATCGGCGCAGGCGAGGTCGGCGACATCCTGTCGAATCTCGGCACGACGGCCTACGAGCATCTCGACCCCGGCACGCGCTCGATGATCGACTCGGGGTTGTCGGTGATCGGCACCGCGACCGCCCCGTGGGCCGCTGGTGCGGGCAGTCCGGCACCCGCAGCGACGCCGAGCGCACCGATGCGTGACAGCACGCCGGCGAGCGCGGCTACCTCGACGAGTGCGCCCACATCTACGAGTGCGCCCATGTCGACGTCGGTCGCACCGGCCATCACCGATCTCCTCGGGCCGGTATCGCAACCGGTGTCCGATATCGCCGCCACCGTCGCCCAGATCACCGGATCGGGGCTCGATCTCGGCCAGATCGCGAACTTTGCCGACACCGCCTTCCCGGACGGACCACTGCGCCAGCCGATCAACGATCTGCTCGGATTCGTCACCAGCGCAACCGAAATGGCCGGTGCGGGCCAGCGTAAGCCAGGCGGCGACGCCATCGACGACCTGATCGTCCAGGCCGCCGAAGCCTTCGGATTCCCGCTCAGCGGACCGAATCCGAGTGCGGGCCTGCGGAATCTGCTGACCTCGTTCGCCGGCAAGGCGAACGGATTGCCTGATCCGGTCAGCGAATTCGTCCGATCGATCTCGCCCGATCTGATCGACCTCGGTGCGCCACTGATCGAAGCGCTCGGCACAGTGTTGCGTGCGCCCGATCCGATTCGGGAGTTCCTGTCCCTGCTGACCGGACCGACAGCCAACGATCTGTTGTCGACGGTACGCAAGGATCTGCGGAACGTGGTCGGCCTCGCGCTCAACCACACCGGGCTGTTCATGATCCCGGCTCTCGCGTTGTTGCCGCTGGCCATCATCGCGCTGCCGATCATCGCCGTCCTGATCTTGCTCGCGATTCCGGTGCTGATCGTTGCCGCGCTGATCGCGCTGCCGGTCTTGCTGGTCATCGGCATCGTGCTGACCGTTGTGACACTGCCGATCACGCTGCCCCTGATCATCCTCGCCGCGCCGTTCGTCATCGGCGCGACTGTGCTCGGCTTGGCCGGTGGGGTGCTCGTGCTGGGTGCGGCGATCTTCGCCTGGTTCATCGGTGCGGCGTTCATCGCCGCGGTCTACGCGGCCGTCGAGTTGGTGCAGCACGTAGTTCCGCTGGCCGGTCTCGCGATTACCGCTGCGCTGATCTTGCTGGTGCCCTTCCTCGGACCGCTGCTGGCTCCGCTGTCCTTCGCCCTGTTCACGGCGCTGCCGATGTTCTTCGGTGTGGCGATGCTGTTCGCCGGACCGCTGATCGGCGGACTGCTCGCGGTGTCCGGTGCGGGCATCATCATCGTCGGCGGGGCCCTGGTGCTGTTCGCTGTCCTCGCGGCGCTGTTCGTGGTCACGCTGCTGTTCCCACCGTTGGCACTGATCACCATTCCGCTCGGCCTGATCGTGGCCATCGGCGGCGGTCTCGCCGTCGCGGCGGTGGCGCTCGCGGTCGTCGCCGCCACCTTCGTCGGCACCGCGGGCGTGGTCCTGTGGTCCATGGGCTGCTCCGGCCTGACGGCGACGGCCATCGCGGCGGCCAGCGTGGCCATCCCGTTCCTCGCCTTCGGCGTGCTCGGGATCGACACCATCGGGCTCATCCTGCTCAACCCGCCGCTCTTCGTGCTGCTGTCACCGTTGATCTTCGGCGCGTTCCTGGCGACCATGTTCTTCAACGTCGTCGGGTCCGCGATCGCCGGTTTGCTGTTCCTCGCTGGAATCGGAGGCGCGCTCGCCCTCACCGGCCTCGGACTGACCATCGCGGCGGCACTCGGCGCAGCCGTGCTCGCCTTCGCCCCGATGCTGGTCTTCCCGCCCCTCGGGCTGCTCACCATCCCGCTCGCCGCGTTGATATTCGGGGTCGCCGCCCTGGCCATTGTCATTTCCTTCGGCGCGGTCCTGGGCGCGTGGGCCATCACCGCACTCGCCATCGTGATCGTCGCCGTGGCATCGATTCCGGTGCTCGCCATCGGTACCGGCATCCTCGCCGTCGCCACCGTGCTCGTCGCGGCGGTGCTCAGCCTGCCGTTCCTGATCTTCGGTCCGCTGGCACCGGTGGTCGCCGGACTGCTGATGACACCGATATTCGGTGCGATCCTCGGCTTCGCGGCCCTAGTGATCGGCGCGGCGAGCATCGCCGTGGTCGGGGTCGGCCTCGTCGCACTCGCCATCCTGCTGATCGGCATCCCGACGCTCGGCGAACTCGTCGCCGTGATCGCGGGCGGCATTCTGTCGCTCGGCATCGTCATCCTGCTGGCAATCGCCGGAGCCATGCTGCTCGCGCCGGTCCTGATGGCGGTGATACCCGTGCTGGTGCTGGTGGGCGGACCGATCCTGCTGGGACTGGGTGCACTCGCACTCGGTGCGCTGGTCGTCGGCGTGCCAATTGCCCTGGGGCTGTTGGCACTTGGCGCACTCGCCGTCGGCGCGGTCGTGATCGGCGGACCGATCCTGTTGGGTCTGCTCGCACTTGGCGCACTTGCCATCGGCGCAGTCGTCATCGGCGGACCCATTGCCTTGGGCCTGCTGGCACTCGGCGCACTCGCCGTCGCCGCAGTCGTGATCGGCGGACCGATCCTGCTGGGACTGGGTGCTCTCGCGGTCGGCGCACTAATAGTCGGCGTACCGATCGCCTTGGGGCTGCTGGCGCTTGGTGTACTCGCCGTTGTGATCGGTGGACCAATCGTGCTGGGCCTGCTCGCACTTGGCGCCCTCGCGATCGGAGCGGTCGTTTTCGGCGGACCAATCGTGCTGGGCCTACTGGCACTCGGGGCACTCGCCGTCGGCGCGGTCGTCATCGGCGGACCAATCGCCCTGGGCCTGCTCGCATTGGCGGTCGGGGTGGTGGTAATCGGTGCACCGGCACTGCTGGCCGCGCTCGCTGCGGGCGTCGTCATCGGCGGTCCGATTGTCCTAGGACTGTTGGCGCTCGGGGCACTCGCGACCGCGGCCGTGATCATCGGCGGACCGCCACTGTTGGCCGCGTTGGCTGCGGCGGCCGCGACGGTCGGCGGAGCGATCGTGCTGGGGGCGCTTATCTTCGGCGCGCTGGCGGCTGTTGCGGTGGCCATCGGTGGTTCGCTGGCCCTCGGTGCCGTGACTGCCGCGATCGTGGCCGCGCTCGCGGTGGCGGCCGTGGTGATCGGTACGCCGATTGTGTTGGGCGCGTTGCTGATCGGTGGTCTCGCAGTGGGCGCTGCGGTGGTCGGCGCTGCGGTGCTGTTCGGTGCCGTTGCCGCCGCGATCGGCGTGCCCCTCGTGCTGGGTCTGCTGGCGATGGTCGCGGTCGCCCTGGCCGCGCTGGCTACGTTGGCCGCAGGCGCGGCCGTGGTCGGCGCGGTGATCGCGGCCGGTGCGGCGTTCCTGACGGCGGTTGTCGTCGGCGGGCCGCTACTGGCGGGCGGTATTCCGATTCTCCTTGCCGCGCTGGCTCTTGCGGTGGCGATGATAGGTATTCCGGTGTTCGGCGCGTTCGTCTTGGGTGCGGCGGCTGCCGCGGTCACGGCGTTCGCGGTCGGCGGATTCGCGCTGGCCGGGCTGGTCGCGGTGGCGGTACCGATCGTGGCCCTGGCACTGGCGGCACTGGCGCTGCCCATGGTGGTCGTGGTGCCGCTGCTGTTCATCATCCCGATCGTGCTGATCGTGGTGGTGCCGATCATCAACATCAACATCAATAACAACACGGTGCAGACGAACGCCAATCCGGTAGCGGAGTACATCATTTCGGCGCTGCGCGCCGAGCAGGACCAGCACGGTCCCGATCGCGACTGCACCGGTGGAGCCATGCAAACCGGCACCCAACTGCTCGACGGCACTCCTCAGACGACACCCACCGCAGCGCTGATCGCCTCGCTGCAGCAGGTGCTCGCTCCGTTGCCGCGCACCGAGCAGTCCATCACCCCGACGCCACGCGAAGCGGCACTGCCGCTGGTCGGACACAACGCGGCGGACGGTTCGGTGCACACCGCGGCACCACGAGAGTTGGTCAGCGTCACTCTGTAAGGCACTGACCTGCTGCAGGACCGGTTCGGCGGCCATCCCCTCGTCAGCGGCCGCCGAACCGATCCGTAGCACCCGCCCGGGAACTGTCGACCACTGCGCAATCAGGGCCTGCCGAGGACCACCCGGGTGCCGACCGGGTCGTCCGAGGGCACGGTCGATTCGTACAGGCGAACCCCACGCTCGACATGGGGTAGGCGACAGGAATTTTGGATTGCCCCGTCGCCGACCCGCACTGGGGCAAGTCAGTCTTGGCTGGTTGTCATATGGGAATGCAGCTGTTCGAGGATGCTCTGGAGGTTGCGGCGGCGGGCTGGGGTCAAGGTTTCCAGGGCGGCGTGGACGCCGTGCATGCCGTCGCGGACCTGTTGGGCGAGGGCGGTGCCGGCGGGGGTGGCTACTACCTTTTTGACTCGGCGATCGGCTTGGTCGGGGTGCCGTTCGACTAGGCCGCGTTGCTCGAGGCGATCGATGAGCAGGGTGATGTTGGATGCGTCACAGGAGAGGGCTTCGGCCAGTTCTCGCATCGCGCGCGGTTGGGCGAGTAGGCAGACGAGTTTGGCTTGGCTGTAGGTCAGATCCAGGCGCTGTGCCGCGGTGAGGAAGTCCTGCTGATAGACGCGACAGAAGTCGGTGAGGGTCGCCATGACGTCGACTGCGGTCGGCGAGGGCGTGGGTGAAGAGTGCGGCACAGTGTCAAGGTAGGCCGAATACTTGATGAACTCAAGCTTATCGGGCCAGCATCACACGGTGTAATGCTTGACAGAATCAAGCACTTGCGGTTGTACTGTCGATGAGTCACTTGAGTTGCTCAACTATTCGAAGGCTCGCTGCTCTTCCATCTACCGCAACCGACCATGGTGCTGTCATCCGCTCGGCGCCGACACTGGAGACGATATGACCTCGGCAGTAGACACCACTCGGATCCGGCGGTTGCTGGATCGGCCGTTCACCGTTGGCGGTCTGACCGTTTCGAACCGGATCGCGATGGCGCCGATGACTCGGAACATGTCGCCGGGTGGTGTTCCCGGCCCCGACGTCGCCGAGTACTACGCTCGCCGGGCAGCCAACAACGTGGGTCTCATCATCACTGAGGGCACCTACATCAACCGGGCTGCGGCCGGTGCTTACGACAACGTGCCGCATTTCTACGGTGAGCAGTCGCTCGCCGGTTGGGCGCGCGTGGCCGAGCAGGTGCACGTCGCGGGCGGCAAGATCATTCCGCAGCTGTGGCACACGGGTGTCGCGCGCACCGCGACCGAGCCGCCCGCCGAAAGCCCTTCCGGCGTAGGCCTTTCCGGTGACCCGACCGGAAAAGCCATGACGCAGCGCGACATCGACGATACGGTCGCCGCGTTCGCCGAAGCCGCCGCGGCCGCAGAACGTCTCGGCTTCGACGGTGCCGAACTGCATGGGGCACACGGCTATCTGATCGACAGCTTCCTGTGGAGCGGCACCAACCAGCGGACCGACGGCTACGGCGGCGACCCCGCGTCACGGGCCCGGTTCGCGGTGGAGATCGTCGAGGCCGTGCGTGCCGCCGTCTCCCCCGGTTTCCCGCTCTTCTTCCGGCTCTCCCAGTGGAAGTCCGGCAACTACCAGGCCAAGATCGCGGACAGCGCGGGCGAGCTCGAGCAGATCCTGGCACCGCTGGTCGACGCGGGCGTGGACGCCTTCCACGCCTCCACCCGCCGCTACTGGCTGCCCGAATTCGACGGCAGCGACCTCAATCTCGCCGGTTGGGTCAAGAAGCTCAGCGGCAAGGCGACGGTGACGGTCGGCTCGGTCGGGCTCGACCAGGAATTCGTCGGCGCCGCGGGCTGGCAGAAGCAGGCCGACGTGGCGAGCATCGATCAGCTGCTCGATCGCCTCGAACGCGACGAATTCGACCTCGTCGCGGTCGGCCGCGCGCTGCTGGCCAACCCGGACTGGGCCAGCAAGGCGCTACAGGGCCGTCTCGACGAGACGATCGCCTTCGACCGCGGCGTGCTGAAGTCCCTCAACTGACCCGCGGAATCGAATCATGATGCGGCGCGGGCATATTCGGCTGGAGTCAGGCCATATGCCTTCTTGAAGGCTCGGATGAAATGGCTTCGGTCCGAGAATTGCCAGTAGGCGGCCAGTTCGGAGACGCTCAGTCGGTTGCGGGAGGTGAGGGCGAGTCGAGCCTCCTGCAGGCGGCGGTGCTGGATGTAGGCGGCCACCGATTCACCTTCCGCGGCGAATGCTCGCTGCAGGGTGCGGACGGAGACGTTGAGTTCGCGGGCCAGCACCGTCGGGGAGAGTTCGGGATCGGCGAGTCTGCGGTCCGCGATGTCCTTCGCCGCCTGGGCGAGGGCGGGCGTGAGTCGGGGTTCCACGTCGTCGAAGCAGCCCAGTACCACCGCCTTGAGCAGTTCGAGCACGGCTTTGCCTGCGGCTTCCACACCGGCCGGACTGAGGTCGGCTATCGTCGCGCGGACCATTTCCGCGTGCGCCAGCAGCAGCCGAAGCTCGGCCGAGTCTGCCGGTCCGGCGATCATCCGGTTCCGGAGCAGCGGTTCGAGGGCGGGCGATGGCGTGGTGACGACGACCTTCGCCGCGGTGCCGGGTGCCATGTCCAACTGCGGCGGTCGCGGGAAATGCTGGAGCAGGAACTGCCCGGCCGACACGGTGTGCGCACTGCGACCGGCTGATCCGGGCAGTGTGTAGGCGCCGCGCGACACCACGTACAGCTGGATCTCCTTGTCCGTCTCCTCCGACGGGCGCGCGGTCGAGATGCCCGACGCGCCATGGATATCGACCATGAACACGTCGCCCATCAGGACCGCATGAGCCCGGACCCGGAAGTCCTCGGTGGTGTCCGCGTCGAAGGTGGGCAGCCCCGGGCCGAACTCCGCCTCCCAGCCACGCCGATGCGCGTCGAATCCCCATGTGCCGGCACCAGGGAGCGTGGAGTCCATGGCGAACTCCGCCGCGCTCCCGGACGTGGGCCCACCGCGACTGGATGCTGTCACGATAGGTATTACGTATCGGCACAGCACCCTTCGTCAAGGAGCTAGCGGGATAAGTGCGAATTGTTCGCGGTCAGGAGGCACCGTCCATCTTGTCCATCTTGTTCGCGGCATCGTTCATGCCCTTGTTGAACTTGCCCGCCGACTCGACCATGTTGTCGCCGCCGGTCAGCAGGTTCTTCGAGGACTTCGTGTAGCCGCTCTCGCCCTTGGCGAACTTGTCGCCGTAGTCGTCGTTACCCCACGCCTCGCCCTGCACATTCAGGTTGTTCTTCAACGTGCTGATGATGTCGCCGGTCCTGCGGCCGACACCATCCATCTTGTTCGCGGCCTGCCGCAATCGCGCGGTGTCCACGCGGATCCTGCCTTCGGACATGTCACTCTCCTGTCGTGCTGATCAGCATTCAGTACCGGTCGTCGGGACGTCCCCATTCCCAATGAGTTTCGAGGCGTTCCATCAGGTGGTCGGTCTCGCGTTGGAGTCTTTCGGCCAGCCGCCGCCTGCTGGTGCCGACGGCGATCGGCGTCTCGTCCCGCGACCACACGTAGCGCCCGTCGTCGGTCACGTCGCGCCACACCAACGCCGTCTCGTGAATCCCGCGCGGGCCGTACTTCGACCGGCCCTGCACCACGGTGATGAGTCCGGTGCAATCGGCACGGCGCTGGTAGAACTGCCGCGTCTGGTAGGCAGGCCGGTCCTCGACGTCGTCCCGGACGAAGTCGGCGCCCCAGCTCGGCTCGTCCTGGTCGAGCGAGTCGGTCACGATCGGAATGTCGCGCTGCCGACCGGCTTCCACGTTCGGTAGCGCCCGCACCACCGCGGCGACCAGGTCATGCGGATGGCATTCGGTGATGGTTACCATCGGCGAGTCGAAGGTGAGTTTGGCAGGCGACTGTCGGATGAGGTACCCCAGCGCGCCCGCACGCGCGGCGTGCAGGCGAAGCTGTTTCTCGATGTTGAGGCCGTCCTTCTCGTCCCAGGTACTCACCAGCACATACAGTTCGGGCGAATTCAGCACCTCGATCACGCTGTCGAACGAGCCGTCCAGCCGACGCCGCAGATCTTCCCAGGTGTGGTGCTTACGCCGCTCCAGTTCGTCGGCCAGCATCACCTCGTCGCTCTCGAACAGGAATGGCCGAGGCAGCGAACCGCTGTGGTAGCGGTCGCACAGCACCATGAATTCGAGCGCGGTGAATTCCCACTGCTGGGTCACGGCTCGACCACCGGCTTCGATCGCGAAATGTCCGGCCCGAGCACCTCATCCATGTTTTCCGCGATGTCGAGGAATTTACCGCGCTTGTACTCCGTGCTCGCGCTATGCGCGCCAGGACCAGGACCGGGGCCCATGGGCATACCGGCAGAGCCCGCCTGCGACGACGTCAGCGTCTGGTGTCCGTCGAGGGAGGACTGAATTGCCGCCCGCGGGAACAACCTCGATGCCTCCACCGGGGCCGAGTGCGCGTTGACCGGCGGATGCAATTCGCCGCCACCGGGACCCGGACCAGGACCGGGGCCACCGCTGGGGATTCCGGCACCGTTGTGCAGGGCCACCGCGAATTCGTTCGGGAGCGCGCTGTCCACGTTCATCGGATGCAGTTCGCCGATACCGGGGATACCGAGCATGGGATTGTGCGCGAGACTCGCGAGAATGTCGGTGCCGGACTTGACGACGTCGCCGATTGTCTTCGTGAATCCATTCATTCCGTCGGTCAGCGTCTTGAGCAGATCCGTACCGCCCGGGATCTGCGGCAGTACCCGCGCAATGTCGCGCAATGTGTCCGGACTCAGATTCCGCACGGTTTCCGCATCCAAGTTCTTCAACGTTTCCGGGCTCAGATTCTTCACCCCGTCGGGGGTGAGGCCGCCCACGATGTCCGCGCCGAACTTCTTCAGCTGCTCTGGCGTCATATTCGACACCAGATCCGCCCCCAGCTTCCGCAAGCCCTCCGGGGTCATCTGCTTCAGCAACTCCGGGCTCAGGCCACCGAGCAGATCCTTCCCGATCTTCTCCAGCGCCTCCGGGCTCAGATCCTTGAACGGATTCTTGCCGTCCTGCAGTTGTTTCAGCAGCTCGTCAGGTGATTTCGGGGGCTGCTTGCCGGGCGGGATCGGTACCGATTTGATCGGCCGGTCGGGTGTTTGCGCCTTGTTGTTGTCGTGCGGATTGTCCGCGCCGGTGCCGCCCGGACCTCCGGTGCTGCCACTGCCGCCACTGCTGCCACTGCCAGGGCTGCCGTTGCCGCTACTGCCGCTACCACCGCCTTTGCTGCCGTCGCCTTTGGCCTCGGCGACGCCCTTGTCGTGGCCCTCCTGGAAACCGCCCTTGTACTCGGGGCTGTTCTTGTCGATGCCACTGCCCGATCCGCCGGGACCGCTGCCTTGACCACCTGGTCCACTGCCGCTGCCTTGAGGACCGGGACCACTGCCTTGGGGACCCGGACCACCGCTACCTTGATTGTCGCCACCTTGGTTACCCCCACCACCTTGGTTGCCACCACCGCCCTGGTTGCCACCACCGCCGTTACCGTTCTTACCGTCGATCAGGCCTTGCTTGTGGCCGTCCTCAAAACCAGCCTTGTAATTGGGGCTATTCTTATCGATGTTGTTGTCGCCGCCTCCGTTGTTGTTATTATTGCCACCTCCGTTGTTATTATTGTTTTGATTGTTATTGTTTTGATTGTTGTTATTGCTATTATTATTGGGCGGCGGACTCGGCGGTGGAGCCATAGGAATGCCGGGCATCGCAGCTACGGCGCCATATACTCCGGCCATATAGTATTTCTTATAGACTTCGCGGCAATTATTCACCTCGTTGTCATAAGAGTAGTTATAAGTAGTCGTCCAATCGTTGTCCCAATTTTTGGCAGGCAACATGGCATTCGTGTCGTACAACCACCGCGCGCAATATATTAGATTGTTGCCGAGATCGATCAAGCTATTGGTGAACGGTAGTGTGTTGTCGGTGAAGCGCTGCACTGCCTTCATCGCTTTGTCCGCACCGTTTCCCTCCCACATTTCTGCGGTTACGCCCTTCAGTGCGCCGTTCAGATCCGAGAAATCCGAGGAGAGCTGGCCCGCCAACCAAATATAGAGGTTACCCGTGTCGAATGCGGCCCTGTCCCGACCGATGAGCTCGTCGTTGAAACTCTTGAATTTGTTATAGGACCAGCCGTCGGCAGTCTCGGGCTGGATCGCTGCTGCATTACCGGCAATCCTGGGTTTCGGCGCCTCGGGTACGCCTTTCATGGACGGCGCCCATTCGTCCGGCTTCGGTGGCGCTTTCGTCTCGACAAGCTTCGGATCCTGCAGGTCACCGACAGCCTCCAGGGCCTTCGATGACTGGTTGTCCGCACGCAGGTAGTTCCCCGCAGCACTCCTAAAAGTGTCCCCCATATCTTCCATCGTCCAGCGCAGGGTGTCCAGGTCATCGAAGACTTCAGTGCCCTTGGCGTTGAAAAGCTTCGTGAGATTGAAGCCGCCCTGCTCGATCGTCGACCAACTCTTCAAGTTATTCAGGTCATTTTTGGTAATGAACTCCCGATACCCCTTCAGTTTGCCGATCATGTTGAAACACTGCTGCACACAAGCGGTGACGACCTTCTCGTCGAATTTCAACATTTTCAGCGTATGGTGGTCCGCCCCGGACCGGAGGTCTTTCCAGTCGTTGCGAATGTCATCAGCCATCGGTGGTACTCCTCGTGGTCTGCGTGGTGGCTCGCGTGTCGATGACCGGTTCGGTCACCGAGGTCGAAGCTCCCAAAGTGAAAGGGACGTCGGTGGAGTTTTCGTCGGGGCCGGCGCGCTGCTCGGGCTCGTCGAACGGCGAGGGCAGCAGGAACGACTTCGGCGGCTTTCGCGGCTTGTCGGATTTCTTGCGCGGCCGACGCGACTGTTTGTTCTTCCCCGAGCCGGCGACACCGCCGGGCGGTGGGGCGGCCGACGCCGCAGCCCCGGGCGCCGACGGCGACCCGGCAGGCGACGACGGCGACCCGGACGGTGCGTGCCCGTCCTGCATCGGAGCCGTGGGCGGGCGCCCCGGCATGGCCGATTGCGATCCGTCCTGACCCGACGCCGAGTTCCCGTGTTGCTCCGGGATTCTCGTATGCCCGTCGGACCCGTGCGTGCCCGATCGGTCACCGGAACCCGGTGCGCCCGGATGGTCTCCGGTACCGGTGCGACCCGATGAATCCGTGGAATCCGAAGTACCCGAGTGATTCTCGGAACCGGGGGCACCCGAGTCGGCGCCAGGATGTTCGCCCTGCTTTGGCGCGTCCGATTGGTCGCCGAAACCCGGCGCGTCCGACCGATTCTCGGAACCCGGCGCGTCGGACCGATTCTCGGAACCCGGGGCACCCGGCTTATTCTCGGAACCCGGCGCATCCGACTTGCTCTCGGAACCTGGTGTATCGGACTGACTGTCGGAACCTGGGGCACGCGAGTCCGCGCCGGGGCGCTCTCCCTGCCTTGGTGCATCCGAATTAGTTTTGCCGTCAAGGTTTTTCGAGTCATGGGGCTGTTGCCGGGCCGCGTCACGCGGCGAGCCGGAGCGATCCGATTCGGTGTCGTGGCCGGAAGTTCCCGTTTGTCCGGGCGCGCCCGGCCTGTTCGGCGTGGTCGAATCCCGCGATGGGTCCTGGCCCACTCCGGTGCCGGGCCGATTCGGCAGGCCGGACTGATCGGTGACCCCCTGCTGGCCCGCGCCGCCGGAAGCCAAGCCCGGGGCACGGTTGAGCAACGAGCGCAGGGCATCCATGTCGGGCTTGTTCGAAAGTCCTTCCGGCCCCTGCGATCCCGAGCCACTCCTCGAATCCGGCGTGGACGACTGCAGCCCACTATCGGGACCGAGGCGCAGGAAGTCCGGCGACGGCTCGTCTTGGCCATTCGTCCCCTGGCCCGTGCCGTCCCCGTTCGAGCCCTCCCCATCTGGCGGTGGCATCTCGCCCGCGCCGTGCAGGTTCTGCAGCATCTTCGACAGCACCGCCGGATCCAGTTGCGGGGGTTGCGGTGGCGGTGGCCGCCGGTCCTCGGGCGGCGGCGTCCGGTCATTGCCGGACGGGTCGCGGTCGCCACCGGAATCGCGACCGCCGCCCGAATCGCGACCGCCGCCGTCGCCTCGACCTCCGCCGGACCTGCCGCCACCACCGGAGTTATCGCCGCCACCAGAGTTGCCGGAACCACCAGAGTTGCCGCCACTACCGGAGTAATCACCACCGCCGGAGTCGCCGGAACCACCAGAGTCGCCGCCACCACCGAAGTAATCGCCGCCACCGGAGTAATCGCCACCGCCAGAGTCGCCGCCACCGGAGTTATCGCCGCCACCAGAGTTGCCGCCACCACCGGAGTAGTCGTTCCCGCCCGGACCTTGCCACGGCGGACCCCAATAGTCCGTATCCGGGTCCGGCGGACCCCAGTCGTCCGTATCCCGATCGGGCGGACCCCGGTGGTACTTATTCCGCGGATCCCAGTAGTCCGGATCCGGATCGGGCGGACCCGGCGGCGGTTCCTTCTCCTCCTCGTCGTACGTCGACGGAATCCAATCCTCGGTGCTCGGCGCGGTCGGCGCGAAAAACCCACCGGTCAGCGGGTCGTCCGATTTCAGCTGACGCGGCCGCCCATGGGCTGTCAGATCGGCGCCCTCGACATACGAGTTCTTCGGATCGGCCGGCTTCGCCACGCTGCCATCGGGATCGGAGACGTGCACCTTGTTCTTGTCGTCGACGTGCCAGCTGGTGCCGTCCGTTCTGCTGCCCCACGCGGTCTTGTCCGCCGCGGTGACCCGCACTGCTCCGTCGCTCCGGATCTCATGCACGTCGGTGCCTTTGACGAAAGCCGTTCCGTCCCCGCGTGTCCCGCGGACCACACCCTTGTCGGTGAAGGTGACTTCGTGCGGCCCGATCTCGGAGACCGAATCGTCGCTCTTGTGGTTGACCCGGAAGCCATTGGGCGTCCGCTCCAACTCCGAGCCGTCGGCCAGCTTGATCGGCTCGTTCATCGTCCGCGTCTCGGTGTGCCCGTTCGGCTTGGTGATGTGCACGGATCCCTTCGGACCCCGCTCATAGGTGGTTTGGTCGCTGTCGAACACCTTGATGCCCTTGGGTGTCGACTCCAGGGTGATCCGGTCGGGGCGATCCATGTGCAGGACGCCGGGCTTGTGCGGGCCGTCGTGATCGAGGCCGCCGAGCCGATCCCGCCACCCGAAGTCCAAGGTGCCCTTCATGTCGAAGTGGATCACCGTGTGGTCGGGGTGCTCGGTCCGCCCGCTGCCCGGCACTTCCGTGGCGTCGAATACCGAGTGCCTGGTGTTGTCCGGGAGCTCGACAGTGACGACGTTGTTGTGCTCGACGGTCTGCTTGGTCGCGCCGGGGCCGGTGATCACGGTCGGCTTGCCCGGCCCGGATTCGATCACGGTGCCATCGACCTTGTACACGATCTTGTCGCCGGTGGGCGAGACGAATTCTGCTGCCCCGTTGCGTTTTATGGTCGTGGTCCAGCCGTCGGGGCCCTTCGTCTGCACCGCGCCGCCGTCCAGCACCGTGTGCGAGACCTGATCCGGCCGGGTGTGCGACTGCACACCCGCGCCCTTTTCCGCGGCTTCCCCGGGGCGAGCCGCCGGGCCGGTACCTTCCGCGCCGACGAACACGATCACGTTGTCGTCGCCGATCTTCAGGACCTGCGGATCGCCGTCGCGGCGCACCGTCATGTTCCCGTGGCCATCGATCTCGTGTTTGGTGCCGTCCGGGGAGGTGATGACGAAGTTGCCGTCCCCATCCTTCGTCCACCCCATCTTGTCGTTCGGCACGTCATGGGTCCGGTCGCTCTCGAAGCTCCCGCTGACGCGGCCGTCCGACTCGGCATCGCGCCCACGCGACCCGCCGTGGTCCGACTGCTGGTCCGGCGGAACCGATCCCCGCGGCGACGGCCGATCGCCCTCGGGGCGATGCGGCGTGGTCCCGCCGACGTTCGACTCCGGCGGACGCTGCCTCGGCGGGACGCTGCCCGAATCCGAATCGGGCGTCGGTGCGCGGCGGACCGGCGGCGTCTCGACACCGGAGCCGGGAGGCGGCACAGATGACCGTGGTTGCTTGTTCGTACTCGGCTCCGACACGGGCGGATGCTGCTGCTGCCCTTCGAGATTCAGCCCCATGGGTCGACGTGGCGGCTGAGTCGGACCGGTCGAACTCGCATCCGACACGATGGACGAACGGCGCGACAAGTCCGAACCAGTTGAACTCATATCGGACACGACGGACGAACGCCGCGACAGGTCGGAACCAGTCGAACCCGCCTCCGCAGCCGAACGCGGCTGCTGACCAGCACCAACCGGACCCGCCTCCGACGCACCGCCCGGACGCTGCGACTGACCGACCGGACCCCCCTCCGGCACACCAGCCGAACGCGACGACTGACCGGGCCCCGGCTCCGCAGCCGAACGCGGCTGCTGACCAGCACCGACCGGACCCGCCTCCGACGAACCAGCCGGACGCTGCGACTGACCGACCGGACCTGCCTCCGACACGGCACCCGGACGCGACGACTGACCAGGACCCGTCGAACCCGCCTCCGACACGGCGGATGAACGTGGCTGTCCCCCAGGGGTATTCGTATCAGGCGTGGTCGAGCGCGCCGGCGTCTGGACACCGTCGACCGGCGCATGCGACCCCGGCTGGCGTTGGAACTCCACCGATCCATCGCGACCGGGAGCCGGACGCGTACTGGGCGCGTCGCTGTGACTGCTCGACGGCCGGTCGCTCGATCCGCTGTGCACCGCCGAATTGCGGCCGTCACCGGACAGATTCACCGATGACGGTGTACGCGGGGGCGGCGCTCCGGTCGATTTGCCCGAACTGCCGCCGCTCTCCGAATGATTCGAGGATGCCGGAGGCTCGCTCCGGACGCCGTCGCCAGACGCCGGGCGATTCGGCGGCGGGCTCGATGAACGCGAATTAGGGTTCGAGCCAACGGCTTTCGAACCATTGTCGGGCTGCGTCGTCCCGGCTCGGCCGGACTCGGACGAATCTCCCGGCCGACTGCCGTGGTAGTTGCTCGGCGTCACCGGCGGCGATTGCTTGTTCGTGCTCGAGTTGTTCGTGCCCGAGTTGTTGTTCGTGGTCGAGTTGTTCGTGCCCGAGTTGTTGTTGCCGACCGGTTCGTCGCGTACCGCGCCATTGACAGGCCGATTCTGCCCGGCCGAGCCGCTGTCCTCGGTCCACCCGGCGGGGCGGGTGTTGCGGCTGTCACCCCGCGATCCGTTCGATTCGACCGGCACGTTCTTCGACGTGGTGTGCTCGCCGCCCGCATCGTCCCGGGACCCTTTGAATCCGAGCCCACCCAGGTCGAAGGAAAACCCCGGCCGCTTCGGGATATCCGACGACCCGTCCTTCGGCATCTTGAAGTCGATCTCGAAGCTCTTGTTGTTCATCCGGTGGATCCCGACGTATCCCTTGACACCGCCGACCATCCCGCCGCGCGCCGCGCCACCGACCCACCCTGCCCCGCTACCGAATGTGCCTTGCCAATCACCGGTGATCATCGCGGCAACGGCGCCGCCTGCCGCGTACTCGATCGGGCTGGAACCGATTCCCACGATCGCGCCGTTACCGGCCCGAACCCACTTGTTCTCGAGCTTGTTCCCCAAGAACTTCGTCGTGTACTTGTTGAGGGCGTTGGCCCCCATCCGGCCGAACGGCGCACCGGCGCCTCCGGAGCCCACCGCGGCCCCGAACTCTTTCCAGTCGAAGTTCTTCCGATGCCCCTTGGCTATCTGCCCGACCTGCACGGCCGCGTCCAAGGTGCCGGAGATCAACGCGGCCTCGAGGATCTTCAGTATCCAATTCTTGGCCAGGCCGGCGAACTTGGTGCCGAATACCGAAAGCACCTTCGCCAGAATGCGTTCCTGAATCTGCTTCATCAGGGCGCGCATAACAGACTGCGTGGCCACCTCCTCGGCCGCTTGAACAGCGGCCGCGGTCGGCGGAAAGACCCAAGCCCAAGCGATTTCGATGGCCAACGCGATCAGCGAGACGATCGTCATCAGCTTGGCGGCCTCGAGTTGCGTGCCGAGATCGAAGGCGGCGTCGGACACCTGCTCCATGGACTTGGCCAGCGCCTCCATCGACTGGTCGCCCTTGAGCAGCTGATCGAACATCTCGCCGATCTTCTCGCCGCCGGTGCCCTCGGGATAGGCGGACATCGCGGTGCGTTTGGCGTCCTCGATATCCGCGATCTGATTCCGCAGCGCGGCGGCGGCGTCCTTGTAGGCGGCCGAAATCGCCCACATCTTGTCCTCGTCACCGTCGGGCCAGGTACCGCCCGCGATCCAGCCCAGCCAGCGCAGCTCCGGCGGCAGATATAAACTCATCCCGGCGCGAACTCAGTCTTCGAGGTCGTTGACCAGTGACCGGCGCGCTTTCGGCTCCGTATCGCTGTCGTCGTCGTAGCGCCGCTCCGGCGAGTTCGGCGGCGCGGTCGACACGGGCGGCGCCACCGGAATTACCGACCTGATATCCGGGATGTCCTCGAGCAGATCCGACAGCCGCGGCAGCCGGGACTTGCGCTCCCGCAACGGCTCCATGAGCTGGCGGCCCTGCTCGCTCACCTTCTTCGCGGCGGCCTGCACGGCCTCGGTCATCGCCGCCGCGATCTCCGCGTGCGTCAGATCGCCGATATCGTCGGCGAACCGCGTCTCGATGAGAATGCCGTCGGCATTGACGGTCACGCTGATCCGCTTGTCGCACGCGGTGACGGTCGCCGTGAGCCGAGCGCGATCACGTTGAATCTTCGCAATGCCCTGCATCTGTTCCGACATCGCTTCCATCATCATCGCGGCGTCGGCCCGCAGCCATTCATTCACCACCAGAAGCCTCCGGATCGTAAGTCGAGCTCGTGCGTCATCGCGGAATTCAGCCCCGTCGCTGCATGTTCAAGACCTGGATGCGCTCGTTCTCCTCGTGAATTTTCGCCGAGTCCCGCAGGTTTTCCCCGTTCTGCGCGAAGACCTCGGAGACATTGGCCAGGGCTTCGAAAACGTTGTCGCGGCCCTTCTTGTATCCTTTGTCGCCCTCGGCGAATTTCTTACCGCTCTTGTCGTCGCCCCACGCCTCGCCTTTGCTGCTGGTGCTCGACTTCAGCGTTTCCAGAATTTTCTTCGTCTTATCGGCGACCGCCTCGAAATCGGTTGCGCTGTTGCGCAATCCGTCCGGCTCGACCTTGATCGGCTTGGCCATCGTGTTCCTTTCCTGGTGAGATCACGGCCTGGTCAGATAACGAGATCGACGCCGGCCCTCGACTGCCGCTCCTGGAAACGCTGTTCGAACCCGGCGGAGTAGGTGGACGGTGGCATCGACGAGGAGGACTGTTCGATCACGCCGTCGTCGGCGATGTAGAAGATCGCGCGGCCGATGGCGATTTCGCCGGGTTCGGTCGGCACGAACACCATCCAGCCGACCTCGAGGCGTTCGGCGACGAGTTGGTCGAGTGGATAACCGGTGGTGTCGACGCCGAGATCGAGGATGTACTGACGCACCAGGGTGATCGCCTGATCCTCGGGCAGCGACTCGAGGATCGTTGTCGTGATGCCCGCCAACGACAGCTGATACATGGCGCCGTCGATATTGTGGTCCGGCTCATCGAACAAGGCGGTCAACGTATCCCGGGTCACCACACCGGCTTCCGCGGCGTCGACCAGCGTCGCCGCGGCTTCCCGCTGTTGCTCGGTCGGCTCGTCGCCCGAGAGCCGACACAGGATGTCGACCACCGTCTCCGCGGTCCACACTCCCGGCACGGCCGCGCTGAGCTGGTCGGCGCTCGGCGATTCGCCGCGGTGCCAGGTGCCGTTGGCCCACCAGTAGCAGAACGACAGCATGCCTTGGGCCGCACGGGCATTGAGCACCTGATTGGCCACCCAGTCCGGGGCGCCCGCGTACAGGTCCGGCAGCTCGTCGTCGTCGTTGTAGGCGGCATCGAGTTCAGGGGCGTTCCAGACGCCACCCGAGAGCACCGCGCGGCCACCGGGCAACACGAACAGGGTGGAGCCGCTGCGCGCCGCGCCTTCGAAAATGCCGAGCGCGGGCCGGATTCGCGGGCCGAGCCCGGAGCCGATGGCGACGAAGGCCGCCGCGATGGTGGCCCAGCGGGCCCACAGCACGGGCAGCGCGGGAAATTCGTCGCGCGCGAGCATCGAGGTGATGTTCGCCTCGCGGTCGGTGCGGGCCTGCTCGGCGGCCTGCTCGGGCGAACGCCACTGCCGCTCGTCGTGGAAGACGTAGGCGGCCAACCACACCGGGATCTGTTCTCGCGGAAACGCTTCCAGGTCGGCGCGATACGCGTCGGGCGCCAGCAGCTGATCGTCGGGGAACGGCTCGTCGCCGTAGTCGTAGTCGACCTCGACCTCGCCGGTCGCCTCGAGATCGACCAGCATGCGCCACCACGGTCCGTCGCCGAGTTGCGCGGAGAGCTCGCGATGCCGCAGGACGAGCTCGGTGACCTCCGCCGACGGTTCGATCCGGGAGACCTGATCGGCGTCGTCGTAGTACAGCCCGTAGGCGATACCACCGGCAGCGGTGAGCGAGAACACCGCCTCCAGCGATTGCCAACCGTCCGGACCGGCCACGCCGAGCTCGCGGGCGATGTGGTGGGCGAGCTCGACCGCTTGCTCCTCGATCGACTGCGGCTCGACGGTCCGGTCGTCGGTCGTCAGCTCGGCGGCGGCCTCGGGTGCGACCGTCTGTTCAGTCGTGCCGACACTCCCCGCCGATGGGTCGGAATCGACTGGCGCAGCGGGTGTCTCCTGCGCGACGGCCACTTGCTCATCGGTGTCACCCGACGGCTTTCCGGTGGCACCCGATGGCGCCGCGGCCGCAGTACTCAGCCTGAAGCTGACATCGACAGCCTCGCCATCCCCTGCCGGGTTCTGCTGCTGGGGATCGTTCATATGACGAATTCTTTCTTCCTCATCATCGCGGCATCGACGCGCAGCCTTTCCTTCGCCACCGAACAGCCTCCGCAGCGTAGTTTCGAGCTCGTAACGCAACGCCGCGTCGAGCACTTGCCACCAATTGGGATTCAACACTATGCAAATCAGCGTCGAGTAAGTCCCGCGTAACAGCGCTCGGCCCGGCGCATAAGAACGGCGTAATTGCGGCGTCATCAAGGTTTTTCGGGCAATCCGGCGTGCTACGTTCGCAAAGTAATCGATGCGGCACCACGCATCACGGGAACACATTTCTTCGGCGGCAGGAGGACTCGACGTGAGCAACGAACGGGCCAAGGGTGATGTCGCCGATCTGCTCGATACGGTCGGCCAGCACATTCGCTCGATCGCCGAGGTGCAGCAGAAGCGGGTCGCGCTCACCGCCACCGCTACCGCGGCCAAGGGCCAGGTGCGCATCACCGTCAACGCCGACGGCGTCGTGATCGACACCGAATTCGGCGACGACATCGACGAATTCGGCTATGACGAGATCGCCGATGCCGTTACCGAGGCGACCCAGGAGGCCGCGGCCGAGGTCGTGCGCAAGGCCGAGGACTTGATCGCGCCGATCCGCAAGACCCGGTCCCGGTTGCCGAGCTTGTCATCGATGGTCGACGGTCTGCCCGACCTGCGCACGAAAACACCGGAGCTGCAACGGGCTTCGTTCGATTCGCCCGCCGAACGCAAGAACCTCGAGTCCGACGACGCGCAAGCCCGGCCATGGTCGGTCGTCGACCGCGACTGATCGGCGTCGGTTGTCGTACCTCGCTGAGTCGAACACGCGGCGGCCAGGGGATGCCCGGCCGAAGCGCGGGAAGGTGTTCGACGTGTCCCAGTCCGCTGATCATGCTGCGGCGCTGCGTATTCCGCCGGGCCGTCGGTGCGGGCCGGTCGCGGTGCGGCACCTCGGGGGCTGATCGATGAGCATCAATATGCCCGAGGAGCTGCGATGGCTCAGTTACCTCTCGGGCGCCGCGTGGCCGGAAGGCGACGAGGACAAGATGTTCGCGCTCGCCGAAGACTACAAAACGGCGGCGGACGGCCTGGAAGCGGTGCTCGACCAGCTGCACAAAGCGTGTGACACGGCGACCGCCAGCTATTCCGGCGACGGCGACGAAAAGATGAAAAAGCAGTTCGCCATGTTCTTCACCGGCGACCAGTCGATCCCGAAGCTCGTCCAGTCGCTCAGGGGCATGAGTAAATCGGCGCACGAGATGGGCGCCGAGATCGAACACACCAAGCTGCAGGTCATCATCACGCTGGCGATCCTGGCCGCCGAGATCGCGTACGCACTGACCACGCTGTTCGGCACGTTGATGGTGCCGGCCCTGGAGGCCGAAACCGCGGGCATCATGTCGGGGATCGGCCGCGCGCTGCTCACCCGGATCGCGTCACACGGCAAGTGGATCGCACGGCAGCCGATGTGGAAGCTGGCCGGGATCAGCGCCGGAACACAGGGCGGCCTCGGCCTCTTTACCGAGACCCTGATCGAGTATATCCAAAACAAGAAGGGGCATATCGACGGATATGACCTGAAGCGGATTTGGATCGCGGGAGCCGTCGGCGCGGCGTCCGGCGCGGTAGCGGCACCCGTCGGCGCGATCATCGGCAGGGGCCTCGGCAACTGGATCGGCAAAGAAAGCATGACCTGGTGGAAGTCCGCGGGCATCGCGATCGGCGCCGGTGTCCCCGGTGGCCTGGCCGGTGCCGGCGCGGGTTTCGTTGCCGGTGGTGTCCTCACCGGGGAGTGGGAGTTCGATCCGGCCATGCTCGCCGGCGCGGCGGGCGGCGGCATGCTCGGTGGCATACACGGCGCGCTCGGGCATACCAGGGGCGAGGCCATGCACGCCAAGGGTATCGGGGCGGACGTCGGCAAGATCGATCTGAAGATCTCCGACGGCAGTTCCAACCATGCGGTGCTGGAGAAGGACGGCGGGAACGGTCGCGGTGGCGCGGGCGGCCATTCGGCCGATAACGCGGTCACGGAGAAACAGACCCGGTCGGCGTCGCATACGGACGGCACCGACAACGGCAACAATCGGTCTGCGGGGACGGGAACCGAAGTCACGGAGAAGAATTCGCGTTCCAGCGCGCCCTCGGTGCAGGAGAAGAACACCGCCTCGACGCGACCGGCTTCCGTGCGCACCGGCGGTATCTCGGCAGCCAGCGTGCTGCGGCCGCGCGCGGGTTCGGTCGGCGGGACCGGCATCGACGGATCGACGTCGAAGGTTTCGGCGTCGACGACACCGAACGGCAAGTCGGCGGCGTCGAACGGCAATGGCGTGCATCGGTCGTCCAGTGCGCCGCCACCGGTCACCCGCGGGTTCGGTGCCAAGCCGGAACCGGCGGCAGGTTCGACGTCCCGGTCGCTCGAGGCATCGGGTTCGAAGGACTTCACTCGTAATGGTGGTGTGTCGAGGAATGGGGGTTCGATTGGGCCCGAGACGCATTCGTCGGTATCCCGGCACCCGGGCGAAGTCACCCCGCCCGAATCGCACGCCCGAATTTCGGGCGAGTTCGAGTCGCGCGGCTCGACCAGTCACCTTCGCGACGGGTCCGAGACACCCGCCTCGGCCAGGCACGAGCCGCCGCCCAGTCAGGCGGAGCCGCGGCCGTCATCGAGGGCCTCGTCCACCGACAGCGGGGCGGACTCGCAGAGCCGCGGCCGGTCCACGGACGGGGTGTCGGGGAGCAGCAGCCGGACCAGCTCCGAATTCCCTACTCGGTCAACCACACCGGAGGCCGAGCCGGCACGGGGCCGGTCGGGGGCGCCGCTCACCTCGGCATCCGACGGCGGATCGCAGTCGCGGATCACCGCGGCGCACAACGAGTCCGGCCCGGCCGGGGCGCGACCGGTCGTCGCCAGGGAAGACCAGTCACCGGCCGCGTCGCGGGCGGTGTCACCGGAGCGCGCTGTCGGGCCCGCAGTTGGAGCGCGGCCGGAAGGCCCGGCCGGGCACAGCGGTTCAGGTTCGGAAGCCGGGCAGATCCGCACCAACCGCAACTCCGACGACGATGCCCGCACGCATCCGGAAAACGTTGTGCCGGAACGCAAAAACAGTCTGAGCCAGAACGGGCCGGATGATCAGACGATTCGTCGGCCGAAAGTGCACCTGCCCGAGAACAACGATGGTCAGGCGGTTCCGGAGCAGCACCACAGCGGCCTCCAGCGCGACCACGATGCGCAAGGCCAGGGGCGCACCGAGCCGCCCCCACCCGTGCGACCGGCAGCCAAAGAGCCGATGAGCCCGCATGAGCTGAAGCTACGAGATCAGTTGCGAACCGAGGTCGCGGCCGGCGACCAGAATGTCATCGGTGCCAGGGAACGGCTGAACGCCGCGGTGAAAGAACTCGACAACAGTAGTCGAGCACTCGAATCCGTTCGGGCAGAAAAGGATCGGGCGCCGGACGCCGCCGTGCACGCCGAATCGCGTTACGAGGCGGCGCGCACGGCGCACGATGCCGCGAAGGCCGAGCACGAGGCGGCGGTACAGCATGCGGTGCAGGAGCGGCGCGAGCAGCTGCAGGCCGAGTCGAAGGCCGGAATCGCCGCAATCGACCACGGGAACGCCCGCGTGCTCGCCGATACCGAGACACAGTTCACCGAGAAGTGGGGCCGCGTCGGGCAGACTCGCGGCGAGCTGGAGGCAACCAGGCATGCCTACAACAACGCGCTCGACGAGGTGCGCGGTGGTCTGGACGAGCGGATCAGGGCCGCGGAGGAACGGGTGGACCAGGAACGGGCCGCGCTGGAGAGAAACAGGCGAGACTATGACGCCGAGGCCGCCGATGACGAGCCGCGGCTGCAGCGCCTCGAGGGGCTGAAGCAGGAGATCAACGCCCGTACCGAGCAGTTGCGGTCGGAGATGGTCGCGCACGAGGCGCTGGTGCGGGTTGCGGCCGGTGATCACTCGCCCAAGTTGGAGTCGATGGCAGCCGCGCGCGAGAAGTTCTTTCAGGCAGCTGCCGGTGATCGCTCGCAGGCGTTGGCGAAAGTACAGACCGAACGTGATCAGTTGCAAAAGGATTGGGGCGGAAGGGGTGTCGCTTCCGATGTATTGGGATGGCTGCGGCCGGACGTGCGGGCCGGGCGGCAGGAGCTTGCGCGGGTCCAGGAGCGGACCAGGGAGCTGACCACCGAACTGGAGAAGCATCTTTCGGCTGCGGACAAAGACTTCCAATCGAACGTGCACCGGCGGGTAGCGGAACTGAAGCACGCGTTGGCTGATCGGGAAGCCGAGGCGAAGGCTCGTACGGGCGTGGATGAGCTGAAGTCTCGGCTGGACGAGCAGACCGCGGCGTTTGTGCAGGCGTTCGCGGAGTTCAAGAGCGGTGGACTGGAGATTCTGGGGAAGCGCTGGGAGATGTCGCGGACTGCGGGGGCAACGGATGTGGCGGCATTCGAGGCCGGACTGGTCGACCGTGAGACGGCGTTCGCGGCTGCGTCGGGTAAGGAAAAGCAAGCACAAGAGAAGTTCCTCGAACTCGCCAACATCTACGACCAGGAGGTGTGGCAGCGGTCGGATGAGGTGGTGGCGCGGGCCTCCGACGACGAAGTCAAGAACATGGTCAATAAGGGTTCGCCCGTGGAGAAGTTCGTGGGTATCCGTGAGTATGTGCGCCGGGCGACGGGATACGACGTCGAGGCGAAGGACGGCCGCGACCTGCGGGATACCCAGCTGTACGGGATCATGTCCCACGTTTCCAACTTGCGGACCGGTGAGGGCAAAACGCTGGTGACGCTGGCCAAAGCGTGGGTCGCCGCCCGCGAGGGCGGGCGGGTGTATGTGACGACCAGCGGCGACAATCAGGTCGGGGATCTAATCCGCGAGTTCGGCAAGTTCGGTGACGCGGCCTCACGCATCGGTGGCCTGGATGTGCAGGTGGACCGGATGGTCACCGAGGGGGATCTGCCCAAGCCGGGACAGGGCGCGGGACACATCATTGTCGCCACGATGTACGACATGAAGAACCGGGTCCTGCACGAGGAGTCACGGATGCTGGGCCGCCTCGAAGAAAAGGGCATGTCGAAGGAAGAGATCGACGCGTTGCGTGACCGTTTCAATCTGGAGCGGCCCGACCTGGACGAGATGACGGAGATTTTCAACGACGCCGCTGCCCGGCACGGTTTGGATGATCGGTTCGAGCCGTTCCCCCCGGGCAAGCACATCGCCGATGAAATAGACACCTTGGGCAACGAGGAATCGGTCCTGACGCCCGGTAATCCCGAGAAGATGGCCGCCGACCAGGTCGCGATTCGCCGGCAGGTCCACGAGCGGGTCGAGGCGGCCGCGGCGTTGCCGGAGGATCGGTTGACGGCCGCGCATTTCGGCAAGCCCGAGGGCACCCGGGGCTTCTGGCCGGCCCACGCGTCCGCCGAGGTGATCGAGCGGCTCAATCGGGTGCCGGGACCGCGGGTTACCGGGGACGATCCGCTGCTGGCCGAGTACTCCCACAAGGCGGTGGCCAAATGGGGGCCCGAACGCAACAACGAGTACATCGTAGACCCGCACAAGGTCAAGACGATGGCGTCGTCGACTACCGACAAGGTGATGGCCGACCGGAGCAAGGGGACCGAGACCCGTTACCAGGGGGTGCATCCGTACCTGGAGCTGCAGGCCGGGGTGGATGTAATGGCGGAGCTGCCCAAGGAAGCGCTGCACATGTCGGATGCGCAATTGCTCGGTACCCGGCTGCTGCAGGACACCCAGGGCCATTCCGGGACGGCGAAGATCGCGGAGCAGAAGCTCTTCGAGCAGGGTGTTATCAACGGTCCGGTGCGCGAGATCGATCCGTACTACAAGTCTCAGGTCAAGTTTTTGAAGGATCGGGAGTTCGACAGCACCGAAAAGATGTTGCAGGACTTGGCCAGCCGGGTCGTGGCGGACGCGAAGCTCGAACTGGTGGTGCAGGACGGGCAGGTGGTCGATGTGAAAAAGACCGGGGTCAATCAGCTGGTCGGTGGCTTCGACAACCGGGATCTGCGTGGTGACGATATCCGGGTCGACAAGCACGGCCGGCCGGTCATCGTGGACGGCGAGCAGGTGCGGTTGTCGGGGTGGCGGGACAAGACCGACTCGGAGAAGGGTATCGCCGACTGGATCGACGAGCTGTTCGAGCAAAAGGTGCGCGCCATGGCCGGTGACGAATTCACCGTCGCCGAGGGGATCAAATGGAACTACGACATCCTCGATGCACGGTTCGACGACGGATTCGACAGCGCCGCCAAGGCCGAAACGGCGGGCCAGCACATCACCGAGAAATTCGGCGACAACACGCGGAAGGACGCGGTACTCGTTCTCGTGAACAAGAGCCGAATGCGTGGCACAGACTTCGGGACGGTTAAACGCCTGATCGAGGCGGGCACCGGTAATTCGGCCAAGTTCATCGGCGGCTCCAGATACGGGGAGGCCGCGGTCGCGCAGGGTGACGGTCGAGTGGGCCGCGGTGGCAACGGACCCGACCGGGAAACCGGTGGGACCCCCGGCACCGTCGAGCACTGGTATTCACCAAAGGACTACAAGGGCCCGATAGCGCACGACGGAGTCATCCGGCAGGTCATCCAATACCAGAACGCCGCCAAGACACACCGGCAGGCCGCCGTCGACCACGAGGCGAACCCGACTACCGAGACCCGCAGCGCACTCAACGACGCCAACAAAGCCGTACAGCACACCGAGCAAGTCCTGCACGACCAGACAAAACCAACCCTGCAACGCGCCGTCGACGAGCACCTCGCCGCATCCGCCCGCCCCCGGAACTACCGAGCCAACGCTCCTCCGGTGCTTGTTCCTGCCCCGGGCCAGCAGCCCGCGACTCCCCTGGCCCCGCCGGGGATGGACTTCACCGCGCCGCCGCCCGCGGTGCAGCTGCCGGAGCAGCAGGCCGTTACACCGGAGCCGGATCGTCACGATGGTTCCGTCGACACTCCGGGCGATGCCGGTATGCACCGCGACACCGATACTGACGATGGCGCGAATACCTACGGCGACAACAGCACTCACTACGACAGCAGCACCAACGACGACAGCGATACGCACAGCGACACCAGCACTCACACCGACATCACCACCGACACCGATGCGCATAGCGACACTCACGACGACGCTCCCGGTGACGCTCGGAAGGTGCCGCCGGCCCAGGTGACACCACCTCCGGCGCAGGAGCTCACCAACACGCGGAATGATGGCAACTCTGCGATAACCGCTCGACGTTCGCCGCCGAATACGTCGACCTTCGACGGTTCAGCAGATTCTTTGTCGCGCAACGGATCCGGTACGTTCGGTCGATCCGGGGTGTCCGGGCAATCGGTGTTCGAGCCGCAGATTGGTAAGACTGATCTCTTCGCTAATCTGGACAATTTCTTCGACGCCGCCGACACCTATTCGGCCGCACACCCGAATGCCCTGGCGCAGCAGAACTTCGGTACAGGCCGCGACGGCGTCCAGGACCTGACCGAAATATTCGACGACGGGCCACGTATCGGCCTCGGCCCCGAGCAGACGGATGTCACGGGGCCGGCACCATCGCCACTCTCGAACGGACAGCCGGCGATACCGGCCACGTCGCATCAGCCCGGTTCGGCGGTGGCGCGCGCTGCCGCGCAATTCGGCGACATCTTCGACCAGCCCTTGCAGCTGAACCAGCTCTACACCGCGCTGAGCACAAGGTGGCCCGACCTGTCGTTCGACGATCTGCAGGAATTGCGGGCACAGACTTACCTGAACAATGGGATGCAGCCTCCCACGGTGTCACGGGAGAATCTGGACAACTTCCTGCGGATCCTCTGGGACGACCGCGAGTTCGTCCCGGACGAGAACATGATCTACGAGGCGTATTTGACCCTCGGGGCAGGAGACCGGCCCGCGGATGCGGGCGCCTTCAAAGACGACATGGTCCAGATCCTGACCCAGCGCCCACCCGGACGGGCCCAGCAGGGCGACATGGAAGACGCGGGCGTGCTCACGCCGCGCAACGCAGGCAACTGGGCGCCTGAAGACATCCCGGTTGTGCATTTCGCCCGAAACAACACCCCTGGCGAGGCACCCAGCCGAGACACCAAATTCAAGATCTATGTGAACGCGACCGGTGCCGCGCGCTCCACCGTGACCGGGCACCTCGTCCGCTATGTCCTCGATGACCCCCGTCATTTCCCGGGGGTCTATGTGGTGAAAGCATTCGGCCCGCGGGAACTGCGGGTGGACGGCATCGTCGTCTCGGTCAGAGGCCAGGCCGCGGCCGACCGGGTGATCGCATGGTTGCGGGAGTATCAGGACAACTACCCCGACCTGTTCCACTGGGGCGTGCCGACCGGGTCTGAGCAGGTGCTCTCCGGTGTCGGCCTCGGCGCCGAAACCCACAACGGCACCTTCGGTATGACTCGGGCCAGAGCGCTGTTCACGGCACTCGACCTGCACCGTTACGGGACGTTCGACGACTTCGCCGCCGAAGTCCGACATCAGTACCGCGCCCGCGGCATCGACCCCGAGCTCGTGCACCTGAACCTGGCACCGGCCTACGATCCCGGCCGAAGGGGATCCGCGCCGGCAGTAGCGGACGGTAGTGCCCCGCACCTTCAGCCGGGCCAGGGCCCTGGTATCGGCAAACATCCTGCGAGTATTGTTGTGCGGCCGTTGGTTTCGGGCCAGCGTAGTATCTGTCTGGATTTGTCGGTGGCCGGTGTCAAGCGGCTCACGGGTAGTCCGAATATGACTGTTCCCACGGAGCAGGCGGGTCTGGGTGGGCGTACCTTCGCCGAGGCCGAGTTCTATTTCGGTGCACCGTTGTATGAGTACGGTAGCCATGCTCGGGTCGAGGAGCATCGACGCGCTCAGGGTCCCTCGGTGATCCATGTGGTCGAGGAGTACGAGGGGCCGGTCGACAAGAACGGTATCGGTGCTCATTCGTTCTATGTGGTCACGAGGCCCGACGGGGTCGTCACCATGGTCGACGAGGCATTCAAGGAGATCGGTCCCTATCCGCCACGGTTCCAGCGCCGCGAGATCAAGACGGTGCACGCCAGCTTCTTCGTCCTGACCGGCGGCAAAATTATCCCACCGCCTTCCGGTGTCCCGCTGTCACGCACATCCGCGCAGCAGAAACTCATCGCCCTCGCACCCGAAGGCGACGACACCTCCTTCGGTGCGCACCTGCTGGACTATCTCCAGTCCGATGAATACGCACTGGACGGCCCCACAGCGCCGGAGCGAACCGAATTCGACCAGACCGGCCTCCGGCCACCCACGCTCAGCGAACACCTGTCGTATCTGCGAAACCTCACGCTCGAGCAGTACGAGGACCAGTTCCCGTCGGTCCCGATTCGAATTGCCGATATCGACCGTCCCGGCGGCGCACTCACCATCGTGGATCTGGCCGGAAGAGTTTATGCGCTGCCGACCGTCGGCAGCGCGCACGCGACACTCGTCACCGAGGACGGTGGTTCTCGCTACGTGCTGGACAATCCGGACGACGGCGCGCGCATCACCCTGCCCACGATCATGGTGCCCGATTTCGAGTTCCCGACCGGCGTGACCAGTGGTTCGCTGAGCTGGGACGTGGCGAGCGAGATCCGCATCCACAGCCACAACAGCCGCAACGAAGAGCACGCTCTGCACGTGCCCTACCAGGCCGTGCTCATCGTCAAGACCCTGCCGGGAGCGCAAACGCGGACGGTCAAATTCCACGGCCTCGACGAGAGTTACACCGTCAACGTGCCGCTCGGCATCCTGCCCGAACTGGACATGAGCGACCGCCGTTCCGAGCAGCTGATCGGTCCGAACGGACCACAACCTCAGGACGCGAGACTGGGGAACGCCGGAAACCGCGCCCTCATCACACTGCTCGAGGCGATCGCCTACCACGATCCGCAGCATCTCGACAATATGCTGCACAGGAACGACGACGGCACCGCCTATGTCCGGCTCCTCATCAACAACACCATGACATGGGTGCTCGTCCGCATGACCGTTCCCGTCATCCCCGGCACCATCGACGCGCAGTTCGCCGGCCACACGCCCGGGCAACGTCTGTGGGCCGCCATGATTGTGAAGGCCCTCGCCCAACGCGTCGGCGGGCGTGACGGCTATTACGGAATCACCGTAGGACCTGGGGCCGGGTTGAGCGCGTTGGTTTATCTCGGGCTCGGCTACCGCCCGGACAGCGGCGCGCCCTTCCGATTCGTCCACGATCACAGCTTCTGGCACCCGCTGCGCCTCGCCCCTGACTCTCTCGAGCAACTCGTCGGTGGTGCCCCCGAATTCCGCCGCGCCCTCACCGCCGACTTCGACCAGTTCCTCCGGGAGACCTGGTCTCGGCGTACTGCCGCATGGAATGCCCTCCTCGGCGCCGGACCCGAGGTCCGTAATGAGGCGTTCGGCATGTTCATGCAAACCGAGGACCTGGAATCGCCGACCGGCTTCCGGAAATATCTCGACGAAAAGTTCCCTGGACGGTGGGACGCCGCGAAAGACGCCCTGACGGCCTATGTCCACGGCATGAACAGCGGTCCGTTCGACCAACGACTGGTCCCCGACCACTACCGATTCGCCGCCGAAGCCATCGCCGATCGAATCAAATGGGCGGTGGATCGCGGCACCATGGTGCTTCTCAGCACGCATCCGTTCGATCGTGGCTCGCAATCGGGATTGATCGAGAACCGCCTGTACCGAGTCCTCGACGTCCTCCGCGACAGCGAGCGGAAACCGATCCAGCTCCTGCTCGAAAACCCCGATCACAACGAGTCCTATCCCATCCCGGTAGCCGGCATCGAATACCGCCGAGACCCGCGCCGGCGCGGCGTCATTACGGTAGCTGTCGGCCATATGTCGAAATTCTCCGCAATGGGAATGGGCGGCCCCGGCACACACTTCCTCTACTCACGGGAGAACGCCGACAGCACCAACCTGCCGCAGGTCACCCGCGCGCCGAGCGTGCACGATTCCCGAATCGAACTCGATGAGGACACGATCGAGTCGCTATCCAGGCAAAGCAGTTCTTCGGATATGCGCATAGAGGATTGGGGCGAGGAGCCGCTCACGCCTCGGCCAGAGTCGCACGTCGATTCCGTCGCCGTGTCCGAGGATGCGGTGACAACGCAACAGCCCCGAGCAGGCCCAAATTCGTCGACTGCCCGGCCGCGTCGGCCGCACCGGCCGTCGGAGTGGGAACCGATCCCCGCCCGGCGCGAGCCCCTGTTCACCGCGCTGGCAAAGGTTTTCAACCTCGCTGATGCGGCGGCGGTGCGCACCATGCTTGCCGCCCAGCTCGACCGGAACAGCCAGAGGTACCGGACCGAGCTCTTCTCCCCGCAGATGCAGACCGACCGGGCCAACGAAGCTGCCCGACGGCGGCAATTCGATGAATGGCTGACCACGCAGCCGGGTTCGGCCGTCCTGGAGTTGCAGGCAACGGAGACGTCCCGACGGAATGCTTACGACGACCGATTCGCGCAGCAGGCGGCCGAAAGGCTACGCCAAGCTGTGCTGGATCTGCGGAATCCCGATCTCGATTACGGCCGCCGTGCAGCCCCCAACGATGATCTGACAGTCCCGGAATTGCTGACTCTGGCGAACGATAAGTACAGCGCAAATCTCGTCGTGGAATATGCGATCGGGCCGCCGTCTCGTTCACCCACCGAGGTGCCGAGGTGGTGGCCGATCATCTACCTGCGGTGGACCGTCGACGAGATATACGAACTCGGAGTCACTCCGGATGGCTCGATGTTCTACCATTGGCCTCCGGTCGAGCCCGCTGCTGGTTCGTATCCCGATGCGATACCGATGGCTGAAATTCCGGCCCCGCTCGATCAGGTACTGGCATCTTGGCAGATCCGGTTGCTGCAGGGTGCGGCGCTGAAAGCACCCTACATCGGCGAGCTGCGGCCGATCCGATCGCGGAATGTAGCCTTGCCGATAACCAAGAAGTTCGGCCTTCGGCGCACGCGAAAGAAGGTCGTCGATCGCAGAAAGGAGAAAATAACACCCTTAAAGTTCGACGTACCAACCCATTACATGACCCTGGAAGAACGCGAACAGTACCGGATATTTGTCGGCCCTGATGGCCGACTGTATAATGCACGCGACGGCCGTCCGTTCCACGCACCGAATGGTGCGAAGTTCGTGGCCGACGAATTCGGCAACTGGTACGCGGGCTCTACACATCTGCGGCTCTTCCATTCGTCATTCCTCGCCGGAGGAACGGTCACCGCCGCTGGCTATATCCTCGTCGAGGACGGAACACTCGCCGTGATGAGCGACGACAGCGGGCATTACAAACCACGGCCGGAGATGAACGACTACTTCCTCGATTGGCAGCTACGCCGTGGTCTCGTCCTCGACCGCGACTTCGAGAGAAGGGGGTATGACGACAAAACGCGCGATCTCAACGGTCCTGCGCGAGAGCGGATCGGCGAAAAAGACCGGCAGAAGGCCGAGGTCGAACGTCAAAAGCTGCTACTGGACACCGAGCTCGCGGCGCTGGAGAACCGCGCGAGCCGCGGCCCACATTCCGAGGAAGTCCAACGCTGGATCGACCGCGAACGTCGGATTCTGCTGCGACGCAAGAAGGACATCTCCGCATGGTCCCAGGAGCTCCTGGCCGGAGAGGTCCGTCCTTCGCTGGACCTGTCATTGGACCTTGGCCTGTGGGCGCAGCCGCAGCCGGAGTCGGAGTTGGAGAATGACCGGATCGTGCCGCCGGAAATCCCGGCCGGGCTCGGCAAGACCGACACCGCGCTCAGCGCTGGCCAACAGACCCAGCAGGCGGCGAAGTGGTGGAACGCACACGGCCGGAAGTGGTGGAACGCGCTGGACTTCCCGGCGCTGGCACTGGACTATCAGCATGGCTTGGTCACCGATTTCCCCGGCCTGCGTACGTCCGACGGCATCCCGGCCGAGGTCAGGAACACGCTCAACCGGAGTTATCTCCGAACCGAATGGGAAAAACTGAATGCCCGGACGAAACGGTCGGCGCTCGAACAGCGGCGCCTGTTCGACCTGCACGACCTCATGGTCGGCCTGTACGAGGCAGAGCACGAAGCGGACATTGTCGCCCGCGAGCAGGGCATCCACGTCCCGCCGGTTCATCTGCTGAAAGCCGATCCCGACGCGTTCGACGGACACGGTGCGGCAGTGTTCAGCTTCGGCGATATCGATACCGCCGCGGCGGTGTCCTGGCACATACCCGGACTCGATTTCTCGATCACCTCGATGAACAACGATCTGGCCCGCGGCATGGAGCAGTACGCCGCGGCCACCCCCGGCGACCCTGATCAAACCGCCGCGGCGATCGTCTGGGCCGACTATCACAACCCGCCGCAACCCGGCGGGCGCTCGCGCGAAGACGGCGCACCGCACCACGCGAGCGTCCAGCGACTCCGCAACGCGCTGTCCGCATTCGGCGAGGCCCGCCGAGCTCTGTCCGAAATCGGAGTGGCCCGCCGATACTTCGACCGAACCGGTCCCACGGGGGTGCCGAGCCCCGATCTCGAAGTCACCGGTGACGGATACGGCAACCGCATCGCCCGCGACGCCACCCCCTCAGTCCGCTCGCACATCAACAACATCCCCGCGCCCGGCGGCGGACTCTGGCAATCACAACCAGGCGACGGCAACTGCATGTTCCACGCCATCGCCCGCATCCTCGACATGAACGACCCCGACGCACACCTCGACCTCCGCGCCCGCGCAGTAGAAACCGCCTACCGCAACCGAGCCAACACCCTCAACACCTTCATGCCCGCATACCCACCCACACACTTCATGCCCGAACACTCACCCACCGACCGTCACAACACCTACAACCAACTCCGCGACGCCACCCTCACCGGCCAACTCGAAAACCTCCTCCTCAACGCCCAATACACCGACCCCGCAGCAGAATTCCTCCTCCCCGCCCTCGCACATACCCTCGAACTCAACCTCGACATCCACCACCCCGACGGCACCACCCACCACCTCCACGGTGCTCCTGGCACCCCCACCCACCCACTATTCCGCGACAACATCGGCGGCGGCCACTACCACGTCGCCATCCACCCCAACGGCCAGCCGCTCACCACCCACACCACCAAACAACACACCATCCAATCGACCAACCCACTCCGCGGCGGCGCCGAACAACAACCCGCCCTCGACCTCGGCCCTCTTATGGATGTGGATCCGCCACAGTCGTATTCATACGACGCCGATCGTGCGCAGGCTTCTTCATCACAGGCGGGAGGGGCGTGGCCCGCGGCTCCACCGGTGCCAGGCACCCGCCGCATCCAGGTGTTCACCGACCTCAAGAGGCTGCTCGCGGACTCGACTCTCGCACGCACCCTGGACCCCGGTCGCACCGACGGCTACCCCGTCGGCACCGAGATCTATCTCAACAGCGAGCACGAAACGGTGCAGCTGACCGTCACCGCCGACAAAGGCCTACTCCCCCAAGGCCACGACCACCGCGCCATCAACCCGATCACCCCCAGCGCGGGGCCTGTCGTCTACGGCAACACCGCCCTGGCCCTCGTCACCTCCTACGTCAACACTCGCACCCGCACCGCCGTCATCCGCTACCCCGCACCCGAAACCCCCGACACCTCCGGACCCATCTACCACACGACTGTCTCGAAACTCACCGACACAACCATCGAAAAATTCACCAACAAACCACGCCACCCCATCCTGTCCACCGGTACCCGATTCGAACTACCCAGCAACACCATCGCCACCATCACCGTCACCGGCATAGTCCGACTCGGCAGCCTCACCGGACCAAAAAGCCTCACCGTCCCCCAATTCCTCGACCACCTCAAAAAACTCCCCACCCCCGAAATCTCCATCCTCGCAACCACTCCCACTGACTGGAGCACCGAACACCCCTCACCCGTCACCGCACTCGCCCACGCACTCGGCATAAACGACACCGTCGAGCAACAGCATTTACGCGACCGCATCGCCCAACACCTCGCGCAAAACCGCAAGAACTACGCTCATCTCATCACCAATGACGAGATCGACGCCGCATTGACCCAAGAAAACCAAGCCCAGCTCCATTTCCTCATCAGCCCTACCCTCCACACCGAAACCGGAATCCAAGAAGAAAACACCCGCGCCGCCGAATACCGCGACCACCTCGCCGCACTACGCCTTGCAGCAATCGAGACCGAAATCGCCGCAATCCGCGACGGTCGCACCACCTACAACCGCTCCACCACCCACCCCAGTATGCCCTTCGCACTCCACCCCGCCACCGACACCACCACAGCCAACATCGAATTCAATCACCGCGGCACCACCCGACAAATCCTCGCCCCAAGCCCCGCCCCCGGCCAAACAATCCGCTACCTCCAAAAACACCCCCACAACAACACCTACCAACACGCCATCCATTCCAACGACATGCCCTATGCCACAATAATCGTCGGCCCCCGAATCACTCCCCTGCAAAAAGCGATCCTCGAACGCCTGATGGCAGGCTGGGAAACGGTAAAAGAGATCCTTGCTCGCTTCGAACATGTCACCGAATTCGGTGACATGACATCGAATAAGATCAAGGATTCGCTGACCGCTAAAAAGGGCGGCGTATACAACAAATTCGGAGTTTCCGACCGTCAGTCAGCCCTGGACGAAGCCCTCCGGTGGCATGTACTCGGCGAGAACCACCACACCTCCCACACCACCGTCGCAGACCTCCGCCACCGAATCCACCGCAACGCTCTGCCCGCCAATACTCGAATCCGCCTCCCCGACAAGTCGATCGCCACCATCCGAGCCAACGGAACAATCGAACTTCACACCACAGCAGTACAAACGCTCCACGTACCCCAATTCCTCGACCGCCTCGACCGCCTCATAAGCCTCGCCCCTGACGCCGAAGTCACCATTCACGCGCCCGCACCCGCCCACTGGAGCACCGAGCACGACTCACCCATCACCGCCCTCGCTCACCTACTCGCCATCAACGACACCGACCAACAACAGCAACTACGCGACCGTATCGCCGACCACCTCGAGCAAAACCGCGATGACTATGTCGGCCTCATCACCAACGATCGCATCGAGGCCGCAGCCGACACCGACCTCGCGCCACGCTACGCAGCGCTCGCCAGCGAGACCACCGCAATCCGCGAAGGCCGCACCACCGACAACCGCTCCACCAGCCACCCAGGCCTGCCCTTCGTATTCCACCCCGCCACCGACCACACCAAAACAAACATCCACTTCCACCACGGCGCCACTCTCACCACCAAACCCGTCCCCGGCCAGCAAATCCACTACCTCCAACAACACCCCCACAACCACACCTACCGACACGGCACCTTTTCCACCGGCACCCCCTACAGCACAAGAATCCCCGGCCCCTCACTCACCCGACTGCAAACAGCGATCTTCGAACACCAGGCTGCGGGCGGCTGGGATGCATACCCCGAAATCGCCGCCGAGCTCAGAAACAACGGATTTCCTGGAATCGGACGATCAGACATAAAACAGGCAATGGAATTCTATGTCAACCGCGACAGCGCTTACCGTGTACTCGGCGTTGCACCTGATTCGGTACTGGCCGAAATTATCCGATGGCAGCTACTCGACAAGAAAGCCATAGATGCCGCACGCGCGGCGTATCAAGAAAGCGTTGAACTCGACCTCACCGAACACCCGCTGCCCGAGCTACCCAAAGCGCCCGTCTGGCTGACGGCTAAATCTCAGATGATACTCGAGTTCCTTCACGCGGGCGGCACCAGTGACGACGATCTTCTCAGCTACCTCGTCAGCCGAGGAATACCCACCACGCTGTCCAACGTAAAGACAAGCAGAGAAAATCTGATCAAAAAAAGATTCGGCATCAGGGACATTACTACTGGTCGGGCCCGGGGAGCGAGAACCAGACGAGCGATGATGCAAGCCGACAGGATGATCGAGAAAGGTTTGCTCCTCGACGAAAACGGCGCCCCGCTCCTACCGTTCAGACTCCGGCAGCCACTCACCGACGGCAGCAGCACACACCCCGATACCAGCCACCAGGCACAGCCCGGACCGAGCACCCGCATCGACCCCACCCCGAATACACCCACCACAGCCGCGACACCGCTGCCCGCACAACCATCCCCGGTAGCGACGCACGACAGCAGCCAACACCACAGTCCCGCCACCCCTGCGGCCGCACGCGGATCCGACATCGCCGAGGTTATTACCACTTCGCCGCCGGGCACGCTGACAGACGAACAGAAGAAGGTCCTTCACTACATCATCAAAAAATACAACAACACACAAATTGTCGAACGCCTCGGCATCACCTACCAGGCACTCGAAACAATACTGCTCACAGTAGCCTACGACCTCGGCCTCCCCTACAGCCCCATCCCTTTCTCCCAGCGCACTGAGATCGCCGAAAAAGCCGAGCAGACAGGTAAACTCGACCATAACATCATCGCCACAATCCCGGACCCATTACCGTTCCAGCCTTCCTCGATCAAGCTGGACGAGGACGACGATCGACCGTTCGAGATACTCCATTACGTTGCTGCGGGCTACACGGAGCCTGCGGACATCGCCCGTCACAGACGATCGCTGAGAAAAACAACTGCCAATACACCAGACGCAGTGCGGAGAGTACTGAGCGACCTGTACAAAACATTCGGCATTACTTCCACATCAAACCGGAGCGAGAATATCGCGGCGCTCATCGGGATCGCCCTCGACATGGACTTGCTCGATCAAAGCACCATCGACAGTCTTGCCTTGAAAGCGCCTAAACTGCCGCTGGAGCCGCCGAACGAGATACTCCAGCGCCTTGCCTCTGGCATCCTCATGCCTCAGGATATCCGCGCGAGCATCAAGGTCATCAAACTCGAGGCTATCCAGGAGAACCGCGACAGTGTCAAGAGCATCCAACCTGATACTACTTCGAACTCGATAGAATCAGGGAAGACAAGGCAGATAGCACGCTTCGGCGCTAACAACGAACCCGCGGACGGCCGGGAAATGAGAGCGCTCGCCGAAGCAAACAGGCAGGCCAGGCGGGGTGAGCTCGACAGAGACACGGTCACCGCGCTCATCGTTCGGGTGCCCGGCCGGAATGAATGTGGGCCGCGTACTCTGCGGAGGCTGCAGGAGCGTTATCCTGGTTTGAACATCGGCGTTTTGAGCGATCGAGTAATTCGCCTCAGTGGGGTGTTGGAGAGCAATTTCAAAAAGGCGGTTCCCGCATTGTTCGGGCGGTTCCGAAATCACGAGAACATCAAAGACGATCTCCTTCGTCTCGGGCCGGGTTCGGCGGCGTTGGTGGTGGACGAACTCGCGGTAGGTGCGCACACCTATTTGTTGACGAATGACGATGGCGTTGTGTATATCGATGAAGAGTTTGTCGGGCCCGATGGCGAGTGGGTCAGACAGCGTTACGAGTACCAGCGAGAACTACTGCCGGATTTGCAAGACGTTCCCGCTGCTCTTTTCTCGCCGGCAGGTGCTGCGGTCGCTCCGCGGCCGGAGCAAAGGTTGTCGGGTCGTTTGGTGCGCAATCGCGGACCTATCGGGTTGACCCCGCGTCCCGCCGAACCGCGGACCAGCACCGACCTCGACACCTCCGGCGTCCCCGGCGGGCTGCCAGCGGTGCGGACCAGCCTTTCGGAGGTGGGGGAGACGGATCGTGTCGATGTGTTCGGTTGGGGACTGTTCCGGGAGAAATTCGCCACGGTCGAGTTTCCGGCGGGAACGAGGTTCGGGTTTACCGATGGTCGCGGTCGAGTGCTGGGCGAGTCGGAGGATCGTTCGGGTGCGGGTGTGCCGGGGTTGGGCGCCGAGAGTGTTGTGCGGATCGTGCAGCCTGCGGTGACCACTGGAGTTACTCGGGTGTGGGAAGCGGGCAGGTTCGCGTTTGCGTTGGGAGATGGTGGTTTAGGTGCCGGGACATGGGTGTCGTGGCGTGCGGTGTCGGAGGGTGGGGAGTGGGTGGTGTCGGCGAGGTTGCGGGCCGATGGCCAATTCGATGTCGACGAGGGGGGTATCGAGTCGTTGGTGTTGCCGGCAGCCGAGTTGAAGAAGCGGCTGCTGGATGTGGGAGCGGTGGAGGTTGAGGCGCGGGGGTTGACCGAGGTTCGACCGAAGGATAAGCAGCGGGAAATCCTCGAACTGCTAGCGCAGGGCATGGCCCTCGCGGCGATCCGTAGCAAGCTGAAGATCAAAGCACATGGGCGAATGGAGGATCTGTACGACACGTTGGGGTTGACGGGTGCGCGTCGTAATGAAGTGGGTGCGGTGCGAATGGGTCGAGCATTGGGGTTGTTACGGCCGAATCCGTTGCCAGGTGATGTGGATTTTATGTATTTCGGGCGAGATCCGGTGTCCGGTGAGCCGATATCATTTACGGCCGATGAGATGGCAGTGCTTTCCGCCGCGATGCGGCGCAAAAAGAACAAGGAGGCCAAGAGCTTCAGCGATATAGGCAAGGAGTTCAGTGCGGCCAACAATTCTCGCCTCGACGGCTCCCAGAAGATCGACCGTCATTTTGAGAGAATTTTCGACACTCTACTGCTGAAGGATGACGATCGTACTGTACTGAAGGCGGTGCAGAGGGGTCGCTATCTAGGACTGCTGGAGCGGGTTGCGAAGCCCGGCGATCTGGATTACGTGTATGTGCGATTAGATTCGATCTCAAATACTGAAATATCGGTTATGGATGATGAATTGAATCTACTCATCCGGTGGGGGCGTAAAGAGAGTAGTGCCACGATAGCTACGGCGTTCGGAATAAGTCCGGAGTATGTTCGGCCTCGCCTGACCGCGCTTTCGAAGAAATTGAGTCTCAGGACGGAAGAATTGCGCCGGGTAGGGCGTGAGTGGGCGGCGGATACGGGGGTGGAGGCTGACGGGTCGGCGGCACCGGCTGCTGTTTCGCCTGCCGCCCCTCATGTATCCAATGATCTTTCGGGCGTGAGTGAGACCGATCGTGTTGATGTATTCGATTGGGAAGTGTTCCGGGAGAAGTTTGCCACGGTTGAGTTCCCGGCGGGAACGAGATTCAAATTTATCGATAGCAATGGTCGACCGTATACGTTCTCGTTGGCAGAGGGTAGTCGTTTGGGTGGCGATTTGCCGGAGTTGGGTGCTGGGGGTGTGGCGTGGATCGTGCAGCCGGCGGTGGTCGCCGGTGTCGGCCGAGTGTGGGAGGCGGCCCGGTTCTTGTTCATGTTGGGCGATGTCGGTTTCGGTGCCGGGACGCAGGTGTTGTGGCGGGAGCAGGGGCCGGAGGGTGGAGAGTCGCGGGTGTCAGTGATGCTGCGGAGTGATGGTCGGTTCGATGTGATGGAGGGCAGTGCCGGGGTGATGTCGGTGGCTGACGTGACGACGCGTTTGCATGGCGTCGGGGCGGTGGAGGTTACCGCTGTTCAACGGCGGGATTTGCCTGAAGTTCAACTGGCGGGTAAGCAGCTGGATTTGCTGGAACTAATTGTGCGGGGCAAGACGCTGAAGGAGCTCCGGGGTGCGCTGGAGGCCGATGCCGTACGGCGCCTGCGGAATCTGTACGACACGTTGAAGTTGACAGGTGCGCGTCGTAATGAAGTGGGTGCGGTTCGAATGGGTCGAGCATTGGGGTTGTTGCGGCCGGATCCGTTGCCTGGTGATGTGGATTTTGTGTATTTCGGGCGGGATGAGGTGTCGGGTGAGCCGGTATCGTTCACGGCAGATGAGATAGCCGTGCTTTCTGCGGCGATGCGGCGCAAAAATAATATGGCGGACAAGAGTTACCCAGACATATTCCGGGAGGTCCGAGCCGAAAACCCCCACCTCAGCACCCGGGCTTTGGTCAGAGGTCGCTTCATGAAGATGTTCGACCGGTTCGGGCTGCGGGGTGCGAGCAATCGCATTCCACTGAATGCGGTGCGGAAGGGTCGCGCGCTTGGGGTGCTGCCACGGTTTGCGAAGCCCGGTGATCTGGATTACGTGCACAAGCGGGTCGATCCGGAGTCAGGGAAAGAAATGCTGCTTCTCGGTGACGAGTTCGAGGCGCTCCTCCGGTTCGGCCGCGACGATAGTGCGGCAAAGATTCGCGAACCGCTCGCAATAGATAGAACAGGGGTCCCGGCGTGGCTGCAGGACGTTTCCGACAAGTGGGAGTTGGGGGCGGTGTCGGAAGGCGGGTTGCAGCGCGTGGCCACTGCGTGGGCGGCGGAGATAGCGGCGGCGGGGGTTGACGGTTCGGATGTGTTCGATGGTCGCGGTTTGGTGATTCCCCGGAATGAGTGTGCCCAGCGGGCCGCGGTGAGGTTGGAGGTGCGTATCGGTCCGGGGCAGGTTGGTGTGCTGCCTCGTGTGGTGGGTCTTGGTGGAATGCCGGAGGCGCCTTTCCGGGCGGTGGTTCCGGGTGAGTTCTATTGGTTCCCGAATCGTGGGGTCATTGATGCGGAGCTTCGACGGATGGGGTCGGGTTCGACGGCGTTGTTGGTGCGGACGTTCCGTGTCAACGGTCTCGGTGTGGGTGGGCATGTGTTGTTGATGACGAATGATCAGGATGTTGTGTGGATCGATGACGAGGTAGTGGGGGCCGATGGTGAGTGGGTGACGTCTCGTTACAAATTCGAGCCGGACGCAGCAGATTCCGAGAGTGTTGCTGCGGTCCTTTTCGCGCCGAAGTCGTCGGGGGGCAGGTCGGTTGCTCCGACGTCGACATCGGCCAGACCATGGGGAGAGGGTCGGCTGCTGCCTGGTGGAGGGACTCTGGGGCTGGCTTCGCCGACTGCGGATCCGCCTGACATCGACATGCCCGACGCCACCACTCCCCTCCGTGACAACACTCCGACAGGCGATGACGCGCGGGTCTTCGACGATCCCGAGGTATTGCTCACCGAACTCAGGTGGGAGATACATATGGCCAAGACATTTGGTGGCGAATTCGCTACGTATCCACCCGGCACCGTCATCTATCTGCATGATCCGGATGACACGATCTGGATCACCGTCACACCCGACAACAGATTCGTTCGCAGCTACCTCAACAGCGGGTACTCCGACATCCTCGACGGCGCCAAGCTTCTCGCGTTCCTGCACAACCACACTCGCCACCCGGACCGCACCATCACCGGCATGGCCGTGCATCGGCCTGCGCCCCGCCCATCCGGTCCCGTCACCAGCACAGGCCTGATCAAACTGCTCGAAAACAAATCTCTGCCCACCGACACCCGAATCGAACTCGCCGACAACGTGATCGCCACCCTCCTCGCCAACGGTGATGTCGAACTCCGTAAGCCTGGCGTGACGTCACGCATCTTCCCTACGTCCAGCTTCCTCGCTGCGCTCGGCAGCCGCGCACCTCCCCAGGTCACGATCCACGCACCCGACCCCGAATACTGGAGCGGCGACCAACCGAGCGGCAAATACCACCCGCTGATTTCCGCGCTCGCCGCGGCCCGCGGCACCACCTCCACCCGGCTACTCGGCGAGATCGCCGGGCACCTCGTTACGCACGTCGACGACTATCTCCGTCACATGACCACAGCCGACATCGATGCGGCGGTAGCCCGCGAAAACGCGGCGCGGCACCGATTCGACAACGACCCCGGCCCCCGCGACAGCGCTGCGGCCCGTGCCGAACATGTCCGCCGCATCGACTTCGACAACTACGTCGCCGTCGAACGCATGTCGGCCGTCTATCAGTTCGTCGAGGCGCTCAACAACGGCACCGCCACCGACCAGTTCTTGTCCGCCACGCACCCCGGTCTGCCCTTCATCGCCTATGCCGCCGCCGGTTACACCAGAACCAACTACGTCATCACCGGACCCGGCACCACCCGGCACAACGTCATGACCAACCGCAGTCCCGGCGCCCCGGTCCACTACCTCCAGAACAATCCCGGCAACCGCACCTACCGATACGAGGAAACACCCACCGGCGCCCGCCACACCGCCACCGTCCCGGGCCGCGCCGGCGCCCGAAACGACCGCAGCACAACGGTAGATCCCCAGTATTTCGAACTCACCGAGCTGGAGCAGGAGTTGTTCCGCGACGACTGGTGGTTGGCGAAATGGCAAGGAAAGGACAAGCCGCATACGAGGCAGCGGCGATTCCCCTCGGCGGCGCCCGATAATTTGGCGGTCACTCAGGTCAGCACGATCCGAGACACCCAGAACGCCGTGCTGATAGACGCCTCCGGCCGCGCATTGGTGATCGGGCCTGCGGATTGGGTGGTGCGGCGCCAGATACCGGGCACCAGCGGTTCGGCGGCCCGATATTCGGTTCGGCTTGGTTCGGATCCGAACGGGATGCGACTCCCGTTGTCCGCCACCATGTTCGGCCTTTTCAACTGGGGTCCGGAAACGAACGGTGAGCGAGTCGGCATGCTCATGCCGGACCAGGACGGTCGGCCGCTCACCCGGTTGATGTTCGAGACTCCCAGTGGGGAGGCAGCAGCGCTGGGAGTCGCCGATCTGGTGCCGACGATGACTTCGCCGCGCAACGACGACCGCCTACTTGCCAAGTGGGACGACCGCCTGCGTTTCCAGTGGAAGGGCTCACTCGTCACGGTCCCGCCGGTCGCGGCGCGTGCGCTGGGTATGGACCTGCCCGCGGCGATGACAATGCATGTGGGACCGCTTTTCGCACAGGTGAATTCGCGCCCGACGCCGCAGCGGTCCGATGCCAAGCTTGGAACCCGGCAGAACTATAAAGAGCTGGTGGACCACTTGGCCGAGTTCACCGAGCGAGATCCGCAGGCGCTGGTGGACATGTTTGACGAATATCCCGACGGCACCGTCGGGGTGCGGTTCTTCTTCAATGGCAAGCCGCACTGGGAGGGGGTCGACCGGAGCCTGCGGCACGACCGGTCGGGATTGCCGATGCACGTGGCTCATACCGACGGCCAGCCGATGTGGGCCGCGTTGGCGCAGAAAGCCTATTCGCAGCTCATTCGATTCCGCCTCCAACCCGGCGCGATCGTGTCGCTTCGGCCGTTCGGCGTACCGCTGGATCCGGCTTCGGTGCCGATGGCACCCATGCCGCAGTCGACGGTCGACGCGCCCTCGGACCGGTTGAGCATCGTGGATAACGGCGGCGGACTGCTGAACGTGCGGGCCGGCGACCGGCTGCAGGCGATCGACGCCCCGGGAGATCAGCGATTCCTCTTGGTGCGCGTCGGTGGCAATTCGGCGGCCCCGACGCACACAGTGCATCGTGATCTCCTGACCGAGATGACCGCGCCCGGCCGCGACGGCATATATCACTGGACGGTGTCCGACAAGGATTTACTGGGTTTGCGGTGGATAAGCGACGACACCCAACAGCAGCTGCTGCCCGGCGAATCGACCTCCCTGGGTATCGATCCGCAGGACAACGCTGTGATAGATGGGGATACGCAGGTGTCGTGGGACGCGCTGCGCCAGCTGGGGCGGAGGAGAGTGCAAGCGACCGGTCCGTTGTTCAACCGTTCTCCCGAGGGGATACCGCAGCCGGTGGCACGGGATGCGGCCCAGGGGGAACTCGGCGATTGCCACCTTATCGGGCCGTTGCAGGATATGGCCGACAATAAGGCCTGGGCAGTCGTGGACATGATTCAAGAATATGTGGGCGGCAAGTTTATTGTACGAATATTCGACGACGACGATCTGCTCTGGGTGCCGGTCGACAGGTATATGTGGGCCGATGCCGACGGGCGGCCGATCTATGCGGCCTACAACGACGGTCGCCCGTTGTGGCCGGCACTTACCGAGAAGGCATATGCGATCGCTCACGGCAGCGACTACGAAGAGCTCCGGGCCTACCCGATACTATTTACAATGAACAATTTGCTGCCACCTTACGAGGAGAGCAAATTCGGATCCATCCATCAGCCGATACGCAGCATTACACTGAGAACGTTCCTGCATCCGATGCGGTTCGATGTCGATACCCTGCACGAACTGGTCTCCGAGCAGATGGGCAAGGAGGCGGAGCCTGGGTTCGCGCGGCGTATCAAGAAAGCGTTGGCATCGAAATGGGAGAGAGAATGGACTCCCAACAAGAATGTCCCCGAATCCAAGACATTCGAGAAGTTTCTCAAGGATCACCTGGATCTTGACGAGCAGACCCGGTGGTCAGCAGAAATAGCTGCCACGCTGGCCTATTTGGCCGCCGCCTATGACCCCGGTCAACTGTTTACCAGCAAGGTCGCCGGAAGATATATCGCCGACTTTATACGGGAACTCCGTACCTACGGGGATACGATCGTTCTCGGCACCAGCACGTTCGGCAACGATATGGATAATGTTAACGAATTTCCAGGATGGGTCAGCGGCCATGCATATTCGAATGTGGCCGCGCGAACCGGCGACGACGGTCGGATCATGCTGCACTTGCGGAACCCGTGGGGCTACAACCCCGCGGCGCGGAAGACCATCGAAGGCGTCACCCACGGCGAGGACGGCACGCTCATTATCGACCTCGGGCAGCTGAGCAAATTCGACACCTTTCACATCCGCGGCACCGGTGTGCGCTTCGCCCTCGGAGATCCGGATCCGACACGGCCGATCGAAGACACGATGTTCGCCGGGACGGAACCGCCGACCACCACCCTCATCGGCACCGACCCCGACCAACCAGCAACCGCGCCCCGCACCGAATCACAGACCACCCCCGCAACCGACCACAAGCTCGACCGCACACGGGTACTCGACAAACCCGAAGTGCTGCTGACAGACCCCATCCTCGCCCGCACCCTGGCACCGGATCGCGACGGCGGCTACCCACCCGGCACTCAGATCCTCCTCAGCAACCGCCAAGGAACAACACTGCGGCTCACCGTCACCGAGGACCACGGCGTATCCGTCGAATATCGCTCGATCGTCGACCCGAGCGTCCGCCATGACGCACCTGTCGTCTTCTTCGGCCAGGACGTCCACGCGCTCATTCGCGACCGCATCAAGGACCCCGACCTCGACCGCGCCGTCACCACAGCGGTCGTCCGCCAACCCGCCTTCGATACCTCCGGTCCCACCACGATCGGCGACCTCACCCGCCGACTCCGCCACAACACCCTGCCCGTCGGCACCCGCATCCAGCTCCCCGACGGCACCACCACCGCCACCGTCTACGCCAACGGCACCATCGAATACGCCAACGGCGCCATCGAACTCCACACCGATCCGGACCAATCGGACACCGTCTACGCACATCAACTTCTCACCCGCCTCGAAGGCCTCGGCCTCGACGATCACGCCACCGTCGACACCCCGAACCCCACTGGCTGGAGCGACGACAGCCAAGATCCCATCGTGGCTCTCGCCTACGCACTCGGCAAGGACCTCAGCCAGCTGCCGGAGCTGCGCGCCGAGATCGCCGACTATCTCGCAGCCCGGCGCGACGATTACCTACCCTTCATCACCACCGACTACCTCGATTTCTTCGTCTACACCGCACCCCACATAAACAGCGCCGACGCTGCCCTGTTCCGCGATCGCATCGCCATCGCACGCGACGGCGCACTCGACCGCGAAATCGAGGCAATCCGCCACGGCGGCACCACCGAGAACCTCTCCACCACATACCCTGGCCTATCTTTCGCCTTCTACATCGGCGCCATCTGCACCAATTCCAACCACGCCATCCACCGGACCGGCACTGCTTACACGCTCGTCATCAACAACCCCACCCCCGGCGCCGAGATCCACCACCTCCGCCAACACCCCGACAGCAACACCTACCAGCACGGGCAAATACTCTTCGATGCCCGCGCTGTCACAACAATCCCTGGCCCCAAACTCTCCCGCCTGGAGAAAGACGCGATCGAGCACTACGCCGCCGGCTACAAAACATACCCAGCCATCGCCGACGGTCTCATCGCAAGCAACAAACACCCTAAGATCAGGGGTGATTCGGTGCGGCGAGCGATGGCCGGGAGAAACAGCGGGGACGCCGATGGCGCGTTTCGCAAACTCGGAGTTTCCGACCTCGACGCTGCCGAAATCGAAGCCCGCCGGTGGCACATACTCGACGAAGACGCCATTACCGCAGCCCGTCGTCTGCGTGAACACAACGAGTACACCGCAGCGCATGCTCGCTGGCAGCGCCACCTCGCCGCATACGCCAAATACACCGGTGTCCCGGCATCCAAGCCCCTCGGGAAAAAACGGGCGAAGGTGCTTCAGGGCTTTCAGAAAGGCTTCACCAAGAGCGAAGATATTGTCCGCTACCTCAATAACGGAGAGATTCCCGCCGACCTGGAGATGGCCCTGAGGTCAGCAATGAAACTGAGGAGTAAACTATTCGACGACCTCGAGATCGACACCAGACACGGCGAGACTCCGGAAGAAAGATGCGAAAGAGCGGTGCTCAAGGGCCTCGAGGAGGGCCGGCTCCAGCCCGGTCCCGCACCCGTGGCACCAGGACCAGACCCGGCAACCGACGACGGTGCTGGGCAAGCTCGGTCAGTCGAACCACGTTTCGGTCTCGGACCCCATACTCCGAATACTTTGGCCGACAACCATATCCAGCCCCTACGCCCGGACGAACTCCGCACACAACTCGCCTGGGATATAAGCATCGCCGAAACCATGGGCGGCGGATTGGCAACCTTCCCACCCGGCACCCACATCTACCTCACCGACCATCGCGGGCGACTTCGGATCGTCGTCAACGGCCCCAACGAGTTCACCATCCGATACCGCAGTAACGACGACGTCGATACCCCCTCGAATGGTCTGACTCTCAACCGCACCTGGATCCTCCGCGTCCTCGACAACCACATCAACAACACCGTCACCACAACAAGCGTCCATCGCCCCCCGACCGATACCTCGAGCCCCGTCACCGCCACCACTATCGGCGAACTCGCCGACCGAATTCAGCGCCACATCCTGCCAACCAGCACCCAAATCACGCTCCCCGACAACAGCACTGCCACCGTCCTCGCCAACGGCAAGATCGGAATCCACACCCCCACCGAATCGGGACTGCCTGCCCTCCCCGAATTCCTCAACGTCGGTAATTTCCTCAACCGCCTCGACACCTTCGATACCGGCGACGTCACCACCATCCACGTGCCCACCCCCGCCGACTGGAGTCCCGGCGAGGCCGACCCGATCGCTGCACTCGCCCGCGCACTCGGCAGAGACGGCCAGCAGGATCTGCTGGGCCCAGAGCTCGCCAGCTACCTCCAGCAAAACCCCGGCAAGTTCCTCGGCAAGATCACCACCCGCGACCTCGCTACTGAACAAGCCCACGAAAACGCACACCATCGTCAATTCCTCAACGCCCCAACCCACTACACCGACACCGAACTCGTTGCCGAACGTGCCCGCGCCGATGCGTTCGACGAACGCGTGACCCGTGAACGCAGCCGCGCATTCGACAACGAAATCGCCGCACTCCACGAAGGTCGCGCCACCGACAACCTCTCTACCGAATACTCCGGCCTCCCATTCGTATTCCATCTCGTCGCCGAATACGCCAAAACCAACGTCGTCGTCATCCAACCTGGCACCGCCCGGCACAACCTCATCACCGACCCTGCCCCCGGCACCGCCGTCCACTACATCCGGCAACACCCTGACAACCACACCTACCAACACGGGCGAACAGCCGACCGCAACCCCTACATGACAACAATTCCCGGACCCAAAATGTCGTACGAGCAGAAAGCTGCTCTCAAGCGGTATGCTGCCGGCGGCGAAATAGACGAGGTCGCGCTCAGCGGCGTATATCGAGAACTCGAAGTTTCTGATATCGATTCGGCCCTGACCGAAGCCCGCCGGTGGCATCTGATCGACGCAGCAGGCACCGACACCCGCCCGATCGCACAACCCCAACCCCAACCCCGAATCACACTGGTACCCATGCAGAATAAAGTCCTGCGCCGCGTCCTCGGAGGCAACAAGAACCACCAAATCGTCACACAACTCAACATCACCTATCAGGCACTCGAAACGATTCTGATCACAGCAGCGCACGACCTCGGCCTCACTCTCACCCCCGCCCTCCTGACCGACCCCTTCGCCCACAGCGAGGCGATCGCGAACAAAGCCCGCCAAGAGATGCAACTCGGCGAGGGTGCCATCACCCCGCCCCCGGACCACTCGCCGGGCCCCGGGGAGCCGGTTGCGGTCGACAATGGGTCCCTGGAGCATGAGTTGATCCAGTACATCGTCGCTGGCTATACCAGAGTCAAGGACATCGCCGATCATCTCGCGGAAATTGCCGATCATCATATCCTGCGCAACAAATCCAATGATGCTGTCCGGAGGTTGGTGAACGAAGCACTGAACAACCTGTACACAAAATTCAGGATCAATGAACATAATCTGAGTAAGAGTCGTGCGGCGATCTTGGCTATCGCCCATGACCTAGGCCTGATCGACGACCGCGTCGCAGCACTCACAAATCAAGCACCCCATCCGACGCGGACCCTGGAAAACCATATTATCCAGTGCCTTGCCAGCGGCAAAACAGAACCCGAGGATATTCGCCGTCAACTTGCACGTGATCGAATTCGTGTGAGTACACACTCGATAGAATCGCTGATCTCGAGGGCAATGCAACGCATCAAGAATGCGAGCACGAATCCCGGAGCGTTTGTAGTATCCGGTTTCGACGAAGGGGAAAGAATAGGTAATCGGAACGTCAGGCGGAGTGGACACGGTGCGTTCGCTAGGCGTCGCGACGAAGAGGTGGATCTAGCTATCGCCGAAGCTAACCGGATCGTCAGGCGGGGCAAACTCGGTAAGTATGACTTCCTTGCGCTTATCACACCACTACCCGAACACCCGACCTCGGTAGCTACGGACGACACCGGCGTATACCAACGTCCTACCGGCTCGGCGTCCACTGTTCCACACCGCAGCGGCTCGCCTGGTAATGAGTGCATTCCGCTGACTCTTGCTGCGATCAAGCATGGTCATGGTAGTCACCGTGGTAATGGCAGTCGGCACATCACGGTCCCGCCGCGCGCCGGACTTCGGGGAATGTCGCGACTAGGGGTCGAGTTCAGTGCGGGTGCACCATTACATGATTACGGCACCGACGCCGACATTGCCCACAGCATCATTACCGAGCAGATCCGTAGCTTTGGGCCCGGCGCCAACGCTCTTGTCGGCCACACCTATACCAGTCCTAACATCGACCGGGAAACCGGTATCGGTGGGCATGGCCTGCTCGCCATTGTCAATGCCGGTCCTGAGCTCACCATCACTTGGGCGGATCTGATAACCGGCGAGGAGTCTCCGTTCCCGCCTGTTGCCCGGCGTGAGCTCGCCACCGTCAGCGCTGTCTGCTACGCGCCTGACGGTGAAATCATTCCGCCGCCGGGCCACACGGTCCAGACCTTCGACCGTCCCGGCGATCTTCTCGGCGACCTCGCCGAGGAGATGGCCATCGCCGCGGAGACCGGCCGTGGATTTCCTTCCTACCTGCCGGGCACCCGCCTCTTTGTCGCCGATGTCAACGGCAGGCTCGAACTCGCCGTCACCGGCCCCAACAAATTCGCTCTCCGATACCGCTATTACCACGATCTCGACACCCCGCACGACTTGACGGATGTCCCCGGCACCGCCATCCCTGCTTTCCTCCGTAAGCACATCCGCGACGGGGACCGCACTTTCACCGTGACGACGGTTCACCGCCCGCCCCAGGCCGCACCGCTAGCCCCCGAGACCGGACCGCGCTTCGCACTCGGCCCCGACGACAACCGCAGCGGCATATCGCCCGATACGAATATTCCGTCGATTGTCGTCACGCCGCCCACGGAGGACGCTGCCAACAAGGTCACCCTGTTGCACGGGTCGGATGTGCCACTCGACGGTTGGGAAGACAATGCGCTGCGGCACCTGTTCGATGAGCCTGATTCGGGAGACGAGCTCTATTTCGGAGAGTTCCTGACCGAGGTGATGGGTGGGGGCCGTTTCGGCGGGTCCGCCTCGATCTTCGACGGTCCGGAAGACTATCTGCTGCCCGGCCTGTTCGACGAGCCCAGGCACGTATTCGAGCCTGCGGAGGGCGAAACCTATTTCGGAGCGCTGCGCGAGACGATCGAAACCGGAGAGGTCACGTTCCTGAGCGGTCTGAATCCCGCACTCCAGGCTTTCGGTTCCCGGCGCGAGGGCCTCCAGAACCTGGTTCACATGCTGCCGGTTCCCCGTGACCAGATGGAGATGCTGCGGGAGCACATCATCAGAATGGTCGAGGCGCACTTCGGCTACGACCCGGAATTCGCGGCAGCCGTCATGCCGGCGCTGGAAACAGCTGTCAAGAAATTCCGCCAACTGATGAGCGAGTCGGGTGAGCCGGTGAGTGCACTGCACCGGGGCAACCCTTATCCGGCGTTCTTACGTCTTGCACCCCGCGTCGTGCGCCGGTCGGACAATCAGATGGCGCCGGTCGGTGACGGTCCTCCGGTGGGCAATCAGAGATATGACTCCGGTGCTACCGAACACGGCAATAAGCACAGCACTGCCAACCTGCGCTCCGGCGCGTATTCCTACGCTCATGGTTGGCCGGTCCGTCTCGGACTGCTCCGGCGGGTGGGGCTGACCGGGCAGCTGGCCGCCGTTTACAACCAGTTGTCCACCAACATGACCGTCGATACGACGCTGCAGGTCATTGCGAAGCTGCGCAGTCTGGGGCCGTCCGAGCTCTACGACCTGCTCGGGGAGTGGCAGATCCGCCTCGGTCACGGGTGGCACGACGTGTTCCGGGTGCGGACAGACGACTGGGCGACGGTCCTCACCGCGCCGCTGCAAGCCCAATTCCCGCTGTACATGACCAGGAGTGGTGAGCTGCCTGCGATCGATCCGGGTGATGCCGCCACGATTCCTGCGCCGATCGAACGGCTGCAGCGCGAATTTCCGCTGTCCGGTGTCTTCGGCATTCCAATCGATCAGCTCCGCGCTGATACGAACGCCTCGTTCGGGTCCTATTTCAGCGATCTGGACACAGATTCCCGTGAAGTGCTGTTGAAGTTCTTCGAAGAGGAACAATTCTGTGACAATTTCCCGAAGATGTGGGGTGATTCGGCCTCGCGCACCGACGCCCAGGACCCTGGTTTCGGGTTGTCCTCACCGATCCTACGGACAAAATCCGGTGAACCGGGGTATCTGCATATCGTCGTCGAAGCGAACGGTGGTACGGAGATCACCGGCCCGACCGCGACGCAGAGCCGACTCGAATCCTATTTGGTGCGGCAGGTGGGCCTGCACGGTAGTTCGACGATCACCGAGATGCTCGGTGGCTCTGTGGCGGTGACCTTCGAACTGGGCGCCGACGCGATCGCCGAGGACACCGGTCACGCACCCCCGAGCGGTCGACTCACCTTCCGGGGCGGGGCATCTCGCGAGTTCAGTCACGGCCTGAGCTACCAGAACGACGCCCAGAAGCAACATTCGCTGCGTCTTGCGGGAAATAACTTCCTGAACGTAACGACGAGGTTTACCTTCCACGTCACGCTGGTTCGTCCGTTCGGTCCCCCGGTCGCGCCCGCTGTCGGAACGCCGTTGCACGGCGGGAAAGACTACGCGGTGCAAATGCTGGTGCCGTCGCTGCAAGACCTCGGTCACGCTCCCGATCTCACCAAGACTTTGTACCTGCCGTCGGAGGTCGCGAATTTAAGGCAGTACGGAATGAACACGACACCGATGGGCGTCGACGGCGCCGCGGAGTTGATCGCGCAGGCCAGGCAGGAACTCGCCGATCGCGGTTTCATCCCGTCCGCGAACAACACTGCGGGCCTGCTGAGTTGGCTCACCCATAATGCCACTGTCGAACAGCAGCTCGATAATCGTCGCAAGTTCGACGATATGTTCGGCCCGACAGGCCTGAAATCGATGCAGCCCGGGGCGATCGAAGGCGGTGTCATCGCCTGGTTCACGCTGAAGACCCCGACCGGGGTCCGGCGCTTCGGGATCGAGTTCGTCACCGAACGGCACTATCTCTCAGATGATTCCAACGATGGCGTCGCCCGCGTCCGGACCTACGACGAGGCCCAGACGTATAACGTCATCAGTTCTGCGTTGTCGGGCGGCGAGGAATTCTCGGCGGCATCTCCGTGGGAGAATTATCACGGCGGTTTCAACGTCGCGGTGAACACTCCGATCGTGGGCGTCACCGGCGTCTATGACCATTCCCGCAAGAACAAGCGGATCCGGGGGTCCGGCTCGGGTTTCGGCGAGCAGAAGTTCATCCTCAGCTCGGCCGGCCTCGAGGTCGTCACCCTGTCCGCCATCCACAAGGTGCGGTTCATCGAACGAGGCCGCCCCGACGAGACGATCACCGCGAACGGCGGTGTCCGCGTGGCCATCCCCACCGACGACATGCTGTCCGAACGGCCTACCGCCGCGCCGCGCCCGCCGACCACCATCCGCGAGCTCACCGCAGCCGACACCCGCCGGCTCGCGTTGCCAACCGGCGACCGCACCCTCGAAAACGGGGTCCTGCGGGTTCCCGACGGCGCCGTTATGAACCATTTCATCGTCAGCAAGGAACTCCGCAAGGCCGCCGCAGGCGCTGTCAGCGATCTCCGCAACTACTACCTGAACTACCTGCGGACAGCCTCCGCGGCCGCCATCAACGATCTGCGGGACCGCTTCCAGCAGACCGATGCCCCCGAGCAGACACTGCCGGGTGCCTACCCTGCCGATGAGCAACTGCCGCCGGAGTCGTTGGTGCGATCGGAGGTCCAGGTTCTCGACTCTGTACCGGAGGACGTCCAGGTGCAGCAGCCTCGGAATGCGCAGCCGCAGGAACGCGAGCAGCAGCCCGAGCCCGAGCCCGAGCCCGAGCCGGAGCCGGAGCCGGAGCCGGGAGACACCAACACACAGCAGGAGCAGAGCACTGTGCCCCAGCCCGACCGTCCGATGCCGGGTGCGTTTCCGTCCGATCAGCTCGAGCTCGCCGCGGAACCTGTTGCGCCGGTGGACTGGTCGGCGGTGAGCCAGGATCTGGTCGGCAAGGCGGAGTGGGTGGTGGATAAGGCCACCGGTGTCGGACGGTGGGTCTGGCGACACGCCTTCGGCGAGCCCGCCACGGATCCCTGGTCGAAGGTCGCCGAGGCCGTCCATGCCGCCTTCGCGCCGGAGCAGATGATGGGTAATGCGCTGCCGATCCTGCAAGACAGCCTCACCGGCGAGGGCCTCTTTTCCGACGGTCTCCTGGCCGGAACCAGGTACAAGTGGAAGCTGCGGGTTGTACTGACCAATCCCAGGTATCTGGGGCGGCGTAAGAAGAACCTGGAGCATTGGGCCAAGCGCGAGAGTAAATTCCAGCGCTCGCAAGCCCGCCAACGTGGCCACCGCTTCGGCGTCACCCCGGCCGGCCGGCCGGGCGAATCCGCCGACGGCAGTGTCGTGCCGGCCGGCAGCTATCAGTACGGCTGGACCGACGAAGACCACATCACGGCCTCCGACAGCATGTACTCCAACCGGGTCCGCAACTCCAACGAACTTGTGCACCTGTGGGGTGGCGACCTGACGGTGGTCCTCGAGTTCGAGTCAGGCACGATCAATCCCCTCGTCAATATGCTTCCTGGCGGGCCTCGCACCGTTACTCGCGTCTTCGATGTACCCGACGGGGTGGAGTTCTTCCTCGACAACCACGACTTGCAGGACATCCCCGAACTGGCCGCGATTGTCCATGCGAACAGCGACTACCGGATCCCTCCGGCCCCGGAACCCGACCGAACCCTGCCCCTCAGCTTCCTCGAGACCGGCGGCCATCTCGGTTACGGCGCCGTCGTCAAGGCCACCATCAGGCCCGATGATGAGACCACCGGCAGCCGCGATGTCCTCAAAAACCTTGTGGTGGACCGCGTTATGCGACTAGCCGCGGGCGCCGGCCGGATCAATTCGAGCAATTACCTCCCCTTCCTCGAGTCCGTGATGAGCACGCTCGGCACCACTTTCGGCCTGCGTACCCTCGTCTACGACGGGCCCGACAGTCGCATCACCTTCGGCTTCATCAGCCGCGATTGGCCTTATTCGGCCATCTCATCCTTGGTGACGTTCACGATCAGCGCTCGCCTCGATCCGAGTGTCGACCTCGGCACTGTTCTCGGCCGAGAGGTCACCCACCCCTCCGCCCTGGACACCATGCTCGGCACCACCGGCGCCGACAGCAGCGCCCTGCCCATCGTGGGTGCCACCGGAATCGGCAAGAAGCGGGTCACGAGCCACCAGGCGACCTTCAATCCCAGCCTGAACAACGAGGTGAAGACCTCATTCAGCTTCACCGGCGAGCAACAAGCCATCCAGAGCAACGAGCGAACGGCCGAAACCGCTGACGCGTCGTGGACGCAGAGTAGCGGGCGGATTATCCAATACCCGATGCTGTACCGGCTAGATATCGAGGTCAGCCGGCGTCCCGTGACCGCGGACCTGAAGAAGAACCTGCTGTCCATGGGTGCCGATATCGAAGCATTCCTCGGGCGGGAGAACGGGATCTTCCGGGTGAACGAAAGCGATCTCCCGCTGCCGTCGAATACCGTGCGCGACTCGGTGGGGCTCGACACCCTGCTGTGGTTCCATGCCTCCGAAACCGGAAACGGTGCCATCACCCCACGCATCCCGCCCGCCATCTACAGTTCCGATCCCACCGTGCCCCGCCAAGCTGCCCCACCGGGCACCATCGCCATCGAGATGGAGATCCCGGCCGAGCTGCGTGCCCTGGTCAGCGCCGCGCCCTGGGTGCCGACCAACGAGATTTCGCTCAATTACTTCTCGGGCGCACGGCAAATCGCCGACGCACTCCGGCAAGTCGATCCGTCCCTGCGCCGCACGGATCCCACTCGGAGCACCGGCCAGCAAACCTATTCCTCGGTGGGCGTTTTCAACCTGCTGAAGCAGTTGGCCGCCTCGAATCAGCTCACCCGGCTCGGGCCCGCGGCCACCGCAGCTTTTCTCGGCATCTCGGGCCAGAGCGATCAGATGCCCCGCCCACAGGAGCACGCCGAGGGCGAGACGGTCGAGGGCGTGTCCGTGAAGTTCACTATTTATGCGCCGCAGATCGACTCGACCAGCCGAGATATCGCCATCCATCACAAGAGAACCAGGAAGACCGGCGAAAAGAGCACGGCCGGACACGGATTCGGCTTCCGCCCGACTATCGGCCTCACCAACGCCTACACGGCGGACTCCACCAACACAAACCCATCCAATGTGCAGTTGGGCGGCTACCACGGTGCCGTCGAGCAGGTCAGTGGCACGGCCCGGCAGGACGACGATCTGCTCCGCCAGGGCACGACCGCCGAGACCCCCGCCGGTGACGGACGGGACAGCCACTCGTTCGTCGGCGTCGGAGTCGCCGAAATCGTCGGCCCGAAAGGCAAACTCCGGGCTACCGGCATTGTCCGCGGGCACACCACCGACCTGCTGGAGGCGCTCGCTCCGCGCGAGCAGATCGGCCCGCCGCGGCCGCCGGCACTGCCCGCGCCGGCGGTGCTCGCCGGGACACGGCGGCCGTCCAACTACGGAGTGGGTCGGATGGGCTCCGTTGTGTCACTGCCGCGTTCGAAACCTTCGGGCAGTGCTGACGGCTCGATCTCGAAACCTCCTTCGACGGTGCCGATTCAAGCCTTGCCGCCGCTGCGGGGGTTCGGCGCACTCGATAGTCAGCCGGATGCCGAAGCGGTACAGCAACATTCGGAGCCCAAATCTGGAGCCGATCCGACAGAAACTACCGGTCCGCCGACGATATCCCCGGACCTCAGTACAGAGCCAGCCGAAACCGTCGCCCCCGCACCGGAATTCGAGCATCAGCTGACACAGATCACCGAGGTCGACACCCACTCCGACTCCCATCATGATGTCGCACTGGACAACTCGGCGGAACCGGGAACTGTCGACCAGGTCTACAAGTCCGACAGCCTCGCACAGGTGGAGGAATGGCGACGAAACACGCTCGAGGCCGAGCAGCTGGGCGAGACATCGCACATCGAGACGGCACACCGGCGCGATGCAGGAGACGCACCCCGAGCCCCGCCTGCGGGCACCGTCCGACCTTCCTCCCCCACAGGCGCCGTCGAATTCACCGACATCGCCTGGTCCGCACCGCTGCCCGAACAGAAATCTGTCGACCGGGGACCGTCGACGTCGCCGCAGTCGCAGGCACAGATCGACGCGGCGCGTCAGCGCGGCGCCGAGCGACTGTCCGACCGGTTCAACCCGCTCGATCGCCGACGGGTTGTCCGCAGTACCACTTCACTTCCGGACGACGTCCCACCCCCATCCCGCTCCGACGGGTCGGTCAGTAGCACCGACTCGGACCAGCCCGCACGATCGGGCGAACCACCCCTGCACGAACCCGAACAGATCGACGCCGACCACACCTCGCCCACCGGAGCGGAGACTCCCCGACGCCTGGCGAACATCATCCGGTCCGCAACGCGCATCGATGACGAGTTGACGCACGGCACCGACGACGCAGCGGTTCGCGACGTCCGTCTCACCGGGGACCGCACGCGGCCCGTAACGGATTTCGATGACGAGTCGGGCCACGACGCCTACGATCGCGAATCGATTTACAGCACCGATGACAAGTCGGTGCACAGCATCCGCGCGGAGGATCCCACGCGGCAGACCGAGCAAACGCAGGACTTCACGCAGGACGACTCCCGCCAGCCCAGGGACGAGCGCAGTTCCGGGACCGACGAGCAGAACCGGCAGCACGGCAGTTCGCAGCAGCATGCGCGGGAGGCCGAAACCTCCAGGCAGGCAACGCTTCACCGGACATTCGCCATCGATATTCCGGCCCGGCACAGTTCCGTACCGCCGGAGCAGCGGGACGACCCCTTCCGAGCGAACCGGTTCCCCCTCAGGAGCTTCCACAATTGGGCCAACGGCTCAGTGCTGCATTCCGGGCTGCCGGATATGTACGAGCTGTCCGGACCGACCTGGGAGCCGCCGCAATTCCGGCCGACAGAACTGCCCTCTATCCCGGAAGCCGAGGAGCCATCGCGCAGCGTTTCCCCGACCGACGTCACGCCAGATTCCAGGACACGCGAACAGCACGGCGAAACATCGCAGACGGGTGCGCATTTGGACCCGTTCGAGATGAGCCGTCCATCCGAGATGCTGTCCGATACGAACCCGCAGCCCGGGCAGTTCGAGGACCTCGCTGACGTCACCGACCACGTCTACGACGCGCCCGGCACCGAACCCGCAGCACGCGACAACCACACCAGCGACACCCCGCACGTCGACAGCACCCGCCAGACCCCCGATGGCATAACAACATCCACGACCGGACGCCGGATCTCACGCACCCCTGGAACCGACGGCAGCACACCCGCCCACACTCCGCACGAGCAACGGTCACGCAGATCACGCGCGCTGCAACGACTGCGCGGCTTCGTCCCCGGTGGCGGCTCTGCGGAGGCGACGACATCGCCGGCGGTACAGCACATCCCGGCTCCCGTGCGCGCTTCACACCGCCCCGCTCGATCCGCCTTCCAGCGGATCCTGCACCAAATAACCAGCAACACAACAACTCCCACGGCCTCCACGCACGGTGACGGCACGGCCGCGCATGCGGCCGTCACCGATCGACCGAGCGCCGCCACACCCGGTCCCTACGATTGCTTCGACCGCGCGGTAACCGACATCCAACGCGACACCGGCAGCACCGCAATCCAACCGCGGTACCGGTCTCGCACCGAAATGCTGCTCGGCCGCTGGCGGCACAATCTGCCCGGCGTCTCACGGCGAACAGCCGAGAAGCGGGCCGGCGGCAAATTCCACCCACACGCCGACGAGCAGAGCATCGCCGAGCATCTGGAACGTCTCGGCCCGGGAGCAGAGACCCTGATCGTCAGCATGCACCCCGAGGTCAACGCGAACGGGATCGGCGCACACGCCTATCGGATGGTCAACGACCGCGGCGTCATAGACGTCCACGACATCGACACCAGCGACCCCAACGCTCCGAAACCCATACGCCGAGCTCCCGGGCAGCCCACCAAATCGGCCGGTCTCTTCGCTATCCACTACACCCCGACCGGCGAAGTGAGCCCGATGCGCCTGCGCGGCGAAAGGTTCCAGAGTTTCCCACGCAACATCCGCATCGGCGCACCTGACGTCCACCCCAGCGCCGCCCCGTCCGAGCAACCCGCACGGAGACGCATGCCGCGACGTCTACGCAACTTCGTAACCCGTCTCCGCGGCCAGCACGCACCGGGCGACGCGACGACATCGCAGATGTCCCAGCACACTTCGTCCACCGAACCCGCCGCGCGCCACCGCATCGGCACCTTCTTCCGCCGACTCGTGCGCCAACCCGTCAGCGACACAACAACTCCCACGCCCCGACGAACCGCGGTCTCCACCCACGGTGACGGCTCCGCCGCCCACGCACCGCCGCTCGACGATCCAGCGGACTTCCCCGAGGACGCGGGCCCAGGGCCCGGGTACCTTGCAGACGGGGAATTCGCATCCATCGAGAACCACCTTCGTCTGCTGTTCGAACACGAACCTGTGACAGCCGTGCGCACGGCCGATCCTGATGCCGGGCGCAGGACGGATCCCTGGGCCGCGCCGCCGAATCTGCCGGTGCTGCAGGCAGACACGATCGGAGATACCGGAAATACGGTGCTGATCGCCCGGAACGGGCAAGCGGTGGTGATCGGGCCGACCGACCGCGTCCTGTGGGACGGGCTGGAGGTGCGGGGTAATTCGCGGATCCAGTTGAGTTCGGATCCAGGGGTGTCATATCGGGTACACACGGAACTGCTCCGCTACCTCGACTGGCGCAAGTCCCCCGATGGCGAGTGGCATGGCACACCGAAGGGTGATCGGCGCTCCGGCCAGTTGCTGTTCTACGACGAGCGAGTGGTGCAGTTGGGAACCGGCGAACTGCTGCCGACCCAGCCGGAGGGGTCCGGTGCGCTGCGCATCAAGTCGATGAGCTGGCGAGTCGTCCTTCCGGAGAATGCCGTGCACGCACTGGGTCTGGGCGGACCGGCGGCCGCCACGGCAATGGTCATGCACACGGGTCCGCTCTTCACGACAGTGAATTCGCAACCGGCACCGCAGGAGTCGGACGCGCGGGACGGTACCTGGGCGGACTACGCGGTGCTGATGCGCAACCTCGGCAGGCTCGCCACCCGGGATCCGCAGGGCGAAGTGGACATGTTCCACGAGTACGCCAACGGAACGGTGGGAGTGCGGTTCTTCATCGACGGCAAGCTGCGCTGGGTGGGGGTGGATCGGCGCCTGCTGCACGACTCGTCGGGGTTGCCGGTGCATGCGGGACATACCGATGGCGAGGCGCTGTGGGCGGCGTTGGCGCAGAAGGCCTATGAGCTGTTGCGGCCCGATATCCATGCCGAGACGACGGTGTCGGTGCGGCCGTTCGGTGAGCCTGTCCATCCGCCGCCGATATCGCCGATGCCGGGCACGACGATCACGGCACCGGCGGGCCGGTTGGCCATCGTGGACCAGCACGGTGGATTGCTGAGCGTGCGGCCGGGTGATGAGTTGCACGGCGTCGTCGATCCGCAGAATTCGGGTGTGCTCGCGGTGTGGATCGGTGACGACCCGACGTCCCCGGTGCATTCGGTGGATCGAAACCTGTTGGGTGAGTTGACCGTGTTCGGTGCGGACAGTGACGGCGTATTTCACTGGACGACACCGACCACCTGGTCGTCACCGGACGCCGAACTGAAGTTCGCGGGGCTCCGGCGGATGTCGCCGGACACCACCACGATGCATATTCCGGCAGGCACGTCGATATCCCTCGATGTCGGGAGCGGCGGCGAGCTGCTGCTGGATGGGAAGACCCTGGTCTCGGCGCAGACGCTGCGGCAACTCGGCCGCACGATCCGGCGGGCCGAGGGCCCGGTATTCGGCGATGCGGGACCCGTGCCGGAGGATGCGGCCCAAGGCCGAATTGGGGACTGCTATCTGATAGCGCCGCTGATCGTTATTCCGGCCAGTGAACCACAGTCGATCCGGGATATGATCTCCGAATATCCCGACGACACCCTCGCTGTGCGTTATTTCACCAAGCATGGCGTCCCGCGGTGGAAGCGGATCAACAGAGAATTTTACGCAGACGAACACGGGCAAATGATTTATGCGGCCCATGATGCTAGCCGGGCATTGTGGCCTGCGCTCGTCGAGAAGGGCTATATGGTGCTACGCGGCGGCAAAGCCCAATTGATCGTAGGGGGCCTCCCGGGCAGCGCGATGTCGGAATTGCTACCGCCGTACGAGGTGGACGATACCGGAGCCGCACGCCAGCCGATCAGCGGTATCGACCTGTTCCATTACCTGCATCCGATGCGATTCGGTATAGATGCGCTGTACGACCTGCTCGCCGAGCAGATCGGCCCCGATGCCGATCTCGATTCGGTGTTCGCCTTCGCGCAACGGCTCGGCGAGCTGGAGCCGACCTGGAGTATCAACGAAGAAGACACGGTCGAACGATTCCAGAATTTCCTTAATTATCACCTGCAACCGGCGGAGCAGGCGCAGTGGCAGACCGAGATCACCGCCGCATTGGATTACCTCCGCCGGATCAACGATCCCAGGGAAACCGTGACCAGTTCCGTGGCCCTGCGACACTTCGCCGATCTGGTCCGGTTCGTTCGCAGCCGCGGCGACAAAGTCCTGCTGGGCGCCGGAACGTTCGGCTCAGGTATGGAGAACATCACTGAATATCCAGGTCTGGTGGGAACCCATGTGTATTCAGTATTGGATGTGCGCCCCGGCGACGACGGCGGTTTCGTCCTGGTACTGAAAAATCCGTGGAAATCCAACCCAGAGGTGCCCAAGCCCATCGACGGACTCACCTACGGTACGAGCAGCTTCCTCACCCTCAATGCCAAACAGCTGACCAAATTCGTGCTCCTGACGATGCACGGCCCCGGCACCCGCTTCGCCTTCGGCATGCCGGGTCAGTCTCTCCAGACCACCAACCCCCCGGGCAATTGCGCACCACGTGCACTCCGCGCGGGAAAGAACTTCAACCCCCGCCTTCAGTACCGGACCCCTGAAGACGTTGTCGGACTGTCCGGTTGGAACGCCGCGGAATTGCAAGCCGCTGCCAACGCGACACTGCAGCACATCGACCCGAACGTCCCCGACCCGCACGCCATCGTTGTCGACGCACTGCGCGACGCGGGGCCGAACTCGGTAGCTTTCGTCATCGACGTCCTCCCCGCCCCCGACGAGCGTGGTTTCGGCGCGCACACCCTCATGCTGTACAACGCCGACGGGAAGATCCGGGTTTACGACCCCGCTACCAGAGAAGATCGCCCCATCGGCAAATACCGCTTCGCCCCGAGCAGTGCTACCGCCGCCTTCGTCTTCGCCCCCACCGGTGAACAACGTTTCATGGACCAGTCCAACGACGGCGCCCGTGTCCTCGCCGATATCCTCATCGGCGCGCCGCCGACCGAGCGAGCACACACACGAGAACGTACGCAGGAGCATCGCGCACTTCCGGTGTCACTGGCCCGGGCCGCACGGCAGCAGCGCCCCGACGCTTCGACGTTCGGGATGGGCCGACTGTTCCAGGGGATCACGCGAGCGCTACCGACCGTAATGGTCGACGGTCGCCGGCGGAATGTGCTGAGTGAGCCATTTCAGGAGCGTTCGACCATGCTCAACCCTTATCTGCACTTGGTGGACTTGGGCAAAAACCAGGACCCCTGGGTCCTCCCTGAACACCGCGTGAAAGAGCTCCCCGGTCATGTGGTGGGCCGGTTCGGTGGCTGGCTGGCGATCCATTGGCTGCTCTACGAGTCCGCCGGGGGAAGCAGGTTCGACTACAACACGCTCACGGCGGCGCAGCGTCAGGACGCGATCGACGTGATCGTCGGCCTGCATGCCGGTAGCACGGAACAGACAGCGGCCCAATGGGTTCGGTGGGCGCAACTGAGTCTGGGCGAGAGCGCCGTACACCGGCCCAGGGAGAACGCCGATATCCGGGACCTGCCGGCCGATGCACGGGTGTGGATGGCCAATTCCCAGCACATGGTCGACGCCCGCGATGTCCGAACGCTAGCGGTCCGGCGCATCGGAAATACGGATGAATTCCGCATCTACGATCTCGACAATCCCACTCTCGGTGGTCTCGCCGGGCGAGTGAATGCGGCGAAGCTGGAGCAGTGGATGGACAAGCGCCGCATTACCGACCTGGTGATCCTCGAACCCGCGCGTGCGTCGGCAGTGCCCGGCCGGATGTCGATGGCGGGAGCGGTCGATGCCGCACACGAGCAGCTGCCGGACTATGCGGCGGCAACAGACCGCTCCGTGAATCCGCCCGGCTACCCGGAGTCAGGCAGCCCTCTCGGCACTGACCTACCCGCCACTCGCACCACCACGCCCACCGACCCCTCCACCCAACCCCTCCGCGGCGGTGCTACCGGACTCACCCCGCCTGCCGTTGCGCCCGAGGCTATTTCGGATGCGGGCCGGGGGAATGTCTTTGGCTTGCGGGTGTTCAGGGAGAAGTTCTCGGAGGTAGATTTTCCGGCGGGGACGCGGTTGGAGTTCACCGATCCGGCCGGCGGAGCATTCACGGCGTGGGTAGTGCAGGCGAGCGACGGTGCTCGGCATGTCCGGGTCGGGGAGGGCGAGAACAGCCCCGAGGTGAGTGTGCAGGCGTTCCGGGAGGGTTTGCGGAAAGGGTTGCCGCAGTTGGGTTCCCAGGCTGTCGCGCGGATAGTGCAACCTGCGCAGAGTGCGAGTGTAAGCCGGGTATGGGAGGCAGGTCGGTTCCTGCATGTGGCGGCTGCCGGTGGATTCGGTACGGGGACCGTGGTGTCGTGGCGTCCGAGGGGCGGGGACCGGGTGCTGTCGGCGGTGGCGCGGGCAGACGGCCGGTTCGATTTCCACGGGCCCGACGATGGTGCGCCGATGGTTTTGTCAGCGGTGGAACTGGGGCCGTCCTTACTGAGTGTGGACGCGGTGGAAGCCGTGGCTGTGCAACGAGATATGCCTCAGGCGCCCGATGCTGCGGATGATATGCATTTCGGGCGGCTTCCGATATCCGGTGAGCCCGTTCCATTCCAACCCCGTGACGTCGATCTGCTTTCCCGAATTGCGTTGCGTACACCAAATATGGAGCGCAAAAAATATCAGGACATCGCCGATGAGCTCAATGCTTCCAGCGGTACTCGTACCACTGCGAATGAGGTCCGCGATCTTGTTCTTGCGATATACGATAAATTCGGTCTGACAGGCAGAGATCGTGATCATCTGGTCGCGGTGCAAACTGCTCGCGCGTGGCGGCTGCTGACTCGAGAGCCGGAAGCAGGCGACCTGGATTACGTGCACTCTGTGCGGAATCCGGCGACTGGCGCGGTGGTGCGGTTCATACCCGGCCAGATAGATCTGCTGACCGTGATCATGCGACGCAAGCCGAATATGGAGCCCAAAGAGAATAGTGATATAACTGAGGACCTCAAAGCGGCAGGGGATGCCCGGAACACGGACAGTGTCCTGAAAACACGCTTCCGGAAAATATATGACAAGTTGCCGTTGCGGGGTGCTGACCGTGGCTATCTCGGTCTGGTACGGATGGCTCGTGTCTGGGGTTTGCTGCCGGAACACCCGGTAGCGGGCGATCTGGACTACGAGTATCACGGCAATGATCCGACGTCTCCCACTCCTGTGACGTTTATGGACGATGAGATCAGTTTGATCGCTCGGCTGATACGGGCAGGATCAGCCGCTGCGCCCGCGATGGCAGCCGCACTCGGAATTACCGCCCCGACGGCAAGGAAGCGCATAGAGAACCTGTTCACCAAGTTGAAGTTGGGGGATAACCGGGATGTTCGCGAGCTGGCTCGGGTAGCGCAGGCGTGGGGGCTGCCGGTGCCGACCACGAGCGGTGACGGTTCGGGTGCGTTCGACAGTGGCAGCGCTGCGGCAGGCCCCGCTCACCAGTCCGCCGGTCCACATACCCACCGAGACGGTGCCACCCAACCCACCATCGCCCCCACGCGCCGTACCCACATCGACAACATCCCCGCACCCCACAACGGACTCTGGGAATCACAACCAGGCGACGGCAACTGCATGTTCCACGCCTTCGCCCGCATAACCGGCATGAACGACCCCGACGCACACATGGCCCTACGCGCCCACGCAGTGGAAACCGCCTATCAAACCCGCACCACCACCCTCGACGACTACACCTCCCCCACCCCACCCGAGCACTTCATGCCCGGCAACCCACCCACCGACTTCCACCCCGACCTCTCCGACACCGACCGCCACAACGCCTACCAACAACACCGCGACACCAGCTACCAACGACTCCGCGATGCCACCCCTGCCCAACTCGAAAACCTCCTCCTCAACGCCCAATACGCTGACCGCGCCGCCGAACTCCTCCTCCCCGAACTCGCCCGCACACTCCAACTCAACCTCGACATCCACCACTCCGACCGCTCGACCCACCACTTCCACCACGGCACCCCGAACACCCCCACCCACAGCCTCTTCCGCGAAAACATCGGCGACGGCCACTACCACGTCGCCATCCACCCCAACGGCCAACCCATCACCACCCACACCCCACCCACCACCAACCCCTCCACCCAGCCGCTCCGCGGCGGCGCCGACACCCAGCACATCTCGCACGACCCGGAGCATCGAGCAACTCCGCCGCCGTCCGGCATCGTGATCGAGGACGCCCACAACCCCGTGTCCGCAGAGTGGGGTGATCGGGTCGATGAATTCGGTTGGCGAGTGTTCAAGGACAAGTTCTCCGGGGTGGAATTTCCGGTAGGTACGCGCTTGGAGTTCATCGATCGCGGGGCGGAGGTATTCCGGGCGTCGGTAGGCGTGGACGCCGGTAGCCGGGTGGTCGAATTGGATGTGTTCCAGCACAAAGCGCCGCCGTTGAGCGCCCAGGGGCTGGTGCGGGTGGTGCAACCGATGGTGGGTCCCGGGGTGCGCCGGGTGTGGGATGCGGGTCAGTTCTTGCAGGTGAACGCTGCTGGTGAGGTAGGGCCGGGGACGCGGTTGTTGTGGCGTGAGACGTCGGCCGCCGGCGAGCTGGTGGTGACGGTTCTGCTGCGAGAAGACGGTGAATTCGATGTCGAGGAGAGTGGCGCGGGATCGTCGGTCGTGGTGTCGCCGATGGGCATGAGCATGCGCTTGCGGGACATCGGGGCGGTCGAGGTGTTCGTGGTCAGACGTGGCGAATTTGTCCCCGGTCTGCTCTCGGATAGTCTGCGGGAAATCTTCGACCTGGCGGTACAGGGCAAAACCAATCCGGAGATCTGCGACATCCTGAACATCCAAGATTGGCAGCTTCAAGAGCGCGCAAGCCTCGTGGACGAAGAATCGGGGTTGACCGGTCAGGACATGCGATTGTCCAACTGGCGACCGGCCCGAAATAACGGGTGGCTGCCGTCCAGTCCGAGGCCCGGTGATGTGGACTTTGTGTATTTCGGTCGGCATCCGGTGTTCGGCACGCCGGTGCCGTTCCAGCCCGCCGACGTAGATTTGATCTACCGGCTCTCGCGGCGAAAGTCCGATATGGAGCGAAAGATCTACAGAGATGTAGCCGAGGAACTCGGCGAGCGTCGCGATGATAAGCGCGCCGAAGAAAGGGTGAGAAAAAGCGTTCATTTGCTGTACAATATGTTCGAGTTGACGGGAGCGGCACGCAATGTGCCCGCTATGGTCCAGTCGGCACGCTTGTGGGGCCTGCTGGCACGCCATCCGGAACCGGGTGACGTGGATTGCGATTCGAGTGCGGTTTCCACTCCGCAACATATGGTGCTCTCCGAACTCGCACGTAGCAACCAGAACTTTCAACCCAAACCCTATGCGGAGATAGCCGCGGCGCTCAGCGCCTTGATGAAACACGACGTTTCCGAAAGCGTCGTCGAATATCTCGCCGAAGGACTGTACGACAATTTGGGATTGAAAAACTCTGCACGCAATCCCGCAGCCGCGGTCCGGGTGGGTCGTCAATGTGAGGCGCTGCCCAAGGAACCACAACCTGGCGACATGGATTACTATTCATTCGCGGACAAGACAGTAGTCCATCCGGACTCGGGCAAGGTCGAACGGTTCACGCCCGCTCAGCTGAGACTACTTGCCCGGGTTTCGCGACGTAAGCCGAATATGGAGCCCAAAAAATATTCGGACCTGATTCGAGAACTCGACGCCGCAGGCGAAGACTCAGCAGTCAATGACACAGCGATGCGGATGCGTTGTGACCGGATATACGCCAAATTCGGAACGTCTGGGCATCTGGATGGGGTGCGGACGGCCCGTGCCTGGAAATTATTGCCCGCAGAGCCGGTACCAGGCGATCTGGATTATGAGTACCACGGTGTCGACCCGGAGACAGGCGCTCGTATTCCGTTCATGGATGACGAGTTGTTCCTGCTCGACCACCTCGCACGAAAGAAATCTGTCCGCGATATCAGTGCGGAACTCGGAGTTGGTCCGGCTGCCGTCAGAAAGCGAGTCAAGCACCTAGCAGCGACGTTGAAGCGCAGTGGCGCATGGCATCTCGATGGGATTGTTCAGACGGCTCGAAGGTGGGGTTTGCCGCCGGATGGCTACCAGGCTGACGAGTCCGTGTCGATAGCGGAAGGACACGGGATCGCCCGCAACCCCGACATGCCGCCTGCGGACGGCAGCAGTTCGAGGCTTGCGGCAGTAAGCAGTCCGACGCCCGCGGCCGTCAGCAGTCCGAGTACCGCCCCGGCCCTCACCACCGGCATCCGCGACCCGAACTGCGCGATCGAAGCGCTGAACTATACCGCTGCCAAAAATCCCGACGCCCCTATTGATCCGCCGGCCGAGAATTCCGTCGGCCTGGGCGGCATGCGCGCCCCGCAGTTCAACCAGCATGCCGGTGCCGACCTACGAACGTTCGCCGACCACGCCGCGATCGCGAACCAACTTCGCGACCACGGCGCTATCGCCATCGTTGTCGACGCCTACAACGGTCCCGTCGACGAACACGGAATCGGTGCACACGCAGTGGTTTTCGAGAACTACAAGGGAACCATCCTCGTATACGAGCCGACCACCGGACTCCATTACCCACTCGCTAAGCACCCGGCCGGCAATCTCCGCGCCATCACCGCCGTCATCTACAACCCGGACGGCACCGTCCTCATCACCAGTGATCGCGAAGCCGACGGCGCCGCAGTCCTCGGCGATATCGGCATCGGCGCACCTCCGAGCCGCGATCTCACGGCCACGCAGGCAGCTACCGATGATGCCGAGGACACCTATTTCGGGCATGACCTGCTCGACCAACTGGGTTCCGAGGAATCCGCCGGCGCCGAGCCCAGGGAGCGCTGGCACCCGGACTACGACCTGAGCGCCCTGGACAAACCGTCTCTGCCCGAACATCTTCGATCGGAGAACCTCGCGAAACTCACGCCCGCGGAGCGCGACGTCGTGCTGCCGCAACCGGGTGTGCCGGGGAAGATTTCGCACCCCGTGCTGCCGGACGGCAGCACGGTCATCACGCTGATCGGCCGTACGGGCTTGGTACAGCACCTGCTGGCCGCCGATGTGGTGGAAGCCAAGCTGGTGCAGCCGCCGCAGGGACGCCCGCTGTTCCGGATCGAACGCGACAACGGCCCGCAATTCGTCCACATCGACCTGACCCGCGACTTCGTCGGTGATCACAGCGATCCCGGCGATTCGGGCACCTTGTACTGGGACCTGTCCGACACCGGTGGCGAGGTCCGGATCCTCGCCGGCGACGGGGCCGCGCCGACCCTGGTCCAGCTGCCGTACGACGCACCCTTGGTGGTGCGGCCCGGTGACGGGTCCGGACCGGTGCGGCAGCTGCGGAAAACCGACGGTCCCTGGCACAGCGTCGCTGTTCCTGGCACGTTGTTCAGCGGGTTGCCCGTCCTCGCCGACCGGAGCGGGGACAAGCTGTACGCTCCGGACGGACAGCCCCGAGCCCGGGACGCGCGTCAGGGCGCGGCCGGTGACTGCAGCCTGGTCGCTCCGCTCAAGCAGATGGCCGAGCTCGACCCGCAGGCGATCATCGACATGCTGGAGGACCACGGCGATATCGTCAGCGTCCGGTTCTTCGTCGAGGGCGAGCCCAAATGGGTGCACGTGGACAAGAAGATCTACGTCACGCCGGGCACCGACATCGGTCACTTCGCGCGCCACGAACGCGGAGAACCGTTGTGGGCCGTAATGATCGAGAAGGCCTACGCCAAGCTGTTCAACGGCGAGGACGGCTACCAGGGCTTCCCCGGCAACATTCCCGCAGCCCGGGTGCTCGAACGCCTGGGCATGGGATTTCACCGGTCGCCGGCCGGGCGAGCGTATCGGGCCTGGGTCGACGGACGCATGGTCGACGTCGAGCAGACCCGCCGACCGCAACCGATCCGCAGCCTCAACGACCCGACGTTTCTGAACCCGCTCCGGTTCGACATGGATACGCTGCACGGTCTGGTGCGTGCCCACCTGCCCGACGATCGCCGAGCCGACCCCGAGTTCTCCCGCAGGCTCGCTGGAACTTTCACCTCGTGGGCGCTGCAACGGGCCGAGCGGCGCGAGGCGGCGTGGCAGCCGATCTTCGCGCGGCACCCGAACGACGAGAATGCCCGCGACGCCGCCTGGAAACAGTTCAAGGACACCCGGGATATCCTGTACCCCAATGGTTTCCGTCGTTACCTCGACGAGATCCTCGCGCCCGACCTCAACGAGCGCTTCCCCGGCGACCCGCATCGCTGGGATGCGGAGAAGGACGCACTCACCCGCTATATCGCCAACGCCTACGGCGGCGACGCCGAGTCGCGGGTGCTGACCGCCGATTCCGACATCGCCGCGCACGCGATCGCCCTGCAGATCCGTTACGCGCTCGACCGCGGCACCAAGGTCACCATCGATACCCGATCATTCGGAAAGCCCGTGCATGGCCTGCTCCCCCGGCACTTCTACGCGATCCTCGGTATCGAACATGATGCGACCGGCACGTGGCTACTCCTGGAAAACCCCCACGACCACCACGGCAACTATGCCAAGCCGATCGACGGCATCGAACACCGTCTCGATCCACGACCCGAGCACCCCGTCCCCGCGGGCGGCTCCCGTCACCGCACCGCGCCCGACGGCACCCAGTACGGAACGTCGACCGACGGCACCCGGTATCGCCGCGACCCCCACCCGGACTCCGCCGATCCGAGTAAAATCCGCTACGCCGAATACCGCTATGCCCGCGATCGAACCCGGTACTACATCGACACCGACGGCACCGAATACCGCACGACCCGGGACGGCACCCGGACCTGGAAACAACCCGGAGACACTGTATGGCGGCCCATTCCGGACCTCGACCGGCCGGATATGACCATCCCACGCCGCGGCGGCATCCTCGCCGTCAAAGCGAAACACCTGCCCAAGTTCGACAACCTCGCCCTGAGCGGCCCTGGCGCGTACGGCCTCTACGGGCCCGACCATCCCGACCCACTCGCGACGAGCCCCACACCGGGCCATCCTGACGCAGGCACAACCTCCGCCGCCCCACCCGCCCGGCCCGGTCGCCGCGCTCCCCCGGCCGAACCCAAAGGCCGCGACACCTACTTCGGCAATCACCTGCTCGGCCAGCTCCGATCCGAGCGGAACAGCTCCACGAACAAGCCGCGAACCTCATTCGACCGCAAGGGACTCCAGCCCCCCACACCCGCCGAATACCGGCAGAATCTGAAAGCCAAACAGTTTCCGACCATCCCGGTCTCGGTCAAAACCGGCCGCATCGATCACCCCGATGGTGGTCCCGCCCTCACTCTCGTGAACGACCGCGGCGAGGTCATCACGCTACCGGCCACCGGTCGCGCGGCCGCGAAGCTGAGAGTCCCGGCAGACGGAAGTCTCCCCTACTACGACTTGGTAGAGCCGAACGGACGACGGCACACGGTTCCCGAGAAGCTCGTGAGCGACTTCGACTGGCAGCCCGGCACGGGTACCGCCCCGGGCACGCTGACTTGGCAGGTAACGGGCGAAATTCGTCTCCTCGGCCAAGACCGCAGCGGCACAAAGCAATCCATCTCGGTGGGGTACGGAGAAGACCTCATCGCCATGCCCCAGCCAGGACAATTTCGGTACATCGCCAGACCTGAAGGTGATCGGGACTGGCTCGCCGTCAAAGCCCCGAACCACGTGCTGCCCGAACTGCCGATGCCGCGCGACCGCCGGAGCGAGAAGCTGTACGGCCCGTACGGACCACAACCGCAAGACGCGAGACAGGGCGCGGCAGGCAATTGCGCATTGATCGCCGCACTCGTGCAGAAGGCCCACCACGATCCGGCATCGATCGAGGAGATGCTGCACGAAAACGAAGACGACACCGTCTATGTCCGGCTCCGCATCAACGGCACCATCGAGTGGGAACTCGTCGACAAGAACATCCCCGTCACACCCCACACCAACATCGGGCATTACGTCTACCACGAACTCGGGCAGCCGCTGTGGCCCGCCATGATCGCGAAGGCCATCGCACAGCGCCTCGGCGGGCACCTCGGCTACCACGTGAGCCTCAGCTCGGACATGAGCAAGTTGGACGTCTTCGGTTATCTCGACAAGGGCTTCCACCACCCCACAGACGGCATGCTGCCGCAACCCTCCCGCGTCGTCCAGGCTGTGTTCTTCCTGCTCGACCTGGACTTCGAGACCCTTGGGCGACTGATAGGTGGAAACCCGGAGTCCCACCGCGACTTCGGCGACGCCCTCGACAAACTCGAATCCCAGTACGAAACTCTGCGCAGCACCCGGTGGCAGGCAATAATTGCCGCCCACCCCGACAAGAAGGATCCCGCCCGCAGCACGGCGTGGGACAAGTTCATGCGTACCGACGATCTCGAATCACCCGCCGGCTTCCGCCGCTACCTCGACCAGCGACTGCCGGGACGATGGGAAACCGAGAAGAAGACCCTGTTGCGCTATTTCAACGCGATGTACACCGGGAAGGCCGAGCTCCGGCTGCTCGACGACGCCTATATGTTTGTCGCCGAGGCGATCGCCGACCGGATCGACTGGGCACTGCAGCGCGGCACGGTCACCCTCGGCACCCACGAATTCGGGCAGGGCCACGAAAATGTGACTTTGGTACCCGGTTTGGTGGGCGGCCACACGTACGCGGTCCTCGGAGTAATTCGCGATGCCAAGGGCAAGCCGATCGGGCTCCTGCTCGAGAACCCGTGGAAACACAACGGCACCTACCCAACTCCTGAGAAAGGTATCGAATACGTAGTCCCCGCAGCCGGATCCAAGTACACCGTCCAGACCGACGGCACCCGGATCCGCGACGACCAGGACGGCGGGCAGGAAAAATTCTCCGCGGATTCCGGCAGATTCTGGCGGGACCCCAACGGCGGCGAGGAGCGCTGGACTTCGCCGACCGGCGTCAAGATGCGCAAGGCTCCGGGCAGCACGACCTGGGAGGACGACCCGACCCGCAAGGACCCGCCCGATGGCACCATTCCCCGCCTCGGAATGATCGCGGTCCGTCTCGTACATCTACCGAAGTTCAACCCGATCGGAATAGGCGGCCCCGCCGCGTACGGCCTCTACGGGCCCGAGAACACCACCGGCACAAGCCCCGACACCGCCTCCCCACCGCACGGCCGCAACGCCCCACCACCAGCACCGACCCACGCTGCAGATATCCATATGCCCGACGCTGCCGCGCACCCCACCGACTCGGCTGCGCACGTAACGCTGGAGCCCGTGGAAGACGAGGTACTTCACTGCGTCGCCAAGGGGTACAAGGAAAATGAAATTCTTGCTCACCTCGAGGCTGTAGGAATGCCTACTGCTAGGCACAAATTGAGGGATGTCGTGAATTCTCTATTCAGCAAGTTCCGCATCCCGCACACCTGGGACAGGGACGTCATGCTCGCCCAGCTGGTGGCGCAGGCTCGCGCGCAGCATCGGCTCGACCAGAAGAGGTTCACCGAGCTTTCGCTCCGGCCCCTGCATCGAGCGGTATTCGCTCATGTATTCGAAAATCTAGGAGACGACCATGCCGGCAGTTCCTATGCAACGATTGCCGCTGCCCTTCGAGGCAAGGTATTCGACGGCGGAGAGTCTGTCGAGATCACTCCGGCTCGAATAAGGGCCGCATGCGAGGAGATACTCAACAGGCTTGGGATACCCCGAGTTGACTGGGTACGAAGTACGGAAGGCGGCACTGATGCCCGAGCCACGGTCGCTGAGCTCGCTCGCGCCCTGCAGGGAAAGACCGACTCCGGTACCATCGCTGAATTCTGGAAAGATGGCGGGCCCGCGGCGCACTGGTCCAGGCGGCCACCTCGGCAAGAGAAACTACACAAGGCGATATTCAACTACGTTTACGAAATTTGCAAAGACGGTTACCGACAAATTTCGTACGAGGAGATCATCGGTGCCGTCGAAAGCCCGGATCTCCCCGATATCACTAAAATCATGACATACACCGCGATTCAGGGGATACTAGGCGACCTTCGCGTTCACGAAGACCGGTGGCTCCGAGATAGCGTCGGCCAGGCGCGCCCGAAGGACACGCTCGCGGATGTGGCACGTACCTTATCGGACGATGTCGTCGCCGGATACCGATCGACCGGCAGAGCCGGCCCGGCTGCTGGACCTTCCGATGGCAGTAGCTCGCAGGCACCAGCACCGCATCACGCCGTCGACGTACCCGACAGCCCCGCCGCACCCGTATCTGCCCAGCCGCAACAGACTCGAGCGTTTGCCGATCTCGACATCCTGCCCGCAGACCTCAACCTCTACCTGTTGACCGGCGTCGGCGACTACCCGCCCGGCACCCACATCTACCTCAGCGGGTTCCACCCCGACGTCGCCGACACCTACACCCGATTGCGACTGACCATCACCGCCGACGGCGGATTCATCGTGCGGAACAACAGCTCTGGCGCCGGCGACGAAGAACCTATCCGCACCGGCCCGGAGATCCTGGCCTTCCTCCTGGACCACCTCGAAACCTGCGCAGCAACGGTCGTGCACCGCCCCGCACCCGACACATCCGGACCGACCACCCACACCACCATCGCCGATCTCACCGACCGGTTGAACCAGCTCACCCTCCTGACCCACACCACACTGCACCTCCCCGACGGCGCCACCGCCGCCCTGCATGCCAACGGCGACTTCGAATTTCGCAGCGCCCACGGATCGGGCTTCTTCGACAAAGCCCAATTCCTGCCCCGCCTCAGCATCTACGTCCCGCCGCACGTCACGATCCACGCACCCACCCCGCCCCACTGGCTCCCCATCCACCGCGACCCGTTCACTGCCTTCGCCCGCGTCCACGGTCTCGACCCGCAGCGGCTTCAGGTCGATATCGCACACCATCTCGACGCCAACCGTGACCACTACATCGACCAGATCACCGCCGACCACCTCGACGCCCAAGAGATTCACGAAAACGCCCACCGCCAGGAATTCGACAACAACCCCGCTTTCCGCCGCAACACCCCGATCGACATCGAATCCGCCCGCGCCGCCGAATTCCGCGACCGCATAAGGCACGAGCGCGAGCTACTACTTCAGCGCGAGATCGATGCACTACACGCCGGTCACACCACCGACAGCCGCTCCTCGGCACACCCTCGACTCCCGTTCCGACTCCGCGTCGCCGCCGAACTGATCCACGCCAACCTGGTAGACATCGAATCCGGGTTCACCCGGCACTCGGTCATCACGACACCTGTTCCGGGCCAACCCGTCTCGTTCTTCCGACACCACCCCGAACACGGCTACCAGCTGGGACTCACGTCCACTGGCGGCCTGTACACAGCCCCGATTCCCGGCATCGCCTTGACACCCCATCAGCATGCTCTCCTGAACTATGTCGCGGCACGATACAAAAACAACGAAATCGAAGCCCGCCTGCGCGCGGACGGATTCTCCGGCACTCGGAATTATCTGGTGGACGACGCTCTCAAGCGGTTGTACAAGCTGTTCAGGCTTACTGGTTTCGCTAACCCGCGCAGCGAGATCATCACCAAAGCCAGAAGGCTGGGCCTGCTCGACAGGGCCTCCGACACACCCCCGGCACTCCCGTCCACCATGCTGCCGCCGCTGCAAAACAAGGTGCTCGAATACTATGCCGCAGCCCGCACCTCGAACCGCGACGTCGACAGCCGCTTCATAGCCGACGATCTCAGGAGAATCGGATTTACCGGCGACGAAGTATTGGTACGACGCGCGACGGATCTGTTGTTCGAAAGGCTCAGAGTCGAGCGCCGCGCCGACGAGTCCGCAGCCGACCGACGTAGGCGCGCCGTCGCCGTCGCCCGCAGCGACCATCCGGGCATGCTCGACGAGACTGCCGTCGCCGAACTAGCGGCACGTCTGGCCGTGCCCGACGAGCTCCTCGCCCCCGCACCCCCGGGTCTCCCGCTGTCGCTGCTGTCGAACAGGGTGCTCGAATACTATGCCGCAGCCATCACTTTGAACCGCGACTTCAACAGCCGCTTCATCATCAACGCCTTGTTCGAAGAGCGACTCATCGATGACGAGAAGGAGGTGGCCACCGCAGTGTTCGCGTTGTACAGACGGCTCGAGATCGAACCCCGTCGCGGTGAGTCCGCGGCCGACAGACGAAAGCGGGCCGTCACCATCGCCCGCACCAGGTATCCGGGTGTGCTCGCAGAGAACGCCGTCACCGAACTCGCGGAACGTCTTGAATCGCTGCGCATCCGGCCGTAACGGCAACTCGAGCGCCGATCGACGGCAGTAACCGGCACCACGCCGCCCGACGCCTCACCCCGGAGCACCGATGCCAAGCACCCACACCACGAGGACTGCGGAGCGGCCCACTAGCGATCGAGCCGGACGGATTGTGAGGTGGCGCAGTCGAATCCGGGGCGCTCCGGGCTGGCTCAGTCGGTTAGAGCCGTGGACTCATAATCCAGTGGTCGCGGGTTCACGCCCCACTGCGCTCATGGGCGAACCCTGCCGACGCCGCGCACGACTCAACTCTGCCGAGCGCGAACGGTGCCCGTCAGCTGGCGACCGGCGCGTCGGCGTCCGGCGCGGCAAGCCCCATGCGCTTGGTCCATTGGGCGACCTTCTGCAGAATCGGTGCCGCCTCCTCGCCGCGGCCGACAGCGGCCAGAGCACGGCTGTATGCCTGCATCGCCCGCACGCGTTGCTCCGCGGCCGAGACCTCGGTGCGTGCACGCACCGCAGCATCAGTGACCGGCGCGGCCGCACCGTCAACCGGCACAGCCTCATCAGCGACCAGCACAGCCTCATCAGCAACCAGCACAGCCGCACCGGCGTCCAGCACAGCCGCATCGGCGTCCTCGCTGTCCAGCATGACCTCGGCCAACCGGGCCAGCGCCCACCCCTCCTGATGCCTGCGCCCATCCCGGCGCGCCGCGTCGAACGCCCGCTCGCACAACCCCAGAGCCATCTCCGGATCACCACAGTGCAGTTTCGCGAATCCCAACTCGTGCAACGCCATCGACTCGATCCGCAGGTTACCGACCTGGCGCGCGAACGGCAGGGCCTGTTCGGCGGCCTCGACGGCCGCGTCCCAGCGGTGCGCCTCGCAGTTGACGCGAGCGATCGTCGCCCAGATGATGCCTTGACTCGCAGGCCAATCCTGGCTGACCAGCTCTATAGCGCGATGGAAATGTTCCACCGCCGTATCGATGTCGCGCTGATAGGCCATGGCGGTGCCGATCATGATCTCGGCCATGCTGGCGCAGGCATGATCGTCCAGGTCCAGCAAGGTCGCACCCGCGTCACGCAGTGCGCTCACGGTGCTCAGATCTCCCGTGCTGACCAGCCAAGCCATCGCGGCGGCCAGATGTGCCCTTGCCACGGTCCGGCGTTCGCCGTCGGCTTCGGCCGCCCGGCTCAGCGACTGGAGGGCCTGCGCCACCTCAGGCTGCTGCTCACCCACATCCCCGCCCACCGCCAGCGCTAACGCGAGATCGACCGCGAGCGTGCAGGTTCGGGCATCGCCGCCCTCGGCAACCTGTCGATACAGCGCCACCACCGCACGATGTTCGACCAAAACCCATGCCGCGCACTGCTGCCCGGTGGTGAACCGCTGCCCAGCCGCGCTGGTAGCAGCGTATTGATCAGAGCCGAAACCCGGATCGCGCAGATCCATAATGTTTTTCGCGCTGGCAAGATAGAAGTCGGCCAGCCGATGCATAGCCTGCGGCCACTCTCGCCGCTGTTCGGCATCGGCCATCTTGCGACCGAACAGCCGCAGCAGATCGTGATACCGATAACGACCCAGTTCCGGCGTCTGCAACATGCCCAGATCGACGAGGGCTTCACAGAACCGCTCGGCTTCCGCCCGATCCCGATCCAGCAGCGCGGCAATGGCGGCGACGGACAGTTCGGGTGCGTCCGAGAACGCCATCAGCACGAACGCGTTCGCCAGCTCCGGGGCGAGGCTGCGGTAACTAGCCAGAAATGCGAGCTCCACGCTGGTGTTGCCGACCGTGAGCTCGGCCAGCAGACCGCGCTCGTCGGCCAGCCGCTCGGCGACCCCGGCGAGCGGCCAGGTGGGCCTGCTCGCCAGCCGCGCACCGATGATGCGCAGGGCCAGCGGCAAATGCCCGCATTCGCGCAGGATCTCGTGCGCCGCATCGGGTTCCGCTGACATCCGGCGCGTCGAAACCCCGTGCTCCAGCAGCGTCCACGCCGCGTCAGGGGTGAGGACATCCAGCGGGACCAGCCGCGCGCCGAACAATTCCGCCAGACTCGAACGACTGGTCACCAGCACGGTCGCCGTACCAGGGCCCGGCAGCAATGGCGTGAGATGCTCGACGTCACGCGCGTTGTCGAGCAACAGCAGTACCCGCTTGCGGGCAACCATGGTGCGCCACAGGTCCGTTCGCGACGTCCGGTCCAGCGGCAGCTCGCTCGGCTCGAAACCGAACGCGCGCAATGCCGCCTCGATCAGCAGGTCGGTCGAGCGCGGCTGGCCGTCCGTACCGCCGAGATCGAGATGCAACACGCCATCCGGATAGGATCGGCGCACTCGATGCGCGAGATGTACTGCGAGCGCGGTCTTTCCGAGCCCGGCCATCCCGGTGATCGCGACCACCGTGCCACGCCCGGAGTCCGTACCGAGCACCGTGGTCAGTTCTTCCAGCAGATCGTCTCGCCCGACGAAATCGGCGACGTCCGGTGGCAGTTGCGCCGGGATCCGCGGCGAATGCAAATCCCTTTCGGGAGAAACCAATTCACCCGCATAAACCTGCGGCGTGGCCGACAGGATCTCCTGATGCAGACGAACCATCCGCTCGCTCGGCTCCAGACCGAGTTCGTTGATGAGCAGCCGGCGCGCGTTCCGATACACCTCGAGCGCCTCGGCCCGCCGCCCCGCCCGGTACAGCGCGACCATCAGCAGTTCGTACCACCGCTCCCCCTGCGGTTCGGCCGCGACCAGCGCCGCCAACTCCGCGACAGCGGCCGAATACCGACCGAGGTCCAGGGTGACGGCTATCGCAGCCTCGTTCAGAGCCGACCGCAACCCGTCCAGGCGCGCCCGCTCCTTATCCGCCCACGGCCCAGGCACGCCCACCAGCGGATCCCCCCGCCACAGTTGCTTCGCCGCAACAAGTTTCTCGTTCGCCAGATCAGCCGCACCCGAGGCGCGGTCGGCTTCAGCGGCCACCAGCAACTCCTCGACCGCAGCCACATCCGATTCCACCGGCAGCCCGAGCCGATACCCGCCGATGGTCGACCCGAGCCACTCCGCCCCGGCCCCCGCATGCCCATGCGTATCGAACTGCCTGCGCACATCATGCACATGATTACGCACTACATTGACCGCCGAGATAGGCGTCCGATCCGCCCATAGCCGCGCAGCCAACTCCGTCGTCGACAGCGTCCGCCCGGACTCAGCCGCGAGAATCGCAAGAATCGCCAACGTCTGTGGCGCCGAAATATCCAGCCGCCGCTCCGCCAGGCGCACCTCGACCGGCCCTAATACGTTCAGCCGCAGGACATTCGCCGAGTCGATATCCGAGATCTGTGCAGTCAAACGATCCTCACCCTCGATCCGACCGACGCCGAAGCACGCCCCGGCAAGCCGGTGCTCAATCGCCGCACCGAGTCGCTTCCTCGAAGACTCGGCCCACGCCCACAACCGCCTCGTCGCAGCCGTCCGATCCAGCTGCCTCTGCGAAGCGTAGGAAACTCTGGCGCATCCATGGGTGCACATTAGCGACAGCTGTCGAGAACATCCGCGCCAGCGGACGCCTCGGTCCACCTCTTGACCGGCTGATCCCCTTCCGTGAGCGTGGAATTGGTTCAACGACGTCGCAGGGTGCACACCGACGGGTCTGATGCTGGCCGGCGAGTTGCGGCTGGCCGGCGCCGACGTGGTGATCGTCGACCGGCTCGCCGTGCGGACCACCGCCGTCAATCTACTATGACTCATAAAGTACCTTGACGGTCACAGTACTTGGACATAACGTTATCGGCGGAGGTGTTGATATGAGCACGAGCAAGATCACATCCGATTTGCTCCGTGGCCACACAGACACGATGATCTTGCGATTGCTGATCGAAGCGGATCGCTATGGCTACGAGATCGTCAAACTGATCGCCGAGAGCTCGCAGGGTGAATACGAGCTCAAGGAAGCCACCATGTATTCCAGCGTCCGACGCCTGGAGACCGAGGGCGACATCACGTGGTACTGGGGCAACGAATCACAGGGTGGGCGGCGCAAATACTTCCGGATCACCGAAAAAGGGCGAACGACCTACGCCAGGAACAAGTCCGGCTGGGAGTACGCGAAGCGAGTGCTCGACACATTGCTGTGAGGGGAAGACAACGATGAACGACAAACTACAGGAGTACGTCGACGGCGTTTTCGCGCCGTACGAGGGCGCGAAAAGCGTCGGCGAGTTGAAAGCGGACCTCCTGGCGGACCTTCGGGAACGGTTCCGCGAGCTCCGCGCCGAGGGCAAGGACGACGCGTCGGCCTTCGAGCTGACCATCGACAGCATCGGCGATATCGAGCAGACGGTGCACGAGGTCGCCAATCTCTCCCGGCTACTCGAACGGCGCATGATGACCCGATTCGACGAGAGCGACCTGGCCGGCAGCGATCTCACCCATGTCGCGGCGCGGAACGGAAAATTCGAGCGGAGTGCGTTGCGCGGCAGCGATTTCTCGCATTCCGACCTCACCGGCAGCTCGTTCAAGAACAGCGATCTGACCGACGCGGACTTCGACGGCGCCGATCTGACCGATGTCACGATGACGTCGACCGAGCTGACCAGGGCAAGCTTCCACGAAGCCACCCTGGTACGCACCGATTTCAGCACGTCGGGACTCATCGAGACCCGGTTCGTCGACGCCGCGCTCACCGACGTCCGGCTCCGCAACACCGACCTGCGGCACACCGTCTTCCAGGGCTGCACCTTTACCGGTGTCGACTTCTCCGGCTCCGATCTGCGCGGCCTGAAGCTGGACGCGTCGACCTTCGTCAGCGTGAACTTCGAAAAGACGGCGCTCGAGAATGTCTCGTTCCGGCGGGCGACGCTGCGCGATGTGTCCTTCCGCGCGCTGACCAAGAAATACCGCGCCGCCATTCGGACGGTGAATTTCGAGGGTGCGCTGATGGACAAACTCACCTACGCCGGACTCACCGGTCTCGGAGCAGATCTGTCCGCTGCGACCATCACATAGAGGGATGCAGAAGTATGGAAACACAGAACGCGGCGATCTGTATCGAAGGCTTGCACAAGTCCTACGGTGACCTGCACGTCATCAAGGGCGTGGACCTGACCGTGGCCCGCGGCAGCGTTTTCGCCCTGCTCGGATCCAACGGCGCGGGCAAGACCACCATCGTGCGGATCCTGTCCACCCTGCTCAGGCTGGATGCGGGCACAGCGACCGTCAACGGATTCGACGTCATGTCGCAGTCGGCGCAGGTGCGCGAATCGATCAGCCTGACCGGGCAGTTCGCCGCGGTGGACGAGATCCTCACGGGCCGGGAGAACCTGGTGATGATCGCCAAACTGCGGCAGGTGCCAAACCCACGCGGTGTGGCCGACAGCCTGCTCGAACGATTCGGCCTCGCCGACGCGGCCAAGCGCCGGGTATCGACGTACTCGGGCGGTATGCGCCGCAGGCTCGACATCGCCATGAGCCTGATCGGCGACCCGCCGGTCCTGTTCCTCGACGAACCGACCACCGGCCTCGATCCGGAGGCGCGCATCGAAGTCTGGCGGGTGATCCAGCACCTCGCCACCAGCGGCACGACCGTCCTGCTCACCACCCAGTACCTGGACGAGGCGGAGAAGCTCGCCGACCGGATCGCCATCCTGCACGAGGGCACGATCATCGTCACCGGCACCCTGGCGGAGCTGCGCAAGCTGCTCCCGCCCGCGAAGGTGGAATACGTGGAACGCCAACCCACGCTGGAGGAAATCTTCCTGTCCATCGTCGGCAACGACAAGGCACGCGAATCCGAGAAGGAGCGGCTGTGAGTGCACATGTCATCAGCAATACCGGGGTGATGCTCGGGCGTTCCCTTCGTCACGTGACACGCAGCGTGGACACCATCATCACGGTCATGGTCAATCCGATCGCGTTCCTGCTGCTGTTCCGCTATGTCTTCGGCGGCGCCATCAAGGCGGGCACCGACAACTACGTCAACTATCTGATGCCGGGGATCCTGCTCATCGCGATCGCCACCGGCATCTCCTACACCGCCTATCGGCTCTTCAACGACCTGCAGGCCGGCGTCTTCGAGCGGTTCCACTCCATGCCGATCGCACGCTCGTCGGTGCTGTGGGGGCACGTGCTGACTTCGCTTGTGTCCAATGCCGTTTCGGTGGCCGTCATCGTCGTGGTCGGGCTGATCATGGGCTTCCGCTCGTCGGCGGGGGTGCTTGCCTGGCTCGCCGTGGTCGGGATGCTGGTGCTGGTCACGCTCGCGCTCACCTGGGTCGCGGTAATCGCCGGACTGACGGCCTCCACCACGGAGGGGGCGGGCGCGTTCGCGTATCCGCTCATCTTCCTGCCGTTCCTGAGCTCGGCGTTCGTCCCCACCGACACCATGCCGGGGTCGGTGCGGGCCTTCGCGGAGCACCAACCGGTGACCTCCATCGTCAACTCGATTCGGGCGCTGCTGGATCAGCAGCCGGTCGGACACGAAATCTGGATCGCTATCGCCTGGTTGGCCGGCCTGCTCGTCGTCGCCTACGCGGTCGCGATGGTGGCCTATCGGCGCAAGATCGGCTGATACCGGGATGAGCGCACCGCCCGAATGCTCGGGCGGTGCGCTCACACGTCCGAACCGTCGCGGGCGGATTCGTGCTCGATCAGATCCAGGATCTCGCCGGCGTGATCGACCAGGTACATGTGATCGCCGGGGAACTCCGTTCACGCATCTCCGGGTGCTCGAGCGCCGCGTGCCGGAAACCGCACTCCTATGCGGCTACCTATCGGCAGCTACCACAAAACGGGTAGGCGCTCCGGGATCCGTTTCATGAAGCGGGTGCGCCACACGAGTTGGTCGATCGGCACGGCCAGTTCCAAGCCCGGTATGCGGTCCAGTAGCACCTCCAGGCCGATTTGGGCGTGTCTGCGGCCGAGTGCGGTGGCCGGGCAGAAGTGCTGACCGCCGCCGAAGGATAAGTGCGCACTGGCGTTGGGGCGATGCAGGTCGACCGTCTCGGGTTCGGGGAACGCGGCGGGATCGAAATTGGCGCCTTCCACCAATACCAACACCAATTCACCCTTGCCGATCCGGACGTCGCCGAGCTCGACGTCTTCGGTCGCCAGTCGCGGCAGCGCGTCGCCGATGGACAGGTTGATGCGCAGCAACTCCTCCACTCCGGCAGGAATCAACGCCCGGTTTGCCAGCAGCTGAGCTTTCAGTTCGGGATGCTGCATGAGCGAAACCAGTGCCATGGTGAGGAAGCCGCCGGTGGAGATCACACCGGCGCCGAACAAGGTGACCCCGACGGTGGCCAGCATTTGCTCCGATACTTGCGAATATTCCGGATCGTCGCGCAATGCCGCGAGTTCGGCCATCAGCCCCGAGGTGGCCGGGTCGTCGAGGCGCTCGACCATGTTCGCGATATCCCGATTCCAGTTGAGCTCGGCGGCGGCGATGGGCTCCGCGGAGTTCATGAACGCGATGTGCAGACTGCGCATCAGCCTTGGCGCATCCTGCGGTGGAATGCCGAGGATGTGACAGTGCAGTGCGGCCGCGAACGGGTCGGCGAAATCGTTGCGTAGGTCGGCGGGCGCACCCTCGGCGACGAGGGTGTCGATCAGCCGCGTCGCCGTGGTTCGCAGAAACTCCTCCAGGCCAGGCGATTTCGGGTTCAGGGCCTTCATCACCGCCTTGCGCAAGCCCGCACCGGTGATGTTGCCCATGTTGTTGACCACTTCCGGTGGGATGGTGAGGGCGTATTGGCGGGGCACTCCAGGAGCGGAGGTGTCCTTCAGCGAGAACCGGCGATCTTCCAGCACCTGCTTGCACAGGGCGTAGGAGCTCACCAGCCAGGCCTCGTCACCGGCGATGGTGCGTACCTTGCGTACCGGCGTGGTTTCGCGAAGAGCGTTGACCTCGTGGGGAATTCGGTCGCCACGGGCGGAGAACGGGAAGGCGAGCGGTGTGTCGACGGTCGTCATGCGGTGCCTCCTTCAAGGGGAGTAACGATGGCGTGTCCCTGATTGCGGGATGCGCGAAGCCCGGATCCGCGCGCATACAGCAGTTCCGCCATGGGCAGCAGTTGGTGATAGCAGTTCAGCGACGACGGCACGCCGAGGATCGCGGGCGTGTCCAGGAACAGTGGGACCTCGGCGCGAATGTAGTCGAGGCACACCTCGTGCTGGCGCGGGGTGGGTGCGACCCCATCCTGAGCCTTCGAGGACAGGAACCGCGCCACCAGCGCCTCACACACCGCACGGAATTCCTCGTCGTCGGCCGATCGCCTGAGCAGATCCGCGTGCAGGTCCCGGTACGCTTCGCTGGACCGGAATTCCGACATCGCCTTCGCGGACAGTCGTTGGCCTCCCGGGTCCGCATCATCAACGGCCGCAACGATTTTAGCGCGAACACCGCGAATATTCTTGTCCGCCTTGCGGCGCGCATCGAGCTCGGAATATCCCGTGGCCGAGAACATTTCGGCCACATACACATCGGTGTAGACGATGTCGACCCGGTCGAAGTGCGCCAGACCCCACCTCGCGAGGTCCCGGATGCGCCGGCCGGAGAAGTAGCTGTTTCCCGGCGACACACCGATGACGGCGTGATCACCGTCGCGCTGGACGACCTGACAGTGCCGAGTAAAGGGCTGAACCAGAAAGCCTTGCTGGACAGTGGGTTTCAGTGGTTCTGTTGCAGATCTGGAGAGCGTTGCCGACGTCACGATCGCGCGCCTTTCACCGAAGGGTGATCTACCGAATTACCCGCTCATTCCCGCGCTGCCGGGCAGTGGTGCACGCCGTTGTCCCCGAGCCCCTGCATCGCTCACGAGTCCTTTGATCCTCGCGGCACCCCCTGAGCCTCGGCAACAGTGAGAACTCCAATGCCCACAGCCCGCTCACCCGCCGAATTCTCATGATCGCACAGTTCCGAACCCGCCCGTCATCACCTACCACGACGGCATCGAAATCCCCTGCGCCGTCCGCGATTACAGGAGCTTTCCTCGTCTACGGTGGGGCGATGACACCGAGCCGAGTCCTGCCCCCTGGACGCCGAAGGCGAGCCGGCGTGGTACGGCCGTCCGCACCTGCCCTGGTGGCGTTGACGGCGATGGTGATCACCACCTCGGCCTGCGGGCAAGATTCTGCTCCGATCACTGCGGCCGAGATGACCAAGGTGCCGAGCGAGGCGATCGCCGTGGTCACGGTCGGTCCGTCACAACCTCCGATCATGACCAAGACCGACCACACCTCGGCCTTCGCCATCGACGCCAACGGCAACCTCGTCGGCAAACTTCAGGGCGGCGCGATCGACTCTGCACGCATTGTCAGCTGGAATCGCGGGTTCACCTTCGCCACAGCCGATTCGGTGATGACCGTCGGTCCCTCCGGCCGCACCATGCTCGCGAACAACCAGGACGCGGTCGAAGGCATCGCTCACGATGTCGCCTCCGGCCGAAGCCTGGTCTGGTTCAACACCGGCACCCGCGGCGGAACAGCGGCACAGTACCGGCACGACTACGTCCTGACCTCCCCGGACACAGCACCACTGCCGGGTTCAGTCCCCGGGATCATGCTCTCGGCGGCGCACTGCGGCGAGCGCGCGTTCGGGGTCGTCGTCACTTTCGATGACCTCACCTCGGACCAACCGATGATCAAACACCGACTGTTCGAACTCCCCATCGACGGTGGCGAACCCGTCCTGCGCGGTGAATGGCAGTGGCCCAACATGTTCCGCAGCCAGTCACGGACCTCGGCATGCTCGGCGGACGGCTCGGCGCTGTTCAATCTCTACGGCTCGGTCGAGGCAAGCTACGACCGGACCGGCGGGCTCGGATTGGAGTTAGTGCAACTCGATACCGGCACCGCCGCGCGCATCCAGTCACACGTGGATATGGCCGGGCACTCCGCATGGTCGCGGCCGAACACGCTGACCCGGATCGGGGATCGGCTGTACTGGTTCAACGGCGACGACGGGGCAGTACTTTCCATACCGCTGGATCAGCCATCCGAAGTCCGCAAAGAATGGGACCTCGACGCAACGGGATTCGGACATCAAACAACAGTCACCGGCACCACGGTCGCACACATCGACTCCCACAACACACCGACATACGCCGAGTACGACCTCATCACCGGCCACAAGATTCGCGGCCCGATCGAACTACCGTGGCTGAAATCGATCGTCGGCGCACAGACCGAAAGCGGCAAAACTACCTACGCAGTGACCGGCGTAGCTTGCCTGCCCGCACCGATGAGTTTGTAGCTCCCGGCCAGTCAAAGCTCGTGACACCCCGCCGGCGAGAACCCTGATAGCCAAGGCGAGTTCAGGCCAGAAGAAGAGGCGTCCGTCGACGGGCTCACCAAAGCGTCCAAGGTGGTGTTCTCCTCCTCACTCGAGGAGCCACTGACGTGGACCAACTCCACGCTCGTCCGCGACGACGCCATCGAAGCCGTCCGGGCCATGAAATCGAGTGGTTCGGGCCTTCTCACCACGATCGGCAGCCTGAGCCTGTGCCGATCCCTGCTACGTGCCGGACTCGTCGAATACAAGCCCCGTGTCCTCGAGCACCCACCGCTCGGCGCTCCTGCTTAACCGTCGCCTGAAGACGACTTCCGTTCGTCGAGATGAGATCCATCCAACAATATGAACGATCGATCGTGTTTATTGTTAGTCTCGATGCATGACTACAACTGACGCACAACTTGACGAAGATCGGGCACGGATGCGCGCAGTCATCGAGACCTTCTACGAGCGCACATCCGCCAAGGACATGACCGGTGTGCTAGAGCTGTGCACCGAAGATCTACAGACGCGCATTCCATTCGACCCCATCGTTTCCGTGCGTGAGATCAAGGGCAAGGAAGTGCTACGCGCCGTAGCGGCGGAAGCCTTGGAGATGTACGACTCCTACCGGCAAATCGTCACCTCTATCGAGCCGCTGCTCGATCCGAATACTTGGCTGGCGACGGTCAAAGGTGACCTGCTCGTCCGCAGCACAGGGCTCCCCTACCGCAACGACTACCTCACCATATTCCGTTTTCGGGACGGCAAGATCGCCGAGTGGACCACCTACCATGACCCGATCCGCCAACTGATCGCCTTCGGCGTCAACCAGCTTCCCCCAGCTAACGACGTATGAACCCAGGATCGGTCCAGGCCAACCGGGTGCGCCGATGGTGGTCGCGCCGAATCGGGGGCCGCCCTGCCGGGTACGCGCCGGGCGTTCAGGCGCCCAGCTTGCCCGCAATGCCCTCCCACTTCATCGGGGCGAGGGTCGGGCGAGGATGGAACAGCTCCAGGCGGGACTCGTGCGGGGCGATCACCAGTGGGAATTCGCGAAGTTCGGCCAGGACGCGGGCCAGCCCGGCCAGGGCGCAGATCATGCGCATGGTGATCCCGTCGTCGTATTCGACGGGATGAGTTCTCGCGGCGGCTCGTACCTTGCGGCGCGTCGTCGTCCACTCTGACCGACGTGGCTCGGCCGGAAGCGTGCGGCGTCGGGCCAGTCGAAGGACATGACGATGACGGCGATCATCGGTGCGCGCGTAGATGACGGCGCGCGGGCATCCCCTGCCAATTGACTGCCAGAGCAACGCATTTCGATGGGCTATCCCCGACCAGCGGGGATACATTTCTACTCGCGCCGAGGGGGCACCGCAGCCCGCGCGGTGCGTATCTGAGCAGACGGACACCATTCCGGGTCCGATCAACGCCGAGATTCCTTGGGGGGAATCATGCGCAATCTATTGCACCGCTATGTATTTCCTATCGCTGCGCTCAGCGCGACTATCACCTCACGTCGTTCACGGCGAGCCCGGTCGCACGTGCCGATTTTCCGGTCAGCCTGTGCAACTGGAACTTTCAACCGTCCGCACCGTTCGTTCAGCACGGGGCCGTGATCAGTGGTGGCTACGCCGTATGCGGCACCGCGCCCATGAATCTGCGTATTCGCCTGCGCTTGTGGCACAAGGCGTCCGGCAGTGGGTGGGTGCTGCGTGCGGACGACTCGACCGCTCTGCCGAGCCCGCACCGGCTAAATTTCGCGGTGCATACCTTGGACTGTATTCCGGGTGCGTGGCAGCCCGAGTACGACATGTACGAGGACACCGCAGATGGATACACTCGGGCCGAGAACGGCAAGAGCATGACGGCGCTCATCACGTGTTAGGGAGGCTCCGGTGACGATGCGAAGCGTAGTGGCTCGCCTGCGCTGGTGGGGCCGGGATCTCGAGCGTGTGGTCCGCAACCTGCGTCCGCCGAAAGGCGGCCAGAGCTACCCGGTCCGGCGTGAGTTCGGCTGGGGGTGGACAGTTCGCTCTATCCAGGGGTGGCGCCGGTTCCCGCTGGTAACCCCACCTCTGCACTCAACCCGGCGCATTTCGGCAGATAACGAGCCCGCGGCGCTGGACTGGGGGATGGAACGCATGGGCATCTCGTAACCGCCGCATCCTAGAACCTGGTCGGTGTCGCCCTCGACCTGTGCGTGCCGGGCGCCGAGTCGGCCGACGCGTTGCGGCCGATCGCGACGACGATCGCCTCGTCACTCAAAACGACCGACCTCGGCGGGCGAACCTTCGCCCTGTACGTCGCCGACACGAGCGCGAACTACAAGACCGAGGCGAAACTCAAAGACGGCGACTACGAACTCCACCTGTGGAACGGCAAGTCCTCGCCCGCCGCCGACATCGAGCGGTGGGAAGTCGTCGGTAGTTGAGTCCGGAAACGACGAAACGCGCCCCGCCGGATTCTGGCGAGGCGCGTTGCCGTTCGGGAGCGGCGAGCTCACGTTGGCGGACGGGCTCAGCGGCTCAGGTTGCGGAAGGCGTTGATGGACAACGGGATGAATATCAGTAGCAGTGCTACCGGCCAGAGTATGGCCATCAAAGTGGAGTGGGCGGTGACCCAGGTGTCGGTGACTACGCCTGGGTTGCCGAATAGGCTGCGGGTGGCGTTTACGGTGGCGGACAACGGGTTCCAGTCGGCGAGGGTGCGTAGCCAGGTGGGCATGGCGGTGGTGGCTACGAAGACGCCGGATAGGGAGCCGATCGGGAATTCGGCGGTTTGTACGCCGATGATGGCTGCGCTGCTGGTGAAGGCCAGGCCCAGGTAGACGCCGATCCAGATCAGGGCGAACCGTAGTAACAGGATTAGGGCGATTGCGGCGCAGAGGTCGCTGAGTGAACCGTGGTGGCGCCAGCCGAGGACCAGGCCGGTCAGCATCATCACTGTCAGTGTCAGCACGGATAGCAGCATGTCCCCCGCTGCCCGGCCGATCAGTACCGCGGCCGCTGAGATGGGCATGGAGCGGAAGCGGTCGGTTACGCCGCGGTCGACGTCGGTGGTCACTGCCAGCGCGGTGGCGCCGATGCCGAAAAGCATTGTCATGGTGAACATTCCGGGCACCAGGTAGTCGCGGTAGTCGCCGCCGCCCGGCACTCGCATCGAGCCGCCGAACAGGTAGACGAACATCAGCACGACGACGATGTTGAACGCCAGGGCGAAGACCACCGGCCCCGGATTGCGCCGCCAGTGCGCCAACCCTCGTAGCGTGAGTGTCCAACTGTCGAGCAGCATCCAGCGGATGCCACCACTGGATGGAATGGCAACCGGCGCAGTCGTACTCATACCGCTACCACGCTGACGCCAGGCTCCGACATGTGCACGGCAGGCTGTATCACGCTGCGCTCGCTAACGCTGGGCACGAGCGAGTGCTCGGCCGTGTCCATTGTTCGCTCGCTCATGCGGTAACCACCTGTTCAGCTTGGCTTCCCGTGAGGTGCAGAAAGACCTCGTCCAGCGTGGGACGCCGCAGGATGAGGTCGTCGAACTGGATGCCCGCGTCATCCAGGGCCCGGACCGCCGCGGACAGCGCGCTCGCCTTGTCGGCGACCGGCAGACTCACCTGCCTGGTGTCGAGATCGAGCACTGGATCCGCGGTGCCGAGCCGGGCGACCGCCGCGGCCGCGTCCGCGATCCGGCCGTGCACCACGAATTCGATACGGTCGCCGCCGATTCGGGATTTGAGCTCGCTCGGCGTGCCCTCCGCGACGACCTTGCCCGCGTCGATGACATTGATGCGGTTCGCCAGCTGATCGGCCTCGTCCAGGTATTGGGTGGTGAGCAGCATGGTGGTACCCATCGCGACAAGGTTGCGGACCGCCTGCCACACCTCGTTGCGGCCGCGCGGATCGAGGCCGACGGTCGGCTCGTCCAGGAACAGCACCGCCGGGGCCAGGATCATGCTCGCCGCGAGATCGAGGCGACGCCGCATGCCGCCGGAGTAGGCTTTGACCGGTTTGTCGCCCGTGTCGGCCAGATCGAACTGTTCGAGCAGTTCGGCCGCGCGGCGCACGGCCGACCGCCGGGACAGATGGAACAACCGGCCGAACATGATCAGGTTCTGGCGGCCGCTGAGCACCTCGTCGAGTGCCGGATGCTGGCCGACCAGCCCAATTCTGCTGCGCACCAGGCCCGCTTGGCGGACCACGTCGTAGCCGGCCACCCTGGCCTGCCCGCCGTCGAAGCGCAGCAGCGTCGCGAGGATCCGCACCGACGTCGACTTGCCGGCGCCGTTGGGTCCGAGCAGACCGCAGACGGTGCCCTGCGGCACGGCGAGATCGAAACCGTCCAGGGCCTTCTTGGCGCCGTACTGTTTGCACAGCCCCTCCGCGACGACCGCGAGCTCACTCGACATCATCCACATTCCTAATGCCGTTGCAGCAGTCAGCAATTCACTTCGTCGGCGGCCGGTTGAGCGCATCGAGGAACAGCAACCCACCGAATACCGCCATGGGCAGCCCGATCACGATGGTGCCGACCGCCGCACCGATCGTCGATCCCACCAATCCCGTTGCCAGACAACCACCGAGGAATCCGGGAATAGCCAGCACGCCGACGGTGGCGACCAGCCCGGCCGCCGCACCGACGACACCGCCCACCAGACAACCGATCCCGGCGCCGACAGCGGTGCCGAGCAGCGTGCCGAGCATCACGCCGACGTTCAACTGCGTAGAGAACTGCATGAGCGCGTTGTTGAAATCAGCCGACCGCGGGTCGAGCCCGATGTCGCTGGGCTGGGCGATCGGCTCGGGTTCGGGCACTGCGGCATTCGGGTCGACACTCGGCCGCAACGTGGCGGTATTGCCGTCGACGGACGCGGCGATCGGCCAGCGCAAGCCGTCCCGAACGTAGGACAGCGGGAGTTCGATCATCGCTCGGCCGTCGTCGTCATTGATCCGGAAGCTCGTGGCATCGGCGCTCAGCGATCCGCCGTCGGTCCGCAACACCACCGCCCCGTCGACAACGTCAGCGGCATAACCGATCTCGCCGCGCGACTGCTCAGCCCTCCCCTCGGGTGCCGAGTTGATCAGCCCGGCGGCCATGGCAACCACGACCACCGGCAATGCGATCCGCATCTTCCACATAACGTTCACTCTCCTCGAAACGAAGCCGGATACGGCGCGAACAGCTCGCGATAGAACGGGCTGGACCGGAACTCCAGCCCACCCAGATACGTTCCATCCCAATCGATTTCGGCCTCGGACTGATCGGCGGAGCGCGCGGTCAGCCAATAGTCCGGATGGATACGGTCCGAGCTCAACCCGACCGTGAAGGTCAACGCCACCTCGTCACCGACCGCGACGGCGCGCTGCTGCTCCACCGACGCGGGCACGAACACCGGCAGCCACGACGTCTGCTGTTCCAGCGAATCGATGGGATCGCGATCGTCCGGCGACACCCACAGCCGGATCCCGAGCGCGATGCCGCCGAACCGCCCGGGCCGCGTTATCCGCACCCGAGATTCGTGCACCGCGTATTCGTATTCCGCGACACCGAATTCCAGCACCTCGACCGTGGTCGGCTCCGCCAGCCTGCCCTCGGGCGGTATTTCGGTCCAGCAGAGGCGAAGATCGAAAGGCCTACCCACCGCCTGAAATACCCGGTCGACATAGGTCGCGTATTCCGCCTGAAATGCCGGGCCGACATCACCGAGCACCGCCGCGTAATCGAAAGGCACCGCAACGGTTTCCACTCGGTGCGGTATGAAAATGCCCGACTCGCGCACCAAACGCCTTTTCGCGTCGGCGAATATCTCGCACACACCCTCGGAACTTGCGATGGCGCCGATGGTCTCGGACACGCACACGTCCACCTTTTCCGGCAGTTCGATCTCGCGCGAGTCGCCGGTGAGCACCGTGATGACATCCGCGAAGCCCCGCTCCGCCACCACCGCCCGCGCCTTCTCCGCCGACTCCGGCAGCGCTTCGATCGCCCACACCTTGGTCGCGCCCGACTCCGCGGCCACGATCGCCCAGTTCGCCTCGGCCCCGGTCCCGATATCGACCACCGTCCGCCCGGGCGCGCAGCGCCGGACGGCGCGATCGAACGCCGAGACCCGCACCTCGTCCGCGGTCATCATCGAATACAACAGCTCGTCGTAGATCGGATATTCGCCGACCGACGGGATCAACGTGATGCGGGGACCGTCCTCGCCGACCGACGCGACATTCGCGCGTAATCGACCGCCATATCCAATGGATCTAGACCGCAGACCAGCCACCCGAATTCCCTTCCACAAAGCATATCGACAGATCGGCGATATGCCGTATTGCCATACCGGCGAATGAGTTTCACCGTTCGAAACCCTCATATCCGACTCTAGGCAACCCCCGGCAACACCGTCAACGTTCACAAACCCCGACTATTGGACGGCCGAAAAAGGGCAGCGTCGAGCCAGAAAGGTAAATTAACGGACCCGGAAATCGGGATCAGGCGGTGAGTCCACCGTCTACGCAGAACGTATGCCCGGTGATATAGCTGGCCTCGGCCGAGGCGAGGAACGCGACCAAGTTCGCCACTTCCCGTGGCTGGCCGAAACGCCTGAGCGGGATGGACTTTCGAGCAGCGGTGGCCGCGGCGTCATCGAGCGCCTCGGTCATATCGGTGGCGATGAAGCCGGGCGCGACGGTATTCACCCGAATACCGAACCGCGCGACCTCGGCCGCGAGCGCCTTGCCGAAACCGATCAGGCCCGCCTTTGTCGCGGCGTAGTTGGTCTGCCCGAGCGCCGCCGTCAGCCCCGACACCGACGACAGCGTGACGATCGCGCCCGACCGGCGCCGCATCATGGCGGGCACCACGGCCTTGCACACATGACGCGTGCCCGACAGGTTCGTGCGGAGCACGTCGTCCCAGTCCGGCTCCGAGGACCCGAAAAGCAGTCCGTCCCTGGTGATTCCCGCCGCGGCCACCAGCACCTCGGCGTCGCCGAGCCGATCCTGCGCGGTCCCGACGAAATCCGCGACGGCCGCAGCATCGCCGACGTCGCAGACCGCTCGATACACCCGCGCCCCGCGCGCCTCGCAGTCGGCGGCGACCGCGTCGGCGGCGGCACTCGGCCGCAGATGACAGAACGCGATGTCGTAACCGTCGGCGGCGAGCCGCACGGCGCAGGCGGCGCCGATGCCACGGGCGCCGCCGGTGACGATCGCCAGCGGTCGCTGGCCCGTCACCGCCGCGCCTCCGTCGAGCCCTTCACCCACGCCGGGCCGGTCAGGAACCAGATAACGGTGATGAGCCCCAACGGCTGCACCACCTCGCGCAACGCGGCGGCCTGCTGCGCGTCGGCCACCGTCACCGAGAGGCCGAAGCACACGGCCAGCGCGATCGCGGCCGCCACCAACCACTTGACGAACGACTTCGTCTCGTTCTTCACCGCTTCGTCGCCCTGCTTGGGCCGCTTCGGTGGGCGCGGCGCGCCGGCGAACCGGTACGCGAACCAGCTGTCGAGCCAGGCGATGGTCGATTTACCGAAGACAATGGTCCAGCCCAGATAGATCCCCGCGAGCCGGTGTATACCGCCGACCTCCGCACCCTGGTACACATCGATGGCCACGGCGGTGACCAGACCCACGTCGATCAGCGGAACCATCGCCAGCACAACCGAACTCGCCTGCCGCCAGCGCACCACGTACCGCAACAGCAGCCCGCCCGCAGCGAGGATCCAGAACGCGACCTCGCAGGTCAGAATGACCGTCACCATCATCGATATCACCGCACCTGTCGAAGTGTGCTCGAGCATGCGAGCAGATAGACAACCAGCCCGACCGCGATCAACCCGGCACCGGCGACGGCCGAGGTGACCGGATCGAGCACGACATCGGTGAGCCCGGCCCAGCTCAGGTACTTGCAGACCGCGTAACCGAACGCCGAACCGACCGCGAGCCCGGCCACGACGCCGACCATGGCGACCACCGTCGCCTCGACACCGACGCTGCGCAGCACCAGCCCTCGGCTGAATCCGATCTGCCGCAACGTCGCCCATTCCTTGGCCCGGCCGCCGGTCAGCACGCCGAGCACCACGCCGAGGGCAAGCAGCAGCCCCGCCCCGACCACGCCGGACAGCTGGGTCAGCGCCGCGATGATGGTCCTCGACTCGGCCTTCTGCTTGACCCGGTAGTCATCGATGGAGCGCACCACGAGATTCGGCAGCCCGGCCGCGACCGTACCGACCTCGGCGACGGCCGTCGGCTGCTCGGCGCGGATCAGCACGTACTGGAATCCGGCACCGGCGGCGTGGTCGGACGACACCACGAAGTCACCCAATGTCGGCGCGTCGGCATAGATCCCGGCAACCTGCACCGACGCCGCCGTCAGCCGAATCGAATCACCCACCGCGACACCGATCTTCGCCGCCTCCGAGGCAGAGATCATCGCGTGCTCCCGGTCCACGGTCGCGGTACCGCCGACCATCGTGAGCTGCAGCGCACCGCTGCCGAGCGGACCGTCCACGGCCACACCGTTGCTCGTCCGGCCCGACACCTCGACGCCGTTCTGCGGGGCGACGGCCACCACACCACTCGCCCCCGGCGCACCGCGCAGGGTGGCGACGTCGTCGGCCGAGATCGCGAAGCCGGTCTTGGGCTCCACCACCATCTGTGCGCCGACGTTCGCATCGATCTGGCGATTGATGGAGGTGTCGGTGGAGGTCGCGAACACCGAGATGATCGCGACCAGGGTGGCGGTGAAACCGATGCAGGACACGGCGACTGCGGCCTGGGTGCGCACCCGGCCGACGCTGCCGAGCCCGAACCACGGCAGCAGCACCCCGCGCGTCCCGCCCACCTCGGTGAACGGAGTGAACACCCGCAGCGCGGGAGCGGCAAGGACGAACAACCCGAACAGCACCAGGCAGTAACCGACGACCAGCCCGGTGAAGCCGAAGCGCTCGGCGACCGTGCACCAGATGCCGAGCCCGATCGCGGCCAGAGCGACGACGGGCAGCACCGCCCGGCGGACAAGCGCGAGTCGCGCTGCCGCACCGGTGGTTTCCGCGCGCTTCGGACCCGAGATCGCGTCCCCGAGGAACCAGGCGCCGCCGATCGCGGCCGCAAGGACAAGCACAGCACCGGCCCACGTCCACCCGTCGACCGCGACACCGTCGACGGCGAAGGTCCCGAGCAGCAACCGATTCGCGGGCAGCAACGCGTCGACGACCAGCGTGATGACGGTGCCCACGACCGCGGCGGCGAGCACCATCGCCCCGGCCTGAATAGCCTTGACGGCCCGTATTTCCCGGTTCGGCACCCCGATCCGCCGCAGGATGTCGAACTGCGGCCGCAGGCTCATGGCCAGCAGCACCAGCGAGAACACCAGCGCCGCAGTCAAACCGCAGATCAGCACCGCGGCAAAGATAATGGCGATGACCCCGATGAAGCTGATCGCGGCGATCTGCTGGGAGGTCAGCTCGCCGAGGTAGTCGGCGCGGGTGCTGACCGTCGCGCCTGCGGCGGCGAGCCGGTCGGCGGCCGCACGTGCACCGGATCCGCTCAGCGCCACCGTCGTGTATCCGTCTGCGGCGCCGAGGATCTCGCGTGCCATCTGCTCATCGGTGAAGCGCACCGACGTGGCCTCCGCGAGCACGGGACTGTTCGTTTCTACCGGACTCCGCGCACCGCCGATCCCCATCACCTCCGCGCTGCCCCGGCCGGCCGCGGGGTGGGCCACGATGTCAGCGGCACCGAACACCGGCGCGGCGACCGGATCGGCGCAGGCTCCGTCTGCTCGTTCGAAGTACCCCGGAATCGACTGTGAGGCAACATCTCCCGCGTACATCACCACTTGACCGGAGAACTGCGACAACGCGCACACACCCGGTGCCGCACCCACCGCGTCGGTCACCGCGGCGGCAGGCAGCGCCGTGCTCGCGGTGACGATCAACTCCCCCGGCAACACAGTCGCCGCGATGGCCTGAGAGATCTTGTCCCGGTACGACATATACAGCCCCGCCGGAATCAGCAGCGAAACCAGCAGCGCGATAGAGATAACCAGCACCAGGAAGGTCTGCCGCCGGAACCGCCGAAGCTGACCGACGGCAAGACCGAACATCATCTGCGCCCGTGGCATGGCTACACCGCCACCCGGCCCTGCGAGTACGCCACGACCTCTTTCACCGTGGCGCCCACCAGGTCGTGCTCGATCCGGCCGTCGCGGATGAGCAGCACCCGGTCGGCGTATTCGACGAACTGCGGGTCGTGGCTCACCGTGACGATCGAGATCCCGCGCTCGTCCACGATCCGGCGCAGCAGTTCCCGGATCCGGGCCGCGTTGTGCGAGTCCAGCGCGCCGGTCGGCTCGTCCGCGAAGATCACGTCCGGCTCGGCGACCAGCGCCCGCGCACACGCCACCCGCTGCTGGGTGCCGCCGGACAGCTCGTCGGGCAACATCCGCAGGTACTGCGCGATCCCCAGGTCCGCGCACAGCGCGCCGAGCTTCTGCTCGTCGACCTTCTTCCCGGCGGCGCGGGCGGGCAGCAGGATGTTGCCGCGCGCCGACAGCGAGTCGAGCAGCCCGTACTCCTGGAACACGAAGCCGAAGTGCTCGAGCCGCATCCGGGACAGGTCGCGATCGGATTGTTCGTACACATTGCGGTCGCCGTAGAAAGCCTCCCCGCTGGTCGGCCGCAACAGTCCGCTCAGGCAGGAGACCAGCGTCGTCTTCCCCGAACCGGACGGCCCCATGACCACCGTGAACGAACCGGCGCCGATGGCCAGATCGACATTGTCCAGCGCGACCACCGACGCATCCTTCTTACCGAAGCTCTTGGTGACACCACGCAACCGCAACACCGGAGCCGTCGGATCTGCCGAGACCTTCACAGCACCAATTCCTTTCGCTCAGAAAGCCACCCCGAGGACGCGCAGCCCGCGTTCCACAGTGCTCATGGTCCCGTCGCAGGCCCGCCGCCGTCGTCCTCCTTTATGACTACTTCGGGTACCAGATCAGCCGTGCGCGCCCGGCGGAAATGCTGGACGGTCGTTCAGCCGGACCACGACCAGCCGTGGTCCGCTACCCGCCAGCGCGTCGCCGAGGGTCTTGGCCAGCAGGTGCGGCTCCGACACCACCGCCGTGGTGTAGCCGGCCGCCGTGGCCAGCGCGGTGATCGATGCGCCCGCATCGAAATCGACGATCGCCGTATCGGTCCTGGACAGCGACGGCCAGCCGAATCCGCCGTTGTCCAGGCAGATGTAGCAGATATCGGCCGCCATCCGGGCAGCCGCGAGAATGCTCGGCAGGTTGGTCAGAAACGCGCCGTCGCCACCCACCGCGACCACCCGACGCCCGTCGGACGCGGCACCGAGCGCGGCGCCGAGGCCGAAGCCGAGCGGCGTCTGCTCGCTCGGCACCAACGGCCGCACGCCGGGCGGGAGGGTGAAGCACGGCGCGTAGTAGCCCCACAGATCGGCCAGGCCGTTCTCCTGCGCGAGCACCGCCACGCGCTGGTCCCGCAGCGCGGTCCGCAGTGTGGTCCAGAACTGCACGGTCCCGAGGCCCGCGCCGTCGTCCTGCATCGGCTGCCACGGCCGCCACCACGGTGCCGACTCGCTCGGCGGACCCGCGAAATCGGCTGCCAGCCGCAGGAATACGCCCGAATCGCACACCACCGGATAACGTGCCGGCACCGCGCGCTCGAGCACGACCGGATCGGTGTCGACGTGCGCCAGCAGCGCCCGCTCCGGCGCGTCCCAGCCCATCAACGCGGTCTCCTCGAGCTGACTGCCGAGCACCACGACCGCATCGGCCTCGGCGAGCGCCGCGCGCGACTCCTCGGGCAGGTACAGCCCTGCCAGTCCGCCGAACCGCGGGTCGTCCTCGGGGAACACGCCACGGCCGGACGCGGTGACCAGGCACAGCGCGTTCAACGCCGCGGCGAGCGGCAGACCGTATTCGGCCACGTCCGATTGACGGGTACCGCCGCCGAACAACAGCACCGGCCGTCGGGCTGCCCGCAGCGCCTCGAACACCGGAGCCAGCGTCGCTGCGGTCTGTCCCGACGGCAGCGGCGCACGCACGAGGGTCTCGGCCAGACCGTCAGGCACCCGCGCCTCGGCCAGCTCGGGCGAAATCATCAGATGAACCGGCCCGCGCCGTCCGTTTTCGGCCAGATAGCGGGCACGAGAGACGGCCCAGGCCAGGTCGGCGGCGTTCGCCACCCGGTGCGTCCAGACGAACAGGCCCTCGCTCAATGCGGCCGCCGGAAACTCCTGGAAACCGCCGCGGCCGACCTCCGCATCCCGATTGATAGTGCTCACCACCAGCAGCGGGGTCCGCGAGGTGTACGCCTCGGAGATACCGATCAGCGCGTTGAGCAGATTGGGCCCGGTGGCGGTCGCGAGCACGGCGGCCCGGCCGTTCAGCCGCGACCAGCCAACGGCCGCGAACGATGCCGAACGCTGATCCTGCAAGGCGGCGAATTGCGCACCCGCCACCCGCGCGGCATCGATGATGTCCGGGTCGTCGCCCGGTACACCGGTATACAGCCGTGGCCCGGTCCGCTCCAGCAGTCCGACGATGTCGCCCCAGATCCCGTTCACCACAAGTCCTTTCACACTACGAATCGCAAACGCAGCACACCGGCCGCGCACACCCGCGGCCGCGCGGCGTCGAGCCACACCGTCACGTCACAGCGCACGTCCACGTGACCCTTGCCCGGCTGCGCGTCGATCATCTTGGCGTCCAAGCAGATCGCGCTGCCGACAGGTGCCGGCGACGCGAAGCTGAGCCGGTCGAACCCGAGGTTGATCACCCGATCACACTCGGGGGCCTCGATCACCTCGTCCAGCAGCCCCGGTATCAGCGCGGCGATCAGCATGCCGTGCGCCAGCGTGCCGCCGAGTGCCGCGGCCCGCTCCGGATCGGTGTGGATCCACTGCGTGTCCTCGGTCAGTTCGCCGAAGGCCGTCACGCGTTCCTGGGTCAGCTCGATCGACCTGGACCGCCGCGGCGGCTTGCCGACCTGTTCGAGCAGCGTGGACGCGACCTCGACCGTACTCATAGTCGTGCTCCGATCTCCGCGACCACCCGCTGCCGGACGGAACGCCAACGCTCATCACTGAATTCGCTCGCGCCGGGCACCTGATAGCCGACCTCGGCGAATTCCGGCTCGGTCAGCGTCCCCACCGCCCGCGCGGTCAACCGAGGCCCGTCCGCGACGCAGTCGGCCAGCAGCGCTTCCGGCCGCACCGCGTTGTGCACGAAGATCCGGATGGTATTCGGATTGTGCACGGCCGCAGTCATTTCGAACCCGCGCCTGCCGTCGAAGTGATACAGGTACCGCAGCAGCGCCAGCATCGCGTCCATCCCGACGCCGTTGCCCCACTCGGCATCTCCGGCCAGCACCACCCCGACGTGCATCCGCGCGGGCTCGGCCAATCGGCAGTCGTAGATGCCGATCGGCCGCTGCCCGGCCGCGCCGTCGCGCCGATAGATGTAGCCCAGCAACCGATCCGAGGCCTTCGCCATATCATCGAGTCCACGAGCGTCGACGGGTGCGACGGCCGACCCGGCGAACAAGCGCTGCGTCGCGGACTCGAAGACATGGGTCAACATGTCCGAGGGATCGGCGCCGTGACTCTCCTCGAGCCGCGTCCACCTACCGAACAGCGTCACCGCTACTCCGTCTCGGCCAGGTGCTCGCGGATCGCCTGACGCAACCGGCGCGCGGTCCGCGCGTAACTCCGTTCCGCCTCGGCGGCACCGGTATCGGCCGCCTGGACGCGGCGCAGCGACGGCCCGGTGATCGACCACACCAATCCGTCCCAGTACCGGCCCTCGGCGAAGAACCGGTCCTGCACCAGGCCCTCGCACCGGAAGAACTCCGAGTTCATCGCGTAGTCGAGCAGCACCCGGTTGTACACGCCGAACCACAGTTCGATCCGATGCACCTCGGTGCCGCTCAGCAGATAGCGCACGAACTCGTCGAGCGCGCCGCCGACCCCGGCCTGTTCCAGCGCCGCGTCGTCGGCGCTGTGCAGCATGATCTCGAAAACGCCTGGCGTCTGCAGACGTTCGGCGCGCACCACGCCGAGACCGTCCACCCCGCCGCGAATCACGAAGGCGACCGCCGAGCGGTCGATCGCGGCCGCCGCCTGACGATCACGCAACCACTGCGGCCCCGCGGTGGACACCGCCGAGATCGGATCGGAGCTGATGAGCCGGGCCGCGTGTGCCGAATCCTCCTGGGTCAGAATCGGTTCGAGCGCCGCGAATTTCATCATTGCAGCACCGGATCCTTGCTGTTCACCAGGTCGAGCAGGTCACCGGCGGTCTTGGCGCCGATCACTTCCTCTTCCGAAAGTGACACCGAGTACGCCGATTGCAGGCGGAGCACGAGCTCGAGCATGCCGAGCGAATCGAGCTCAAGATTGTCCACGATCGACGCCTCCGCCGTCACCGTGGGCAGTTCGTCCAGATCGTTGATCCGCTCGATCTCCGCGGCGACCAGGTCGAAGAATTCCTTCTCGTTGGCAGGCATAATCATTCCCTTCCTCTCTGAACCAGAAGCGAGCACGAAGTCCCCCCGAAGCCGAAGGCGTTGACGATCCCCGCGCTCGGTCCGGTGTGGTCGACGGTGTGGCCGTGGGGCACGACCCTGGCGCCGGGGGCCTCGATCGGATCGAGGCAGTGCTGCGTTCCGAATATCCGTCCACCGCGCAAGGTTTCGAAGGCGACGATGGCCGAGGCCAATCCGGCGGAGTGCACCGAATGCCCCACCTCGCCCTTGCAGGACGAGACGTACAGCTCGGTATCCAGCGAGCGGCCGAGCGCCGCCACCGCATCGAGCTCGACCCGGTCACCGTGCTTGGTGCCGGTCGCGTGCGCGGCCACGAACTGCGGGTCGACCCCGGCCTGCCGGACCGCGCTGGTCATGCACCAGAGTTGGCTGTCGAGATCGGATTGCGCGCCGAGACCGAGCGTCTGCACGCCGATGCCGCTGATCACCGGGCGGTCGGGCCGAGCGGCGGCGGCCGAGCCGATGATGACCGCCCCGACGAAGAAACCGAGGGCCGTGCCGTCGGCACTCGCGTCGAACGGCCTGCAGTATTCGAGGTCGGTCAGCGCGCCCGCACTGGCGAACGCGGCCCGCTCGATGAAGCCGGGTGCGGTGGCGCCGAGCACCAGGGCGTGGTCGCATCGGCCGCGCTGGACCAGGGCGGCCGCGATCGCGAGCGCCAAACCGGCCGAGGCGCAGGCGTGCGAGATGATCAGCCGATCACGCTGCCAAGTCGCCAGGCGCGGATAGGTCTGGCTCGGCGGCGGTTGGTACTCCTCGATATTGGAGGGGAAGTAATCGCCGGTGGTCTGGGTCGCATCGACGATGACCAGCCGACTGTCTGCCACTTCTGGGTTGCGCGCGAGCAGCGTCTCCACGCAGTGCGCCAGCACCTCGGCACGGGACTGGCGTGCGATCTCCGCCTCGACGATGTGCGGTCCCGGATCGAAGGCCGATGCGGTCTCGTATCCGGCCGCGCGATGAGCGCCGAGATAATCTACGACAGTTGCGTGCATGGCATCTCCATCGATCCGTTCAGATGCGCCGCCACCTGGGCCGAGAGCCTGCGACGATCGACTTTTCCGGCCGCCGTCAGCGGCACGTCCGCATGCTGCATCAGCAGGATCTCGCGCGCCTTGAACTGCACGGGGAACTCGCGGGCGTTGGCCACGATCGACCGCGTCAGCTCCGCGTCGTGCGCGGCATCGCGCTCGGTGATCGCGACCAGCACCACCCGCCTGCGCCCGTTCTGTGCCGGATCCACTTGCAGCACAGCGACTTCGGGGGCATTGCGGGCCGTGCCGCGCACCTGCTGTTCGAGCACGCTGGCATGCAGCTTCGCGCCCTGGCTGATCAGCATCGCGTCGAGCCTGCCGTGCACCGCGAGCTGCCCCGACGCGCCGAGCGCGCCGAAGTCCCTGGTGCGCAGCCAGCCGTCACCGGTGAGATCCGGATTCGGGATCAGCTGCCGCCGTTCGGCATCCCAGACCCGGTCGGCGACACTGGGGCTGCGCACCTGGACCTCGTCGTCGACGATCCGGACCTCGGTGCCCAGCAACGGAATTCCGACGTGGCGGGGCGAGTAGTGCGCACCGATCGAGATGGCCACGTTCGGCCCCGCTTCGGTCAGGCCGTATCCGTTGTGCAGCGGCGCCCCGGCATCCTCGAAGAAGTCCAGCAGATCGTGGGCGACCACCTCGCCGCCGACGCCGCGCACGGCCAATGCCCGTACCGCCGCCGCGATGTCGGCGTCGGTGCGCATCGCCTGCGCCAGGTAGCGCCACACACCGGGCAGGGTGTCCAGGCTGTCGCAGCTGCGCGCGGTCAACATCGCCAGCAACTCACTGAAAGCTGTTGCGCTGCAGGTGCGGAACTCGGTGCCGTATTCGAGAGCGAGGTTGAACACGCTGAACCCGTACGAACTGCTCAGGCCGAGGGCCGTGGCGTACCTCGTCGTCTCGTTCGTGCCGAGCCGTTCGGCCGTGGCCCGTGCTTGATAGGCCAGCGAGGCCCGCGACCAGGCGACGTAGCGGCCGATGCCGCTGGTACCGGAGGTGGTCGCGAGCACCGCGGGCACGTCACCGTCAGTCGGGCACGACACCACGGTCAGCCCCGCGATGGTCCGGTACGTGTCGAACGCCTTCGCCTGCTGTTCCGGTGCGCCCAGGACGAATGGCACCCCGAGCTCGCGCGCGGTCAGATACGCGTAGGCATACAACCGCGGGTGCCCGGGGGCGAGCAGGGCGTGTTCACCGGAGACGAGGACCGAATCCAGTTGCTGACGTATCGAATCCAGCTCATGAGTGGCCAGCGGCATCCCGCCGATCACCGGAAGTTCGCGACGGTCAGACATGGCGGAAGCTCCCGAGGGTGATCGCGGCCGAACTGTCCGGCGCCGTCAATTCGGCCTCCAGCAGCACGCACAGCGGCTCGCCGGTGCCCTCGGCCAATGCCGCGAGCACGTCGAGCGCGACGTGCCGCTCGCACGACACGGCCAGCGCCGCACCGCGCCAGCCGCGCTTCGTGCTGGTGCCGAAGACCCGGCAGCCGTCCGCGTTGAGCACCTCGGTGGGCAAGGTCGGCCGCTCCTCGCGCTCGGCGGACGCGTACTTCGCCGCGGCCCAGTCGATCACCTCCGGCGAGCAGAAAATGATGTTCGCCGCAGCCTTTTCCTGCTCCGGTGCGTCGAGGGAGTGCAGGTAGTCGGACAGTATCCGCCCGATCTGGGTGTTCCAGCGCAGAAAGTCCAGCGGCCCGACCGTCTCGGTGCGCAACTGCGCCAGCACCGGCTCATCGTGTGGCATCGACGTCTCCCCGTTCGGCCGCGTAGCGGGCCAGCTCGGCGGCCAGCAGCAGCGGCCGGCCGACCGGCTCGCGGCCGAGGCCGGCCGAGACCGTGCCGTGGGGACCGAACCCGCCGAACGGCTCGTGCCCGTTCTCGAACTCGAAGGCCGTGCGCGCCCCGGTGTTTCGGGCACTGCCCACCCGGTCGACGCCGACCAGTTCGGCGACACCGAACGCGCTGAGGTACATCCCGTAGGGGTCGGTCTCGTCGGTGCCGAGAAAGTCGAGCACGTCGTCGAGGCGGTCGTAGACCACCACGTTGAACAGCGGTCCGAACAGCTCCGGCACCGCGGCCGGGACCTCCGCCAGCCGCCGAACCGACACCGCGATCGGGCAATGCCGTTGGTCGGCACTGGTTTTCCCGCTCCACACCACGGTGGAGTCGAGCTCGTCCAACACCGCGACGGCCCGGTCGTAGGTGGCCGTGTCCGCCAGCGGTGCGCTGATCAGCCCGGATACCGCACCGGTCGAGACGACCGGGACGGCACCGAGCTGGTGCACCAGCTCCGATACAAAATCATCGGCCAGGGCGGCATCGACGAAGACGGCGTCGGGGCACAGGCAGTCCTGGCCGTTGTTGTAGAGCCGGGCGGCCACCGTGGCCGCCACCGCGCTGGAAAGCTCTGGCCTGGACAGATCCCGGCCGATCACGATCGGATTGATACCGGTGCCGAACCCGAGGAACAGCCCACTGCCGCACTCCTCGTTCACCTTTCGCCCGTTCTCCGGCTTGCCGCTGAAGACCACGACGCTGCCCTGCGAGATCTCCGCGAAGGTGCTCTGCGAATAAGTACGCATCCGCCCGTCGATATCGATCGGGCCGTCGGACAGGAGCTGCGCGAGCTCGAGGTAGGCGCCCTGCACCCGGGAAGCGGGGCGGGCCAGCACATTTCCGAAGAACAACGAGGGCAGCGCCACGAACAACGCCATGCTGTACAGCAGGTTGTTCGCGGGCAAGAACACCCGCACCTGGCTGTCCGGATCGCAGGCCCGATAGGCGGCGTACTCCAGTCCGGCGGTGCGCAACAGCTCGATCGAATCCGTGATCTCGGTGTCGATGCTGTCGAGCGTGGCGATCGGGGTGAGCACCTCGCGGATCCGATCGCGGCGGCACTCGATGAGCGCCGCAGTGCCGCTGGCGGTTTCGATGATCCGCTCGAAGTCGGCGGCGCTGGCGCCGTCGCTGCGTAGCGGCGGTATCGACAGACTCGTCATCGCGGCCGCCCGCAGGGCAGCGCGCAATCGCCGATCTTGACGGTGATGCGGTCGGCCACGTCGAGCACCGTGCCCTTGGTGTTGACGTACTTGACGGTGCTCACCGTCGAGGTATCCGGCGAATCCCGCAGGTACTGCAGCACACTGCGCGCTCCTCGCCCGGCCGGTTCCCACCGCTGATCGCCGACCGAGGAGCGGACGGTGACCACGTAATCCGATTCGGCGTCCACGCCGACTATCGGGCAGGCCCAGTCGACCCGATCGCACGCGGCGGCGAACGAACCGGTGCCGAGACCGCGCAGCACGGTCGCCTGTGCGCGCTCCGAGAGCGCCGAATTACCGCCCCCCGCCGGCGCGTTGGTCTCCTTGCTGATGACGTTGCCGATGTCGCCGCAACCAGCAAGCGCGGTGCCTGCCACCGCGATCACCATGCCGCGCGTCGCGACACGATAAATGGTGCCGTGCATGTGCACTCCTTCCTACCTACCGGATCCGGTTGTCGTACCGAATGTTTCGATGACCGCGCCGCCCGCCACGTAGTCGACCCAGCTGCCCGGCGCGCGGTGCGCGAGCACGGCGCGCTCGACCTGCCCGGCGACGGCATCCACCGTCGGCAGGGCCGCACCCGAGCGCAGCGCCGCGCGGCGGCGATCCTCGGACGCCGCCGGCTCGCGCAGATCCATCAGCAGGGCCGCCGGGGTGCCTTCGACCATGTCGCTGACCACGGTCGTCAAGGCGATGGCCCGGCCGTTGGTCCAGCGGCCGACCAGCTGTTCACCGCGGTGCTTGCTCCGCGCGATGGCGTAGTAGCTGTCGAATTCGTCGATGGTGCCGAAGCCGTGGGATTGCACGCTGGTCAGATAGATCACGGAGGCACCGGGCCGCAGCAGCGGGGCGAAGGCCTCGAGCACCGCCACCTGTGCGTCGCCGTTCACCGCATCCGCGTATCCGGGTGGGGCGTCGTGCTCCATACCGCCGGACGCGTTGAGCACGAGTGTGGTTACCGCACAACCTGTTTCGCCGACCGCCGCCGAGAATTCCGCCAGCGCAGCCGGTTCGGTGATATCGGCCTGGTGGCAATGCACGACGGCATCCGGGTAAGACCTGCGCAGCCTGGTCACCGTCGCCTCGGCCCGGCGTTGCGCACGGCGATAGCAGAAGTGCACCTCGAAGCCCGCCGCCGCCAACCGCTCGCAGATCCGGGCGCCGATCCCGCGCGACCCACCGGTCACCACCGCGACCGGGGCGCTCACCGCGCCTCCCCCGGGCAGACACCGGGCAGCCAGGACCGGCTGCGCCCCAACCAGAACGACATCGCGGCGAGCACACCCGCGGCGCCCGTCGCGAAATCGGCCGAGGCGCGGGCCGACAGTTGACCTGGCACATGGAATCCGCGCGCACCGGTGCCGGAGAAGGCGGCGATGCTCGTCGCGATCTGCTCGTTGCATCGGTCGAGATAGTCCGCGTCGAACCAGTCGGTGCGTTCCCGCAGTACCGCATTCGCGGCGAGACCACCCGCCAGCCCGATGTACAGGCCCGGCTGCACGCCCACCCGGCTGCACGCCGCGCGTTGCAGTGCGCGGCGGGTGTCCGCGTCGATGTCCCAGGCCGAGCCGAGCTCGGCGGCGGCGATCATCAGTCCGGCGTTGCCCCGATCCAGATAGCTGAGCATCCGAATCTTCCCGTCCCAGTGGTAAAGCAACGGTTCGTCGTCGGCGTCATGCCTGACGTAAGTGGCCAGCTCCGCGTCCATGGCGGCCCGGGCCGTATCGAGATAGCTCGGCTTCGCCAGCACCGTGTGCGCACGGAACAGCGCGAGTGCGGCGCCCGAAAGTCCGTTCAGCAGACCGGTGATCGCGGTCGTCGACCCGAGCTGCTCACGCACTCGGCGCTCCAGTTCGTCCGCGGCCCGCTCGAGCCAGTCGGTACCGAAGCCGGTGTCGCCGTTGGCCCGCCACCACAGCGCGAGCAGGATCTGTCCGGCCAGACCACCGCGCAAATGCCACGGCGAGGCGGAAAGCTTAGTGGTGCTGAGGAATCGGTCCATCAGCCGGGTGGCCAGCTCGTTCGCGCCGACCTCAGCGCTGACGATGACATTGCCCGCCCAGCCGTCGAGCAGCCCATTGCCGAGCGCACCGAACTGGTCGAGGTTCTTCTCCAGCCAGGTGGTGTACCCGGTCACGACGTGATCCGGCACCGCACCGGACCGTGACAGCGCCCATACCGCGCCCGCCGGACCGTGCTCGATACCGAAGCGCGCGTGCTCACCGAAGCCGGTCGGGCTGCACGGAATCGGATACCGATCATCGAAATCGAAACAGTCACGGAGGGTTTCGGTGACCCGGTCGATATAGCGGGCGAAGGTGTCGTCGAGCGTCTCCGCGGCAGGTAGCACGGTGGGAACGCCGAGCCTGCGGCGCATCCCCGCGCGCCACTGCGCGGCCAGGTGAAAGGTGTTGGCGGCGAAGTCGATCAGCGTCGCCAACCCATCGGTGATGTACGAGGCCATCGGCACCATCGGCACATATAGGTAGAGCTCGGTGGCGGCGAGCGCGAACTCGTCGGCGGCGCGGCCACCCTGGCCGGGCCGGCCGAAGCCCTGCGCACCGACGAACAGTGCCGCCGATTCGGTGCTCCCGGTAGCAGCCTCGAGATCGATGATCCGCAGCTCGCCGTTCGGTTCGACGATCACGTTCGCCGGGTGCAGGTCGACCAGGATGATGCCCGCGTCGTGCGTGGCGGCGACGAGACGGGCCAGCCGCTCGATGTGCTCGGTAACCGACGCGGCGAATGCCCGCGCGGCCTCGACCGGCACCGGCTGATCGGGCCGTCCCTGGATCAGCGCGGGATTACGAGCTGCCGACCACTCCTGCAGGGTCGACCCCGGCGCGAAGCGGTAGGCGAGAAAGTCGCTGTCCCCCTGGGTGAAATAGTCGAGCACCTCCGGCGTCACGCCGGTGTCGGCCAGTGCCCGCATGCTGTCGCGCTGTGCCTGCAGCCGATCGACCGCGCTGCGCAGGCCCGCGTCGAAGCCGGTGAAATGCCTTGCCTCTTTGAGCGTTACGGCATCGCCGGTCTCGATGTTCTTGGCGCGGTAGACACCGCCGGTGTTAGAGGAGTGCAACGCGCTGTCCACGGAGTACACCGGGCGCTGCGATTGTTCGCCCGGCGTGGTCGACGCGGCATCGATTGCCGCGGGCCGCTCAGCGAAGGGCGGGGTATAGGGGCGCGCACCGCGTCGGTCGGGCACCAGCTCCCCCGCCGCATCGGTCAGCGCGAGCACCGGTTCGCCGGCGGCATCGCGGCCGTACCGTGCGGTGAACGCACCGTAACGGGTGTGCACGATCGAGTCGCCGAGCCGATAGTCGCCGAGCACCCGGGGCCCGCGATAACCGCCGAACACCCGCAGGAGTTCGCCGAACAGCTCGTCCAGATCGGTGTCCGCGTCCGGGTAGACGACCGCGACCTTCCCGGAGGCCGAGCGCGGCGCGTACTTGCCGTTCAGCGCCCACGCATATTCATGGCGCGCAAGGTGTTTGAAGGCCAGCCCGCGCTCGAAGCACACCCGTGCGGTCGCGGCGACCACCTCGGCCACCTCGGGCAGGGCGGGTGCCAGGTGCACCTTCCAGCCCTGCGGCATCAGCTCGCTCCCGAGCGGCGCGACGATCGTCCACGGTCCTCGGTCGACCACGCCCCACTGGGGTGGCAGGTCGTAGCCGTCGATCGGACCGTGCGGGATCGCGGCAAGGTGTGGATGCCGGACCGCGTCGAGCCGCCACTGTTCCAGCGGCGCAAAGTATTCCGGGTCGGCCAGCGTCTCGAGATAGAACTTCATGGCGCGCTCAAGCCACCTTCCGGGCCGATTCGGCGTCGATGACGCCGAATACGTCCCAGATCGGCGGCGCCACCGCCGCGTCCTCGGACACGCTCGCGCTCGGCCTGGCCACCGGGTCGACGACCACCGTGCGCGGCCGTTCGCGCAGCGTCTCCAGCAGCGCCAGCACCGCGGGCGCCCGGTCGGCGCCGGGCGGCAGATTGGGCACCAGGACGACCCGGGCCGACGTGCACTGCACGGCGTTCAGCATCGGGGTGGACGCGTCGACGGATGCGATGCGCGACAACGTGTTCAGCGTCGCGGGGTAGATCAGGATCATGTCGTGTCCGGCGAGCCAGGTGTGCGGTGCGAACGATTCGGCACACAGCACCGGGTCGGCCCAGTCGTCGATCGCCACCGGAGAACCGGACAGTGCGTGGAGGCTGTGTGCGCTGACGAACTTTGTAGCCTGCTGCGAGAGCACCACGCGCACCGAGTCATCGGCCCGATTCGCCTTCATCCAATTGATCCAGACCGGCAGAAAGCAGCTGTTCAGCGTCCCTGTGGAAAACAAGATGAGCCGCATGACGACAGCCCCGCCTTTCCGAACCAAAAGAATGAATTCCGGGAGATAGGAAAATATAGAGAAAATATAGATCGGTGTGGCCGGAGCCGGTGTTCATGTGCCGGAGCACATGAACACCGGAGCCTCAGACCTGCGTCAGCAGCCGTTGGACGAAATGGAGGCAACCAGCTCCGCAGCGCCCGACGCGGCGTCGATGTCGTGCAGGTCGGCGATGTTGGTGACGTCGATCATGATGATCTCCTTGGTTTCTTTTGTGGCGGAGTCGGTAATTCCGCTCCGGCCATATTTTTAGCAGAGCCATTCCGAATGCGGCAATGGCGCGACCGGGCGTTCGGCCCGCCATTTACACACGCTTTCCGAGCACTTGCCTTTTGCCCGGAATACCGAACGGACACGAAATCGCAGGTCATTCGGAATTACCGCAGCTCACCGATATCCCCCCGAGTGGGGGGTGTCTATGCCAATTCGGCGGGGCAATACCAAGGAATTGTGGGCATCCCGCCCATAGAATTGAGGGCAGCGCGACGCCTGAACACCGCGGCTACGCGGTGCGATCGACGTCCGAATCCGGTCGCGCACGGTCCAGTCCGTTGTCCAGCCGGGCGGCCAGATCCAGCCACGATTTGGCATTGGCCCTGGCCAGTTTCGCGAGCGCGAGGCGGGTATGTCCGGGCGCCTCGGCGGCATGCCGCTGCAGGGCATGGATATCGGTGAAGGACAGGGCGAGGCGGCGCAGCAGCACCTTCCCCTTGTCGTTGAATCTGAGCGCCGGGTCGTTTCGCAGCGTGCGCAGGATGAGTTCTTGCGTCGAGGTCGCATTCACCGTTCCCGCAATGTGCTGCGGACCGACCATTTGGTTCTGACATCCGGGCCTGGTCAACCGATCGCGCACGCTCTTGGCGGTGCCCACCGAAATGCCTGCCTCGCGCGATATCTCGCGCAGTGACGCCGCCGGGTTGTTCCTGATGATCTCGACCGCGACTTCCCTGCCCTCCGACACGGTCAGGCGATGGGCCTTGCCGTCGCGCCCCACCCGGGTGTTCAGCCGGGTACTTTCCCCACCTGAACGCCGCCGCTCCGCCCCGACGGTCTTGTGTGACAACCCGATCACGCTCGCGATCAGCCGGTCCGACCACTGCGGATGTGACGCGACCAGCCTGCGCGCGGCCGCTTTGCGTTCGGCCAGCGACAGCGGAAGTCCGTGCGAGACATTCGCTTGCACCGCGAGCGCGAATGCATCATCATCGGTGCCGTCGAAGTATTTGACCGCGATCGTCGCCCGCCCCTGCGCCCGGGCCGCCTGTAATCGGTGCGCGCCATCGATGACCCGCATTGTCGCGCGGTGGACAATGATGGCGGGCAATGGCGATTCCGTTTCGACGAGCAGCCGAACATGATCGGCGCTCGTTCCTGCTTCGATGCGCGGCGAACAACCGGGCAAAAGCAATTCGATCGGAACTTCTTCGACGGGAATAGACGATGCCTGCGAAAGCCACTCGTGCACAGGAGAGGATTCCCCCTTTCGCAGATGTACAGAATCGCCGTCGTCACTGTGAATCATGATCCCACCTGTCCCAGTTGAACTCGACCTGCACCGACGTGTACGCTCATCGAGACGATCGTCCGCCACAGCACAATTCGCAGCGCAGCCCGCGTTCCACAGTTCGACCGCATCCAGCTGTGGTATGCACGCATATGGCCGACCGGCGGAATTTCGAGATCAACGGGTTCCATCAGTGAACCCGGGATCGAGCAGGCACATCGATGCGAAATCCGTCCTGGTGGAATCCCCCCTCATCGCTACCCGACACCACAACCGCGTATAGGTCAATGCTGTTTCCAACGGGAAGTAAAACAGCGACTTTTAGAAAAGTCAACGCTTCACTTGACGACCGAAAACCGGTGCACTGTCGGCGATTCCGGCACCGCCACAGCATTCCTGTGTTACGATGACGCATTTTCGCCTACCTATTCCGCAACTGCGACACTTCGGTTCCATCCGGAACCTATCGCCTCCGCCGGCTCCCGTATCTCCTTCATCGGATCGAGCCGCCTCCTACTTTCGGCGGACCCGGGTCCACCCCGCAGTGTGCTGTCATGACCAAGTGAGCTATTGGTCGAGTTTGTCGGCGAAGACACAGGACGCACTGGTCTCGGTTCTCGGCTTCACCCTCGGCCTGCTGCTCTACCTCGCCGACCTCGACACCATCGTCGATACGCCCGACCCGCCGCTGGCGCAGCGACTGGCCGTGCTCGCGGCGATGTGCGTGGCCACCTACTTCCGGCGCCGCCGACCGGTGACGGCGCTGGTCTGCGGCCTCGGTCCGTTGACCGTCGACCTCCTGCTCGCGCCGTCGGTGCCGATCTGGCTGCTCTATTCGGACCTGATCTACGCGTCCGTGCTCTACGGACGCGGCAACCGGCCGCGGTACGTCGTGATCGTCAGCGCGGCCGCCGTGACCACGGGAGTGCTTGCGACACTGGTCATTACGGGCGAATGGCGGACCGCGGCGCTGGTCGCCACCCTGTCGGCCGCGTTCGTCGCGACGCCCATCTGGTGGGCGACCACGGTCTCCTCGCACAAGGCCATCGCCGATGCCGAACGCATCCGGGCGAGGGCGATGAGCCTGGTCGCCGAGCTCGATCGGCGCGCGGCCGTCGCCGAAGAGCGCAAGACCATGGCGCGGGACCTGCACGACGTGATCGCCGGTCATCTGTCCGCGATCGCCATCCAATCCGAGGCGACGCTCGGCGTGCTGGCCCGCCGCAGCCCTGGCGCGGCAATGGCCGATCTCGTCGGCTCGATCCGAGTGGAAAGCGTGCACGCGCTGCAGGAGATGCGGACCATGATCGGGCTGCTCGGCAGCGAGGACGGCAGCGCCGACGGCCCGGCGGCGCCGCGACGCCTGGCGCAGCTGCCGCTGCTCGTCGACGAGGCCTGTGCCGCAGGGGTTATCGTGCGCGTGCACTCGGCGCTCGACGGCGTCGCCCTGCCGAGCGCGGTCGACCAGGCGGCCTACCGGATCGTTCAGGAGGCGCTGACCAACGCGATGAAACACGCGCCGGGCCAGCCGATCGACATCGACATGTGCGCGCACCCGACCACGTTGGACATCACGGTGCGCAATCCCGCCGGGCTGATGAGTAATCTGGCCGTCCCGCCGACCGGTCAGCAGTGCGGACTGGTCACCATGCGCGAACGCGCGACGGCACTCGGCGGCGCCATCTCGGCAGGCCCGGTCTCCGGCGGCTGGGAGGTCGCGGCCCGACTACCGCTGACGACCCCGCAGGTCGGCGCACGATAGGCAGCGTCGCCATTGTTCATCGAGTTCCGTCTGCGGCGCTGCCACCGCGTGAACGGATCACTGTCAAGAGAAGATCAAAATGTCGTTTACCCGCCACTCAGCTTCCATAGACTGCACAGGCCCCTTGCGCTCGAACGTGCATCCCTGCGTATCGGCGTCACAGCACACCTGGTGGTGGATCTGATATGAGTTTTCCGGCCGACGAGCCGCTGCTGTTCACGCCGCTACCGCTGGGCGCGCTCGCCGCGTCCGCCATGCTCAGCATGGCCGATGTGGTCTTCCTGTCGAAGCTGCCTGCCAGCACCCTGTCGAGACTGTGGCGCAACGAACTATGGCTGGATCGGGTCTCCGGCGCGACGTTGCAACAGCTGGTCGCGGTGGTGCCGGGCCTGTCCGAGTACGTCACCAGGCGCAGCTACGGATCTCGACTCGGCAGTGTGCTGCGCGAGTGCGACGAGGCCGGCCTCGACATCGCCAACGGACCGATCGGCGCGCTGCTGACCGACGGCCGGTCGGCCCAGCACGTCGCGACCGCACTCGCGGCCGCATCCAGCATGATGCGGCTCGACTCGCACGCCGCGGTGTCGAACCTGGCCCGATGTTGGGGTGTCAGCCAGGATCTGGCGCTGGACGCGTTGTTCTCGGCCGAACCGCACGGGCTGGTCGCCGACATGGCGCCACTGGTCGAGCGGGGCCTGCAGGTGATCGACATCCTCGACGGCGGCAGCAACTCGCTGCATACGACGGTCGGTTACGGCATCCTGGTGCACAAGCTGACCAAGCTCACCGGCGCGGTCCCCGCCGACACCTCTCCCCATGCCCGCGAACGGAATTCGGCGTTCGCCTATCGCAGCGGCACCATCGGTGTGCTGCTGCGCTCGGGCGACATCGACGCCTCGATCGCCTACGCGCTCAGCCTGGACGAGAATGTGCTGCTGCGGCGAAACGAATTGTGGTCGTTGACTTCGTATTACGCCGATATGCCGCAGTCTCCCGATTTCTCGCTGCCCGCCAAGGGTGGTTTGTACAACACCGAAGCCGAGATGAGCAAGGACATCGCCAGCAGCAACGAGGCGTACCTCCATTATCTCGTGACGTCCGCGATTCCGGTACTGCTCGAGCACGATCGATTATTCGGCGCCGCCACCGGCGAAATCGCCCGTCAGCTGCGAAATCGCCTGGACCGGGCGGTATCTGACCGCCGTGTGGCGGCGGCCATCTCTAAACTGTTGACGTCCATGCCGTAGCGAAACCACATGGAGTACAGGGTCGGTATGTTGGGTGACGATCGCGTGACCTCCGCCTACACCCAGAACGCGCGGTTCTGGATCGACATCGTGCGTGGGCGGTTGGACGAGTATCAGCAACGCATCACCGATCCGGCGCTGCTGGACACCGTGGGCGATTGCCGCGGGCTGCGAATTCTCGACGCGGGCTGCGGCGAAGGGTATCTCACTCGCGAACTCGTCCGGCGCGGTGCCGCGCACGTGCAGGGCGTCGACACTTGCGAGGAGTTCATCGACGCGGCGCGGACACATCCCGAGGCCCGGCCCGAGACGGCGACCTTCCAACTCGCCGACGTGGCGGCCCTGCCGCTGGCCGACCGCAGCGTCGACCTGGTGATCGCCAACCGGCTGCCCCACGGAATCACGAACCCCGGCAAGCGATTTCACGAATTCGCCCGGGTGCTGCGGCCGACCGGCCGGCTGATCGCGCTCGGCATGCACCCCTGCTTCTACGTCGCCCGCGCCGACCGCACGAGCGACGACGGTGCCCCCATCGCGATCGATTCCTACTTCGGTGGCCGAACCGTCGAGCAGAAATTCGACGTCGCGGGGCGGTCGTCGCCTGCCGCCTCGGTCCAGCGGTTCTACCCGCTCGAGACCGCTGTCCGGATGATCACCGCGGCCGGGTTCGTCATCACCGACCTGCGCGAACCGCACCCGACGCCGCGGCAGCGCGACGAAGATCCGTGGTGGAACGAGAATTTCCGCCGACCGCTGTTCATGCTGCTCGACTGCGCGTTGCGGACGTAACGAGCGCCGGTACACGGTCAGCCGAGTCGCTGCGCATCCGCGGCAGGCGGCCGGGACGCGGGATCGTTCTCCAGTTGGTCGGCGAGCTCATGCCAGGACTTGGCATTGGCGCGGGCGAGCCGCGCGAGCGAGTCGAAGCAGTGGTTCGGCGCATCCGTGGTCAACTGCCCCCAGGCCCGGATGTCCATGATCGAGGCGGTCAACTGCCGCAGCAGGGTCCGGCCCCTGTCGGTGAAGCGGAGCGCGGGATCGCTGCGCAGGCTGCGCAGGATCAGCTCCTGCACCGGCGCCGCGGCCGAGAACCCGACGCGGTCCGCCAGCTCGGCGACGCTGCGCGAAGTAGGCGCGGCGGCAGTGTGTTCGGGCATGGTTCTTTTCGGGGTGAGCGAGGCCGGTCTGCCGGCCTGGTGACATCGCTGTGCGGCGTCGGCGTGAAACAGGCGGTCGCGCACGTCCTTCGCGGTGCCGACCGAGATGCCGGCCAGCCGCGAGATCTCACGCAGCGACGCGTCCGGCTTGCTCTTGATGATCTCGGCGGCGACGCCCCTGCCCTCGGCGACCTCCCGGCGATGCACCTTGCCGTCCTTGCCCACCCGGCTGTTCAGGTGGGCATTTTCCCCTGGTGAACGCTGTCGCTGCGCGCCGACGGTCTTGTGCGACAGCCCGGTGATGTCCGCGATCAACCGGTCCGACCATTGCGGATGCGACGCGACCAGCCTGCGCGCGGCCGCCTTGCGTTCGGCCAGCGACAGCGGCAGTCCGTGCGCCACATTCGCCTGCACCGCGAGCACGAACGCGTCGTCCGCGCTGCCGTCGAAGAACCGGACCGCGATGGTCTCGTGCCCGAGCTCGGTTGCCGCCGCCAGCCGATGCGCCCCATCGATGACCCGCATCGTGGACCGATGCACGATGATCGCGGGCAGCGGAGTCGGCGCCTCGGTGAGCAACCGGACATGGTCGTCCTTCGTACCGGTACTCACCCGCGGCGTGTTGCCCGGCGAGATCGAGGCAACGGGAACATGCTCCACCGGAACCGATGCCACCTGGGCGAGCCACCCACTCGCACCAGCTACATCGACACGATCATCAAGCGTCATTATCCGGTTCTCCCCGTCGACGAAGAAGCCGCACTGCGACGAGCCTCGGCGCCGCTACGCCCTCCCCCATCGAAGTGCGATATTGCCCACAACCCTGACGTAGCGCTCGGCTCGCGGCCACCGCTGTTCCATCCATGTCACGACCCTTGCGAATGCCCTTGCGGCCGAGCTAGATTGAAATCTTCTGCGCCTTCGCCCGCGAACCTCGCCCCGCCCCTCGGTCCCGAGGCCGCACCCTGCCCTGGGTTCGAATCCTCGAATACGCGCCTGACGTGCGATGATCGTGTGCTCAAACGTTCCATCGCAGTCGAGGAGACAGGGTCATCGAGCGCTACGAGATCGAGACGTTCCTGGCCTTGGCCGAGGAGCTGCACTTCCGACGGACCTCGGAACGGCTCGGGTTGTCACCGGGACGGGTCAGCCAGACGATCAAGAAACTGGAGCTGCGCGTCGGCGTACCGCTGTTCGACCGCACCAGCCGCCAGGTCGTGCTCACCGCCGCCGGACGACGGCTCCGGGACGAGCTGCGGCCCGCCTACGAGAGCGTCCGGCTGGCCATCACCAGGGCGATCGAGTTCGGCCGCGGCGTCACCGGCACCCTCCGCGTCGGCTACTCCACCCCGTGGGTGGCCGACCTGCTCGGCCTCGCCACCGAAACCTTCCGCGAACGCAATCCTGACTGCGCGATCGAACTGCACGAAATACAGCTCTGTGATCCGCTCGGCGGGCTGCGCTCGGGCCACTTCGATCTACAGCTCAGCGAGTTCCCCATCGACGAGCCGGATCTCACGGTCGGCCCGGTGATCTTCGCCGAACCGCGCGCGCTCATGGTGCCCGCCCAGCATCCGTTCGCGCGTCGCGACAGCCTGTCGCTGGAGGATCTCGCGGACGTCCCCCTGGTGTCGCTGCACGGCGACATCCCGCCGTACTGGCTGGACTTCCATCTCCCCACCCGCACACCATCGGGCCGCCCGATCCCGCAGGGACCGATCGCCTCCTACTGGACCGAATTCCCTTCGCACGTCGCGGCGGGCCGCGGCGTCGCCCCCGTGGCGTTCCGCGGCCGCGGCTACCACGCGCGCCCCGGCATCGAATTCGTGCCGTTCCATGACGCGCCACCCATCGAATACGGCCTGCTCTGGCCGACCAGCGGGGACTCTGCCCGGGTGTCCGCCTTCGTGCAAACGGTGCTCGAAACCGCCGCCGAGCAACGCATCGACGCCTTGTTCCCCGCGCCGGACAGTCGAGTCGATGACATATGCGGCGTGTACTGCCTGCGTGACGTCGGACGAGCCATCGAACCGGTCGTCTAGCACGGAATCATGGTGCGGCGAGCCACTTTTCGATGGCTCGCCGCACCATGTGCGGTCAGTCGACGGTAAGGACGATCTTTCCCGCGACGCGTCCGCTCTGGCTGAGCTCGTGCGCCTCGGCAGCCCGTTCGAGCGGCAGGACCGTGTCGATCTGTGGACGCAAGCACCCGGTTTCGACGAGCGCCGCGATCAGCTGCATGCCCGCTCGGTCGGCTTCGACGATCAGGAACGCGGCGCGCAGGCCGAGCGGGCGGGCCTCGTCGGCCAGGTAGGCCTCGGTCGGCGAAGCCAGGGAGACGAGCACGCCACCCGCCCGCAGGGTGGTCAGCGAACGCGGCCCGTACTCGCCGCCGATCGTGTCGAGGACAACGTCGATGTCGCGGGCGACGGTGGCGAAATCGACCCGGGTGTAGTCGATGACCTCGTCGGCGCCCAGTCCGCGCACGAAGTCGTGCTTGGCGGACCGCGCGGTGCCGATCACATAGGCACCGCGCGCCTTGGCGATCTGAACCGCCAGGTGCCCGACACCGCCCGCCGCGGCATGAATCAGCACCCGCTGGCCGGGCTGGACATCGGCGGTGTCCACCAACGCCTGCCACGCGGTGAGCGCGGCCAGCGGCAACGCGGCGGCCTCGACATGCGACAGCTGGGACGGCTTGCGCACCAGATGTCGCGCCGGGGACGTGACGTACTGCGCATACGTGCCCGCCGGTTGCGGATGACGCGGCAGGCCGAACACCTCGTCACCGGGCTCGAAGATCGTCACCCCCGGCCCGACGGCCTCGACGACTCCGGATACATCCCAGCCCAACCTGATCGGCGTCTCCCCGCCCGCCAGTCCGCCACTGGCCCGATGCCACAGGTCAGTCGGATTGACCCCGATCGCCCGCACTCGAACGAGCACCTCGGCGGGCCCCGGCTCGGGCCGATGCACCTCGACCACCTTCAACACGTCGGGTCCACCGAACGAATCCTGGTCGATAGCATGCATATTCACGCTGCTCCCTGTCGTTGCGCCGGGATCCGCTTGCCGAGGTTGATGAAGAACAGAATCAAGCCGACGGTCAGCACGATGTGCCCGAGCCCGGCGACGCCGGAGATCGCGGCGCTGGTCTCGGCGCCGACGACGGTCTGAATGCCGTGCACGGTCATCACCGCGACGGTCAGTGCGAGACCCGCGTTGTAGACCCAGAAGAACCAGTCGAACAGCTTGCTGGTGCTCAGGGTGAACAGCTTCTCCAACGGCAGCACGATCAGATGGAACAGCATCCCGAGGGCGAGCAGGTGCGTGTGCACCACCCCGAGTTGAGTGTCGCCGGTGAAGTCGTACCACTTGGTGAGCTCGCGGTAGAACAGACCGCTGACGACCCCGACGATCATGTAGGTGTGCGCCGCGTAATAGAGCTTCTTCACGACTGACTGCGCCGAAAACGAAGCAACGCCAACGCGAAGCAGACGAGCGCACCGACGTTCGCGACCGTGCGGGCGATGTTCCACGCCACCCACGGACCCTCGAATTGCGCACGCACAGCGGCCAAGTCGGCGATCTGGGCCGGGTCACCCGCGGCCGCCAGCTTGTCGTTGAGCGGGACGTTCGCGCCGCTGGTGATCACGAACATCAGCAGGTAGCAGGCGAACCCCGCGATCGCCCAATACCGGACCGCCGGATCACCGGGGCGCCAATTCACCACCACGGCAGCCAGTCCGGCGGCCAGTCCACCCATGAACAAGGTCATGAACAGTGGGTTCACGATGGCCACGTTGATGTTCTGCATGACTTCGACAAAGGCGGCGTCGCCGCTGCGCCGCAATCCGGGCATCACGGCATAGGAGAACCCCGCGAACAGCCCCGCCATCAGCCCGGTGATAACCGCCGCCACGACCAGCGTGACCGATCGGGCCGCCCTCACTGCACTGCCTCATCGGCGACAGAGGTTGCGCCGCTGCCTATTTGGTGGCCGATCCGCCGCATGCGCTGCTCGAAGATCAGCAGTCCCCCGGTGAACGCGACCAAGACTGCGGTCAGGCCGTGCACGTTGATGGCCGTCGCGGTCGATCCGTCGTAGTGCAGCACCGTCAACATATCCCCGAACGGGTTCAGCGCGATCACCAGCGTGGCGACACCCAGCGCGAACCGCTGCCGCGCGGCGAGCAGGGCGAGGATGATCAGCCCGCTCGTAATGTCGCGGATGCCTTTGAGATTCAAGAAGCCCACCGCATCCCCGCGCGGCCACTCGGGCAGGCCGAACTGCGGGGCCATGGTCGACGGCGTGAGCACATAACTGATGCCGACATAGATGATGAACGCCGCACCGATCAGCGAGAGTGCGGTGGCTATGCGAGAGAGATTCAAACTCGTGCTCCAGAAATCGATCGTTGAACTGCCTGACCAAGGATTCAGAACGCGAGTTCCGGGAACAATGACGTATTGATCAACCGACGTTTACCTCCACTCAACGATCGACGGAGGAACAAATCGCACGTCGCGGCGGTAGTAAGTGGAGCCCTCGGGTCGACGGGCACCGGTACGAGCGAGACGGAGTGGCGATGGAGCGGTATGAGATCGAGGCCTTCCTGACGCTGGCCGAGGAGTTGCACTTCGGCAAATCCGCTGAGCGACTGCAGGTCTCGACCGGACGGGTGAGCCAGACGATCCAGGCCCTCGAGCGCCGCATCGGCACCCCGCTGTTCGAACGCACCAGCCGCCGGGTGACACTCACCCCCGTCGGCCAGCGGTTCCTCGACGACCCTGCGCCCCGGCCACGACCTGATCCGACGGGCCGTCGAGCGCGCCACCGCCGCGGGCCGCGGCGTGTCCGGCGTGCTCGAGGTCGGCTTCGTCGGCGCGGGCGCAAGCACCTTCTTGCTGGAGGCGGCCGACCGGCTCGCGGACACCCACCCCGGTACCGACGTCCACATCCGCGAACTGTCCCTGTACGAAGGCACGGCCGCCCTGGATGCCGACCTGGTCGAGATGGTGTTCGTATTCCACCCGGTAGCCGGGCCCGGCCTCAGCGTCGGCCCGGCACTGCGGCGCTTGCCTCCGCTGCTCGCCGTCCCGAACGCACACCCGCTCGCCGCGCGCGACTCCGTCGCACTGAACGATCTGGCCGACATCACCCTGATCGGCGCACCCGACTCGACACCGCCGCCCGTCGCCGAGCACCGAGTGCCCAAGCACACCCCCGACGGCAGGATCATCCGGCACGGCAAGACCGCCAACACTTTTCAGGAGGCCACCAGCCTCGTCGGAGCAGGCGAGGGCGGATTCATCGTCGGCGACGAAGGCTCCTGCTACCGCAGCCACCCCCGCATCACCTACCTGCCCATCGATGACGCGCCACCACTGGAAGGACGCCTCATCTGGCGCGAATCCCGGGAGAACTCCCGCATCAGAGCCTTCAACGAAGCCGCACTGGCAACAAGCCGAAACGACTGCCGCGGAACACAATCGCCGGAACTCCTCACCGCTGCCTCCCCCAACAGTCAACCCTGCCCACCCCGCTAGATCCCAAACCAGCCAGACCGAAGGGCGCCGTCAGTTGGTGTTGGGGGCTGAAGGGCGCCTTCGGGTCGGTCCCGGCGCCTTTGGTGATCCGGGTCACATGCGTATTCGGGTGCCGCGAGGTTGGGGGATCGCTTGTATTGTTTCCAGTCGGAATCAGGGGGACGAGGAGTGTGTTGCGACCGCGCTTGCTCGAGTCGTTCCCGCCCTATGCGTGCGAGGTGTGCCGATGAGCAGAACGCTGCGGCAGGTGCCCGGTTTCGGTAGGTTGATGCTCGGGCGCACGTTGTCGTTCCTGGCCACCGCGCTGGTGCCGATGGCGCTCACCCTCGCGGTGATCGACGCCACCGGTAGAGCGGGCGACCTCGGTCTCGTCCTCGCGGCGGAGTTGTTGCCGCAGTTGGTATTACTGCCGATCGGCGGGGTGCTGGCCGACCGCTTCCCGCCGCAGAAGGTGGCCTTCGCCGCGGACCTGACCCGCAGCCTCGCTCAGCTCGGGATCGGCATCGAATTGCTGTGCGGCGCAGTTCGAATCACCGATCTAGCGCTTCTCTCCGCGGTCACCGGCATCGGCATCGCCTTCGGCACCCCGACGATGTCGCCGCTCATCTTCGCGACGGTCCCGCAGGCACATCGGTTGCAGGCCAACAGTTATCTCGGCGTGGTGCGCGGCGTCACCCTGGTCGCCGGGCCCGGCGTCGCCGGCGTGCTCGCGGTAACCGTCGGCCCCGGTTGGACATTCATCGTCACCGCCGCGGTGTTCGCGTTCGCGGCCTGCACCCTCGGCGGCCTCCGGCTCGCATCGCGCCCGATCGTCGAGCACCCGGTCTCGTTCTTCCGCCAGCTGGCCGACGGTTGGCTCGAGGTACGCAGCCGAACCTGGTTCTGGTCCAACCTGATCGGGCACGGCGTCTCGAATCTCGCTGCGGGCGTACTCATGACGCTCGGCCCGCTCATCGCGGTGCACTCGCTCGGCGGCGAGGTGTCCTGGGTACTGATCTATCAGGCAGGCATGGCCGGGGTGGTGCTCGGCGCCCTGATCGCACCACGGCTACGAGCACAACGCCCGCTCGTCCTGACCTCGTTGTGCGGCACCCTGTTCGCCTTACCGATGATCAGCTTCGCGACGCTGTCACCGGTGTGGGTCGACGCCATCACCTACGGTGCCGCGATGCTGGGCGTCGGCCTCCTGAACACGGTGTGGCAGACCACAATCCAACGCGAATTCCCACCCGACGCCCTGGCTCGCGCGGATTCCTACGACGTCCTACTGTCACTGGCCGCCCGCCCCCTCGGCACGGCTTTCGCCGCCCCCATCGCCGCGGTCACCGGCAACACCGCCCCCCTCCTGACGATGGCGGTCCTGGTCACGGTGGTAAATCTGGCAATTATCGCCCTCCCCGACGTCCGGGCGATGACCACCGAGAAAGTACCGACCCGGCAATAGCCCGCCCGGGCTAGCCGAGGGCAGAAACGGATGAGCCGGTTGGGGTGTCGCCGAGGACAAACGTCAGTTCGCTGCGGCGGGCGATGTCCAGTTTGCGGTAGACGCGGGTGAGGTGTTGTTCGACGGTGCTGGTGGTGATGTCGAGGGCGGCGGCGATGTCGCGGTTGCGGTTGCCGTGGGCGGCCAGGTCGGCGACGCGGCGTTCGGCGGGGCTGAGGGTGTCGAGACCGTTGGGGTGCGGGCGTAGTCGGGGGGCGGGGCGGGCGGTGTGGTGCGGGCGGTGGCCGAGCAGGTCGTGCAGCAGGGGGGCGGCGCCGCAGGAATCGGCGAGCCGGGTCGCCTCGCGGATCAGCAGGCGCGCCTTCTCGTGGTCGCCGACGGCGCGGTGCGCGGCGCCGAGTTCGCCCAGGGTCGTGGCCAATTCGAGGTCGCAACCGCCGGAGCGGGCGATGGCCGCGGCGTCGCGCAGCAACCGGACCCGCTGGTAGCGGTCGGCGGTCGCGGCGAGTAGACGCAGTGATACGCCGCCGGTGCGGTGCCGGGTCGCGGTGCCGAGCAGCTCTAGATGGCGGGTCGCGACGGCGCGCGCGTGCTGGTCCTCGCCGAGCGCGAGGTGCGCCGCGGCGACATCGTTGCGCCACGGCACCAGCCAGGCGAAGTCCATGTGCCAGCGGCGCATCAGGTGCCCGCACCGGCGGAAGGTGCGCAGCGCCTCGGCGGCGTCGCCGACGGCCAGGTAGTGGTGACCCCGCGCGTGCAGGTAGGGCAGGCCGAAGCGTGACTCGAACATGGCGCGGGGCACGGGTCTTCGTAGCTGTGCCTCGGCGTCGGCGTGCCTGCCGGTCAGCGTGCACGCGCGCACGAGCGCCGCGACCGGTGTCCCGATCCAGACGCCGAGTTGTTCGGCGGGAACATGATTCAGCGCGAGCACCGCGTCCTCGGCCGCGGCCCGCGCATTGCCCTTGCGCAGCATGGTTTCCGCGCGCAGGGCGGCGAAGATCGACTGCCAGGTCGGCGCCTGCCGCGCCTCGGCCTCGGCCAGCAGCGAGTCGCACCACGCCGCCGCGGTATCGAGCCGGTCGGTATAGATCAGGCAATGCACCGCTGCCGCAAGGGTTTCCACGGTGCTCGGGTCGAGCCGATGGCAGGTGAGCAAACGCTGTGCCAGGGTGCCTGTTTCGTCGCGCGGACGCCCGGTGAACAGCCCCGTCAGCAGTTCCGCGCCGAGTAGGTGCGGTGACGGTCGCAGCACGTTCGCCAGACCTCGCCGCGCCCGAGCCGCGAGCAGCCGATGATGACGCTGCGCCTGCGGCGGATGCGCGGACCGCAGCCACGCACAGAGAAAATCCACCTTCGGTGCCACTTCGTCGATCCGATCGCAATCCAGTTGTCCGAGCGCCTGATCCGCGTGCTGGGTCTGACCGTGCCAGAGCAGGAACATCGCGGCGGCGGGCAAGCCCGCGGCGGGCACCCGGCCCGCCCGCACGGCCGCGCGCATCCGGGTGTAGTTCCGCGTCCGATTCGACGGGCTGAGCCGCCATTCGGCCCGGACCAGGCGGATCGCGATGGTGGCGCGTTCCGCCGGGTCGCGCGTCGCACGGTAGGCCAACTCCAGTCGTTGCACCGCCCGGTCGATCTGGTCGTTCGCCAACGCCGCCGCGGCGGCGGTGAGCAGCACCACGGCCGCCCACGGCTCGTCGGCGACGCCGGCCGCGACCAGCTGATCGGCCACGGTGTCCGCCGGAAAGCCTTTGTCGTGCAACAGCTTCGCTGCGCGCGCGTGCAGTTCCCGGCGAACCTGCGCCGGAGTGTCACGCAGGATCCGGTCGGCGAGGTCGATGTCGTCGAACAGCGCCCGCGCGGACGACCCGGCGGCGAGCTGCCGGACGGCCGTGCGCACCGCCGCCTCGTCGGCGGCGAGCAGTTCGGCGACCAAGCCGACCGTGCTCGCGCCGCCGAGCACGGCCATCGCCTGGCCGACCCCGGATTCGCCGAGGGCCGACCACTGCTCGCCCTGCGCTGCGATCTGCCGGTACATACCCGAGCCCCCTTTGTCGATGCGGTGTACCCGACTGGGGAAGGGCACCATCGAAGAGAGCAGCTCGGGTGCGCTGAAAATGCGGCATCGTCGCAGCAGGGACGTCACCGGACGCCCCATTGATCCAGCCGGTGCCCATAGCGTAGGTCGCCGACCGCGCCCTGTCATCGAATCAAGGCGACAAGATCGCGGAAACATTTCCGACACGAATGACGGAATCCCCGTAACATCAACGTCTTTCGCTACCGAAAGCACCGCCGGCGCCCACCGTGGCGACGGCCGCCGACTGCGGATGGTAGGCGAGACAGGCCGCCGCGGCCCCGTCGGCGGCCAGGAACAGCACCGAGGCGGCCGTGTCGAGCACACCGGATTCGCGCGCGTTCAGATACGCGTGCACGGGCGCCGCCGTGTACGGATCGCCGACCGCCGGGGCGACGCCGATCACCGATTCCATGGGCAGTCCCAAAGTTTCGGCCAGGTCGGCCCCGAATCCCACCACCGGGGCCGGCGCGAGCAGCACCGCTCGCCCCTCGGCGAAATCATCGCCGTCGAGGCCCTCGTCGGCCATGCAGGCCCGCACCGCCGCCGCCGCGAGCTCGATCGACTCCTGCACGCCGGGCCGAATCCGCATAGCCGAGCGGCCGTTCGCGCCGGCCTCACCCAGGTCCACCCAGGCCGACGGCTCGGCCGACCCGCCGGTCTCCCTGCTGTGCAGCGGACAGAACCCGCCCGCCGTCGGCGAATTGCCGAGCAGCAGCGCGGCGGCCCCCGCGGTGTACGGGAACCCCGCGACGTAGCGCTTGGTGGACGGATGGGTATCCCCCGCCACCAGCAGCGCGTACTCCACATCACCGGTGGCCAGGAAGCATTCCGCGGTGTTGATGGCGTGCAGCAGACCGGTGGCGCCGTGCATCAGGTCGAAGGAGAACGCGGGCACCCGGCCGGGCTGGTATTCCAGGCCCAGCCCGATCCGCTTCTGGATGAGCGCGGACACCGCGGGCTCGGAAATGTTCTCGTCCCGGAAGACGCCGACGTTGATCAGCATGCCGACCTCGTCGACCGAGACATCCGAGCCGGCCAGGCAACTGCGGGCCGCGCGGGCGGCCAGTTCGAAATAGCTGCCGGTGTCCAGATCCGTGTTGGTCGCGGCCGCGATAATCGTGGTACCCATGGCTTACGCCTCCAGACGCGAAATAGTCGCGGCTAGATGGCCGGAAACGAGGCCCGAAGCCGCGGGAATCATGAGGATCTTCGATCCTCGGGGAATCTTCTGCTGCTCGAGATACTCGTGCAGCACCAGGAAATGTGACGTCGACGCGGTATTGCCGAAGTCGTGCAACACATTCAGGGCCTGCGGCATCGGGGTGCCGAAATGCTGTTCGGTCAGGTGCCCGAGGTACTCGATGACCGGCCCGCTGAATTGGTGATGGATCCAGTAGTCGTATTTCTCGTCCTCCCAGGTGCGCCCGGTCTCCTGCAGGAAGGTGTCCAGGCGCTTGATCGCCTGCAGATACCTGCCCTCGTTCTGCATGGCGCGGTTGTCGGTATAGAGCGCGATCCCCGACGACCGGTCGCTCGGCATACCGAGGCAATGCTCGGCCCCTTCGGCGGCGGTCATCAGCTCCACGTAATGAATTTCGTCGTGATCGTCGCCGTGACCGTCGAGCACCACGGCCACCGCCGCGTCGCCGACGGTCAGTGCCGCGAATTGCGGATCGTACGGCTGGCTGATCTCCCGCACCGCCGTCTCCGCGATCGGCGTGATCTGTTCGCCGCTCACCACCAGCCCGTTGCGCACCACCCCCGCCTTGATCATCCGATCCAGCACCAGCACCCCGGTCATCATGCCCGCGCACGCGTTGGAGACGTCGAAATGCCGGGCCGACGTCGCGCCGATCGCATTGCCGAGCATCAGCCCGAATGCCGGTGCGTAGCAGAAGATTTCCTTGCCACGGGTGCGGGTGATGGAGGCCGAGATGACGATGTCGAGCTCGGCCGCGCTGTAGTCGGAATGTCGCAGGCAATCGTCGATGGCCCGCAGCGCCAATTCGAACGACGATTCATAGTGGTCCGGACGCGAGTCGTAGACCCGCCGATTCTTGATCCCGGTGATCCGCTCCAGGTCCAGCGACCTCGGCACGGCCAGGCTGTCGATCAGCTCCTCGGTGGAACGGATGGTTGCCGGAGTGTACGAGCCGATCGACTCGAAACGCGTACGCTGCATTGCCCCTGCTTTCTGCAGATCAGCCGATGACAAACATGTTGTGTCGCTTGCTAATTCCGACAACGTTGTCGTTGACTGCCCAGCCCGTGCTATTCGGCGGGCGCTACCAAGGCCGCGCTCACCTGGCACAGCCGCTGCCCGAGCGCGTCGTCCCGCGCCCGACGCGACGGCGTCTTGATGCGGTTCTTCTGGAAATAGGCGCCGGTCACCGCGTCGACCTCGGGGTCGGTCGCGAGATAGCTCAGCGCCCGGCCGCCCTCCTCGACGGAGATCATGAACAGCCGCTTGGCCACCGCGACCAGCGGCTGCCCGAACCACGGCAGCGAATCCCAGATCCCGCTGGCCACCGCACCGGGATGAAAAGCGTTGACCGTCACCCCGGTTCCCTCGACCCGGCGCGCCAACGCCCTGGCATACAGGATATTTGCCAGCTTCGATCGGCTATAGGCCTGCTCACCCGAATACCCGCGCTCGAGGCCGAGATCATCGAAATCCAGGCCGGCACCGAAATGCAGCACCGACGACGTGAACAGCACACGCGAAGGGGCACTGCGCACCATCAGATCGATGAGCAGCTCGGTGAGCAGGAACCCACCGAGGTGATTGACCCCGAACGTAGCCTCGATACCGTCCTCGGTCTCGACCCGATCCTTGTGGTACCCGCCCGCGTTGTTGGCCAGCACATCCAGCCGGTCATATTGCGCCAGCACACTTTTGGCGAGCTGCCGGATCGAAGCCTGTGACGCGAAGTCACATTCGAGGGTGTCCACACCGCCCGCCCCCGCGGCACGCACCGCCGCCGCCGCATCCGCCAGCTTCCGCGGATTCCGCCCGACGAGCACCAGCCGATCCCCGCCCGCCGCACACTGCCGCGCCGCCGCCAGGCCGATACCCGATGTCGCCCCCGTGATCAGGATCGTCTTCATAGCCGCTCACCCTGCCACACGATTTCGCCCGGTCGGCCGCACCGGACGACCGCCACCGCGACCGTGAAACATGCTGCGCAGGAACAACATTTGCCGAAACACGCAGGTCCGGCCCGGCCGATGCGACGCGCCCGGCCGCCGTCAGCGATACCGCGAGCGACGTCTCGGGGCCGCGGGTAGGGGGTTATAGGGGTATGCCCCGCGCGCCATCATCGACCACGCCGGACCGAACAGCGTGGCACGCGGGGCCGGTCGATCAGCCGATTCCCAACGCCCGGCCGATTCCGCTGATGAGCGCATACGCCCCGCCGATGACGATCAGTGGCGAGAGGATGACAAGCCAGACGAGCGCGCCTTCGGGATTATTGACGTCCATCGCATTCTCCTAACGTTGATCAAATCCGGTCAGACGTCTTATCGAATTAGATTTGCTGGATGTTACCTACACCGCTCCCCGGTGCTTCCGGCGTGCCGCGCCGAGGCGAATCGGTCATCACCAAGGATGAGATTCGCGCGCCGCGGTCCTACTCGAGTCGCACGAAGACCGGGCGCGGCGGCTGATGTGGTGGGGTGCGGTCGCTGGGCAGACTCTTCGTGACTTGGTCCAGCGACGGAGGTCGAAACATGCAGCTCTCGGTGCGGTCCCGCCCAGCCACCCCGGTCGTTCCCGCCTTCGCGGGACGGCCGGTCCTCGCGATCTCGGCCGTGGTCGCGCTCGCCCACTTCATCGGGAGTTTCGGCGGCGGCTACTGGTTCGACGAGGCGTACATGCTGGCGATCGGCCGGAATCACCTGGACTGGGGATCCGCCGACCAGCCGCCGATGGCACCGGCGCTGGCGGCAGTACTGGATTGGCTCGATCCGGGATCGGTGGTGCTGATCCGGGTGCCCGCGCTGCTGGCGACGGCGGCCGCGGTTGTTGTCGCGGCCCTCATCGCCAGGGAACTCGGCGGGGATCGGCGCGCGCAGACGCTCACGGCGGCGGCGCAGGCGACCGCACTCTGGGTGACCATGACCGGCCACTGGCTCACTCCCTACACGCTGGAACCGGTGCAGTGGCTGCTGCTCATCTGGCTGCTGGTGCGCTGGGTTCGCGTGCGGGACGACCGGTTGCTGGTCGCGCTCGGCGTGGTCGCCGGGATCGCCGCCGAGACCAAATTCCAGGTGCTGCTGCTGTGCGCGGTGCTGCTGGTAGCGATAGCGATCGTCGGTCCACGAGAGCTGCTGCGCCGCCCGATGCTGTGGCTGGGCGCCGGAATCGGCCTGCTCATCGCGCTGCCGACCCTGCTGTGGCAGGCCGGGAACGGCTGGCCGCAACTGCGGATGGGTGCGGTGGTCGCCTCGGAGGCGGATGCGCTGGCCGGCGGCCGACCCGGCGTGGCCATCTCGCTGATCGTCATGGCGGGCATCGCCGGAACAGTGCTGTCGCTCTACGGGTTGTGGCGGTTGCTGCGCGCCGAGGAACTGCGCGCCTATCGCTTTCTGGGCATGACCGCAGTGGTGCTGTACGTCTTCTTCGTCATCACTGACGGCCGCCCCTACTATCTCGGCGGGCTCTACGGAGCACTGTGTGCCGCAGGTGCAGTCGGATTTCAACAGCGCAGGCTGGCCGGTGGCCGCCGCGGCTGGGTGGTGTGGCCCGCCTACGTGCTGAGCATCGCAGCGGCCGCCGGCCTGCTCGCGGTCGCCGCGGTATCGACCAAAACCGATGTGCCCCATGCGATCGTGCAACGAACCGTTACCGCCTACCAGTCGCTACCCGCCCAGGACCGCGACAGCACCATCGTGATGGGCCAGTCCTACATCATCGCCGCATACCTCGACGTATACGCACGTCCCGGCGAACTACCGGCGGCATTCAGCACCAACCGCAGCTACGGCTACTTCCCGCCGCCACCGGATTCGGCCCACAACGTCCTCTACATCGGCACCGCACCCGATGAACTCCGCGACCACTTCGCGTCGTGCCGCAAGCTCATCGATGACGACGAGGATCAGGCCGTATGGCTGTGCAGCGACCGGCGTACATCATGGCAGCAGCTCTGGCCGCAACTGCGCCACCTCGAGATGACCTGACCCTCGCGATTGTCGAGACCCTCCGGCGGACAACGGATTCGGCGCCACGCGTGCCGGAGCGCACCGACAGCGTCTCAGCCGATGCCGTCCCGCACCGGATAGTCGATGACAACCACACCGCCGGTGGCGTAGTTGACGACATCGGCGGCCGCCCGCCGGCCGTACTCCGACGCCCGCGACGCGGCCAGGGCGGCGGCGTCTTCGAAGTCGGCTTCGAAGACCGCGAAATACGGCGCCTCTCCCTTGGCCGCCGCCACGTCGAAGCTGTAGCGGCACCCGAGCAGGCCGGGCCACTTCATGACCAGCGGCAGGTGGTTGGTCACGTAGTAGTCGCGGAAGTGGTCAGGGTCGGCAGGCTTGGGGTAGAGGACCAACAGCCTATGCATGACTACCTCCTACAGCGCCAGGTGTGCGTGCGGTGTCCGGTACCACGGTCGGTTGAATCGTCATATGCGCAGGTTAGGGCCTGATGTGTAGTCGAGGGAAAGACCGGGACGCGATAGACTCAGAACGGATCGTTATCAATCGAGGGAGTGCATATGGCGCCGGACACGGTGAGCCTGCGGTACTTTCTCGTGCTCGCGCAGGAGTTGAACTTCACCCGCGCGGCCGCCCGGATCGGTATCGCACAACCCGCACTCAGTGCCCGGATGCGCCGATTGGAGGCCGAACTCGGTACGAGCCTGCTGGTTCGTAACACCCGCAGCGTCGTATTGACCACGGCCGGTGCGGCTTTGGCGGAGTCCGCGCCGCCCGCGCTGGCGGCGCTGGACCGGGCATGGGACACCGCCCGGAACGCGGGAGCCGGCGAACTGGGCACGCTGCGCATCGGATACAGCCTCAGCACCGGGGCCGAAACGGCACCGGCCCTGGTAGACAAGCTCATTCACAGCAGCCCCGGACTCGAGGTCAGCGCCGTCCCGATGACGACACCGGAGATCTCCCCCGCCGTCGCCGACGGCCGCATCGATGCCGGGATCACCCGCGGTGCACAGCCGGGCCGTGACGTACGCCGGTACCTGCTACGGCGTCAGCGCACCGGAGTCCAACTGGCACAACACCATCCGCTCGCCGGACACCCCGAGATCGAGATCGCCGCCGCGGCCGCCTATCCGTTACGACTCCCCGACCGCACAGCCAACCCCGCGATCCACGATCAGCTGGCCGCACTGTTCCGCGACGCGAACCCCCAATTCCACACCCCCGCAGTCTCTTTCGACCTGTCTCAGCGCGACCTACACGACGGGCGCACCCTCGCCCCGGCCGGCGAAGCCGCGATCACGGTTCTCCCGGCCGGTCTCACCTGGCGTCCCCTGCAAGGCGCACCCAGCCTGACGATCCACCTGGTCCTCCCGCGCGAGCAGTCAGCACTCCACCGCCGCATCCGTACCATCGCCAAAACCCTGGCACACGAACAACACTGGCTGCCGTGCTCAGTGGAAATGGTTCGATCTCAGTCACTTCCGCCACGCTAGGACACCGGCACCAACCCACTCGATACACAAAATTGCGCGGTATCCGGCAATACCGGATGTTCTGAACCGCAATAGTTTGTTGGTTTCGATCGATGTCGAGGCGCGATCACTCTCGGCGCACGTAGCCGAGCAGCCGCTGCAACACGACCACTACCAGCAGGAAGGCACCGCTCACCACGGACTGGTAATTGCTGTCGAGGGTGCCGATTTCGTTGATGATGTCCTGAATGACGTTGCGCAGCAGGACACCGAAGATGGTGCCGATGACCGTGCCCACGCCCCCGGTCAGCAGCGTGCCGCCGATCACCACCGCGGCGATCGCGTCCAGTTCGGTGCCGACGCCGATGACGGTGACCCCGGATTCGAGATAGGCCGCGGTCATCGCACCTGCGAACCCGGACAGCAGTCCGCTGAGGGTGTAGACCAGGATTTTGGTGCGGATCACCGGCAGGCCCATGAGTACCGCGGAGCGTTCGGAGCCGCCGGTCGCGAACACGACCTGACCGAAGGCGGTGCGCCGCAACAGCACCGCGCCCGCCGCGAACAGCAGCAGGGTGAGGTAGACCGGGTAACCGATGCCGAACAACGTGCCACGGCCGATCTCCAGGAAGGCCTGTCCGCGTTCGATTTTGTAGGTGGTGGCGCCCTCATCGGTGATAGCGAGCAGTAGCCCACGGGCGAACAGCAAGGTCGCCAAGGTGACGATGAACGGCGCCATGCCGGTTCGAGCCACCAGTATGCCGTTGATCATGCCGATGAGACCGCACACCGCGAGCGGCAACAGCAGCGCCGTCACGAACCCCCACTGCGATCCGTACGCGGCCAGCACGCCGCCGAGCGCATACACCGAACCTGCCGACAGATCGATCCCACCGGAGATGATCACGAAGGTCATGCCGAGCGCGATCACGGCGAGGAACGAACTCTGCATCGCCAGATCACGCATATTGGTGCCGCTGCCGAAATGCGGCAGCGTCACCCAGGCGACACCGGCGACCGCGACGAAAACCACTGCGGCGGGCTGCTTCTGCAGCAGCTCGAGCAGGAACCGAACGCTTTGGGCGGCAGTCGAATCGGCAGCGCCGATGCGAGCCCGGCGTTCGGCCGGCCGGATCGTAGTGCTCATCGGCTGTTCCGCTCCCGCGCGACATACACGGCCGCGACGATGATGACCGCCTGCACCATCTGCGCGGTCGAGGACGGCAGATCATGCTTGATCAGGGTGGCCAGCACCAGTTGCATGAGCAGCGCACCGGCCACGGTGCCGACCACCCTGACCTTGCCGCCGGTCAAGGGCGTGCCGCCGACGACGACCGCGGTGATGGCCGAAAGTTCCATGAGCAGACCGACATCGGCCGGATCACTGGCGCGCAGCCGGGCGGTGGCCAGCACCCCCGCCAACCCGGCGCACACGCCGCAGATCGCATAGACGGTGATGAGCACCCGCCGGACCGGCAGTCCGGCCAGCTCGCTCGCCGATCGGTTGCCGCCGATCGCCACCAGCTGGCGGCCGAAAGTGGTTCGGCGAATGAGCAATCCGGTGCCGACGGCAAGCACCGCCGCGATCAGCACGCTGATCGGAATGCCGAGCAGGTCACCGGAACCGAGGGTGAGGAACGACGCGTTCTTGATGTCGACGAGCTGCCCGTTCGCGATCACCAGCGCTAGCCCGCGCCCGCCGACCAGTAGCGCCAGCGTGGCGATGATGGGTTGAATGCCGATGCGCGCCACCAGAATTCCATTGAACACCCCCGCCGCCAGACCGACCAGCAACGCGACAAGCACCGCCGCCGCAGGCCCATAGCCGAGATATTGCGGAATCATCGCGGCGGCCAGCGCCATCACCGCGCCGACGGACAGGTCGATGCCCTCGGTCCCGATCACCAGCGCCATGCCGAGCGCCACGATGATCACCGGCGCCGCCTGCAGCAGCTGGGTGCGTAAGTTGGTGAGCGTCAGGAAGTTCGAGGTCGCCACCAGGTTGAACAAGATCAGCCCGCCGAGCGCGGCGTACACGCCGTACGCCTGCAACCAGACCGTGGCCCGGCCCCGCCACGCAGGCGGCCGCCGGACAGCAACCTGCTCAATCATCCGATTCCCCTTCGGCTTCCGGTGCCTCGGCGAGCGCGGCCAGCACATTGCTCTCGGTCAGCTGATCGCCGACGAGTTCGCCGACGGTCGCCCCGTCACGCAGAATCAGCAGCCGGTCGGCGCCGTCGAGCAACTCCTCCAACTCCGAGGAGATGAGCACGACGGCCAGCCCCGCGTCCGCGAGCTCGTCGATCAGCGCCTGGACCTCGAGTTTCGCGCCGACGTCGATGCCGCGGGTCGGCTCGTCCAGCAGTAACAGCTTGGGCTGCAGGCACAACCAGCGGGCGAGCATCACCTTCTGCTGATTGCCACCGGAGAGTTCGGACACTTGCTGCTCCGGACCGGAAACCTTGATCCGCAGCCGAGTGATGAAGGTGTCGACGATCCGATCCTGTTGCGCGCGGCTCACCAACCCGAACCGCGACAGCCGCGGCAACGCGGCGAGCACGATGTTCTCCCGAACCGACAACTCCGGGATGATCCCGTCCGCCCGGCGGTCCTCGGCCAGCATCGCGATGCCTGCCGCGATCGACGCGGGCGTACTGCCGGATCGAACGGACTTACCGCCGATGACGACCGACCCGCGATCCAGCGGCAGCGCCCCGAAGATGGCCCGCGCGGTCTCGCTGCGCCCGGAACCCAAAAGCCCGGCCAGCCCGACGATTTCACCCGCACGCGCGGAGACCGAGACACCGGTGAGCCGGTGCCTGCTGGCCAGATCCTCGGCACGCAGCACCTGTTCGGCCGCGGCATGTTGATCGTCGCTGAAGTTGGTGGCGCCGTGTGCCTTGATCTCGCCGATATCGCGGCCGAGCATCATGGCGATCAGCGGCAGCCGTCCGAGTTCGGCCAGCGGCCCGGTATGCACCTGCTTGCCGTCCCGTAATACGGTGACCCGGTTGCAGATTCGATAGAGCTCGTCGAGCCGGTGGCTGACATAGACGACGGCGATCTCGCGTTCGTGCAGTCGCTCGATCACCTCGAACAGCGTCTCCACCTCGCGCGGTTCCAGCGCGGAGGTCGGTTCGTCCATGATGACCACCCGCGCGTCGATCGACACGGCGCGGGCCAGCGCGACCATCTGCTGCGCGCCGACACCGAGGCTGCGCAGTGGTTTCCGGACATCGTCGGCGATGCCGAATCCGGCGAGCAACTCGGTCGCCATCCGGTACATCCGGCGTTGATCGATGAGCCCCAACCGATTTCGCGGTTCACGGCCCAGGAAGACGTTGTGCGCGATGCTCATCATCGGGATGAGATCAACCTCTTGGTAGATCGTGGAGATGCCCGCCCGCTGCGCGTGCAGCGGGGTCGGGAACACCGCGGGTTCGCCTCGATAACGCAGCTGCCCACCGTCGAGCTGGTAGACGCCGGTCAGCGCCTTGATGAGGGTGGATTTGCCCGCGCCGTTCTCACCGACCAGCGCGTGCACCTCACCGGGGCGCAGAGTGAACGACACGCCATCGAGCGCGCGGGTGCCACCGAACTCCTTACGTGCCTCGACGACCTCGAGTACCGGTTCGATCATCGGAATCTGCTTGCCGGCGCGCTCAATACGAGTTGGCCGCCTTCGCGGCGGCGTTCGTTTCGTCGTACTCGTCATCGGAGATGATCACGGTCGCCGGGATGGCCGCGCCGTCCTCGAACTGTTGCAGCGTCTGGAAAGCCAAGGGCCCGAAGCGCGGATTCGACTCGACCACCGCGTTGTACGAACCGTCGACGATGAGCTGGACCGCATTGTGCGTGCCGTCGACCGAGACGATTTTGATGTCGGTTCCCGGTTTCTTGCCCGCGCCCTTGATGGCGTTGACCGCACCGATGCCCATCTCGTCGTTCTCGGCGTAGACGGCGGTGATGTCCGGGTGGCTCTGCAGCAGCTGCTCCATCACCGACAGTCCCTTGGAGCGGTCGAAGTCACCGGTCTGCTCGGCGACGATCGTCAGCCCCGGTGTGCCGGCCAGCTTGTCCTTGAAACCCTTTGTGCGGTCGGTGGTTACGTTGTTGCCGGACGAGCCGAGCAGAATCGCGATCTTGCCCTGGCCGCCGGTCACCCGGATCATCTGATCGGCCGCGCGCTTGCCCTGCTCGACGAAGTCGGAGCCGATGAAAGTCAGGTAGTCCGTGCAGGGTTGGGAGGTGACCTTGCGGTCGACGGTGATCACCGGCACCTGCTTGGCCTTGGCCGCGTCCAGCGCCGGTTGCAGCCCATCGGAATTCAGCGGTGCCACGATCAGCGCCCGCACGCCCTGATCGAGCAGCGACTTGATGTCGCTGATCTGCTTGTTGAGATCGCTCTGCGCGTTCGTGACGACGAGATTGCCCGACGGAATGCCCAGCGCGGCAGCCTGATCCTTGATCGACGCGGTTTCGGTGATCCGGAACGGGTTGGCCTCCTTCTCCGATTGGGAGAAGCCGACTTTCGCCGTTTTCAGGTCGATCTTCGGGTAGCCGGTCTGGGCCAGCGTGCAGGTCGACTGCCCGCTCGGCTGGGTCGCCGCCGCGGACGCGGCGGGACCGGCCCCGGTGGGCGCGGTCTTGTCCGTCTCGGATTTCGCACATCCGGACAGGGTGAGGCCGACCGCGGTGGCGACCGCGGCGACAACGACAGTGGTCTTGTTGACTGGCATCGGTAACTCCTTCAGGGCACCCCGTCGAGGGCGGGAGCGCGACCCGATCCCCGCTGCCGTGCGAGGCGTCAGATGAGTTTTACAACGTTGGAACAACGTTGTAAGTAGTTTGGAGAAATCCGTCGGGAATTGGTTTCCACGGACTGGCCGATCGCGAGGAGGAGCAGCGCAGTGGCCGCCACCCTCAAAGACGTTGCGTCCCTTGCCGGCGTCTCCATCAAGACCGTGTCGAACGTGGTCAACGGCTACGACTTCGTCAAACCGGAGAACCGGCGCAGGGTGCTCGCCGCGCTGGAGGCCACCGGCTACCGCCCGCACCGCGGCGCCCGCAACCTCCGCCGCGGCCGCACCGGATTCATCGCCCTGGTCCTTCCGGAACTCAACATCCCGTACTTCGCCGAACTGACCGGCCTGATCATCACCGCCGCCCACCGACACGAGTGGGGCGTTCTGATCGAGCAAACCCAGGGCACCAGAAGTCAGGAACGCACCGCCCTCGCGTCAATGGGCCCATACCTGATCGACGGCGCCATCGTCAGCCCGCAAGCACTCGAGGCCGCCGACTTCGCCGAACTCTCTCCCGCCGTCCCCCTGGTCCTGCTCGGCGAACACGCCGTAGACGTCCCCTTCGACCACGTAGCCATCGATAACGTTCGCGCCGCCCGAACCGCAGTGGGCCACCTGGCCCAGATCGGCCGCCGCCGCATCGCCGCCATCGGCCACAACCCGCACCGCGGCACCGCCGCCCTCCGCCTGACCGGCTACCGAGAAGCCTTGGCCGAAGCCAACATCCCCGAACGCAGCGAACTGATCGTGACCGCCCTCGAATACCACCGCCGCGACGGCGCCGAAGCCATGAACCACCTACTAGACCTCCCAGACCCACCAGACGCCATCTTCTGCTTCAACGACCTACTAGCCCTGGGCGCCATGCGCAAAGCCGCCGAACGAGGCCTACGCATCCCCGAAGACCTGGCAATAGTCGGCTTCGACAACACCGAAGAAAGCGCCTTCAGCATCCCCTCCCTAACCACCATCGCCCCCAACAAATCCGCCATAGCCCAAACCGCCGTAGACCTCCTCCGCCGCCGAGCCACCGAAACCTTCCCCACCCAAGACCTCCAAATCCCCTTCACCCTCGAAATCCGCGAAAGCACCACCCCGACCACGGTGTGATCGCGCGCCGAGTCGCCGGGGAGACCGCTCACCCCTTCTGCAAACCGCTCACCACGTATAGCGGGTGAGCGGCTTCCAGAAGGGGTGAGCACATGGGTCGCGATTGGGTGGTTAGATGCGGGCGGTGGGGAGGTGGGTGCCGAGTCTGGTTGTGTTGCGGGCGGTTTCGGCGGCTGTCGCCAGGTGGGGTAGCCAGGCGGTGGGGGTGTCGAGGTCGCGCCAGGTCCAGCGGGCTACTGTCCAGCCGAGGCGGCGGAGGGCGTCTTCGCGGACTTTCTCGGCGATGACTACGTCCTCGGGGTTCAGGGTGCCGCGGAGTTCGCCGCGATACTTGATCTCGCCGTCGAATTCGCCGATGACACCGTGCTCGGGGAACAAAAAGTCGACTCGTGCCACCAGCGATTTCGTCGGCGTGAGAATGCGCGCCTGCAACTCCGGAGCAGGCAGCTTCAGCTGGCACATCGCGACGCGGCTGCGCGACTCACCGGGGCTCTCGGCACGCCCGTCGAGAAACTCGACAACGCGGCTCGCTTGCGGGCGACCGGTCCGCCCCTTTGCTCGCTCCAGCTGTTCGCACAGTTCGTCTCGGGTCGTTTTGCCGAGCCGCAGGGCCGCGTCACCGACCACGACGGCCTGCTCGAACGGCACTGTGCGGGCGAGATCGACCACTGTGCGCGCCACGGTTGTCACCGGCAACTCGTCGACCAACTCCCATTCGTCGGGCGCGATCGGCATCGAATGCACGACCGACCTTCGGCGGACGCGCCCGCCGGCCCGCCGGTTCCGGCCCAGATGCACACGCGCGAGCGGAATCTTCCACACCGGCAGCCCGTGCACGATCGCCGCCGACACATGCGTGACTACGACGGAGGACTCCGCCGCGGCGACGACCGCACGGGCCAGCACGCAATGACGTTGCTCGACAGTCAATCCCACGGCCTCGGCGGATTCGACATACAGCCCACGGTGCACTCGCCGCCAGCCCCGCCCCTGCAACTCGTGATCCGTGAACCCCGCCATAACGGCATCTCGCCGACGGATCGGCACAGGAATCTCCACCCGCTCAATCCTCACCGCCCACACCCGCTCCCACACCCCCCTCCGAGCCAAATGTGCACAACTCCGGGGGTGTGGACAACCTCGAGTTCCGACCGCTCACCCTCTCTAAAAGCCGCACACCACCTATAGCGGGTGTGCGCCTCATACAAACAGTGCTCACTCTGCGGGACTCCACGGACAGTGCTATTCACCGGTGGCTCAGCCTGCTTCGCGCAGTGGCCCAGAGGGGGACTCGCCGTGACCTTCTTTCAGGAGGGCGGCGAGGCGGTCTCGGGTTGCGGTGAGGTCGTCGAGGGTGGATTGGATGGTGGAGAGTTTGCGGGCGATGGCTTCGAGGCTGGCAGGGCAGGTTGGGTCGAGGTCGGTAATGGCGTCCAGGCAGGGGACGAAGTGGCGGATCTCTTCGGCGGTGAAACCGACCGAGAGCATGCGGCGGATGTTTTCGACTCGGCGGACTGCCAATTCGTCGTATTCCCGGTATCCGTTGGCGGTGCGGGTGTCGGGTAGCAGCCCGCGTTCCTCGTAGTAGCGCAGGGCGCGGCGGGTTGCCCCGGTCCGCGCGGCCAAGTCACCGATCCGCATGCCGCGTCACCTCATCCTGCGCTCAGACCACCGTCTACCCGGATCACCTGACCGGTCAGATAACTGGCTTCGGCGCGGGCCACTGTCACGATCCACCAGGCTATCTCGTCCGGATCGGCGACCCTGGCGAGCGGGATGCGGCTCATGAATTGCTTGGCCAACTCATGTTGTTCCGGCGTCAGACCCGAGTTCGCAAGGATCGGCGTGCGGGTCATACCGGGCGCGATCGATACGACCCGGATCCCCCGATCGGCCAACTCCAGCGCCCAGGTCTTGGTGAGAAAGTCCATCGCCACTTTGGTCGCCCCATACACCGAGGCCCCTGGCCACCCTCGATGCGGCGAATTCGAGGTGACATTGACGACAACCCCGCCACTACCGATATGCGGCAACGCGGACTGCGTAAGAAACAGCGGCCCAACAAGATTGGTCGCAATCTGCTGTTCGGCGGCTTCCGCTTCGATTGCCCCGAGCGGAGCAGGCCGAGTAATCCCCGCATTGTTCACCAACACATCGATCCGACCGAACCGACGAACCGCCGCCTCGACAATCGCAGCCCGCCCATCGGCAGTACCAACATCAGCCACCTCGACCTGCACCGCACTACCCGCAGCAGTCTCCACGAGCGTCTCCACAGTCCGCCCGGTAACCAACACCTCCGCCCCCCGAGCAGCAAACTGACGCGCGACCGCCCGCCCGATCCCACTCCCCCCACCGGTAACAACCACCGCACGCCCAACCAACGACATCGACTCACTCATGCCCCGACGCTAAACCTTGCCCCCAGGGTGAAGGTCAAGCCTGAGGCCGATTGCAGCAGATGACCATCGCGGTTCGTGGCCCGATCGTTCACTTGTGCGGCGCGCGATCCGAGCCGCGCTACCGCTACAGCGCGGGACGTCCGCCATCGCCATATATGCCGAAGTCCTCACCGCGGAGGTAGGCAGCATGCTGGGCGTCAGCGCGAGCTGCGATCTCCCGGGCGGCCCGTCGCCTTTCTATGACGCGAACACACACGAGTGCTATGGCGCTCACGACTAGCACGGCCACCCCACCCGGTATGTTTCGATATTCCCCGTTCACTGCGTTTCCGATACAGATGCCGATACCGGCAACGATCCCGATCAACGCCGTTGTCTTCGGATATCTCCGAACCATCCCGACGACCCACCAGAAGACCCGTTTCGCCTGCTCCGGATACGCAAGGCACAGCAACAGGACACCGACCGGCCAGCAGCAGACGAACAGCAGAACCCAGGTGAGAATGGGTACTTCCGAGAGGGACCGCGGCGCGTTGGACCTAGACTGAGCGGCCCGTTTGTGTTGAGTTCGCCCCGCATATGGCAGGGAACGATTCCGCGTCCGCCGTCCCCGTGAGACACCGGCCGAGAATGGGCCGACACCTACCCCGAATCCACGGTTGGACGCTCCAACCCTGACTCCGAACAGGCCCCCGCCGATCCCGAACCTCACATCCTGTTCATCGCAACCAAGACACCGACTGCTACAAGCCCATATCGCAATCGAAGTTGAGGCCGCCAAAAGTCTGCATTCGATGCAAACGGCGTTGATGAGCCGACGTTCCGCCGCAGGTTCTCAGGGCTAGAAGGCGTGCCATCGTCGTTGGCGGTCGCCGGCGCGCAGTGAATCGATGCGGTGGGCGAATTCTCGAGCGCGGTCTGCGCTGTGGTCGACGAGTTGCATGAGCCAGGTGGTCATGGTGAGTTCGCGGACGCCACTCATGATGGGGAATCCGGACCACTGGGTGACGTCGCGACCATAGATGCGTACGTAGGATTCGTACTCCTGCTGGGGCAAATCGAACCGTTGCAACGCCATCGCGGTGGTAGTGAGATCCCATTCTCGTGGCCCCCACGCGACGACCTCGAAGTCCGACAGCAGCGGGCCTGCGGCGCTGACCATGACGTTGCCACGGTGGGCGTCTCCGTGAATCACCCCGAGCGGGGCGTCGAAGGTCAGCGTCGCGTACTTGGTGCGTAACTCTTCGTACAAGTCGGTCAAGTACGCGACTGCGTCCGGGTCCGCGTTTCCGGGGTCGGCCAGTCTCGTCGGCACCGCGCTGAACGGGTTGAACTGGGGCAGTGTGAATTCCGGTGCTGGTAGGGCGTGAAAGTCGCGCAGCAGCACTGCGAGGTCGTCGAGTGTGGCTTCGCCGACGATGTCGACCTCATGCCAGAAAGTGACCAGGCGTTGGTCGGCCTCGATGGGTTGCGTCAGATGTTCGGCGACTCGGACTGCGGGATAGTCGTTCTGGTCCAGCCAGCGGGCGACGGCTAGTTCGCGTTCCACCCGATCACGGTTGGCCACCGTACGGGCGATACGCGCTACAACCCCCTCTTGCGGCAGGATGAAGATCGCATTCTCACCAAGCCTGATGAGCTCGGCCTCCGATTGCTTCAATCCGTTTGTAGTACAGGCGGATTCCAATGCGCGGCGGGCGGTTTCAGCGGTGAACTCACTGCCGTTGGCCTGTCCTGTCATCTGCGCGAGTCTAGTTGGGTGGCCGCTCACGCGGGGCAGTCCAGCCCAAGAGCCGAGCGACGGTCGTTGATCAATCGTGCCCACCGGATGGCCGGTTGGGTGGTATCGATCCAATGCGCGCGGGGCAGATCGGGCGGAGGTTCTGTGTCGTCGAAGAAATGGGTGATCTCGACCAGATAGTTATAGGCGCCATTCGATGCGTGTTGACGCAATCGGTCGCGGGCGGTTTGCAGCTCAGCTTCTTCGCTGCGAAGCGCATGGTGGAAACAAACGGCAAGTCGAATGTAGGCGACAGACGAACCCAATCCCGACTCGGCAGCCCTCGCCTCCAGTTCCGCTGCCTGCTCAGGCAGGTCCGGTTCGGCCCCCGCATCCCTCAGAAGACACGCGATTTGCACGTGCATATCGCCCCAGTTCAGTCGCACGCGACGCAAGAGATCGCAGGCCAAATCTATCTGGCCGTCCGCACGACCACGGTCCTGAAAAGAGGCGGCGAGGGCAAGTCCTGCCTGGCACAACGCCGCATCACCAGGGTTGTGATCTTCCCTCGCCAGATCTCTTCCAGTGCTGTAACTTTCGCATGCCCTGGCAATATCGCCATGTAGCCACCAGATATGCCCGAGTGCACGGTGATAGCCGGAGTTGTGGTCGAGTGATCCCAACGCCTCGAGCGCGGTGGGGAAATCACCGAAGTGGCGAGCGATATGTGCCAGTCCCCGGGCAGCGTCATGTGCTCGGGGACTGGTTCCGGCAGCGACCCGGTGCAGGTTCGCGGCCGAGGATTCGTACTGCCCCAGGTGCCGTTGACATTCGGCGAGGTAATAGCGCGCCATATCGGCTGCCTCGTCAGGCAGCAGCCCGGTGTCCAGTATCGCGGTCAGCTCCTCGATGGTCTCGCTGCGGTGGACCCGCTGACGGCGTGAGATTGTGTGCGCTGCCCGAGCCAATGCGGCCGCGGGAGTGGTGGGGGCCTCGGCCGAACTGAAAGCGGGAATCTCGATCGGCTCCCAGATCTTCTTGTCGACATAGCGCCACGCGGCCGAGATAAGCCAGCCCAGCGGGAGCTCGTAGTCGTCGGCGATCCGCAAACCCTGTGTCAGACAGGACAAAAGCCGCCGTCGATCCTGCGCCTGCACCACCGCGGGTAACTGTGCTCCGAGGGTCTCGAAAGTGCGTTGCGCCGCCCGGTGCCAGTCTGCGGGCGACCACCTGTCGTCGGTGGTTTCGTCCGCGTCTCGCACGGTTTGGCGCACCAGATCGTGGAGCCGGTAGGGCCACGGCGCATCCGGATCGTTCGTCACAAACGGGCGCTCGACAAGATTCAATGCTGCGGCGTCGCGGTCCAGACCTGCCGCTGCGGTGGCGAGGTCGATACTGAACGAATCGAGCAGGCTGACCGTTCTCAACACGGTCCGCTCCGACGCCGTCAGATCCCGAACGATCCGCGCAACCAGAGCTGGAAAATCACGGTCGAATGCTTCCGGTCCCGGTATGGCTCCGGACGCTTCCATCGCATCGAGGAACTGCATCACCGAAAGGTCCAGATGCAATGGCAGACCATGCGATCGAGTGGCGATCTTCGCGCGCACCGCAGTGGGGATCACCGGCTCGCCGTCATGAGTAAGGCGGCTGCGCAAATACAGCTCGCGATCATCGTTGGACAGATATCCGACCAGATGCTGACACGGCTCAGACGCACACCCCGGCGCAAGCCCCGGCCATTTCAACGGTCCTGCGTGATCGAGTTGCCCGTCCAGGGCGGGATCGTCCCACTCCAATCGGTTGCGTCCGGTGATGATGAACAACACATTCGGCATCAACCAGATCACCCGCTGGAACAACCGCTCCAAATCTCGGTGCACCCGGTCCCCGAGCTCTTCGAATGTGTCGAGGAGAACCACCGGCGTCCCCGACTTTTTCGCGGGCAGCTGCGCCAGATCCCAGGCCAGCAGGTGGGCGAAGTAGCTGAGGGTCTCGACGTCCTGGTCGGCTTCGAGCAGATCCGCCAGCCGAGTGCACCGCGCCAACGTCCGCACGGCTTCACGCTTCTTACGCAGCGCGTCCACCAAACCGCGAACAACGGTGGTCGCCACCGAGCCGGCGACTGTCGGCAACGACAACTTGTCGGCGACGTCCTCCATCACCGACCGCATATGGTCGGTCAACGATGCGACCGAGCCCGCTCTCCGCAAGAACCCGTGACGCTGCAGATAGCCTTCCAGCGGCTCCTGCGGGTGGTTGACATCCCAGTAGTGACGCAACGCCAGATCAAAGGCCGGCATCCGTTCACCGAGCCGCCCGACCGCCAACCGGATCGCCAACATCGCTGCCTCGAAATCAATCCCAGCCTGCGGTGCCAAGTCGATCCGCACCGGCATCAACCGACCTATATTCTCCGGCAGCTGGGACCAGCACACCGAGTCGTCGGTATTTCCCCCCGACAGACATTCCTCGAGCTGCCGCGACAACGCCGTCTTGCCGATCCCGCCGACGCCATAGAACACCAGCACATTCCGGCGCGGGCGCCCGAAATCAACTACCGAGAATCCCGGGGCGCCCACGCTGGACTTGTGCGCACGAAGACTACGAACAGTTGAGTCCCACTCGTCGTGACGGTTGGTGAACACTTCTTGCGCGGCAAGACCTTCCCGCGTAGAGCGGAACAACAGCCGCAGATCCGAACGCGCCATCAGTCTTCCCCCATCAAGCACAATCACTCGCGTGGTCTAGCGCGAGCCTCTGAGGCATCGATCATAGTGCCGATGGCCGGGCTGGAAGATCGTGATGTGTCAAGCCTACAAACATCTTTCGAACTCCCGCACCGCGGGAATCACGGACCAGGTGGCGGCAAACCGGGCGCCGCTCATGCGGCTGCCCGGTCACGGAACCGGCGGGATCGCCACCTGAGGCAGCCACCGGTCATTTGCATTGGCGGAGGGCGAGGGCGGTGGTGGCGGAGCCGACGGCGGTGCGGCGGGGTGGGGGGATGTCGGGGAGGGCCAGGCCGATGCGGCGGCTGGATTGGGCGACCTTGCGGAGGATGGGTTCGGCCTCTTCGGCGGAGCCTGCGGCGGTCAGGGCGTAGCTGTAGACCCACATGGCGCGCAGGCGGCGCACGATGGCGGAGACCTCGGTGAGGGCGCGGACGGCTTCGGCGGCGATCGGCACCGCGGCCTCGGCGTCGCCGCTGTAGAGGGTCACCTCGGCCAAGCGGGCCAACGCCCAGCCTTCCTGATGCCTGCGGCCGTCGCGGCGGGCCACCGTGAGTGCTTGCTCGCACAGCTCCTTGGCTTGCACGGGATCGCCGCGCTGCAACGTGGCGAATCCCAACTCGTGCAACGCCATCGACTCGAGCCGGAGGCTGCCGACCTGTCGCGCGATGTAGAGCGCATGTTCGGCGGCTTCGACAGCCTCCGGCCAGCGCCGGGCGTTGCAGAAGGCGCGGGCGAGCGTCGCCCAGCTCATCCCCTCGCTCCACTGATTGCTTTGCTGCCGTCCCATCTCGATGGCACGCCGGTAGTGCTCGACGGCGACGTCCACGTTCTCCTGATAGGCCATGGCCGTGCCGAGCATCTGCTCGGCGATGATGGCACCCGCCCCGTCACCCAGCTCCCACAGAATCGCACCGGCGTTGCGAAGGGTGCGCGCGGCACTCAGATCCGCCATGCCGACCAGCCGGGCGACGGCGGCGGCCAGTTGCGCCCTGGCCATGGTCCGCTGATCGCTGTCCGCTTCGGCGGCCCGGCTCAGCAGCTCGAGCACCTGCGCCACCTGGGGCAGGTGCGCGCCCGCATCACCACCCACGGCCAGCGACAACGCGAGATCGACTGCGAGCGTACGGGTTCGGGCATCGCCCTGTTCGGCAACCTGTCGATAGAGGGCGACCAGCCCGAAGCGCTCCGCCTGCGCCCACACCGCACACTGCCGTTCGTCGATGAACCGCTGCCCAGCCGAGTCGGTACTGGCGTAGTAGTGGGTGCCAACGCCCGGATCACGCAGTTCGACAATGTTCTTCGCGCTGGCCAGATAGAAATCCATCACCCGGCACAGCGCCCGCGGCCATTCCTGCTGCTGCGAAAGGTCGGCCGTCCCGCGAGCGAACAGCCGCAACAAGTCGTGGTAGCGGTAGCGACCCCGTTCCGGTGTCTGCAACATGCCCAGGTCAACCAGGGTTTCGCAGAGCCGCTCGGCCTCGATCCGATCCCGGTCCAGCAGGGCGGCAATGGCGGCGACCGACAGATCGGGTGCCTCAGAGAACGCGACGAGCACAAACGCCCGCGCCAGCTCGGGCGCGAGCAGCCGGTAACTTTCCCGGAATACCAATTCCACACTGGTATTGCCGATCGCGAGTTCGGCCAGCCTGCCGCGCTCGTCGGCCAGCCGGTCGGCCACCGCGGACAGCCGCCAGGTCGGCCTGCTCGCCAACCGCGCCCCGGCGATGCGCAGCGAGACGGGCAGATGCCCGCAGGCTCGCAGAATCTCTTGTGCCGCTTCGGGTTCGGCCGACATTCGCCGCGCGGACACCGTGCGCTCCAACAAGGTCCACGCCTCGTCCGGGGTGAGCACATCCAGCGGAACCAGCCGCGCACCGAACAATTCCGCCAGACTCGAACGGCTGGTTACAAGCACGGCCGCCGTACCCGTACCGGGCAGCAAGGGAGTCAAATGCTCGACATCACGCGCATTGTCGAGCACCAGCAGCATGCGCTTGCCCGCTACGGTGTTGCGCCACAGCGCCGTTCGCTCCGCCAGGTCCGACGGCAGCTCGCCCGGCTCGATACCGAACGCGCGCAAGGCGACCGCGAGCAGCATGTCGGCCGTGCGCGGATGCTCGTCCATCCCGCCGAGGTCGAGATGCAGCAACCCATCCGGATAATGCTTCCGTACGCGATGCGCGAGATGCACTGCGAGCGTGGTCTTTCCGACACCGCCGAGCCCGGTGATCGCGATCACCTGACGGCGGTCGGAGTCCGCCTCCAACACCTCGATCAACTCGTTGGCCAGCTGTTCTCGTCCGACGAAGTCGGCGATGTCGGAGGGCAGCTGTTCCGGGACCCGTGGCGCATCGAATTCCGCGGCGATCTGCATCATTTCGTTAGTGGCGGCGGGCAGCTCCGCCGACAGGATCTGCTGATGCAGCCGAACCAGCTCGGGCCCCGGTTCGAGGCCGAGCTCGTCGGCGAGCAACCGGCGCGCGTTCCGATACACCTCGAGCGCCTCGGCCCGCCGCCCACTGCGGTGCAGCGCGACCATCAGCAGTTCGTGCCACCGCTCCGAGTGCGGTTCGGCCGCGACCAGCGCCTCCAACTCCGCAACGGCGGCCGAATGCCGACCGAGGTCCAGCGCTACCGCCATCGCGACCTCGTACATGGACAAGCGCAGCCTGCCGAGCCTGGATCGTTCTCGTTCCGCCCACGGTCCAGGCAGACCGATCATCGGGTCACCGCGCCATAGTTGCTGCGCCGCCGTAAGTTTGGCGTCCGCCTCCTCGATCGCACCCGAACGCCGATCGGCTTCCGCGCCGGCGATCAGCCCCTCGACCGCGACGACGTCGAACTCCACCGTGATACCGAGCCGATACCCACCACGGGTCGAATCGAGCCACTCGGTCCCGGCACCAGTATGCCCGTGCGCATCGAACTGCCGACGCAGCGCGAGTATGTGATTGCGCAGCACACTCGGCGCCGATTTCGGCGGCTGGTCGGCCCACAGACGGGCAGCCAACTGCGTCGTCGACAGGGTGCGCGCCGGTTCGGCCGCGAGCATGGCCAGCACCGCAAGCAACTGCGGCGCCGCGATATCGAGCTGCTGGTCCCCCAGCCACACCTCCACCGGCCCCAACATGCGTAGTCGAAGTACCTCTGGCCCCACCCCGTCGATACCTGAGCACTGCTGCGGCGCCAAAAAAATCCCTCACATTCGACCTGGCCAATCCGACCGCAGTTTACTTCCGATCGAGAATTTTGTCCGATCGCTCAAACCGCGAAGCCTGCTGCGCCTCGGGCACCTTGGTCACCAAGCCCGCCAGCGACAGCTGGTACAGCGCGCCGTCGATATCGTCGTCCGGGTCGTCGAACAGGGCGGTCAAGGTATCGCGGGTGACCACACCCGCCGCTGCGGCGGCCACCAGAGTCGCTGCGGCGGTGCGCACCTCGTGACCAGGATCATCGCCGAGCACGCCGCACACCACGTCGATCACGGTCTCGTCGGTCCAGATACCCGGCACCGCCGCACTGAGCTGATCCGCGGACGGTGAATCACCGCGATACCAGCTGCCGTCCTCCCACCAATAGCAGAACGACATCAACCCGCGCGCCGCACGGGGATTCAGCACCTGGTTGGCCACCCAGTCCGGAGCTCCGGCGTACAGATCAGGGAGCCCGCTGCCCGCGTGATAGGCCGCCGCTAATTCCGGGGCGTTCCACACACCTCCCGAAAGTGCCGCCCGACCACCGGGCAGCACATACAACGTGGCACCGCTGCGCGCCGCGCCCTCGAAAACGCCGAGCGCGGGCTGGATTCGCGGACCCCACTCCGAGCCGACGGCCACGAAGGCCGCCGCGATCGTCGCCCAGCGGGCCCACAGCACGGGCAGCGCCGGGAAGTCGTCCACCGACCGCACCGCGGCAACGCCCGCCGCCAGGTCGGCCCTGGCCTGCGCCGCGGCCTGCTGCGGCGCCCGCCACTGCCGATTGTCGTGACCGAGATAGGCGGCCAACCACACCGGTAATCGTTGGCGCGGAAACGTTTCGAGATCGGCCAGGTACGCCTCGGGCGCCAGCAGATGCTCGTCGGGGAACGGCTCGTCGCCGTAGTCGTAGTCGAGCTCCACCTGACCGCTGACATCGAACTGGATCGCCATCCGCCACCAGGGCCCGTCGCCGAGCGGCGCCGAAACCTCGCGCTGCCATCGAACCAGTTCCATGATCTCGTCCGACGGCTCGATGCTCGCCACCCGACCGGCGTCGTCGTAGTAGAGGACGGTGCGCGCGCCCCCCGCGACGGTCAGCGCGAAAACAGCCGTCATCCGCTGCCAGCCCGCTGGGCCGACGACCGCCAACTCCTGAGCGACCCGGTGGGCCAGCACGACGGCCTGATCTTCGACCGACGGCTCGATCGCCGCCGAATCCGGCTCCGGGACAGGCGACTCCGATGTCTCCAGGGATACCGAAGGCGACGGCTCGTTGCCATCTATCCGGAAGGCCACGTCCGGCGCAGCACCGGTCGACGCCGCCGCGTGCTGTTGTGGATCGGTCATCTAGTCGGATCCTCCTCATCGCTGCCGCGACAGCCCTTCCAACGCAACGGGTTACGAACCAACGGCTAGTACCGGTCGTCGGGACGCCCTGACTCCCAGTGTGTTTCGAGGCGTCGCATCAGGTTGTCGATATCGGCTCGGATCCGCTCGATCAGCATCTCCCGGCTGGCGGCGACGGCGACCGGTGCCGCGTCCAGCGCCATCACGTAGCGTCCGTCGCCCGCCACGTCCCGCCACATCATCGCCGTCTCGTGAATCCCCCGTGGCCCGAACTTCGACCGGCCCTGCACCACGGTGATCGCGCCCGTCCGCACGGCACGCTGCTGAAAGAAGTGCTGCGTCCGGTAGACCGGCGCGTCCTCGCGGTCGTCTTCGACGTAGCTGCGGCCTGTTGCCGGCGTGACGTGTTCGGCCGAGTCGGTCACGATCGGAATGTCCGGCAGCCGGCCCGCCTGCATCGGCGGGAGCGCGTCGATGACGGCGGTGGCCAGCCGCCGCGGGTCGCATTCGGTGATCGTGAACGCCGAAGTGTCGTAGGTGAGCAAGGTGGGTGCCTGCTCGAAGAGGTACGCGAGCGCGCCGGCCCGCGCGGCGTGCAGGCGCTGCTCCTTGGCCATGTTGTACATGTCCAGCTCGTCCCAACTACTGACTCGCACAAACAGTTCGGGCGCGCGTAGCACCTCCAGGACACTGTCGAACGAGCCGTCCAGCCGGGGCCGCAGCTCTTCCCATGCCACGCGTTTGCGACGTTCCAGTTCGTCGACCGTGATCTCCTCGTCGGACACGAACTGGAACGGCCGCGGCAGCGAACCGCCGCGATAGTGATCGCACAGGACGATGAATTCGAGCGCGGTGAACTTCCATTGCCGGGTCACGGCTCGATCACCGGCCGCGACCGCGCGATGTCCGGACCGAGGGCCTCATCCAGGTTGGTTACCGAGTCCAGGAATTTGCCCCGCTTGTACTCTCCGCCTGCCTGCTGCGCGCCGGGGCCGGGACCGGGCCCCATCGGCATACCCGGCGAGCTCGCCCCGGGCCCCGAGGTCAGGCGTCCATCCGTCTGTGACTGAATTGCCGCTCGCGGGAACAACTTCGACGACTCCGACGGATTCGAGTGCGCATTGACCGGCGGATTCAGCTCCGTGCCCGGACCAGGACCGTGGCCGGGACCAGGACCGCCGGGGAGTCCGGCACCACTCTTGAGAGCCGACGCCAAATCGCCCGGCAGCGCATTGTCGATGTTCATGGGTTGCAGTTCGCCGAGACCCGGGATACCGAGCATGCCGTTGGACGCCAGATTCGCGAGAATGTCGGTGCCGGACTTGACGACATCGCCAATAGTCTTGACGACCCCGTTCAGTCCGTCGGCCAACGTCTTCAGCAGATCCGCGCCGCCCGGCGTCTGCGACAAGGTCTGGCCGAGGTTCTTCAGCGTTTCCGGACTCAGATTCCGCAGCGTTTCCGGGTCCAGGTTCTTCAGCGTTTCCGGGTTCAGGTTCTTCAACCCATCGGGGGTGAGACCGCTCAGAATGTCCGACCCGAACTTCTTCAGCTGCTCCGGACTCAACTTCGACAGCAGATCGGCACCGAGCTTCTGCAATCCCTCCGGCGTCATCTGCTTCAGCAAATCCGGACTCAGGCCACCGAGTAGATCCGCGCCGATCTTCTGCAGCGCCTCCGGGCTCAGATCCTTCAGCGGATTCTCGCCATTGAGCAGCTTATTGAGCACGTCCTGAGGTGAACCCTTAGGCGGCTGACCACCATTGGGCTGCTTGGGATCGTTCGACTGCTGCGGATTCGTTTGGACCTTCTCCGGAACCTTCGGTGGGTTCTGGTTGGGGGCGCCGGGTCCACCGTAGGGCGAATTGCCCGGGCCGCCACTGGAACCCTCACCACCGCCCGGACCGCCCTTGGGCATGAAGCTGGCCAAATCAGGCATCTGGGGGCCCGGACCACTGGAACCCGAACCGCTGCCGGGGCCACCCTTGCTGCCGCCCGGGTTGTAGCTGGCCAGATCAGGCATTTGGCCGCCAGGACCGCCGGAACCCGAACCGCTGCCCGGACCGCCGCTGCCGGTCGAACCATTACCCGGGCCGCCGCTGCCGGTCGAATCACTGCCACCGTTCGCGCCGCCGCTGTTCCCGGACTTACCGTCGGTCAGGCCCTGCTTGTTGCCGTCTTGGAAGCCACCCTTGTAGTTGGGGCTGTTCTTGTCGATATTGCCGGGGCCGCCACTGCCGCTGTTTCCGGGGCCACCGCTACCGCTGTTCCCGGGGCCACCACTGCCGCTGTTCCCGGGGCCACCTGTGCCCTTACCGCCGGCGTCTTGCAGACCCTGCTTGTAACCGTCTTCGTAGCCGGCCTTGTATTCAGGACTGTTCTTATCGATGTTGTTTTTGTTTCCGTCACCATTCCCGTTGTTATTGTTATTGTTGTTTTTATCTTTATCTTTGTCTTTATCTTTGTCTTTATCCGGCGGCGGCGGAGGCGGAGGCGGGGGTGGCGGCGGCGGAGCCGCAGTGCCGCCGACGACGGTTATTACGGGCATCGCGCCTACGGAAGCTTTGATTCCGACAACATAGTATTTGTTGTAGGTTTCGCGATATGCACTGAGAACGTCACTACACGTTCCCCCGGTGTCCGCGCGCTCGCTTGGCAAGTTGCTATACGTGAGATTCAGCCACTGCGCGCAATACGTGAGATTATTACCGAGATCGACCAGACTGTTGGTGAACGGCTGCGTGTTGTCAGTGAAGCGCTGAATCGCTTTCATTGCCTGATCCGCACCGTTACTGTCCCACATTTCAGCCTTGACCCTTTTCAAGGCTGCGTTCAAGTCCGAGAAATCCTCGGTGAGCTTTCCGGCCATCCAACCATATCGGGCGCCCGTCTCATACGCTCGTTTGTCATGATCGGTCAGAGAATTATGCAATGCAATGAAATCATCTTCAGACCTGCCATCGTAAGATGTTATCGAGATGGTCGTCGGGGTATCGGCGACAGTTGGTTTCGGAGGATCCGGAAGGCTGCTGTTCGCCTTGAGCTCGATATCCTTCAGCAGATCGCCTCTCGGCGGCATAGAATCCATCTTCTGCAGGTCGCCGACCTTCTCGAGTACCGCTGTCGACTCGCCTTCGGCCCGCAGATAATTCCCTCCGGCACTGAGGAACGTGTCCCCCATATCCTCCAGGGTCCACTTCAACGTTTCCAACGCATCATAGACGAGGACACCCTTTTTATTGAAAAGTTCCGTCAGGCCTATTCCGCCCGACTCGAGCGACCAGTTCGTCATGCTGTTCATTTTGGAGTCATTGATGAAGTTCTGATACCACACCAATCGTCCGATCAGGTCGTGACACGCTTGTGCACAGTCGGCGAAAACCTTCGGATCGAGCTTCACCCCCTTGAAATTCAGCGAGTGGTTATCCGCTTTGGCGCGCAGACCTTTCCAGTCGTCGCGAACCGTTCCATCACCCATCTGAATTGCTCCTCGTGGTCTCCGACGTAGATCGCGACTTGATATCCCAGACCTCGGTCACGACACCGTCGAACCACGCACCACCCGCGAACCCCGGTCCGCGGAGCGCGAGCGGAAGATCCAGTCCCATTCCGCCGCAGCCTCAGGCGTCGTGATCGCTGATCATCGACCGACGGCTCTCGAAGCCGCGCTCAGCACCGAAACCGGAGCCCGCGTCCTCATCGCGCCGTTCCGGCGAATTGGGCGGCGCGACCGACGCGGGCGGCACCACCGGCAGCACGGACCCGAGGTCCGGGGCGCCCTCGATGAGATCGGACAGCCGCGGCAACTGCGATTTGTGCTCGCGCAGCGGCGCCAGCAGCTGCCGGGCCTGCTCGTTCACCTCTTGGGCGGCGGCTTGCACGGCCTCGGTCATCCCCGTGGCGATCTCGGCGTACGTCAGGTCGTCGATGTCGTCGGCGAACTCGGTGTCGATGAGAACGCCGTTGGCGTTGACGGTCACGCTGATTCGCTCGTCACACGCGGTGGCGGTAGCGGTGAGGCTGAACCGGTCCCGGTGAATCTTCGCGAGGCCCAGCATTTGCTCCTGCAGCGCTTCCATCATCATCGCGGCATCGGCTTGCAGCCGTTCGTTCGCCACCAGAAGCCTCCGCATCGTAGGTCGAGCTCGTATCGCAGCGCCGCGCTGAGCCCAGTTGTCACCCAGTGGCATTCAACACGGCCCGGGTAATTCGCGCATAAGCCAGCGCATAAGCGCGACGTAATCACCGGGTAGACGAGGACTTTCGGGGCAACGTGGTGCGGGTAACGTTCGGCGGGGAATCGATCTGGACGCATCGCCACGTGCCACCGTCGGCGAGCGGCCGGTGCGGGAGCTCGTACCGGCTTTGGCGGAGCGGCCAAACTTGTTGAATCTCAAAGTATCTCGAGGCCGGACTCACTATCATCTGTTCGGTGAGCTTTCCTGAGTCGATCGTGCAGGCACTGCATGCCGCTCCGGAAAAAGTGGTGGTCGAGCACGGTGCGCGCACGGTCACCCGGGCCGAGTTGGTCACCATGATGGGCCGGATCGCCGGGGGGCTGCGCAGGTCCGGGCTCGGGCCGGGACGTGGCGTTGCGATGGTCGTGGACGTCAGCGCCGAATCGCTGGCCGCATACCTTGCGGCGTACACCCTCGGCTGCCGTGTCATCGGCGTGCGGCCCGGCCTCAGCGAGCGACAGCAAGCCCATGTTTTGCGCAACGGTGTGGACGCCGTGCTGGACGACCAGCAGGTGGCGGCCCTGCTGCGCGGCCCAGCGAACTCGTTGACAATCGAAGCGCGACCGAGTGACATCGCCCGGGTGGCCTACACCAGTGGCACCACCGGCCTGCCCAAGGGCTGCGCGCAGACATATCGGGCGATGTCCGCGCATTGGTCCTGGGGCCATGAAACCTGGAGTCAGCACACCGCGGAATTGGCGGCCTGTGCCGAGCGCTACCTGCTGTTCGGCACGCTGGCCAGCGCGGTAGTGCAGGACTACCTCGCGCTGTGCCTGCTAGGCGGCGGCACCGCGGTGATCCCGGAACCCGACGGCACGCCGCTGTTCCCCGGCGTCATCGAGCGGCTGCGGATCACCGCCACGATCATGAACGTCCCCCGGCTCTACCAAATGCTGGGCGATCTGCGCGCCTCGCCGATGGACACCAGCAGCCTGCGCGCGATGGTGGTCGCCGGGTCGCCACTGACCGCACACCGGTTGACCGAAGCCGTGCAGGTGCTGGGCCCGGTGGTGCATCAGGCCTACGGGCAGACCGAAACCGGTGGTCTCACCGCGCTGACACCGCACGAGATCGGCGCGGGCGTGCTCACCTCGGTCGGCCGTCCGCTGCCCGGAGTGCGGGTCGACATCCGGGACAACGAGATCTACGTGCGCAACGACTACATGATGTCGGAGTACCTCGGCGACCCGGCGGAAACCGCCGATGTGCTCGTCGACGGCTGGATGCGCACCCGTGACCTGGGCTACCTCGACGACGACGGATACCTCTACCTGACCGGCCGGGCACGCGACGTCATCATCGTGGACGCGCTGCCGGTGTACGCCGGTCCCATCGAGCGAGTGCTGTGCGAGCATCCGGACGTCGACCAGGCATACGTCGTCGGCGCACCCGATGACCGCCGCGGCGAGGCCGTGCACGCCTTCATCGTGCCCCGCGCCGACCACGCGCCGGACTCGACCGTTTTGTCCGCCTTGGTGCGCACCGAACTCGGCGAGTCGAGCGTGCCCCAGACCTACACGGTGGTGCCGGACGCGCCGATCGCGGCGAGCGGCAAGCCGGACAAGAAAGCCTTGATGGAGCTGTATCGACGGTAGAACACGATCTTGGGAGGAACCTTGTCCGAACTCGACTACCTGGTGATCGGCGCTGGGCCGGCCGGTCTCCAGCTGGGCCACCACCTACAGCAGGCGGGCCGCGACTATCTGATCGTGGAAGCGGGCGAGGCCGCAGGCACGTTCTTCAGCAGATTCCCCCGGCACCGCAAGCTGATCTCGATCAACAAGGTCTACACCGGCTGGGACGATCCCGAGCTGAACCTGCGGATGGACTGGAACTCGCTGCTGGGCGGGCGGCCGTTCAAGGAATACACGCAGCGGTTCTTCCCCGCCGCCGATGATATGGTCCGCTACCTCGGCGATTTCGCTGCGGCACAAGGGTTGTCGGTCCGGTACAACACGCGCATCGAACGGATCAGCAGGCCGGACGTGTTCGAGGCGGTCGATCAGCACGGCGACGTGCTGCGTGCGCGACGATTGATCGTGGCGACCGGTGTCTCGAAACCCTATGTCCCCGCGATCCCCGGCATCGAGACGGCGGAGCTGTACAACGAAATGTCGGTGGACCCAACGGAATTCACCAACCAGCGGGTGCTGATCATCGGAAAAGGCAACTCCGCCTTCGAGACCGCCGACAACCTGATCGAGAACGCCGCCGTCATCCACGTCGCCGGGCCGCATTCCATCCGGTTGGCCTGGCAGTCGCACTTCGTGGGGCATCTGCGCGCGGTCAACAACAACTTCCTGGACACTTACCAGCTCAAATCGCAGAACGCGCTCCTGGACGGCAACGTCGTCGACATCGCCAGGCAGTCGGACTCGTCGTATCTGGTGACGGTGAGCTTCTCCCGGGCCGACGAAGTCACCAAGGACATCCGCTACGACCGGGTGATCGTGGCGACCGGGTTTCGGTTCGACGCCTCGATCTTCGCGCCGGAATGCCGGCCCGCCTTGGCGATCAACGACCGATTCCCGGCGCAGACCCCGGCCTGGGAGTCGACCGATGTGCCCGGCCTGTACTTCGCGGGCACGATCACCCAGGAACGCGATTTCAAGAAGTCCACCAGCGGCTTCATCCACGGGTTCCGTTATGGCACAAGGGCATTGCACCGAATCCTGGAGCAACGTCACCATGGGCAGATATGGCCGCACCGCGCGCCCGCGGGGACCGCGGGCGAGATAGGTGAGGCGATCCTGGCGCGAGTGAACCGGACCTCCGCGTTGTGGCAGATGTTCGGCGTTCTCGGCGATGTCGTCACGCTGACCGCGGCCGGGTCGGCACGGTATTGGGAGGAGCTACCCGTCGATTTCGTGGCGGACGCCGTCGCCGCGGATTTCTTCGGCGAGGTGGACACCTACCTGGTGGTCACCCTGGAGTACGGCAAGGACCACGACCGACTGGACCCGTTCGATATCAACGGCAGGCGCATCGCGCAGTCCGATGCCGAGCATGCCCTGGACGGCCGCTACCTGCACCCCGTGCTGCGGCAGTACCGCGGCGACCGGCAAATCGCCGAACACCACATCACGGAGAACCTCGAGAACGAGTGGACCGACGAAGCGACACACCGCAAGCCACTGCTCGACTTCCTCGACTCGGCACTGCGCGCGCCGGAGCTGACACCGTGACCACAGAGCACTCGCGAGCCGCGGAGGCGCGAGACGACACCTCGCCGGCCGTCCTCGAGCAGCGAGCCCGGGAACTGCTCGATCCGGCGCACTACGACTACTTCGCGGGCGGGGCGGGCGACGAGATCACCGTGGCCGACAACGAGCAGGCCTTCCGGCGGCTCGCACTGCTGCCCCGGGTGCTGCGCGACACCAGCGGCCGATCCATCGCGACGAGCTTGCTCGGCGATCCGAGCAGCATGCCGGTATTCGTGTCCCCCACCGCATTTCACCGGCTGGCCCACCCGGATGGTGAGCGGGCCACTGCCAGGGGCGTGGCCGCGGCCGGGCTCATCATGATCGCCAGCATGGCCGGGACGGTCGCCATCGGCGAGGTCACCACCGCCGCGCGGGAGATCGACCGCGAGGCGCGCGTGTGGTTCCAGCTGTATCTGCAGCCCGAGCCGGAGGTGACCGAAGAGCTGGTCCGGCGGGCCGAGCGAGCGGGCTGCACGGCGCTGGTGGTGACCGTCGATTCCCCGGTGCACGGCCGCCGAGCCAGGGAAGACCGCCACGGCTTCCATGACCTGCCGCCGAATATGTGCGCGGAGAACATGCGAAATCTGCCGGGGGCGAACGGAAGTGGCGCCCGGCCGATCGCGATGACACCAGACTTCACCTGGGACCACCTGCACCGGCTGCGCGAGCTGACACAGCTTCCCGTTGTGCTCAAAGGGATCCTGCACCCCGACGACGCGCGGCTGGCGGTGCAGCACGAGGCCGACGCGATCGTGGTGTCCAATCACGGTGGGCGCCAGCTGGATCGCGCGGCCGCCGCCTTGGACGCGTTGCCCGCGATCACCGCCGCAGTGGCCGGGCGGATCCCCATTTTTCTCGACGGCGGCGTCCGGCGCGGCTCGGATGTGGTGCTGGCGTTGGCCCTCGGCGCCACGGCGGTCGGCGTGGGGCGACCGGTGTTGTGGGGCTTGGCCGTCGGCGGCGACAAAGGGGTCACCGGCGTGCTGAACACCCTGCGCTCGGAGTTCGAACACACGCTGACCCTCTGTGGGATAGCTGAACTGGCCGAACTGAACCGAAGCCTGGTCATCGCGCGAGGGGCGGAGCGATGACCAAACCGATGCCGGTACTGGCAACCGCAGGCGCACTATGGGCGGTATCCCGCTGGCTGCCACAGGCGGTGGTCGCACTGCGGGTCTGGATCTTCGCGAAAGTCAACGGCAGCAACGAGATCACGCTGCCCGGCGAACGCGGCGGCCCAGAACTGTTCTGGCGCCTGTACACCGACCCGGCGGCCAACGGCCGCAGCCGAGGAGCGGCCCTGTCGGACCTGTTCTGGTACTGGCTCGCACCAGGACCCGAAGTACACCAGGAGCACCTAGAAGACGGCCCACGCTACGACGAGGCGGCACGCACCACCCGCGCCGTATTGTCCATACCCACCACCGAGATCGAACAACTCGCCGACCGCTGCGCCCGCCGGATACTCGACGAATTGCCCACCCGCCCACTGACTCTGGTGCGACTACGCGATCTCATGATGCCCATCTGGGCAGAGTTCTTCTACGAGTTGGTCTTCCACGAACCCTGCCCACAAGCCGCCCGAGATCTCATCGTAGGCAACGCCGACGACGTAGTGACCTCGCTGAAATGCACCGGCCTACGCCACATGCGCCGCCGCCACCGCCTCACCCAATACCTACTCACCAGAATCGACGCCGACGAGGTCCCCCACCCCCTACCCACCTTGCTCAGCCGCCGCGAACGCGCCTACTACCTACAGGGCGCGTTCTTCAACACCGCTGTCGTCCAGATGTCCGAGGGCATGGCCCACCTCCTGCTCGCCATCGCACAACACCAAGACGTGCAGGACCGCCTCGCCGCCGAACCGAACACCCAATACCTAGATCACGTGCTGGACGAAACCCTCCGCCAGTTCCCACTTTTCGGCATCGCCCACCGAATCACCACCGACAACATCGACCTCGACGACGGCAACACCATCCCCACCGGAACAGTCCTGTGCTTCAACTACCCAGACTTCGAACGCACCGGCCACGAAAACCCAGACCACTTCGACCCCGACCGCTGGTCCACCCACCGCCCCAAAAACACCCACCACATCCCCTTCGGCGTAGCCGCCAACCGCCCCTGCCCCGCCTGGCGCCTCTCCCCGATCGCCATGCGAACAGTCGCCCGCACAGTCCTCGACCAATACCGCCTACACTCCTCCGTCTCCCACACCCGCTCCATCCCCCACCGCGCCCCCTGCCTACTCCTGTCCACCGATCACCCACCATCACCAATCCTGTTGCGCGCCAGCCTGACCGCCCTACGCGCACGAGACCGATTCGAAGACGTCTGGCGCGCCCTCACCCAACTCGTCCTCGGCACCTGGATGGTCCTCGACGCCCGCCGCCTACGCCTCTGCGCAACCTACTTCGCCACCCAAGACCCCGAACCAGCACCGACCTGCCCCGTAGCGCACTCACGCGAGTCTTCTGCCGCACCACCGCACTGACCGAGTGATGCTCAGCTGAACGGCACCGCGCCAAAGCGGTGCGGAGTTATGTAGATCCAATCTACGTAGATCGCATCTACATAGATTGGCTCTACGACCACGCAGCGACCGGCGCTGGCAATGAGCCCCGTGTTCAGTACCGCGCGAAACAGCCTTGGTCGTAACACTTTCGACAGGTCACCCGTCCGCCGGTTCGGGGAAATGGGGAATCGCAGGGCGACAAGTCTCGTGCCCCTCGATGCATTCATCCTGGATGCGTTGCCGGATGCCGTCGACAGTCCGATCCTTCGGGATCCGCTCCGGCCACAGGATTGCCAGTAGGCCGACCGCCAACGGCAGCGCGAACACGATGACCCATCCCAGCGTCACCCATCCGCCGCTCATCGGATCTCGGTGTCGCGCACGTCGATCGGGTCCACGTCGATCAGCATCGTGGCCAAGGTCGCCAGGACACTGATCACTTCGGCGCCCGGTTCTACATGGTCGTCCAAATCGACCGGCCAGCCGTCCGGGCCGACCTGCGACCAAGACCCGTCGCTGTGCTGGAGATACCGCGGACCGTCGTCCGGGGCCAGCGCCAGCTTCCGGGCGTTCTCGTCGTCATCGCGTCGCGCGGGAAGTTTCACAGCCCGCCCCTTCCGCCGTCAGGGTTGAATGGGCACCCGCCGCCGGAGAGCCGGTGCTGGGCGGTTCGATATCCGGCGGCGAGGCCATGAAAAAGACGCTAGGCGTGCGCTTTTAGACCTGTGGTCCTCTTGGCGTCCACAACCGTCTACAGCGAAGGTGACGCACGGCTACCGTGAGACGCATGGACCCCGGCGGGGAGAACGTCACCGGTGAACGGCTGCGTGCTGCGCGTGAGGCGGCCGGACTCAGCTTGTCCGCCATGGCCGCGCGCACGTACTACAGCAAGGCGTTGCTGGGGCTGCTGGAGACGGGACAGCGCACTGTCAGAGCCGAGCATGTGCGCGCGTACACCGATGTGCTGGGAGTCGGCTCGGCCTTGTTCGTCGAACCAGCCGATGGTGAACGGGCGGCGGCGGAATGGATGCAGCGCGCGGCAGCTTCGGATATCGGAGGCGACACCCTTGAACGGCTGGAACTCGCCGTTGACGACCTGGCCTCGGCTTATCCGACGACTGCGCCCGGTGAATTGCTCGTGCTCATCCGCCAGCACCTTGGCTATGCCGGACGACTCATGGACTCCCGCAAGACCCTGACCCAGCACCGCCGCTTACTTGTCGCGGTCGGCTGGTTGTCGCTGCTGGGCAGTACCTGCCATATCGACCTGGGTGACATCCCCGCCGCAGCGGGCCGAGGACACCTGGCGTGGAAGCTGGCCAACGAAACGCAGCACCCCGAGATCGCGGCATGGTGCATGGAAACACGAGCGTGGCAACAGTTGACAGACGGTGCGTTCATCGAAGCGGCGGAGCTGTCGCGCGCCGCGCAATCCCTTGCCCCAGAACGCAGTTCGGTCCATATCCAGGCGACGGCTCAGGAGGGCCGCGCGTTGGCACGGCTGGGAGACACCACAGGTACATATGCAGCGCTGCGCCGAGTCGCCCGGCTTGTGTCCGGACTCAGCGTTCCCGACCGGCCAGAACACCATTTCCGGTACGACCCGGCAAAGTCCGATGCCTACGTGACGACGACGCTGGCTTGGCTCGGTGATCCGGCGGCAGAGTCCTACGCCCGGCACGTCCTCGCGGATCTGTCCGGCGCGGCCGCTACCCGCCCGCGCCGGATCGCGATGGCGAGTCTGGATCTGGGCCTGGCGCTGGTCGCTGCCGACAAGCCCGATGAGGCTGCGGACGTCGCGCTCACCGTGGTGACGTCGGGCAACCTGGTGCCGTCGCACTACTGGCGTGTGTCCGAGGTGGTGTCTGGCATCGAGGATCGTGATGCGTCGGACGCCGCGGTGGTGCGCGGGGCATTCCGGGACACCTGCCGACAGTAGCCGTCGGTAGATGCGGGCCAGCGCTCAGCACGCTGTGGCTGGGATGCGGGAGAACTGACCCAGAACGCAGCGGCATCCGTCTATTCGCGAACGCCCTACGATCAGGTCTGTGGTGACTGTGGGTTTGACCGTCGGGCTGGCTTTCGTCGGCTACCTGGCGACGTATATCAACGGGTTACGCCTCGCCCAGCGGCAGGCTCGAATCGCGCGAATCAACCTGCAGCTGAGTGAGTTCTACGGGCCACTGTTCGCGCTGATGGAGACGAACAGCCGGACCTACGACGCATTCTTGGAGAAGTTCGAACGGGCCGACGGTACGGATCCCTTCTCCGCCGATACACCACCGAACGAGCACGAGCTCGCGGAGTGGCGGATCTGGGCAACGACCGTGTTCATCCCCAACATCCAGGCGATGCGCGACGTGATCGTCACCAAGTCCGATCTCCTGATCGAGCCGGAAATGCCCCCTGTCCTACTTCGGTTGTGCGCGCACGTATCCGGCTACGAAATAACCGCCGCACGTTGGACCGCAGGCAACTACGACGAACACCTCTCGATCATCCGTTTTCCAGGGCCAGAGTTACGCGAGTACACCGGTAGCCGATTCGCGCGGTTGAAGGGGGAACAGGCAAAACTCCTTGGGAAACAACGGCTTTTGGCCCGCAGATAGGCTGCACCCTGGGCTGACTCACTAGGCGACGGGTGCAGAGGAACGCGCGAATCGGAGGGTGACGAGTTGGAAGGGGCGCAGGTGCAAGCGAACCCCGGTGTCCTCTGAGGTTGCGGGGGTGTCCTCCTGCAGTGGACGTTCCAGCAGGTCGCAGGTCTCGAAACCGGTGAAATCGAAGCCGACGGTCACCAGCGCCGAGGCCCTACCACCATGTGCCTCATAGACTCTCAGCACGACGTCACCACTGCCGTCGTCCGCGAGTTTGACCGCGCTGGTCACCACGGCGTCGTTGTCGATGGTGAACAGCGGATCGACGGCCTCGGCTACGCCTGACCGCTCCGGCGTGAGGTTGATGCGGTAGCCCGCACGCACCGCGTCGCCGATCGATCCACCTGGAATCAGGGAGTGCCGGAAGCGGTGTGGGCCGTGGTCGGTCTGCGGGTCGGGGAAGCGCGGGGCCCGCAACAGCGAAGCCCGGACGGTGGTCGTTGTGCCGCCGTCGGCGCGGACCGTGCGGGTGACGTCGTGGCCGTAGGTGGCGTCGTTGACGAGGGCGACGCCCCAGCCGGGTTCGGCGAAGTGGATGAAGCGGTGGTTGCAGGCTTCGAACTTCGCGTATTCCCAGCTGGTGTTGGTGTGGGTGGGGCGGTACAGGTGGCCGAATTGGGTTTCGGAGGCGTAGCGGTCGGCGTGGATGTCCAGGGGGAAGGCGAGTTTGAGGAATTTCTCGGTTTCGTGCCAGTCGACGCTGGTGTCGATGTCCAGGGCGGCCGAGCGCAGGGTCAGGGTCTGCTCGACTTTGGAGGAGCCGAACGAGCGGCTGATTCGAATGCTGCCCGAATCTGGTTCCGCCGCAATGGCATCCACTTCGGTGAGATCGGTGACCCGGTTTCGGTAGAAGAGATCGACATCCCAGGCATCCCAGGAGTTCGGCAGATCCGGGTGCAACTGGAGCAGGTTCGCGACCGAATCCGGCGGCAGGGTCTCGCGTTGCCGCTCGAGGTCGAACACCGACACGATCAGGCCGCGCGCATCCACTTCGACCCGCAAAAGGCCGTTGTCGAGCACGAACCCGCCGCCTGTGCGCTCGGTCACCGAGCTCGGGTGATCCGACTGCTCGGGACCCGCGGCACCGGCCGGAACCGACCGCCACGTGTGCGGTGTCGGATTGAAGACGTTCGGTCCGGCCTGCGCACCGCCGAGCGCCCACTGCGACTGCTCGATGATCGTCGTGAGCTCCTCGGCCACCGCCGCGTACGTCTGCTCCGCCTCGCGATAAACCCACGCGATCGACGACCCCGGCAGAATGTCGTGGAACTGGTTCAGCAGCACAGTCTTCCAGAGCCGATCCAGTGCCGCGTACGGATAGGAAACGCCCTTCCGCACCGCCGCCGTCGCGGCCCACAGCTCAGCTTCCCGCAGCAGATGCTCACTGCGCCGATTACCTTGCTTCGTCTTCGCCTGACTGGTCAACGTGCCGCGATGCAACTCCAGATACAGCTCCCCCACCCACACCGCCGGATTCTCGTACTCCGCCTCGGCCTTGGCAAAGAACTCGGCAGGCTTGTCCCACACCACCTTCGGCGAACCCTCTAGGTTCTTCATCCTGGCGGCCTTCGCGACCATCTCCCGCGTCGTGCCACCACCGCCGTCGCCGTAACCGGTCGGCGCCAGCGACATCGACGCGCGCCCCTTCTCCTTGAAATTCCGTGCCGCGTGCGCGATCTCGCGCCCATGCATCGAGCAGTTGTAGGTGTCGACCGGCGGGAAATGGGTGAAGATCCGAGTTCCGTCGATGCCCTCCCACAGAAAGGTGTGGTGCGGAAACTGATTGATCTGACTCCAGGAGATCTTTTGTGTCAACAGCCATTTGGCTCCGGCGGCCTTGATGATCTGCGGCAGCCCGGCGGCGAAGCCGAATGTGTCCGGCAGCCAGGCCTCTTCGTTGTCGACACCGAACTCGTCGAGGAAGAACCGCTTACCGTGCACGAATTGCCGAGCCATCGCCTCGGAGCCCGGCATATTCGTGTCGGCCTCGACCCACATGCCACCGGCCGGGACGAACCGTCCCTCCGATACCGCTTTCTTGACTTTTTCGTAGACCTCGGGCCGATGCTGCTTGATGAAGTCGTATTGCGCCGCTTGGGACATCGTGAAGACGAACTCGGGTTCCTCGGCCAGCAACGCGGTCATGTTCGCGGTGGTGCGCGCGACCTTGCGCACCGTCTCGCGCAACGGCCACAGCCACGCCGAGTCGATGTGCGCGTGCCCGACCGCGAAGACCGTATGCGCGGACGGTATCGCCGGTTTCGCCAGCACATCGACCAGACAGGCACGTGCCGCCGCCGCGGTCGCGTTGACGTTCTGCAGATCGACGGCGTCGAGCGCCCGCTCGATCGCGCGGACGATGTCGTAGCGCCGGGCCGGATCCTCCGGCATCTCGTGCATCAGCTCGCCGAGCACCTCCAGATCCAGCACCAGCTGCCAGACCTCCTCGTCGAAAACCACGAGATCCATTCGGCCGAGCCGATATTGCGGCTCGGTACCGGCGGTGAGCTTGTCGCCGAGCGCGGTCGGCCCGAAGAACGGAATGACCGGATTCGACGCCGCCTCCACGTGCAACAGCACCTGCTCGCCACCGACCGCCGGAGCCGCCACCCGCACCCACTGGCTGCGCGGATGCAGACCCTTGACCGGCGATCCGTCCGGCCGATAAACCAGCCCCTCGCACTGGAAACCGGTCATGTTCGGATCGAAACCGATATCGATGATCGCCTCGACGGTCTTGCCCGCCCACTCGGCGGGCACAGTCCCCTCGACCGTGAGCCAGCTGGTCCCCCACGGCGCACCCCACTGGGCCCCGGATGAGATCGGCGTGCGTGGCGCGGCCAAACCCTCGGCAACCGGCACCGGCTCATCGGGCGCAACCCAGATGGACGCCGTCATCGGCACCGATTCCGGGTAGATCGCCGGCGCGATCCGCTCGTTGAGAACGCGCCCGAGGCGGTCCTCGATCAACCGACGATCATCATGCATGGCGGTGGCTCCGATCCGCATCGAGGACATGATCAACGAACTGCACCCATTCTGCGACAGCCGGGTGAATTCTCCGGCGGACCGGACGATTTGGGCCCGGCGCGGCGTCTTCGGCCGTATTCCGGGGAATGGGCTTCGGCGGGCATCGTCTTGTGACAACGTCAGGGTGAGTATGGATCGGCCTTTCAGGAGGACCCATGGCATCGAACTGGCGGATGCTCGCGGCGGTGGTGAGCGTCAGCTCGCTCTTGGTCGGGGTGGCGGCGTGCGGGTCGGGTGGCGACGGGGATTCGCTGACGATCACCGCGAACGCGATCAACTCGGCCGGCGGGAAGAACGCGGCCGAGGCGAAGTGGATCGAAGACTGGGTGATCCCGAAATTCGTGGCGGACCAGCAGGCCAAGGGAGTCACCGTGAAGGTGAAGTTCCAGGCGACCGGAGTTGCGGACGAGGATTACAAGAGCCGGATCGCCAAGGACCTGAAGACCGGCACCGGCGCCGACGTGGTGTCGCTGGACGGGATCTGGGTCGGCGAATTCGCCGAGGGCGAGCAGATCAAACCGCTGAACGACCTGGTCGGAGCGGACAAGGTCAAGGCGTGGGACGGCTGGCAGCACATACCGGACACCGTGCAGCAGTTGACGTCTTACAACGGTGCCCAGTACGGCATACCGCAGGAGACCGACGGGCGGGTGCTGTTCTTCAACCGCAAGCTGTTCGCGCAGGCGGGCCTGCCCGCGGACTGGCAGCCGACCAGTTGGGACCAGGTCCTGGAAGCTGGACGGAAGCTGAAGGCGGTGCCCAGCGTGACGCCGGTGCAGCTCAACGCGGGCACCAGCTTCGGCGAGGCCACGACCACGCAGGGCATCCTGCCGCTGCTGGCGGGCACCGGCAGCACCTTGTTCGAGAACGGCAAATGGGTCGGCAACACCGCCAAATTCCGTGCGGTGCTGGACTTCTACCACACGTTGTACAGCGAGAAGCTGGGCGATGCGGAGTTGCAGCAGGACAGCAAAGGCCGCGAAAAGAGCTTCGAAAAGTTCGCCAAGGGCCAGGTCGGGATCCTGTTGGAGAGCGACTACTTCTGGCGGGGCGTGCTCGATCCCGCCGCAGGCAGCTTCCCGATGGCCGAACGAGACACCCAGGTGGGTTGGGCGAAGATTCCCGCCGCCACACCCGGGACCGGGGTGAATCATCAAGACTTCGTGAGCATGTCCGGTGGCGGCGGACGGGTGATCAGCCCGAAGAGCAAGCACGTCGAATTGGCGTGGGAATTGCTGCAATTCATGAATTCACCGGAGGCGCTCACAGCGTTGATCGCCGGCGGCGGGCCGCGGATCACCGCCCGGCAGGATGTGAATGCCGATGCGCTGGGCAAGGATCCGTTGCTGACCTTCATTTCCCAGCAGATCCTGCCGATCACGTCGTTGCGCCCCGCGCTGCCCGAATACACCAAGGTTTCCAAGGCGCTGCAGCAGGCGACGCTGGACGTGGTCACCGGCAAGAGCACAGCGGATGCCGCTGCGGCATATGGCAAAGCCGTGACGGAGGCGGTCGGCAAGGACAAGGTCGCCGGTGACTGACCCCGCGACATCCGTCCCGGGCCCAATCCCCGAGAGTGCCGACGTAGCCGGATTGGGGCGCTGGAAGGCGAGCGCGTTCGTCGCACCGGCACTGCTGCTGATCGCGGCGTTCCTGGTGTTTCCGGCGCTGTGGCTGCTGTGGATCGGACTGACCGATCTCACCGTCTCCGGGCGCACCTCGGTGGACGTTTCCTTTGTGGGACTGGGCAATTACGCGAAGGCTCTGACGGACCCGCTGTTCGGGAACAGCGTCTGGATCACGCTGCTGTTCGTGTTCGGCTCGGCCATCATCGGCCAGAACGTCCTCGGTTTCAGCCTGGCCTGGTCGATGCGCACCGCAGCCCGCTGGGTGCGCGGCATGGTGGAGAGCCTGGTACTGCTCGCCTGGATACTGCCCGCCAGTGTTGTTGCGGTGCTGTGGATTACGATGCTGGACCGCGACGAAGGCACCGTCAACCGGCTGCTGGATCACCCCGGCTATGCCTGGATGATCCAGCAGCCCTTGGCCGTCATCATCGTGTTCAACATCTGGCGCGGCACCGCGTTTTCGATGCTGCTGTATTCGGCGGCGCTGTCCACCGTGCCGCCGTCACAACTCGAGACGGCGCGGCTGGCCGGGGCGTCCGGGCCGCAAATGCTGCGGGACGTCGTGTTTCCGCACGTGCGCGGACACACGCTGACGAATACGTTGCTGATCAGCCTGTGGACGTTCAACGATTTCACGCCGTACCTGCTGACCCGGGGTGAGCCGAACCATCGCAGCGAAACCCTGCCGATCTTCCTGTACCGGCAGGGAATCGACGACGGCGCACTGGGTTACGGCGCGGCCGCCTCGGTGCTGATGCTGCTGATCAACCTGGTGCTCGCGCTGTTCTACCTGCGGTTACTGCGGCGGAGGACGTGATGAATCCACGACAGATCGTCGCGCGGATCGGCTTCTACACCTTCGTCGCGGTGGTGACCGGGTTCTTCGTGCTGCCGATGCTGTGGCTCGCCTCGGCACCGTTCGACGCCAACCCCGGATATGCGCCGCGAATACCGGAAAAGCCCACCCTGAAACACTTTTCGGCACTGTTCGAGAACGATCTCACCATGGGCTCGCTCTGGAACTCCGTGCTCTTGTCTTTCTTCTGCATGGTGCTGGTGGTTTCCAGTGCGGCGCTGGCGGCTTACGCGCTGTCCCGAGTCCGGATCCCCGGCCGAGATGCCTTGCTGTACTTGCTGCTACTGCTGTCCAGCGTGGTCACCGGCACCGCGGCGATGGTGCCGATTTTCCTGATGATCTGGAAGATCGGGTTGCTGGACAAGCAATTCGGCGTGGTGCTGGTGCTGTCCGGTGGGCTGCTGCCCGCGGCGATCTTCATCCTGAAGGACTTCATGGACTCGGTCCCCCGGTCCTATGAGGAGTCGGCGCGGGTGTTCGGCGCCGGACCGTTGCGCATCCTGCGCGACATCGTGGTGCCGCTGGCCCGGCCGGGGCTGGCCACTATCGCGGTGTGGACCGTGGTGAACGTGTGGGGCAGTTACCTGGTGCCGTTCCTGCTGCTGCGCGACCAGGACAAGCAACCGGCCGCCGTGGTGGTGCGCACCTTCTACGACGAGGGCGGCGGCGCACAGCTCGGTCCGATCTCGGCGTTCTCGCTGCTGTACTCGATACCGGTGGTGCTGATGTATCTATTCGTCAACCGGCGCTACGGCTTCCGGCTCCACGGAGGGATCAAGTCCTAGATGGCGCAGATCGATCTGACCGACCTGACCAAGGTCTTCCCCGGCGACGTGAAAGCCCTTGACGCCCTGTCCTTCACGATTCAGGACGGCGAGTTCTTCGCACTGCTCGGCCCGTCCGGGTGCGGCAAGACCACGCTGCTGCGCACCATCGCCGGGCTGGAAACCCCGACCAGCGGGCAGATTCGGATCGGCGACAAGGACGTCACCCGGTTGTCGCCCGGACGGCGCGACGTGGCGATGGTCTTCCAGGATTACGCGCTGTTCCCGCACATGACGGTGCTCGACAACATCGCCTATCCGCTCAAAGTCCGTGGCACCGACCGGCATACCCGAGCGGCGAAGGCAACCGAAACCGGGGATCAGCTGTCCCTACAGGGATTAATGGGCCGCCGCCCCGCCGAACTCTCCGGCGGCCAGCAACAGCGAGTGGCGCTGGCCCGCGCAATGGCCTGCCACCCCAAGGTTTTTCTGTTCGACGAACCACTGTCCAACCTCGACGCACGCCTGCGCCTCGAAGCCCGCACCTTCTTGAAGAAGCTGCAACACGATCTCGGTGTCACCACCGTTTTCGTCACCCACGACCAAGCCGAGGCGCTGGCCCTGGCCGATCGAATCGCGGTGATGTCGAACGGCCGGATTCGCCAACTCGGCAGCGCCCGTGCGGTATTCCGCCGCCCCGCCGATACCTTCGTGGCCAACTTCATCGGCTCCACACCGATGAACCTGATCCCAGGAGAACTGGTCGGCGAGGCCCCCTCCGTCATCTGGGGTGCCCGCCCGGAGTACCTGACCTTCTCCGCCACCTCCGTGCCTGATGCCCTGCGCGGCACCGTATCCACGGTCGAACACCTCGGCGCCACCTCGCTGGTCACCGTGGCGGCAGACGGATTCAGCGTAGGTGTCACCGTGCCAGAGGCGGACGAGCCCGCCTTGGGCGCCGAGGCCTGGGTAGTCCCACAACCCGGCCGAGTCCTGCTGTACGACGCCGAATCCGGTCTCCTGCGCGCGTAACCATCGTCGTCGAACTTCGCTTACCTACCGCCGCCGGGTCCATGGGAAGAAGTCACGTTCGGCAGCGGTCATGAGGTCGCGATAGCCCATGCCGTAGGTCCACGCCGCATACCGGAACGCGTCCAGAGCCGCCTCGAGCGGGTCTTCGTTGTCGACGGAAAAATAGGCGCCCAGCGGCGGATATTGCTGAATGTGCGCACTCGAGCCCGGCACGCCGGAGACGACCGTCTTCGATATGCGGGTGTCGCTGTCGAGGCGGCGGCGCAACCGTCCACTGGTCTGGAAATGGGGCGGCGGTGGCCGATTGTCGTCCATGGCCTGCAGACCTTCGCGGATCCAGTCGACGTCGGCGAGGCCCGCGCGTTCGAAGGCACGGTGCACACTCCACCGCGCGAAGGCGCGCTGCCACTCCGGGGTGAGTGCTTCGACATCCTCCAGCAGGCCGGGGCCGAGCGCCGACAGGTAGTACGCGGAGACGATCCCGGCGAGCGCGGGACTCGGCGGGCGGATGCCCCATTGCCGAGTGCGCTCGTAGACGGCCTGCGCCAGTGGATGATCGGGCGTGACTCGGCGCACGTCACCGTTCTCGTCTACGACGTAGACGAGGCCGTAGTCGATTCGGACCTGATCGGTCGGCAGTGCGGACGGCGCGTTGTCGGTTCTGCGCGTCTGCCGGACTCGGGATACCCCACAGGCGGGCGCCGCGTGTCGCGGCTGATCCTGTTCGGTGACCTCCCCGGCGTGGTACTCGTTGAACTCTCCGGTGTGGTACTCGGTGAATTCCCCGGTGTGGAATCCGGGAAGTTCCCCCGTGTCAGGGGCATCGAGGCCACCGGCATAGGCCGGCAGCAAGAAGCGGCCCGACGGGATCGGATCATGGGGCGGGTCCTCCGGCGACCTCGGGTACAGGATCCCGTCGTCGGCGCCGGACTCCTCGACTACCTCCCAACCATCCCGATCGGCATCGGTGGTCGCGTAGTCGGAGTCAGTTCCCCGGAACTGACTGTGGGGGGCTCGCATTCGGTGGCGTGGCGTTCGCATGGGCTATTCCTCCGGCGTAGAAGCGATCGTCTTCCAGCAGCTGGTGGCGTGCTGCCACCTTCCTCGGCCAACAGCACCGCTCAGGAAGCCGCTACTGGTCGGCCGCCCAACAGGAATAATCAGTAATTTCAGCCATCTGTTATCCAATATGTCGCACCTCACCCGCCCACCGCTACTGCATAAAGCCACGCTGAAAAACACTGTTAATTGCGCTGATAAAGCGAGCGATATGGCCGCATTATCGCCTGCGGACCTGGCACCCCGCCACAATGCCCTCGGATGATCGGACGATTGACACCAGCAGGTGAAATTGCTCCCGGTCGGCGGAGTTGCGTCAGGCGTCGAAGCGATGGCGTGCGGTCTCGATGTGACCGAGGTACCGCTGGGTCCAGCCACACATCCGATCGACCGTTTCGCGGAGGGCTTGGCCCGGCTCGAGGAGCGTGTACTCGACCCGCGGTGGCACGGTCGGGTGTACGTTCCGCTCGACCAGACCATTGCGCTCCAGCATGCGCAGATTCTGCGTGAGCATCTTGTGACTGATGCCCTCGACCTCATCCCGCAACTCCCCGAACCGCAGGGTGCGCTCACCCAGCGTTTCGATGATCAGAAGCGCCCACTTGTTGGCGACATCCGAGAAGATCTCGCGCGCCAGCGAATCCGCGCGCGACAAGTCCGCCTCGTTGCCCAACCCACTGACCTGCTTAGTCACCATCAGGTTCCCCAGTCACTAAAAAGTGCGTTCTTCCACGTCAGCGGCCACTCTCCTACAGTTCTCCAGTAACCACAAGAGACCACGAGAGCAACGGCTCTCTCACCCGGAGGCAAGCAACATGACCATCACCCTGGTAAACCCCACCGGCCTACCGAAAGTCGATGCCTATCATCAGGTCTCGATCGCAACCGGCACAAAACTGATCTTCCTCGCCGGCCAAGTCTCCTGGGACACCAACGGATCCACGATCGGCAAAGACGACCTCGCCACCCAGGTCGAACACTGCTACCTCAACATCGCCACCGCCCTCGAAGAAGTCGGCGCCACCTTCGCCAACGTCGCGAAATTGACTGTCTACGTGGTCGATTGGACCCCCGACAAGATGCCCCTATTCATGGAGGGAGTAACCCGCGCAGCCACAAAACTCGGCATCACTCCAGTAGCGCCAGGCACCCTGATCGGCGTAGCGGCTCTGGATATCCCCGACCACCTGGTCGAAATCGAAGCCACCGCCATCCTCGACTGACCCCGCTACCCCTGATCCCATCCAGCTGACATCGAACCGGTTCGCGCACTTGGGAATTCGCCACAGCCCGCTATCGTATGACCGATGACCGCCCACGAAGAGCTCCCGCTGCTCTTCCTAGATGTCGACGGCCCGCTACTCCCGTTCGGCGCCGGTACGCGGCCCGAACCACCTGGCCTCACCTCGATCGGGCACTTGGCACGGCTACGGCCAGAGGTCGGATTGTGGTTGGCGGCCCTGCCATGTGAGCTGGTCTGGGCCACCACCTGGGAGGAAGAGGCAAACAAAGAAGTAGCACCGCGGATCGGGCTGCCGAGACTCCCCGTGGTCGCCTGGCCCGATCCGTCCGACGAACATCAACGCGAAGACCAATGGTTCGGACTGCACTGGAAGACAAGGACACTGGTGAATTGGGCGGCGGGACGCCCGTTCGTGTGGGTCGACGACGAGATCACCGATTCCGACCGGGACTGGGTCGCCACCCACCATCGGAGTCGAGCCCTGCTGCACCGAGTCGAAGCATCTCGGGGCCTCGAGCGAGCGGACTTCACTGTTCTCGAAGAATGGCTGCGCACAACTCGATCTCAGCGAAGTTGATGGCCATCCACTTCACCGGAGGCACGGGCGAACCGAGCCGTTCCCCCGTCGATAACGGTGTTGCGGAGTGTGCCGATGCCGGAGATTTCAACCTCCACTACGTCGCCGGGGTTCATCGGGCCGACTCCGGCGGGACTGCCGGTCAGGAGGACGTCGCCGGGTTCGAGGGTGAACCAGCGGGTGACGAATGCCAATAGTTCGCTTACTCCGAAGACCATTTCCGAGGTTGGGGCCGATTGGACGACTCGGCCGGCTAGGCGGGTGGTGATCTGCAGGGCTGAGGGGTCGGGGATGTCGGTTTCGATCCAGGGGCCCAGGGGGCAGAAGGTGTCTGCGCTCTTTGCGCGGGCCCATTGGCCGTCGGCTCGCCAGTCGTCGGCGGTGACGTCGTTGGCGCAGGTGTAACCGAGGATGTAGTCGGCGGCGCGGGTGGCGGGGACGTTGCGGGCCGTGCGGCCGATGACGACGGCCAGTTCGCCCTCGTACTCCAGTCGCTGCACCTCGGCGGGGTGGCGAATCGCCGCGTCGAGTCCCGTAATTGCGTTGGGGGACTTGAGGAATAGCGACGGCTGTTGAGGCCAGGGTCTGCCTTTCTCGATGATCTGGCCCGCGTAGTTGCTGCCTGCGCAGACGATGGTGCGGGGGTCGCACGGTGCGAGCAATGTCAGTTCCGACAATCTTCCGACCACCGCGCCGAGCTCTACTTCGAGCAGGTCGTGCACCACATCTCCGACCAGGGCACCGACCCCGGTCCGTCCGTCGAGTGAGTAGCGGACGATACGCATGGATGTCTCCTATTCGGGTCCGGCCAGCGCTTCGCGCACCAGCTCGACGGGATGCCACGCGGTACGACCCGCGCCGTGGAAGATCTGCTGCCGGCAGGACACACCGGTCGCGGCGACGATGGTGTCGTCCGACTCGGCCGCGAGCGCCGGGAAAAGCCGGTCGCCGCCGACGGTCATGGACGTTTCGTAGTGCTCGGACTCGAAGCCGAACGACCCTGCCATCCCGCAGCACCCGGAGTCGATCTCCATGACCTCCACACCCGGGATCCGGCGCAACAATGCCATGGTGGCCGCCGTGCCGACCTCGGCTTTCTGGTGGCAATGACCGTGGAAGACGATCCGTCGACCGGCGAGCGGCGAATCCTCGCGCAGCGTCAGCCGACCCGCGTCGATCGCCTCGACAAGCAGTTCCTCCACCTGCCTGACCCTGTCCGCGACCGCCCGCACCGACGTCGAATCCGGCAGCAGCGCAACATGTTCGTCTCGCAACATGAACAGGCACGAGGGCTCGCAGCCGACGATCGGCGAGCCGGGTTCGGTGTCCTCGGCCAGCGAACGGATCAGCCCGGTGGCCTTCTTCTTCGCGTCGTCGAGCAGCCCCTTGGACATGCTCGACCGCCCGCAACAGCCGCCGCTCGCCAGCTCGACCCGCCAGCCCGAATGCTCCAGCAATTCGATCGCCGCCGCACCGATATGCGGCTCGGTGAACGTGGTGAACGAGTCGGCGAGCCAGTTGACGGTCCCCAGCGGCGTCTGGACGACCGTCACGGCCCTGCGCCGGAACCAGCGAAGCAGATTGACCCGCTGGAAAACCGGCAGCGGGCGAGCGGCGGTGATACCGAGCGTACGGTCCATCATCCGACGCGCGAATCCGTTGCGCCCCGGCAGATTCGACAGTGGAGCGGTCGCCGACCCGATCCGGTTGAGCAACCTGATCGATCCGAAAGCCCTTGAACGTAAAGGCGTTCCGTGGATCTCGTGGTGATGCGCGAGCGTCTCCGCCTTGAGCGACGCCATGTCCACACTCATCGGGCATTCACTCTTGCACGCCTTGCACATCAGGCACAGATCGAGAATCTCGTGCAGCCGCTCACCACCCAGCGCGGCATGCGGATCCGGCTCGGACAGCGCCTTCACCAGCGCATTGGCCCGCCCGCGGGTGGAGTGCTCCTCGTTCTTGGTCGCGATGTAGGACGGGCACATCACCCCCGAGGTGGACTTGCGACACAACCCGATATTCATGCACCGATCCGCCGCACCACGCATCCCGCCGACCACCTCGAACTGCAGCGCCGTAGTCAACGGCGGCGCGGGCGGCAGCGCGTCGCGGTCGCGCAGGTTGTCCGTCATCGGCGGCGCGTCGACGATCTTGCCCGGGTTCATGATGTTCCCGGGATCGAAGAGCCGCTTCACCTTTCGCATCGCCTCATACAGTTCGTCACCGAAGATCTCCCGGTTGAACTCGCTGCGCGCGAGCCCGTCACCGTGCTCGCTGGAGTTCACCCCGCCGTACTCGGCGACGAGATCCTTGACCGCCTCGGCGACCGTGCGCATGGTGATCACCTGCGCCGGATCGGTCAGGTCGACGAACGGCCGGATGTGCAGGCAGCCGACCGAGCAGTGACCGTAGAACCCCGCCTCCATGTGGTGCTCGTCGAGAATCTCCTTGAACCGCTTGGTGTATTCGGCCAGGTGCGCCGGATCGACGGCGGTGTCTTCCACGAACGCGAGCGGGCGGCGGGTGCCCTCGCCCGCGGCCATCAGCAGACCGAGGCTGGACTTGCGGACCTTGAGCAACGCGGTCTGATCGGCGGCGGTAACGGCCCGCAGCGTGTGATAGCCGTGCCCGTTCTGCTGCCATAGTCGCTCGAGCCGGTCGAGATCGGCGATCAGCGGCCCCTCATCGTCACCGCTGAACGAAACGAACAGCAGTGCACCCGGATCGCCGACGAGAATGTTCCCGAGTTCGGCGTACTCGATCTTCTGCCGGGACAACTCCAGGATGGTGCGGTCCATCAGCTCGACCTGATGCGGCTCGCAGCTCAGCGCGTCCGTGGTGGCCGCGATGGCACTCACGGTGTCGGTGAAATGCCCTACGGCATAAACCGTTCGGGCAGGTTTGGGCACCAGGTCGACCAGCGCGTGGGTGGCGACCACCAGCGTGCCTTCCGCGCCCACGACGAACTTGGCCAGATCGAACGGCTTGTCCTCCCCGAAATCCACCAGCCGGTCGAGCCGGTAACCGCAGGCGCGTCGCCAGAAGGTCGGCATCCCGGCTTTGATGGCCGCCTCTTCGACGATGACCAGCTCCGGAAGTTCCTGGTAGATCCGGCCTTCCAGTGTTTGCGCCGTCGCGCGCCGCTTACGTTCGACCTCGTCGACCGGTTCCAACCGTGCGCGCGAACCGTCGGAGAGCACCACGTCCAGGGCCCGCACATGATCGATCGTCATGCCGTAGGTCCTGGAACCGCTTCCCGCGGAATTGTTTCCGATCATCCCGCCGATGGTGGCCCGGTTGCTCGTCGAGGTGTCCGGGCCGAACATCAAGCCGTGCACGCCCGCGGCCTGATTGAGCTGGTCCTGCACCACCCCGACCTCGACCAGCGCGGTGCGTGCGATCGGATCGATCTCCAGGATCCGGTTCATGTACCGGGACAGGTCGAGGACCAGGCCCGGCCCCACGGTCTGACCGGCCAAACTCGTTCCGGCACCACGGGCCACGATCGGTACGCTGAGCTCACCGGCGGCCCGCACCGCCGCCGCGACGTCGTCGGCGTGCCGTGGAAACGCCACGCCCAGAGGCGTTATCGAGTACATGCTGGCGTCGCGGGAGAAGAGGTGGCGGCTGTAGTCGTCGAAGGCGACCTCGCCGTCCATCGTCGCGCGGAGCGCGTCCTCGAGCCGTGCGGCGACGGCCGAACGATCGGCCGTTGCGGTAGGTAGGTTCATGAGATTCCTTCTGATCCTTGGTAATGCGCAACAGGGACCATGCGGCGGCCGACCCGGGGATCGCCCGCCGCCGCGGTTCAGACGAGCGGTGCGTCCGTCGCCGGTTGCGCCTGGGCCGTCTTCGAGATGATCACCGGTTGTGGCTCCGGCAGAACAGGTTTCGGCTCCGCCTGGGCCGCGCGCGTCGCCTCGCGCATCTTCTTGCGCAACGTCAGGACGAGCAGCCCGGCGACCGCGAAGACCCCGCCGAAGAACGCCTGGGTGAGCGCGTACCCACCACCGCTGAGATCGCTGAGCCAGCCACCGATATAAGGCCCGAAGAAGCTGCCGAGATTGCCGACACCATTGATCAGACCCAATCCCGCCCCGGCGGCCGCGACCGGAACAAGTTTGGTGACCGTCGCCCAGAACGGCCCGTACCAGGCGATCGACGCCGCCGTACCCAAGATCATCGCCCCGAGCACCAACCACTTCTGATCCGGCGATATCAGACTCGCGCCGCCGAGAATGATTGCCGCGGAACCGAGGACCAACGCCATGTGCGCGATGTGCCCGCCGCGTTTGTCCGCCGATCTGCCGATGAGAATGATGGCGAAGCCCGCGGCGATCTGCGGCAGTATCGCGACGAAACCCACCTTCAGATCGGTATGGAAGGCCTTCTTCAATACGCTCGGCAGCCACAGGGTGAGACCGAGCAAGCCCATCTGCGTCAAGGTGTAGATGAGGGCGAAGTGCCACACGATCTTGCTGGTGAAGGCCGCTTTGAAGGTGCCACGGTGCTGCAATGGCTCCCCCTCCGCGACGCGGGAACGCTCGATGTAGTCGCGTTCGGCCGTCGACAGCCAGCCGGCCTTGGCGGGCGTATCACGCACTACCGCAAGCCAAGCCGCGAGCCCGACGACCAGCGGCGCCCCGCCCTGGATGATGAACATCCAGCGCCAGTCCGTATAGGTCAGCAGGATGCCGGAGAACGGCGCGGCGACGATCGCCGCGATCGGCGTGTACAGCTTGAAAATCGCGTAGGCCCTGCCTCTTTCGGCGAAGGGGAACCACGACCGGATGGTGGCCATCAGCGCGGGCTGCACGCCGCCCTCGGCAACGCCGAGCAGGAAACGGGCGATCAGCAGCTGGCCGACGGAATTGGTGAAGCCCTGCGCCATCGCGGCAATGCTCCACAACACCATCAGGATCGCGATCCACTGTCTGGCACTCCACCTTTCGGCCATATAGCCGCCGGGAATCTGCAACAGCAGATAGCCCCAGAAGAAAATGCCGCTCGCCAGGCCCTGCTCGGCTTTGCTGAGCCCCATATCGGCCTCGAGGTGCGGCAGCGCGAAACTGATGTTGGTTCGGTCGATATAACAGATGACGTAGATGAAGACGACGATCGGCAGAATATAAGTCCACCGCTTCATCTCGGAAAGGCGCCGGACAGGCGAAGTTCGCTCGGACAACGACCTACCTCCTCGTAGGTGGCCGACGCGAAAAGCGCCGGCGTATAGCGGATCCCGGCTCGTGGCGGAGCAGCGGGAGAGTCACTCGTGGCGGAGCATCGAGGGTCGAGATCAGGAGGTCGGTATCGCGGTGAAGCGCCGATCTGGCTTACGACTTGCCCAGCGGAGAGCGATTGAATTCAGTTGGAGCGGGCTGTTTCCGGGTGTGTTCGCGGCCTTCCCTCGTTGGAAAGCACAGCGCCGGAGCAGAGTTCAGTCGGCTCGTAATACCGCGAGCGCGGCTTGCAGACCGGCGGGATCGACTGCGACGCCGGCCAATTCGAGACCCATCTGGACACCGGAGAGGGTTCCGGCGAGCGTCAGGTCGTTGAGGTCACCGAGGTGCCCGATCCGGAACACCCGCCCGGAGAGCTTGCCGAGACCGGTGCCAAGGGACATGTCGAAGCGGTCCAGGATGATTCGGCGCACCTTGTCCGCGTCGTGTTCCGCGCCGAGCAGTACGGCGGTCAGCGAACTGGAGTACTCGCGCTCGTTGACACACAGCACCTCCAGGCCCCAGCCCTGGACGGCCGCCCTGGTCGCCGCGGCGTGCCGGTTGTGCCGGGCGAACACGTTGCGCAAGCCCTCTTCTTCGAGCATCAGCAGCGCTTCCCGCAGGCCGTAGAGCAGGTTGGTGGCCGGGGTGTACGGGTAGAAGCCGTGCTCGTTGGCGTCGAGGATGGGTGTCCAGTCCCAGTAGGACTTCGGCAGTCGTGCCGTCGGCGCCGCCGCGAGCGCCTTGTCGCTGATCGCGTTGAAGCCTAGGCCCGGTGGCAGCATCAAGCCCTTCTGCGAGCAGCTGACCGTTACGTCGACACCCCAGTCGTCGTGCCGATAGTCGATGGATCCCAGCGAGGAGATGGTGTCGACCAGCAGCAGTGCGGGATGATCCGCCTCATCGATGGCGGCCCTGATCTCCGGTATCCGGCTGGCGACACCGGTCGAAGTCTCGTTGTGCACGACCATCACCGCCGCGATGCCGTGTGCGGTGTCCTCCGCCAACCGCTCGGCGACGGCCGCGGCATCGACGCCGCGCCGCCAGTCGCCGGGCACGAAGTCGACTACTAAGCCGAGGCGTTCCGCCATGTCCCGCCACAGACTGGCGAAATGTCCGGTTTCGAAGGCGAGCACGCGGTCGCCGGGAGAGAGTGTGTTGACCAGCGCCGCCTCCCACGCGCCGGTGCCCGAGGAGGGATAGATGACGACGGGACCGCCGGTGCCGAAGACGGGTTTCACTCGTTCCCGGAGGTCGAGGGCGAGGTCGGCGAAGTCGGGTCCGCGGTGGTCGATGGTCGGTTGCGCGATGGCGCGCAGCACCCGGTCCGGGACGTTCGTCGGTCCGGGGATCTGCAGGAAATGCCGTCCACTATGAGCGGTCATCACATCGGTTCCATTCCGTGCCGTGATATGGCACACTGTGCCGTGAAAAGGTGCAGCAAGGGTAGGGATGTGTGATGAAGGAGTCAATACCTTGCGAAATGTCCTGAATACGCTACGAGTGCTGGAAGAGGTCGCGGCTCGGCAGCCGATCGGCGTCGGCGAGTTGGCACGGGTGCTGGAGATGCCGAAAAGCTCGGTCCAGCGGGCGTTGGTCACGCTGGACGAGGCCGGGTGGATCCGTCCCGCATCGGGCGAGGTGACCCGCTGGGTATTGACCACCAAGGCGCTCGCGGTCGGCAGCCGCGCAGGCGGGGACCTCGGCCTGCGCGGCGTCGCCCTGCCGATCATGGAGAACCTGCGGCGCCAAACCGAGGAGACCATCCACCTGACCGTCCCCGAAGACACCAGAATGGTGCTGATCGAGCGCCTGGAAACCGACAAACCCGTACGCACCAACATGGCCCTCGGCCACTCACTACCCATGCACGCGTCCGCCAACGGGAAAGCAGTTCTCGCCCATAGCAATCCGGAATTCGTCCGGCAACTGCTCGTCGACGAACTACCGCGCTACACCGACACAACCGTCACCGACCCCGAAGAACTGCGCGCCGAACTGGCCGAGATCCGATCCCGCGGATACGCGGTCAACCGCGGCGAGTGGCGCTCCGACGTAGGCGCGGTCGCCGCAGTTGTCTTGGGAGACAACGGAACCCCGGTTGCCAGCCTCAGCGTAAACGTTCCTTTCAGCCGCCTCACAGAACAAACCGAGCCCATATTCGGAGCAGCAGTAACCGCAGCAGCAACCACCCTCAGCGCCCGCCTCGGCTAACCCAGCACCTCGCCCACATCCGCCCCTGCAGCAGCCGCACGCCTTCTTACATACGCATGCGCGTCAGGGCGGCGAGTCAGCGTGCGGGTCGTCAGCGTCAGTGCGGCCCGCTATTGCGCTGGTCCGGGTGCGGTGGGTGTCCGCGATAGGTGTTGGTCGGCGATGTGTGCGCCGAGGCGTTTCAGCAGTTGTTCGCCCTCGGTGAAGCAGCGGTGGATGTCGGGCTCGATTGCGACTAGTGAGTACGCGGCTGTGATGCCTGCGGCGTGTAATCGGTTGGTGGGTAGAGTGTTTCGTCCGCAGACTGCGATCACTGGGATGCCCGCGGCGTGAGCTGCGGCGGCGACGCCTGCGGGGGCTTTGCCGTGCAAGGTTTGGTCGTCAAGGGTGCCCTCGCCGGTTATGACCAAGTCGGTTCCGGGTAGGTGGTCGGCGAAATCGGCTAGGTCCAAGACCAATTCGATGCCTGGGGCCAAGATGGCGTCGAGGACCGCTACGGCGGCGAAGCCCACTCCGCCTGCGGCACCCGCTCCGGGGATGTCTCGGCGATCGGTGCCGGTGGTCGCGGCGACCGTATCGGCCCAGTGGGTGAGGGCGGCGTCGAGGGCGGTCACCTGGCGGTCGTCCGCGCCCTTCTGCGGACCGTACACCGCTGCCGCGCCGCGTGGGCCGGTGAGCGGGTTGTCCACGTCGCAGGCGACGGTGAACTCGACGCCGGCTGTTCGGTCGCGTAGCGCGGTCAGGTCGATCGTCGCTACTTCCGCCAAAGCCGCACCGCCATCACCGATTTCGGCGCCCTCGGCATCGAACAGCCGGGCACCGAGGGCGCGCAGCATGCCCGCGCCGCCGTCGGTGCCCGCGCTGCCGCCGACGCCGAGCACCACCCGGCGGCAACCCGCGTCGACGGCCGCGGCGATCACCTCACCGGTCCCCCGGCTGGTTGCCGACATCGGGGCGAACTTCCCGTCGGGTAGCCGGAGCAGCCCGGATACGTCCGCCAGTTCCACGACGGCGAGATCGTCGCGTCGCGCGTAGGTGGTGACAACCGGTGCGCCGGTCGGTCCGGTGGCGACCAGCTGGATCGCCGCGAAACCTGCCGCCACCGCCGCGGCGACGGTTCCGTCGCCGCCGTCGGCGACGGGCACGACCGTCACGGACGCGTCCGGCAGCACCTGTCGGATACCGGCCGCGACGGCGGCGCCGACCTGTGCGGCGGTCAGCGAACCCTTGAATTTGTCGGGCGCGATGAGGACCCGGGGCATCACGCCCTCAGTCCAGCAGCGCGGCGGCGGTGGGCGCGTCCGCGGCGGTCTCGGCAAGTTCCTCGAATTCGACGATATTGTCGATCTCCAAGCCCATGGACACGTTGGTGACGCGTTCGAGGATGCACTCGACGACCACGGGCACTCGGTGTTCGGCGATCATCTTCTTCGCCTCTTCCAGGGCGGGGCCGATACCGTCAGGCTCGAAGACTCGAATTGCCTTGCAGCCCAGACCTTCGACCACTTTGACATGGTCGACGCCGTAGCCTGCGACCTCGGGGCTGTTGATGTTGTCGAAGTCGAGCTGGACGTAATAGTCCATGCTGAACGCCCGTTGGGCTTGCCGGATCAGGCCCAGGTACGAGTTGTTCACCAGCACATGGATATACGGGATGCCGAACTGTGCGCCGACAGCCAATTCCTCGATGAGGAACTGGAAGTCGTAGTCGCCGGACAGAGCGACCACCGTGGAGTCCGGATCGGCCGTTGCGACGCCCAGTGCCGCGGGCAGAGTCCAACCCAGTGGTCCGGCCTGGCCCGCGTTGATCCAGTGGCGTGGACGGTAGACGTGCAGCATCTGTGCTGCCTGGATCTGAGACAGACCGATGGTGCTGACGTAACGGGTGTCCGGGCCGAACGCCCTGTTCATCTCCTCATAGACCCGCTGGGGTTTGATCGGGACATTGTCGAAATGAGTCTTGCGCTGGCCCAGCTGCTTTCGGGCACGCACCTGGCCAGCCCAATCCGAACGATCACGCAGCTCACCCTTCGCCGCAAGCTCACGGGCGACCTCGATGAACACCTTCAACGCGGCACCGGCATCGGAGGTGATACCGAAATCAGCGGCGAAGACACGTCCGATCTGCGTCGGCTCGATATCGACGTGCACGAAAGTGCGGTCCTTGGTGTAGGTCTCGACACCACCGGTATGACGATTAGCCCAACGGTTACCGATACCCAGGACGAAATCCGACTCCAACATGGTGGCATTGCCGTAGCGGTGCGAGGTCTGCAAGCCGACCATGCCCGCATACAGCGCGTGATCGTCAGGGATCGTGCCCCAGCCCATCAGCGTCGGCACCACCGGAACACCAGTCAGTTCGGCGAATTCGACGAGCAAACCCGCGGCATCAGCGTTGACGATGCCACCACCTGCCACGATGAGCGGGCGCTCGGCCGCGTTCAACATGGCAATGGCCTTCTCAGCCTGCGCGCGAGTCGCGGCCGGGCGATGCACCTGCAGCGGCTCGTAAGTATCGATATCGAACTCGATTTCGGCGAGCTGGACATCGATCGGAAGATCGATCAACACCGGACCCGGCCGACCCTCCCGCATCAACCGGAACGCCTTCTGGAACGTGCCCGGCACCTGCGCGGGCTCCAGCACAGTCACCGCCCACTTCGCCACCGGCCCAGCGATCGAGGCGATATCGACTGCCTGGAAATCCTCCTTGTGCAACTTGGCCACCGGCGCTTGACCGGTGATGCACAGGATCGGAATCGAATCCGCACTCGCCGAATACAACCCCGTGATCATGTCGGTCCCCGCAGGACCCGACGTGCCGATGCAAACACCGATATTGCCTGCAGTAGCACGGGTATAGCCCTCGGCCATATGCGAGGCAGCCTCCACATGGCGAGCCAGCACATGCTTGATCCCACCGTGCGCACGCATCGCACTGTAGAACGGGTTGATCGCCGCACCCGGCAAACCGAACGCCTGTGTCGCGCCTTCTTTTTCGAGAATCAACACCGCGGCATCCGCGGTACGCATCCGTGCCATCGTTCAGTTCTCCTTGTCCGCGCGCCCACTCAGGCGCTCCACCCCGCGCAGCAGGGCACTGTGGTCGAGTCCGCCGTCACCGATCGCCTTGGCGGAGGCCATCAACTGCTCGACCAGCGAACCGATCGGCACCACCACTCCGGCCTCGCGGGCCGCGGCTGTCACGATGCCCATGTCCTTGTGGTGCAGGTCGATTCGGAATCCAGGCGTAAAAGTTCGGGACAGCATGTTGCCCTGTTTCTGGTCGAGCACCTTCGAGCCGGCCAGGCCGCCGCCGAGCACGCGCAGCGCGGCTTCGGTGTCGACGCCGTATGCCTCGAGGAAGATCACGGCCTCGGCGAGGGCCTGAATGTTGGCGGCGACGATCAGCTGGTTGGCCGCCTTGACGGTCTGACCGGAGCCGCTAGGGCCAACGTGCACAACGGTTTTGCCGACCACGTCGAAGATCGGCTTCGCCTCCTCGAAGTCCGCGGCGTCACCACCGACCATAATGGACAGCGCGGCGTCGATCGCGCCCTTCTCGCCACCGGACACCGGCGCATCCAGCAGCCGGAAGCCTTGCGCGGCAGCCTGTTTCGCGAGCTCAACGGTGACATCGGGCCGAATGCTGGAGAAGTCGATGATCAGCGCGCCACGCTCGGCGCTGTCGAACACACCCTTCGCACCGGCCAGCACGTCCTTGACGTCGGGCGAATCGGGCACCATCACGCAGATCACATCGGCGCCCCGCACCGCGTCGGCAATCGAGCCCGCGGTGTGCCCGCCCGCCGCGACGAGCGGGGCCGCCTTGTTCGGGGAGCGGTTGTAGGCGGTCACGGTGTGGCCGGCGGTGGCCAGGTGGACGGCCATCGGGCTGCCCATGATACCCAGTCCGAGGAAGGCGATATTGGTCATCTGTAGTCCCTGAAGTCGTTGCTCGACAATGGTTTACGCGGTGGCGCGGCGCTCGCGCGGCAGCCACTCGAAACTGTCGGCGGAGCCTGCGGACGGCTTGTATTCGAGTCCGACCCAGCCGCGGTAGCCGCGGGTCTCGAGTTCTTCGAGTTGCCGCTGCAAGGGAAGTTCGCCCGTGCCTGGCTGATTCCGGCCCGGGCTGTCGGCGATCTGCACGTGGGCGATCCGGGCGGTGTGCTCCGCGATGACCTTGTCGACATCGTCACCGTTGACCGCCAGGTGGTACAAGTCCGCGAGCAACCCGAGATTCGCCGCCCCCGTAGATGTTTGCACCCGATCGATCGCCGCGAGTGCGTCGGCGGCGGTTCGCAGCGGGTAGCGATCCGCGCCACTCACGGGCTCGACCAGCACGGTGCCGCCGATGCGTGCGGCGGCTACCGCGGCGAGAGCGAGGTTTTCGGTCGCCAGCTCGTCCTGCTCCTCCGCAGATGCCCCATCGATCCGATTGCCGTAGAGCGCGTTGAACGCACGGCAGCCGAGCCGCTCGCCGATACCGATGGTGACGTCGATGTTGTCGCGGAACTCCGCGGACCTGGCGGGCCAGGACAGCAGGCCACGGTCGCCGTTCGGCATGTCACCCGCGGCGAAGTTCAAGCCCGCCAACGACACTCCGGCGTTCTCGATCGCGGCGACGAAGACATCGACCTCCCTGTCACCGGGAACCGTGCGGTCGAACGGCCACCAGAACTCGACCGCGTCGAATCCGGCCCGCCGCACCGCTTCCGGCCGTTCGAGCAGCGGCAGTTCGGTGAACAGGATCGAGCAGTTGACCTCGTATCGAAGCGAATGACTCATGGATCCCTCCAGATCAAATTCCACAATGCGGAAATATTATTCTGATATACGGAATAGCTTAGGAGCAGGCTTTGATGTGGTCAAGGAATGTCGAGGGTGCTGGCCATCGCCTAACGGCCGAGCCGCCGCCGGTAGGCTTCCACCATCCGGAAACATGGAGGTAGCCAGTGACCGCAACGAGCGAAGCCAAGGGACGCACCGGCGGCGTCCAGTCGATCGAGCGCGCGTTCGGCCTGCTCGAGACCATGGCCGACGAGGGCGGCATGATGGGCCTCTCGCAGCTCGCCACCGCCTCCGGCCTGCCGCTACCCACCATCCACCGGCTGGTGCGCACCCTCGTCGACCTCGGCTACCTGCGCCAGGAACCCTCCCGCCAATACGTCCTCGGCCCGAAGCTGATCAAACTCGGCGAATCCTCCGCGCACATGCTCAGCCTGCGCGCCCGCCCGCACCTGGCCCGCCTCGTCGACGAACTCGGCGAATCCGCCAACATGGCGATGCTCGACGGCGACCAGATCGTCTACGTCGCCCAGGTCCCGTCCCGCCACTCGATGCGCATGTTCACCGAAGTCGGCCGCCGCGTCCTCCCCCACTGCACCGCCGTAGGCAAAGCCCTACTCGCCGGCATGCCCCCCGAACGCGCCCGAGACCTACTGCAGCGCAACGGAATGCCCCGCTACACCGAACACACCATCACCGACCCCGAAGAATTCACCCGCCAACTCGCCACCGCCGCCACCAACGGCTACGCCATAGACGACGGCGAACAAGAACTAGGCGTCCGCTGCGTAGCCGTAGCCGTCCCCCAAGCCCCCGCCCACCTGGCCATCTCCATCTCCGGCCCCGCCACCCGAATGACCGAACACCTAGTAGCCCAAGCCATCCCCCTACTAACCGAAGTAAGCCAAGCCCTCTCCACCGACCTCAACTGACCCCACTGCTCATCTCTCCGCCCAGGCGGTGGTCGCCGCGCACGAATTGTGCGGCCGCGCACGGTATTGCTAGCAATTTTGTGCGCGGCCGCATAACTTGTGCGCGGGAGGGGCTTCCTTGCCGTGGGCAGCGACCGCTGACCCAACGCCGGCTTCGAGCTATCCGGTTCTGACGGTCTCGTAGGTGAGCAGGGTTAGGTTGTCGCCGAGGGGTCGGGTGTTGGTGCGGTGCAGGTGTTTTTGGCCTTCGATTTCGGCGAAGAGGCGGTCGCCGGTGCCGATGATGATCGGGTAGACGATCAGGCGCAGTTCGTCGACCAGGTCGTGGTTGAGCAGCGTGCGTACGAGCTGTTGGCTGGCGTAGACGACGATTTCGCCGGACAGGTTTTGTTTCAGCTTCGAGATATTTTCTGCTACTTCGCCTTTCAGGATTGTCGCGTTGGTCCAGTTGGGTGTCGTCAGGGTGGTGGAGACGATGTATTTGGGGAGGCTGTTCAATCTGTCCGCCCAATCGCCGGTGCGGGTCGTCCATCTGGCGGCGAACCACTCGTCACTGCGTCGGCCGAGCAGTAGAGCTTCGGCGCTCAGCGCTTCGGCGAACAGAATCTCGGCCCACTCTCGGCGATCCTTGTCGCTGATCTGGTTCGCCCAGCCGCCGTACTCGAAACCCTCGTCGCCGGTCGGGTCGTGGACGACTCCGTCGAGTGAGATGTTCTCGGTCACGATGATCTTTCCCATTTCGGTGCTCCTTTATCGGTGTTGACTGAGGTAGACACCGTGGCAACGGGAAAGTGGGCGCCGCCCAGTTCGGTCCTCGGCCGGTGTCTATACCAGGTAGTCGACAGAGAGGAAGGCGATGATCGGCGACCTGATATCGCGCGCCCGGACCGGGGACGGCGAGGCGTTCCGCGAACTGACCGAGCCATACCGCAGCGAGCTGCAGGTGCACTGCTATCGGATGCTCGGATCCTTCCAGGATGCCGAGGACGCGCTCCAGGACACGCTGCTGACCGCGTGGCAGGGACTGCCGGGATTCGAGGGACGTTCCTCGCTGCGCACCTGGCTCTACCGGATCGCCACCAACCGATGCCTCAACGCCCGTCGCTCGACCAGCCGACGCCAGGCGAAGGAGTGGGACGTGCCCAACGTCGAACCGCCGGAGCCGACGCGGCTCGGCGAAATCGTATGGCTCCAGCCATTTCCCGACGTCTTGCTAGAGCAGGTCAACCTCGGCCCGGAGGCCGAATACGAACTGACCGAATCGATCTCGCTGGCCTTCGTGACCGCCCTCCAGACGCTGCCACCACGTCAGCTCGCCGTCCTCGTCCTCCGTGACGTTCTCGGATTCCACGCGAACGAGGTGGCAGAAATGCTGGACGCGTCGCTCGATTCGGTCAACAGCGCCCTCAAACGAGCGCGGGCCACCTTGCAGCGCAAACAATCGTCCGGCGAGCCACCCAGCCCCGGCTCACCCACCGAGAACGCGATCGTGGCGAAGTTCGTCCGCGCGTGGGAGTCCGCCGACCTCGACGCGGTAGTGGCCCTGCTGACCGACGACGTCTTCATGTCGATGCCACCGATCCCCTTCGAGTACGAGGGTCGAGAAGCCGTAATCCGGTTCTGCGCCAACCTGTTCGGCGCGGGCAGAAGATTCGACCTTGTACCGACCCGCGCCAACGGCCAACCAGCATTCGGCGCTTACCTACGCACCCCCACCGGCATCCGCCACGGAACCGGCCTCTACGTCCTCACCCTCACCGACACCCAAATCTCCGCCATGACCCGCTTCGACAACACCGTCCTCCCCTGGTTCGGCCTGCCACGATCACTCCCCGATCGGTGAATTGTCGGCGAAAGAGATTGCGGCGCTTACCCCCTGAAGTAGGGACCGCAACGCGTGACCGAACGCGCTCGAATAGCGCGAGGTCGCCCGGTAGCAGGGCGGAAAGTATTGCAGTGCAGCAAACCTCGGCGAACCAGAGTGTTGTGCGACTAACCCACGTCCCGCCTCAACCAGGTGACCTCGGCACCGGATTCGGTTCCGTAACGGTAGATCTCTAAATCTTCGTCCCAGGGGGTGCCGAGGGCGCGGTCTAATTCGGTGGCCAGGTCGTAGGTGTTGTATTTGCCGAGTTCGCCGGCGGCTTGGAGCATTGCGCGTAAGCGCATTTCGCCGAGGGTGACGTCGCCGTTGGCGCTGGTGGAACCGTGCCAGAGGCCGAGGCCGGGGACGAAACAATAGCGTTCGCCGTCGACTCCTTCGCTGGGGTCTTCGGTGACCTCGAAACGCAGGACGGGCCAGGAGCGCAGGGATTGGGCGATGCGGGCGGCGGTGCCTACCGGGCCGAGCCATTCGCTGGTCGCGCGGAGTTGGCCGTCGGCGGGTTGGGCGGTCCAGCGCAGCTTTGCGGGCGAGCCGAGCGCGGCGGCGAGCGCCCATTCGACGTGCGGGCACACCGCAGCGGGCGACGAGTGGATGTACACCACACCCGCCGTCACGTCCGCGAACTGACTCGATGCGCGCACTACTAACACCTCCAGCGTCGACGGGGGACGTCTTCCCCAACGAGCCCGTCTGCTGGTGTTGCCTGAGTGTACTGGAGTGCCCGATGTTACGTGTGTTACTTCACCGCCGTGTTGCGTGGGAGTGTCGCCTCCGCAATAACGGCATCACTGAGGGGCGGCCAGGCTGCTCTCGCCCAGTCGCCGAAATTCTGGTCGGTCAATACGAGACACGCCAACGACGACGCGGGGTCAACCCACAGAAAAGTCCCGGACTGCCCGAAATGACCATAGGTTTCCCCCGAATTGGTGCTCCCCGTCCAATGTGGAGTCTTCCCGTCCCGAATCTCGAAACCCAGACCCCAGTCATTGGGGCGCTGCGAACCGTAACCGGGCAGCACGCCATTGAGCCCGGGGAATTGGACGGAGGTCGCCGCGGCGTGCATCTGCGCGGAGAGCAGCTGCGGGTTCAGCAATTCCGCCGCGAAACGCGCCAGATCGGCGGCGGTCGATCGCCCCGCGTGCCCGGCGGGCCCGGCCAGCACCGAATCTTTCATGCCGAGTGGCTCGAACACCGCGTCGTGCAGGTATTCCGCGAACGCGATCCCGGTCTGCTCGGTGACGAATCGCGCGAGCACCTCGAATCCGATGCTCGAGTAAATACGGCGGGTGCCGGGCGCGGCCTGGATGTCGTCGGTGTCGAAGGCGAGACCCGAGGTGTGCGCGAGCAGATGCCGCACGGTCGAACCGGTCGGCCCCGCAGGCTGATCGAGTTCGATCGCCCCCTCCTCCACCGCGACGAGCACCGCATACGCCACCAGCGGTTTGGTCACCGACGCGAGCGAAAACACCCGGTCTATTTCGCCCGCATGCTCCGTCTCCCCGTCGCGGGTGACGATCGCGCCCGCCGCGTGCCGGACCGGCCAATCCCTGATCTGCTCGAGTGAACCCACTCAGCGAGCGTACGAGAAGACCGCCGTCGCCAGCCACCGCGCACCGAACGGAGCGGCCCGGTCAGGCGGCGAAGACGGTGCGAACGACGGACTCGTCGCCGTCAACCTCGATCAGTCCGAGGGCGCGCGCGTCGCTGAGGGTGAGGGCGCCCGCGGCGAGGCCGAGGATGTAGGCGGGGTCGGCGCGGACGGTGGCGTCGAGTTCGCGGCCGTCCTGCGGGCCGACCTCGAAGCCGGAGCGCGTGGCGCGGAGTTGGAAAGGCGGGTCGCCGATCTCGAGCCCGACCGTCGCCGAGGTGCGGACCTTGACCCGGGTGTCGAGCAGCGCGGGGACGGCGAGGGCAAGCCACCCGGGACGGAATGCGTCACCCTCGGGGCCACGCAGCATCAGCGGGACGGACCAGCGGATCAGACTCTCGATCGGCTGGCGCAACTCGGAACCCCAAGGCGTGAGGGCATATTCGACTACGCTGCCCGCGCCGGATAGTCGCCGTTCGACCACACCCGCGGCCTCGAGGTCGCGGAGCCGGTCGGCGAGCAGGTTGGTCGCGATGCCGGGGAGGCCGTCGGTCAGGTCCCGATAGCGGGCGGGGGCGATGAGGAGCTGGCGGACGATGAGCAGGTTCCACCGATCGCCGACGACTTCTAGGGAGCGGGCTAGCCCGCAGTACTGGCCGTAGCTACGCATCGCAGCTCCTCACTTGAAATTCTCCAGTGCATATGAAATATTCAAGCAAATCTTAGTCGGGTGCGCGTTCGACGACGAGTTCGCGGCGTTCGACGACGACAATCTCGTGTCGCCGGCGGGGCTGGTACCGGTGAGCACGTTCACCGAAGGGGGCACCTCGTGATGACTCGCGCGATGGAAAATCCATCCGTCCTCTCGACCTGGCGCGGCAAGCTGATCCTCGTATTGCTTTGCTCGGTCGGCTTTCTCGACTTCATGGACTCGGTGATCGTCAATGTGGCACTACCGTCGATCCAGCATCAGCTCGACTTCTCCGAGCAGGGCTTGCAGTGGGTCGCGACCGGCTATCTGCTGACCTACGGCGGGTTCATGCTGCTCGGCGGTCGCGCGGCGGACCTGATCGGGCGCCGGCGAGTCCTCGTCGCCGGCGTGGTCGTCTTCGCCCTGGCATCCCTGGTCGGCGGGTTCGCCACCACCGCACCGTTGCTCGTCGGTGCCCGTCTGGTGCAGGGCGCGGGCGCGGCGTTGATGATGCCTGCCGCGTTGTCGCTGGTGACGACCACCTTCGAGGAAGGTTCGGATCGGCATCGAGCGTTGGGGGCTTGGGGTGCGATGATCGGGCTGGCCTCGACCGCGGGTGTCCTGCTCGGTGGGGTGCTGACCGAGTACTTCGGTTGGCGGGCGGTGCTGCTGATCAACCCGATCATCTGTGTGGTGCTGTTCGCTTCGATATATCGGCTGCTGCCCGATGATCGACACCGCGCACCGAGCCGGGACTTCGACACCGCCGGTGCCGTCCTGGGCACGGGTGGCGTGCTGCTGCTGGTCTATGCGGTGGTCGAGGCACCCCACGCGGGCTGGGACTCGCTGAGCACGATCGGCCGCCTTGCCGGTGCGGCGCTGCTGCTGGTTCTGTTCGTGGTGAACGAGTACCGGCACCCGAATCCGTTGATGCCGTTGTCGATTTTCCGGGTCCGCGGTCTCGCTGCCGCCGATGCCACCCAGTTGATCGCGATCGCCGGATTCCTGTCGATGTTCTTCTTCCTCACCCTCTACATGCAGAACGTGCTCGGATATTCCGCGCTGAAGACCGGCCTGGTCTATCTACCGCTGACCTTCGGCGTCGGGATCGGCGCCGGTGGGTCGACCAAACTGATTCCGCTGATCGGGACCCGGCCGTTGATCGTGGGTGGCTGCGTACTCGCCGCTGCCGGTGTGTTCCTGCTGTCGCGGTTGCCGGTCGATGGTGAGTTCCTGACCGACCTGCTGCCCGGCATGATGGTGGTCGCGGTGGGCCTGGGCACGGTCTTGGTGTCGGTCACCAACGCGGCCAACGCCGGCGTATCACCGGACCAGGCCGGGCTCGCGGCGTCGTTGCTGAACAGCTCCCAGCAACTCGGTGGCGCGCTCGGCCTCGCGGTATTGACCACCCTCGCGACGTCACACACGACCCAGCTGCTGCACGCCGGGACGGCTCCGCCCGAAGCGCTGGCCTCCGGATTCGGCCGCGCATTGCTGGCGAGCAGTATCGCCGTCCTGATCGCGGCGGTGATCGGCTTGGGTACCTACAACACCCGTACCAACGACGCACCCATGTGACCGAGCGCGGGCTTCCTCGCCACCATGCACGACGGGACGCTCGCGCTACGCTGCGACGGTGAAAAGGCTAACGATCCACGGCGAGGTCGAGTCCGGGTTCGAGCCCGTCGCCGACGCTTTCCGGCGCAACTTCGCCCAGCACGGTGAGATCGGTGCCGCGGTCGCGGTGTACGCGGGCGACCGGCCGGTGGTGGATCTGTGGGCGGGTCATCGTGATCGGCATCGGACCCTGCCTTGGGAACGCGACACGATCGTTCCGGTGTTCTCCTCGACGAAGGGCATGGCCGCGTTCACGCTAGCGGCGGCGGTGTCGAAGGGGCTGCTCGACTACGAGCAGCCGGTGGCGAAGTACTGGCCGGAGTTCGGCGCGCAGGGCAAGGACAAGGTCACCGTGCGGCAGCTGATCGATCATCAGGCCGGGCTATCGGGCCTGGATTCGGTGGTGCGGCTGAGTCAGATCGCGGACCTGGACGGGCTCGCACCGATCCTCGCCGCGCAGCAGCCCGCGTGGCAGCCGGGCACCCGGCACGGTTATCACGCGATCACCCTCGGCCTCTACCAAGGCGAACTGCTGCGCCGGGTCGACCCGCAGCACCGGACACTCGGGCGAATCTTCGCCGAGGACTTCGCGAAACCGCTCGGCCTGGATTTCTTCATCGGCCTGCCCGCCGATCAGGGACTGGAGCGCATCGCCACCATGACCGCCACCCGCGGCATGGATGTCCTGCGCTACGAACGTGACGTCCCGCTGCGGATCGGCGCCGAGTTCGTCGCCAAGCGCGGGTTCGCTTACGCCGCACTGAGCAATCCGCGCACGGGCAGTCCCGCGCGCGCGACGCGACGCGAATTCCTCGAGGTGGAACTGCCCGGCTCCAACGGCGTCGGCAATGCCCGATCGCTGGCCCGCGTCTACGGCGCCGCGGCAGGCCGCACCGGCGCGCTCCCGATCGACGACACCGTGCTCGGCCACCTGGCCGCCGCGGACACCGCCGACGACGTCCCCGCCGGAGACCTGGTGCTGCACATCAAGACTCGCTACCACCTCGGCTTCCGCAAGTCCGGCGGCGAGTTCCGCTTCGGCTCCGACAAGCGCGCCTACGGCACCACCGGCCTCGGCGGTTCCTTCGGATTCGCCGACCCCGCAACGGGTCTCGGCTTCGGCTACTCGATGAACCGACTCGGCCTCGCCGTCCTCGACGACGTCCGCAGCCGCAACCTCCGCGAGGCCGTACTCCGCTGCACGCGGTGACCGCCGCGCACGTGTTTGCCTGCCGCGCACGAATTCGTCTGCAATTTCGTGCGCCCGGACACAATCGGTGCGCGGCGGAAGCGTTGTCGCCGCTAGCCTGACGCGGTGTCTGTTCCTGACTTGTGGACGGTGGCCCCAGAAGACTTCGACTCCCCCGGTGCCGCGATGCTGTGGCGCGCCTATTACACCGAAGTCAGCGACCGTTGGTATCTGCTGCGTGAAGGGCGGGCGACTGATCGGGCGGAACTCGAGCGTGCGATCGCGGCGGCGACGGGGGCCGAATTCGCGCCGCCGCGCGGGGTATTGCTGGTTGCCAGGTATGCGGGTGAACCTGTCGGTACGGCCGGGGTCCATCTGCTCGATGACGCGACTGCGGAGTTGGGCCGGGTATTCGTCCTTGCGGACATGCGTGGAAAGGGTGGTGCGGCACTTCTCGTCGCGGCCGCCGAGCAGCAGGCGCGCATCCTTGGCGCGGACAAGATCGTGCTCGATACCCGGCTCGATCTTGTCGAGGCCAGGGCGCTGTATGCCCGGCTCGGGTACGAGGAGTCGACGCCGCACAACAACGAGATGTATGCGGAGTGCTGGTACAGCAAGAAGCTTCAGCAGCGGGCCCGGTCCTGCTTACACTGACGATGGCTCCACCATTTTCAGCGCTTCGATCGATACCAGAACACGGAATCGAGGGACCTCGTGGCAGAGCAGCCCGCAACCATCGACACCTACATCGCCGCGTTTCCCGAAGACGTGCGCGGCATCCTCGAGGAAATCCGGCACACCATCCAGCGCGCCCTGCCGGACGCGACGGAGGCGATCAGCTACGACATTCCGACCTTCGCGGTGAACGGCCACAACACCGTCCACTTCGCCGGTTGGAAGAAGCACATCAGCCTCTACCCGATCCCGGACGGCGACAAGGCCTTCAACCGCGCCGTCGAACCGTACCGGGCAGGCAAGGGAACGCTGAAGTTCCCGCTGACCAAACCCATCCCCTACGACCTGATCGCCCAGGTCGCGACAACCTTGGCCACCCGCCTGGTGGCCAAGACATAAAAACAGCGCTCGTGACCCAGCTCGGCCGGGTCACGAACACGCTTATTCACCAGTCGGCTTCGGTGTACTTGATGATGCCGCGGATATTTTTGCCGTCCAGCATGTCCTGGTAGCCCTGGTTGATCTCCTCCAGGGCGTAGCTGCGGGTCACCATGTCGTCGAGGTTGAGCTGGCCCGCCTTGTACAGCCGGAGCAGGTTCGGCGCGTCCTGGCGGGCGTTGCCGCCGCCGAAGATGGTGCCCTTCACGGTCTTCTGCAGCATGGACAGCAGGAAGCTGTTCATCTTGACGTCGCCCGCGTCCATCCGGCCCATCGAGGTGACGACCAGCGTGCCCGCCTTCGCGGTGAGGATCAGGCCCTCTTCGACGTAGTCACCGTGCATCTCGCCCATGGTGAGAATGACCTTCTCGGCCATCCGTCCCTCGGTGGCTTCCAGCAGCGGCATGATCGCGGCGGCCATGCTCTCGTAGGTGTGCGTGGCGCCGAACTTCTGCGCCTGCTCGCGCTTCCACGGATTCGGGTCGATGGCAACGACTTTCGACGCACCGGAGAGCACCGCGCCCTGCAGCGCGCTCATGCCGACGCCGCCGATGCCCGCGATCACCACGGTCTCACCGGGCGCGACCTGCGCGACGTGGGTGGCCGAGCCGAAGCCGGTGGGCACGCCACAGCCGACCAGGCAGGCGACCTCGAACGGGATGCTCGGGTCGATCTTCACGACCGAGGTGTGGTGCACCGTCATGTACGGCGCGAAGGTGCCGAGCAGGCACATCGGGATGACGTTCTCGCCGCGCGCCTGGATCCGATAGGTGCCGTCGCTGATCGCCTGTCCCATCAGCAGTCCCGCACCCAGATCGCACAGCGCCATATTGCCGCTCACGCAGGACGGACAGCGCCCGCACGCGGGAATGAACGACAGGATGACATGATCACCCACCGCCAGATCGGTGGGACAGTTCGGCCCAAGCTTGGTGATCACGCCCGCGCCCTCGTGCCCGCCCATCACCGGGAAGGCGGGCATCGGCGTCGCGCCGGTGACGATGTGATGATCCGAATGGCACATGCCCGCTGTCTCCAGCCGGATCTGCACCTCACCGGAGACCGGATCGCCGACCTCGATCTCTTCTACCGACCATGGTTGGTCGATCCCCCACAGGATCGCGCCCTTCGTCTTCATTCCTGTCGACCCTCTCGCATGCACGTGCTTATATGTGACTGCACCCACACTAAGGCAAAAGTGGAACGCGTTCTAGTACCGAGTTGAAAATTCAGCGGTACCGGCGATCGAGGGCCCGGAACACGTTCTAGTCCTGGCTCGAATATCAACCGCGCACGTCATGCACGTGGTGGACCAGGTCGTGAATGAAGTAGCGCGCGAAGGAGTCGACCGTGAAGGTCGCGCCGTCGCTGCGCTCACCTTGTCGGTCGCGCTGATCGAGCGGAACAGACTCGAAGGTGCGCGCGACCGAGTCGGCGGCGGCAGTGAGATCGGTGGCGACCCGAGCCGGATCCTGCTCGCCGTAGCGATCCGTCACGGCAGTCTCGTCCTGATCCCAATTCGCGAAGCGCGGAACAGTGCCATCCGTCGTGCCGCGCAGCATCAGTTCGAGGCGGGTATCGAAGAGGCGGCACACGTCGCGGACGTGCGCGCCGTACTCCAGCGGCGACCAGGTCGAGTCGTCCGGGCGGACCCGGGCATCGGGACGGGCGAGCACCTCGGCGAATCGCGACGCAGTGTCACGCGCCAGTGGCGGCACATCCTCGTAGCGGACCGCGGCGGGGTCGAAACCACAATCGGCACAGGCGCGTTCGAGCACCCAGGTCCAGTTCTTCACATCAGGAACGATCGGCATGCGGCAAACTTAACCTGGCCGAATATCGGCAACCACAGATATTCAGCCAACCGTCGGCAACATCCCGACAATTACTCCATCAACTGCTGCGCCCGCTCGAACAACTCCAGCGTGATGGCGTGCAGGAAGTCACCGACCTGCTTAGGCGCCTTACCCGCGAACGCCCGGGCGTGCGTGCCTTCCAGCACGATGCCGAGCTTGAAACAGGCGAGCACGGTGTACCACGGGACGACGCTGAGATCGCGATCGGAGAACTTGCCGTAGTGGGCCACCATCTCCTCCGGCGTGGGCAGCCCGCCCGCGGCACCGAGCTTGCCGACCAGCGCCGCGCCGGTGCTGCCCGGCTCCGGCCTGGTCGCGATCTGCCAGCCGAGATCCAGCAGCGGATCGCCGATGGTCGACATCTCCCAGTCGACCATGGCCGCGACCTCCGGGCCGTCGAAGGAGAACATCATGTTCGCGAGATGACAGTCGCCGTGCAGGATGCCCGGCGTCCACTGCGCGGGCCGATTGCGGTCCAGCCACTCGCCGGTCCGCTCGACGCCGGGGATCTGCGGGCCGGGGTAGCCCTCGTTGGCCGAGTACGACTCGAGTTCGCCGAGCCAGCGCGGCACCTGGCGCTCCAGGAAGCCGTCGGGCTTGCCGTAGTCGGACAGTCCGAGGGCCTGATAGTCGAGCGCGCCGAGCCGCGCGATGGCCTCGACCGCGGACAGGCCCATCGCCTTGCGGATCGCCGGATCGCCCGCGTGCAGTTCCGGCAGTTCGTTGGCCGGATTGAAGCCGTCGATCGGCTCCATCAGATAGAACACCGCGCCGATCACCGAGTCGTCGGGACAGGCGGCGATCACCCGCGGCGCGCGCACATCGGTGCCGTTGATCGCGCCGAGCAGGCGAGCCTCGCGCCGGATCACGTCGTTGCTCTTGCTGCGCAGATGCTTCGGGCCGCGGCGCAGCACATAGTCCGCGCCGCCGCGACCGAACCGGAGCATGACGTTCTGCGTCCCGCCGCCGAGCGCGGTCACTTCCTCGAATTCGCCTGCGGGCAGGCCCTGCTCATCCATCCACTTGCCGACGAGGGCGAAGTCGACGACTGCACGATCCACGCCAACCGGTTGCGCAACAGACATGCCCAACATTGTGCACCACCCGTCGAACCGAACTGAGGGCACTAGACAACAGTTAGGCCCAACCGGCGCGGCGTAGGGTTTCGAGCACCATGCGCACGTTGTTGATCGACAATTACGACTCGTTCACCTATAACCTGTATCAGCTGATCAGCGAGGTGAACGGCATCGAGCCGACTGTCGTGCGCAACGACGAGGTCGGCGAGCTGGAATTGGCCCGCTTCGACAACATCGTCATCTCGCCCGGACCGGGCCGCCCGGACGTCGCTCGCGATGTCGGCATCTCGGCCGCGGTGATTCGCGAGACGGATCTGCCGTTGCTCGGCGTATGCCTCGGACACCAGGGCATCGTGGTCGCCGCGGGCGGGACCGTCGCGATCGCCCCGGACGCGCGGCACGGCTACCTCGACCGGATCGAGCACGACGATCAGGACCTGTTCGCCGGCCTGCCCCAGGGCTTCACCGCAGTCCGATATCACTCGCTGTGCGCCGAGCAGCCGCTGCCGGACAGCCTGGAGGTCACCGCGACGGCCGCCGACGGGGTGATCATGGGGGTGCGGCATCGCACCCGGCCGCAGTGGGGCGTGCAGTTCCATCCCGAGTCGATCGCCAGCGAATACGGCGCCGCGCTGCTGCGCAACTTCGCGAAACTGACTGCCGGACACCGGGCGACCGGCCGGGCGATGGCATCAGCGCGACCGGACCAGGTGACCATGCGGCTCCGGCCGGTCACCATCGCCTCGCCGGACAGCGCGCAATCTCGTTTGGAGACAACACAATCCACGCTGTCCCCCGAGCAATTCCCGGCCCTTGTCGAGCAATTCGGCGCGCTGGGCAACGGTCTACTCAGCGGCGCAGCCGGTTCGGCACGACCGGAGATCCTCGATCGCTACGGCGGCCCGCCCCGACACTGGCAACTGCAGCACGCCGTGCTCGACCGGCCGATCGATACCGAGAGCGCGTTCGTCCGGCTGTACGGCAACTCCCCCACCGCTTTCTGGCTCGACAGCGAACACGTCGAGCCGGGCCTCGACCGATTCTCGTTCCTGGGTGACGCGAGCGGACCGCTGGCCGAGGTGGTGCGCTACCGGGTCGGCACGGGCGAGGTGACCGTCGAATCCTCGGACGGGAATCGGCGCGTGATCGCCGGTGGCGTGCTCGACTATCTGGCCGCCGAACTGCGGCTGCGCCACCTCGAACTGCCCGATCTGCCTTTCGATTTCGCGGGCGGGTACGTCGGGTACCTCGGTTACGAGGTGAAGGCCGATACCGGCGGCCAGGCGGCCCATCGCGCGCCGGCACCGGACGCGCAATGGATCTTCGCCGACCGGATCGTGGTGGTCGACCACGTCGGCGGCCGCACGCACCTGCTGTCGCTGACGGATTCGACGGCCGACTCGCTGCGCGCGGGCGCCGACTGGCTGCGCGACACCGGCGAAACCCTGGAAACCCTTCCGACATGGGCGAATCCACCCACCCTCGACGTGCCGTCGGACGGCGACGCGGTCGAACCGCTGCTCACTCGCGGCCGGGAACGCTACCTCGCCGACATCGCGGTCTGCCAGGAACGGCTGCACGCGGGCGAGTCCTACGAAATCTGCCTCACCGACAGCGTCACCGTGCCCGCCGTCGAGGACGGCGGCCTCGACTTCTATCGCACGCTGCGCCGCTGCAATCCGGCGCCGTACGCGGCGTTCCTGCGCTTCGACGACCTCGAAATCGCCTGTTCCTCACCGGAACGCTTCCTGAAGATCGACCGCAGCCACACGGTGGAGAGCAAGCCGATCAAGGGCACCGCCGCGCGCGGCGGCACGCCCGCCGAGGACGAACGGCTGGCCCGCGAACTGGCCGACAGCCCGAAGACCAGGGCCGAGAACCTGATGATCGTCGACCTGCTGCGCAACGACCTGGGCCGGGTGTGCGAGATCGGCAGCGTGCACGTGCCCAAGCTGATGGCCATCGAGTCGTATATGACCATGCACCAACTGGTTTCCACGGTGCGCGGCACGCTGCGCCCCGGCGTCGGCGTGATCGACTGCCTGCGTGCGTGTTTCCCCGGCGGCTCGATGACCGGCGCGCCGAAGCTGCGCACCATGGAGATCATCGACGAGCTGGAGACCGAGGCGCGCGGCATCTATTCGGGCACCATCGGCTTCCTCGGGCTCGGCGGCACCGCCGACCTCAACATCGTCATCCGCACCGCGGTGCGCTACGACGGCCGCTGGCGGATCGGCGCGGGCGGCGCCATCGTGCTCGACTCCGACGCCGAGGACGAGTACCACGAGATGGTGCTCAAGGCCGCCGCCACCTTGCGCGCGGCGGCGGACCGCGTCGCCCGCTGAATCACTGCACGGCTGTATCACGGCAGGAAAACCCCGCTGACGGCGCGCGGCCCGCCGAGTAGCGGGGTCGGCCGAGTCGGCGTGTCGGAGGGTCGTGGCATAGTTCGAACACGATGAAACTCAGCAAAGGCGCCAATGCAGCGGTACCGACATCCCTTCTTGCCGTGGTTGTTTCGTGGCGGTCGGAACACACGGTAGACGCGCATGCCCTCTTGCTGGGCGAGTCGGGCACCGTGCGCACGGATCGCGATCTGGTGTTCTACAACGCCCCGCGCCATGTTTCCCAGGCGGTGACCCTGGATCAGGAGCCCGCGCCGCGGACCGCCCGACTGAGTGTCTCACTGCCGCGCACCGAGTCGGACGTGGACCGGATCCTGATCACGGGATCCATCGACGACGGCACCTTCGGCGACCTCACCGGCCTGTCCCTCACCATTCACGACGCGCACGGCCCGATGGCCGGGTTCGAGATCGAGGACGCCGACCCGGTCACCGCGCTGATGTTCGGCGAGTTCTACCGCAGGGACGGACAGTGGCGGTTCCGCGCCATCGCCCAGGGCTGGTCCACCGGATTGCCCGGGCTGATCACCGAATTCGGCGTCAGCATCGACGAGCGGCCGCGAACGCCGCACCCGGCGAACCCGTTCGGTGGACGCGCACCGCAGCCCCCGACACTGGAGCGCATTCCCGTCGACGGCGACTCGTTCGACCAAGACGCCCCGACGAATCCTCGGATGCAGCAGACGGATCTGCTCGACCAGCCCGCGACCCGCTCGCACCACCAGCGCCCGGTCGATCTCGCTCGACGCCTGGCCGACCCGATACCCGCGCCCGCACCGCCACCGAATCCCGAACTGGCCGACTGGCATTCGGACCCCGAGAACCCGGCCCGGCTGCGCTGGTGGGACGGCACCGAGTGGACCAGCGCCACCCACCATCGACATCAGCCCCGCGACCGGCACTGCGACCGCTGCGGAAACCTCCGCCGCCGCAAGATGTTCGGCGGCCTCGCACCGTGCCAGTCCTGCGAAGCGGAGATCGAGGAGTTCCTGACGCACTGGCACACCCAGGCGTGGCGGGTGCTCACCGCGCACGGGCCGCGCGGTCCCGAGTGGGCGTCGCTGTGGGCGTCGTTGCGATACCAGCGAATCGAGGAGAGCGCGGGCCGCGAGGCGTTGCGCGACGCGGGCCTCAGCTACGTGGAGCGGTTGGTCACCTTCACCTTCGCCGACGGCGAGGTCGAGCACGACGAGCTGGCCGCCTTCGAGCACGCCGTCACCGAACTGGCATTGGCCGGTCCATTGATCGAGGACCTCCGTCGTCGAATGCATCGCGGCCGCACCCTGTCCCGGCTGCGCGCGGGCGAGCTACCGGTGATCCGTACCCCGGGCCTGCACCTCGATCCCGAGGAGAAGGTGCATCTGGATCTGCCCGCGGTGCACGTCCGCCAGCTGGCCCGCGGCCCGCGGCTCACCGAGGGCCGGATGATCGTCAGCAACAAGAAGCTGCGTTTCGTCGGCGACGGCACGGGCACCGAATTGCTGTGGTCCCGCGTCGTTTCCGTGCATACCGAGCAGAACGCGGTGGTGCTCGCGGCGACCTCGTCGCGCGGCGGCGCCACCTTCACCGTCAGCGATCCGGACTACGTCGCCGCCGCGCTGGAGGGCGCGCTACGGGTGGCCAAGCGCCTGATCCTCACGCCGGGCCAGCTCGACACCCGCAGCATCCCGCAGGAGGTGAAAGCCGAGGTCTGGCAGCGCGACGGCGGCAAATGCGTCGAGTGCGGCGACAGCCACTACCTCGAGTTCGACCACATCATCCCGCTCAGCCGCGGCGGCGCCACCAGCGCCACCAACCTGCAGATCCTGTGCCGCGCCTGCAACCGCGCGAAAGGCGCGCGCATCTGACACAGCCGCACGGTTTCCGATGGTGCGGCTTACTCGGTGAGTAGGCCGACCGTCTGGCCGAGGTCGAGAAGCATGGCGTCGAAGAGGATCTCCGGGTTGGACAGCGGGATCGGATAGTTGCCGAAGACCTCGAGGGTGACGTGTCCGTACAGGCGCGCCCACAGCTGGATCATCAGGTACATCACGCCCAGGTCGAGCTTCTCCGCCGGGAATTTCTGCCCGGACTCCGACAGCGCCGCGAGCAGCTCGGTCTGGAAGTGCACCAGATCTTCGCGCAGCTCCGGCGGGATGACGTCGGTCGGTGGCGTGACGATGTCGTAGTTGGCCAGCAGCCGGCCCGCCGCCGCGAGGAAGATCCGCCCGAACGGCTCGTCGAAGCGGCGCAGCGCGCGGGCCTCACCGCCGCCGGGCGAGGCGAACACCAGGGTGAACTCCCTGGTGTGCGCCAATGCCCAGCGGCGGAAGCCCTTGCAGATGGCGAAGAACTGCACCACGCCGTCGTCGGGCAGGGTGGCGATCTCGGCGGACAACTCGTCGCCGAGATCGGCACAGAATTCCAGGCGTAGCCGTTCCAGCAGGTCATCCAGCGACCCGTAATAGCGGTACAGCGCGGGCGCGGTGATGCCGAGCTCGCGCGCGATCGCACGCAGGCTCACCGCTGCTTGTCCATGGTCGACAAGCAACGTCCTGGCCACCCGCCGGATCTCAGCGTCGGTCACGATCGGCGAGCGGCCCCGGGGTTTGCTAGGGGTACTCATCCTGTGATTCAAGCGTATTCGACATCCCACCGCTTGATGCCGTTCAACCAGCCGGAACGCAATCGCACAGGTTCTGAGACCTGACGCAGATTCGGCATCGCATCGGCGATGGCGTTGAACATCAGATCGATCTGCAACCGGGCCAGGTTCGCGCCGACGCAGTAGTGCGTGCCGGTACCGCCGAAACCGACGTGGGGGTTGGGGTTGCGCAGCACATCGAAGCTGAACGGATCCTGGAACGCTTCCTCGTCATAGTTGGCCGAGCCGTAGAACAGCCCGATCCGCTGGCCCTTCTTGATCTGCTGGCCGCCGAGCTCGAGGTCCTGGGTCGCGGTGCGCTGGAAGGCGTTCACCGGCGTGGCCCAGCGGACGATCTCGTCGGGCGCGGTGCGCGGCCGCTGCGCCTTGTACAGCTCCCACTGGTCCGGGTTGTCCACGAACGCCTTCATGCCGTGCGTGATCGAGTTGCGGGTGGTCTCGTTGCCGGCCACCGAGAGCAGGATGACGAAGAAGGCGAACTCGTCGGAGGCCAGGCCCTCGCCGTCGATATCGGCGTTGACCAGCTGGGTGACGATATCGTCGGCCGGGCACTTGCGCCGGTCCTCGGCCATGTTCCACGCGTAGCCCATCACCTCGGCGGTCGCCGCCTGGTGATCGCCCTCGAATTCGGGATCGTCGTAGGAGATCATCTGATTGGACCAGTCGAAGATCTTGCGGCGATCCTCCTGCGGGATGCCGATGAGCTCGGCGATGGCCTGCAGCGGCAGCTCGCAGGCGACCTGCTCGACGAAGTCACCGCGGCCGGTCTTCTTGGCGTCGTGCACGATCTTGGCGGCCCGCTCGGTGAGCGCGGCGCGCAGGCTCTCGATCGCGCGCGGCGTGAAGCCCTTCGAGATGATCCGGCGCACCTTGGTGTGCTTGGGCGGATCGAGGTTGATCAGCAGCATGTCGCTGAGCATGCCGATCTGTTCCGGCGTCACTTCCTCGTTGAACCGGATGATCGAGCCGTTCTCGTGCGAGGAGTACAGCTCGGGGTGCTTCGAGATCTCTTTGATGTGGTCGAGCTTGGACACGACCCAGTAGCCGCCGTCATCGAAGCCGCTGGCCCGGCCGGACTGCGCGCACCACCACACGGGGGCGGTGCGGCGCAGTTCGGCGAACTCCTGCACGGGCAGTCGGCTGGCGAGCATGTCGGGGTCGGTGAAATCGAATCCTGCGGGAATCGCGGGCGTGGTCACGGTCACGGGGCTATCTCCTACCGGTCTGGACTGCAGACCTCACAACGTTGTGTGGAACACGTTCCAGAAACGATGGAACCACAGAACCGGGGCTTGTGAACAGTGTTTAGTAAAACCCGTTTACTTGATTCCGAGGTCCGCGTAGCCCTGCCCCAGCTCTCGTTCGATTGCGCGTTCCAGCCGCCTGCAGCCGTCGCGGCACCCCAAGTTGCTTTCCAGTTGCTCGGTCGTCTCGTCTGCGTGGAAGGCGTCGACCGGATCACCGCCGTGCGCACGCGGATCCGACAGTGGGCCCATCACGTCGAGAAAGTCGCCGACGTGACATCCGGTGATCCACGCCCTCAGGGCACCGGCGTCAGTGGCGGTGGTTGCCAACGCCCTTGGATCGCTTCGTCTTTCGGCGCATACAACCGCAGGGTGAGCGAGAACTGCCCCGACTCGGGGATGGGCAGCCAGTTGCCCGGCGGGACCTCCGGGCCCGGGTCGGCCCGCTGCACCGCGAGGTCGATGGAGCCATCCGGATTGGGCACCACCGGGATCTGGTGGCCGATCGCGTAGATCCCCGCCGGGTTGGCCATCAGATAACTGTCGGCGTCGTAAGCGGTCAGCGACCAGAAGGCGTCGACCGGCGGCGTCTGCCCCGCCGGGAAGTGCAGCCGGAACCGGCCGGTGCTGCCGTTGGCGCCCGCCGTGGCGAACAGCGTCGGATAGATCGCGTCCCGAGGCAGGTTGGCGCCCAACCCTTTCCACGCGACGGCGGCCCGCTGCAGATAGTTGATGCCGTAGGTGCCGATATCGGGGTCGAAGGTCCAGCCGTTCTCGTTCACCGACTTCGGATCGAGGTAGACCGGAATCTGTTGCCGCGCTGTGGCTACCGCCGAGGACAGCTCGATGTCGGACAGGCCGACGACGCTGCCGCCCGGCGTGATGCCGATCGTGGCAAGGCGTTTCATGGCGGGCGCGTCGTCGGGGGCGGGCGGGTTGATCGCCAGCACCGCGCACAGTCGATCGAAGAAGGTCCGCGCGTCCATCTCGGCGACCTGCTCGGCGGGCGGGGTCGAATCCGCTTGCGGCGCAAGCGGAACGGCGGGCGCCGGTCGTCTCGCGGTCCAGTCGCTGAGCGACACCAGTTGCAACTGCTGTTGTAGCGCATGCACTGCGGGAAGGTCGCCCGCACCGTTGACCTGAATCCGGCCGAGCAGCCACACCGTCGGCGTGGGCATCGGCAAAGGAGTGACATCGTCCGGCAGCGTGCCGGACCAGCCGGGCCCGACGATGGCATAGGTGAACGGCGCACCCGACTTCGCCTGCGGCCGAACGCTGCTCGGGTCGTGCACGGTGTTCGTCCACGCGTCGAGCAACTGCATCAGCCAGTATCTGCCGCCGTCCATCACCGGCACCTGCAACACCATCGGCTCGGCTCGCAGGTCCAGCCACGCGGTCGAATACAGCGTGTCCAGGTTGAGCCGCACCACATCCCGGCGCGCGGGCGTCGGCAGCGCCGCGGCGTGCTGGAACCGATTGGCCGGCGTGGTCGCCTCGGCGGCCGCCCTGGTGACGTCCATCAGGACCAGCGGGAACCCGAAGATGTAGGCGTCCTTGGCGATCGCTTCAGCAGTGCTCGGAGCCGTGGTGACGGGACCGGACGACGCGTCGTCGGATCCGCACGCCGACAACCCGGCCGCGCACGCCGCCACCGTTGCCGCCACACCGAACATGGTCCGGCGCGACATTCCGCCGTCGGTCTCGCCCATAGGTTTTTCCCCTGCTTCCGATCCGATCGGACATTGCGAGAGATCCGCGCAGGAGTATAGCCAAGTATTTGCCGAGTGACGCCCTAAGTGCCCAGCACGGCGTTCATGATGGTGCCCGCACTTGTCGCGACCACACCACCGATCATCGCGCCCGCGATCATCTTCGGCGATTGCAGCGCGCCACCCTGCCACTTCTCCCAGGCGAACTTGCCGCCCGCGAAGATGATGGCGAGGATCCCGGAGAGCAGCGCGAACCAGGTGAGGTAGCGAACCATCTGTAACAGCTTGTCCGACAAGGGCGGCGCCTGCGGGGTCGGGTTACTCACCTGCGCCAGTGTCGTGAAGGTATCCCCGATCGACGTCAAAATGATGCTCACCGTCTACTCCCTACGCTCCACTACAACTTTGCCGCCGCCGAGCTGCCACGCGAAAGCTGTTAAACCACCGATGAATTCGATCTTGAATGAGGATACGGGCACGGCGGCGGTCCCGTGGCCACCGCGGGCAGAACCCCACGGCATCGACCACCATTGCTGGCCCTGCGAGCTCACGCTCGGCGGTATCACAAGCGGACTCGCCCCCAAGCGGTAGTAAGCGACAACCCGCCGACGGCTCCGGCGGTGCGCGGCGACCGGGTCTTCGAGCACCCCGCCCCACCCATCATCCCGACCGACAGCAACCCCGGCAAGGCCCCGGCGACGCCGAACTTCACTGCGCTGCACCGACCCGACTGCATTGCAGCGAACAAACCGATACCATCGCAGTCAGCGACTCTTGCCCTGTCCCGAATCCAGAATGAGCTGACCACGATGATCCTGCTCGCCGTGCACGACACACTGCTTGCTCAGATCGGCAACCCCAGCCCCGAGGCTCCGCCGGTCTCCGACAAGTTCCTCCAACTGGTCCGCTACTTCACCTGGTTCGTCCTGCTGGCTGGCATCACCGCCATCATCTACGCGGGCGGCAAGTTCGCGTGGGAGAAGTGGACCGGCGGCGGACTCGACTCCCCGAAGATGGTGGCGGGCGCCATGATCGGCGGTGTGGTCGCGACAAGCGCGGGCACAATTATGAACGCCGTCATCGGCTGACCACCCGCACCACGAGAACCCCACTCCCCCAACGCCTCCAGCTCGGCTGACGCTGCGCCGGACATCGGAAAGCCGCGGCGGTACCCAGCCCGCCGCGGCATCGTCCCGCCGCACTACTTGTCCGCGAGCCAACTTCCGTGGAACCCGAACGGGACACGCTGCGGCAGGTGGATGGTGGCCACCGGCGCGGCCGCCATATCGTCGGCATTCAGGATGGCGAGATCACTGCGGTCGGTTTCGGCGTGGTAGACGTAGGTCATGAGATAGCCGTGGCCGCCGGGATTCTGGTCGGCGGGCGCGAAGGCGGCCTCGCCGGGAATTCGGCCCGGACCGAATTCGTGCGAGGTCTGGCTGCCGGTGTGCAGGTCATAGCGCACGAGGGCGCCGGAATCGCCGGACACCGCAACATGTCCGAATCGCGCATCAAGACCGACCAGGCGATCATCCACCCGCGGGAACTCCGCGTTGCGATCGTCGAGCTGTTCCTCCGCGACGGTGCCGGTGACTAGATCGATGGTCCAGCGCCACAGGGTCGACTTGTCGAAGCCTTCCGACGTTCCACGCCACAACTCCGCGTAGCGCATCACGTACAGCACGATCTTGCCCGGCTCGTCGTAGGCGTTGAGCGAGTGGAAGACGTAGCAGGGGTCGATCGGGAACCAGCGGACCTCGCCGAACGGGTCGTCGCGGCGCAGCACGCCGAGCCGCGCCTGGTAGCTGTCGCTCCAGCGGAACGGCATGCCCTCGCCGGTCGCCGCGGCCGCCAAGTCGAAAACGACCGGCAGATCCATGAATACGACATGCTCGGCGGTGAGGTTGAAGTCGTGCTGCATCGTCGCGGCCGGCACGTCGATGGGACGACTGAGCAGCAGATTGCCGTCGGCGTCGGCGCGGTGGTAGGTCAGGAACGGCTCGCCGATCACCTCGTAACCGAAGAAGTGCAGCTCGCCGGTGACCGGGCAGGTCTTCGGATGCGCGGTCATCGCGGTGTGCAGCTTGCCGTCGAAATCGTAGGGGCCGACGGTATCCAGCTCGCAGGTCAATTCATACGGATAGGACGTCTCGACCAACGCCAGCGTGCGTCCCGCGTGCCGGATGACGTGGGTGTTGGCGACACCGGCCGCCAGATTCCGCTCGCCCGTTTCGCTATAGCTGCGCGCGCCGTCGGTGAAGGTCGAGGTGCGCACCCAGCGATTGCGGTAGGAGACGGCGCGGCCGTTCTCGATCCGCACTCCGTGCACCATGCCGTCGCCGGCGAACCAGTGCCGGGACGCGGCCTCGTGCGGGTTGGGGCCGTTGCGCAGGTACCAGCCGGTGAGCTCGGGCGGGATCTGCCCGGTGACGGCGAGATCGAGGGCGGTCAGTTCGTCGGTGACGGGTGCGTAGTTGCCGGTGAGGTGCGGGACAGCAGTAGTCATGGGAGACAACCGTTCTGGTCGAGAGGTCAGGCTTCGGCGGCGGTGCGCGCCTTGGACTGGATGTAGGCGACGTAGCGGATGGTGAAGACCACCGGGATCACGAAGGCCAAGACCTGCGCGATGGTCCGCGGGGTCGAATCGGCATGCGCCAGCGCCGCCAGCACGACGCAGCCGATGACGAAGCTCGCCGCCCAGACCGAGGTGAGCACGTAGCTGGTGCGGATGAACACCGGGTTGTCCCAGAGTTCTTGCGGGGTGGTCTGTTTCGCGATACCGAGAGTGAACGGCTTGCGCAGCGCCAGCGAGACGAGGGCGATCAGCGCGAGCACGCCCGAGGAGAGCGCGGGGCTGTAGGGATGCAGGGCGGTGTTCGGGTCGGCGAAGGCGAGCACCGTGAGTGCCGCGAAGAAGACCAGTGAGCCGATCTCGATCATCAAGGCGTCGAGGGTGCGGCCCGCGCGCAGCTGGCGGGCCACCTCGACCACCGACATGATCAGCGCGATCAGCGCCGCCCACTGCCAATGCGCGGAGGGGATTATCGCGTAGACGATCCATGGGGCGAAAGTGCGCAGGTACGACATGTCCGAAAGCTCCTCATTGCCGCGACATTCCAGTTGTGACATGTCAAAACTAGAGACTCCATGTTCGACCTGTCAAGAGTGGAATGTAGAGTGGGGGCCATGAGTCTCCGTTACGCCATGCTCGGATTGCTGGCCGACCGCCCGGCCAGCGGTTACGACCTGCTGCAACGGTTCAAGGTCTCGCTGGCCAATGTCTGGTCCGCGACACAGAGCCAGATCTATACCGAGCTGGCCAAACTCGCCGAGGCCGAACTGATCGCCGTGTCCGACGAAGGCCCGCGCGGCCGCAAGGAATACACGATCACCGACGCCGGACTGGCCGAGTTGCGACACTGGCTCACCGACACCAGGCCGAAGCGGGTGATCCGCAACGAGACGCTGCTGCGTGTCTTCTTCCTCGGCGCGGTCTCCCAGGCCGAGGCGGTCGACTACCTGGACGGCATCGCGACCAGGTCCGGCAAGAATCGAGTGGAGCTAGCAGCGCTCAACGAATCGGTCGACTGGGATGACAACGACTTCTCCAGGTACGGCCGCATCGCGATGGAGTGGGGGCAACGCTTCTTCGCGATGAACGAGGAATGGGCCAAGTGGGCGGTGGAGCAGGTCCCCGAGGACTGAGCTCAGCGCAGGACGCCCGCCGCTTTGGCCGCGCGCAACCACTCGGGGAACTCGCCGAGCAACCGCGCGTACAGCTCGCCGTCATCGACCTTGTCGATGTCGTCGAGCGCGAAAAAGCCTGCGTTGTCAACGATTCGGCCGGTCATCTCGTCGAGTGAGCGCAGAAGACCGTAGTTGGCGCGGCCGAGCCCGATGAACTGCCAGAAGGCAGGCAGCTGTGCCGCCTCGCGCATCAGCGCGGCGATCTCGCGCTTGTTCGCGAAGCCACCATCGGTGAAGAACAGCACCAGGGTCGGCCCGTCGCCGGGGCGCAGCGAGGCCATGATGTCGCGCATGATCGGCAATTCGTCGTTGCGGCCGCCGATTCGGCTGTAGTCGATGCCCGCGTGCGTGCCGCTGAGGTGCAGATAGGTCTGCGCCCATTCGTCGCCGTGCGCGACGGTGATGTCGGGTAGCTTGGCGAACGAGTGGGCGTAGAGGTAGGCCTCGAGTGCCCCGTTGTCGTCGAGTTGAGTCGCCACCGGAATCATCCGCTGCACCACGCGATGCACCACCTCGGTGCGGTACTGCTTCAGCATGCTGCCGGTCTTGTCGATCACCAGCACTATGCGTGCACGAATTCCCCAGGCGTCCTTGCTGATCAGCACCTTGGCGACTTCGCGCTTACGCATATCCAGCTTTTCGCGCTTCTCGAACGAGAGGGCTACCTCGCCGGGCACGGTCCGCACCTGAAGTTCCGCTGCGGGTTCCGGCGGTGCGGGCGTATCGTCCACGCGCACACCGTGATCGGTGACGAGCGCCGCGAATCCGCCCGCGTACCCCTGCCCTACCGCCCGGACCTTCCACTCGGCACCGCGCCGATACAACTCGAGCGCGATCACCACGGACTCACTACCGAGCCCCTCGATCCGATACTCGTACAACACATTCCCGGCCGGATCGGCCACCGTCGCCACCGGCGCGGCGAACTGCCCGAATGTAGCGTTCGAATCGTCCAACGTGATCACCGCCCGCAGCTGCGCGATCTCCGCAGGCACCTCGGCCAGCGAAACCTCCAGCGCCGCACCGGCACCCAGCACGATACCGGGCGCGGCCGGCTGATTGAAAAACACGAAGTCAGCGTCCGAGCGCACCTTGCCCGCCCCGGTCACCAGCAACGCCGACACATCTACCGCCGCCTCGGACCGCACCGACAGCACGACCTTCGGTTGCGCCAGCACGCCGTTCTGCCCTTTGACGAGTGCAGCGACCACCGAGACTCCCTAGAACGGACCGACGAACCGTAGTCAGGGTAGGACAGTCGCTACTCGATCGCCGAGCCTTCCGGCCACCCCGATGCGAGCACGGTCACAGCCCTTGCGCTGGTAATAGTTGTGAAGTCACAATAGTTGTGTGAATACAACTGTCCAGGAGATGACCGCGCGGCGTAAGACGCTCGTGCTGGCCACCTGTTGTCTGAGCCTGCTGATCGTTTCCATGGACTCGACCATCGTGAATGTCGCGATACCGAGCATTCAGTCCGATCTGCACGCGCCGCTACCCCGGCTGCAGTGGATCGTCGACGTCTACACGCTCACCCTGGCCAGCCTGCTGATGCTGGCCGGCGCCACGGCGGACCGGTTCGGGCGGCGCCGGGTGTTCCGGATCGGGCTGGTCACCTTCGCGGTCGGTTCGCTGCTGTGCAGCCTCGCGCCGTCCATCGAGATCCTGATCGGCGCCAGGTTCCTGCAGGCCATCGGCGGTTCGATGCTCAATCCGGTCGCGATGTCGATCATCACCACCGTCTTCACCGGACGGGTGGAACGCGCTCGGGCGATCGGCGTCTGGGGCGCGGTGGTCGGCATCTCGATGGCACTCGGGCCGACCGTCGGCGGCGTGCTGATCGACGCGTTCGGCTGGGCGTCGGTGTTCTGGATCAACCTGCCGATCTGCCTGCTCGCGCTGGTGATGACGGTGCTGTTCGTGCCGGAATCGAAGTCGGCGACGGTGCGCGGCATCGACCCGATCGGGCAGCTGCTCGCGGTGGTGTTCCTGTTCGCCACGGTCTTCGGGCTGATCGAACGCAGGCCGGTGATCTTCGTGGTGTCGGCGCTCGCGCTCGCCGCGTTCGTCTATTACGAGTCGCGCCGCGTTGACCCCTTCATCGATCTGCGGTTCTTCCGCAGCGTGCCGTTCGCCTCGGCGACGGTGATCGCCATCTTCTCCTTCGCCGCGCTCGGCGCGTTCCTGTTCAGCTGCTCGCTGTATCTGCAGCAGGTCAGGCACTATTCGGCGGTGCACACCGGCCTGCTGTACCTGGCCATGGCCATCGCGATGGTGATCGTCTCGCCGCTGTCGGGCCGGCTGGTCGGCCGGGTCGGGACCAAGCCGTCGCTGATCGTGGCGGGTGTGATGATGACCGTCGCCGCCGTCATGCTCACCACGCTGGATCCGAATACTCCGGTGTGGCAGCTGGTGATCATGTTCGCGATCTTCGGCATCGGCTTCGGCACGGTGAACGCGCCCATCACCACCACGGCGGTGAGCGGGATGCCACTGGATCGGGCGGGCGCCGCGTCGGCGGTGGCCTCGACCAGCCGTCAGGTGGGCGTGAGCATCGGTGTCGCGCTGTGCGGCGCGCTGGCCGGCGCGGGACTGTGGTGGGTGATCGCGGTGCTGACCGCCGGTGTCGCCATACTCGGCATAGTCGCGAATACGCCGTGGGCCAAGCGGTCGAGCGACCGTGTCGCCCCACTGCTGGAACAGAAGGTGCCCGTCCATGCCGGATGACAACCCCACACCCGACGAGGTGTGGGCCCTGCTCACCCGAGTCGTGATGTACTCCCGCGACCCGTGGCGGCGCGCCGCGGTCGAGCGAACGGGTTTGCCGTTCAGCCGGATTCGCGTGCTGCGCCGACTGCGGGCCGCGCCGTTGACCGTGAAAGAGCTGGCGCACGCCGCGGCGATCGACGCACCGGCCGCCACGGTCGCGGTCAACGATCTCGAGGAGCAGGGTTACGTCGTCCGGGAGGTCGATCCGACCAACCGCCGCAAGAAGCTGGTGTCCATCACCACGGCCGGTCGCGCCGTGCTCGCCAAGGCGCTGGCGACGCCGGATCCCGCGCCGGACTCGGTCAACGCCCTGCCCGCCGACGACCTGCGGGCGCTACGCGACATCCTGAGCAGGATCGAGCATTGAGCCGGGAACCCTTCAGGCGCTGACGAACTCACGATCCCCGTACTGCACGCTGCCCGCATCCCAGGTGCCACCGAGGCCGGCCACGAACTGTTGCGCCAACGCCATATCGGCGAGATCGACCACGAGAATCAGCGTGTTCGCCTCGGTGACCGACCCACCGACGAGCCGTTCGCGGGCCACCGGGTCGGCGACCAGACCATCGCGGAACCGTCGCACATCGACCCCCGCGATGGCCACCGTAAACGCGTCCACCCCAGGGGAATTCGCGGCGAGCCGTTGGAAGGTGAGCACCGATTCCTGATGGAACTGCCCGCGCACCTGGTCGGCGATCTGCCGCAGATCGGCGCTGTCGACACAGGCCAGATGGAACTCGCGGGACCGCTCATAGGTCGCCTGCTGCCGGTCGTCGGACCAGAACACGCCGCTGACCAACGTCGAGCCGACTGGTAATCCGATGTGCTGCAACGCGATACCGTCGACGGCCAGCTCGAACCCGTCCAGCCGGGTGCGCAGCCGCTGATCTTCCGGGTCGGTGATCGTCGCGGTGTTGTCGGTCGCGAACAGTTCCGCGGTGGGCTGCAACGGATTTCCCGTCGCACATGCCACCGGTCCCGCCGCGGCGGGCCCCACTCCCCCCAATAGTCCTGCACTGACGAACACCGACGCAACAACAGCCACCATCCGTGCCGCGATCATCCCGATCCTCCCGAGTCACCGATCTACGCGATAGACCACTGCACCCTATCGCCGGACTCGCCATCAAGACCTCGGTTCGCTGGACGGACCGCGGGACGCGGACGAGCGGGCGGCGCCCGATGGGCGCGCACCCGCTCGACTGCAGTGACCGGACTATCGGTCAGCTACGGAAGGCATCCTTGACCTTCTCGCCCGCGTCCTTGAGGTTGGACTTGACCTGGTCGGCCTTGCCCTCGTTCTTCAGGTCCTGGTCGTCGGTGGCGTGACCGAACTTCTCCTTCGCCTGGCCGGCGAGTTCTTCAGCCTTGTTCTTGGCCTTGTCAGCTGTGCTCACTGTCTAACCCCTTTCCGATTGGGTCCGACCGACCTGCCTTTATCGGGCCAGTCGTGTGCCGGATAACCGGCTTGCGGGGATGCAAACACGCACGGGCCGTCACCGGTACCGTCGGTAACCCGTACTCACGCCCCCCACCTGGGGTTTCGGCGTACAGTTCGAGGTGAAAATCCCTCCCGAGTCCAACAGCGTGGCTCTGGCGTGCACGCGACCGAACCCGGAGGAATCATGACTCTCGTTTCCCGTGACGAACTCGTCCAGCACGCGACCTCGCGCCCGCCGCCGGAGCCCGCAGCCACGCAGTCGGCCGACACCGCGGAGTTCACCGAATTGGGCGACCGACTGGTCCGAAAACTGTTCGATACCGGCCTGCGGCTCGACACCATCCGCATGGCGTTCGATCAGGACGGGCTGACGACCGCAGAACTCGACGAGCACCGCGCCGCCATCGTCGACATCCTCGCCAATCTCGATTCGATGATCCGCACGACTGGCCTGGCGATGCTCAGCCTGACCGCCGCCGCCCCGATGGCCGAACTGCGCCGCAAAAGGCGGCGCTAGCCGCGCCGCGGCTACCGTTGGGTCGGTATCCGCCATCGCGTTACGCTGATCCTGTGCATTTCACGGCTGGTCCGCGCGACCATGACCACGGATGACCAATACGCCGTCGTCGCCATAGCCTCGTCGGCGGGCGGTATCACCGCGCTCTTCAAGGTCCTCGGCGCCCTTCCGGCCACGTTGCGGGTGCCTGTTCTCGTCGTTCAGCACCTCGACCCGCGGCACAAGACCGTGCTGGCCGAATTGCTGTCGCGGCGAACCGAATTGCGCGTGAAGCTGGCGGAGGCGGGCGAAACCGTCGAGGCGGGCACCGTGTACATCGCGCCGCCGAATTACCACCTGCTGGTGGAGCCGCACGGGGTCCTCGCGCTGTCCAGCAGCGAGCTCGTCCACTTTGTCCGTCCCTCCGCCGACCTGCTGTTCGAATCGGTGGCAGGTGAGTACGGTCCACGCGCGATCGTCTGTGTGCTGACCGGCTCCGGCAGCGACGGCGCGACGGGCGTGCGCGCCGTCAAGTCACGGGGCGGCACCGTGGTCGCGCAGGATCCCGCCGAAGCGGAATTCAAGGGCATGCCGGGTGCCGCCGTATCCACCGGCGACGTGGATCTCGTTGTGCCACTTGACGAGATCGCCGGTGTGATTCGCGGCCTCGTGATAGCGAGCGCATCGTGACCGAACCGAGCGAGGAGATCATGGCGGCCTCTGGTGCAGACCTCGACACCGGCGACCCGGCACTAGAAGAGCTGTTGCTCTTCATTCGCGATTCACGCGGCTTCGACTTCACCGGCTACAAGCGCTCGTCGCTGACCAGGCGGATCCGCAAGCGGATGCACGAGGTACAGATCACCGGCTATCTCGACTACCGCGATCTGCTGGAAAGCAACGCGGACGAATTCCGCCAGTTGTTCAACACCATCCTGATCAATGTCACCAGCTTCTTCCGCGACGTGGAGGCCTGGCAATACCTACAGCGCGAAGTGCTGCCGGAGCTGATCGCGAATACCAAGCCGGACAGTGAGATCCGGATCTGGAGCGCGGGCTGCTCCAGCGGCCAGGAAACCTATACGCTGGCCATCGCGTTCGCCGAGGTGCTCGGTCTGGCGGAGTGCGCGAACCGGGTCAAGATCTACGGCACCGACGTCGACGAGGAAGCGCTGCGCGAGGCACGGGCCGGTGTCTATCCGGCGAAGGCCCTCAGCCATCTGTCCGAGGAGCTGCGGGATCGGTACTTCGAGCCGATCGGCGACAGGTTCGCCTTCCGGTCCGACCTGCGCCGCCGGGTGATCTTCGGCAGGCACGACATCACCCGCGATGCGCCCATCTCCCGCCTCGATCTGCTGGTGTGTCGAAACACGTTGATGTACTTCAACGCCGAGACGCAATCGCTCATCCTGGACCGGTTCCGCTTCGCGTTGCGGGAGGGCGCGTTCCTGGTTCTCGGCAAGGCGGAGCTGTTGCTGTCCGAGGGTGAGCGGTTCTCGGTGACAAGCATGCGCCAGCGCGTCTTCCGGCGCCGGATCGGCGATGTCAGGCCGCCGCGGCAGCCGATCGCGGCGCGGATCAATGTCGACCTCGGCCAGGAGGTGCAGGGCCTGGTCCGGAAACGCCAGCTCGGCGAGCTCGCCGTGGAGACAGCGCCGTTCGGGGTGCTCGGCCTCGACGTCGACGGCAAGGTCGCCATCCTCAATCATCTGATGCGCAGCCAATTCGGCTTGACGCCGAACGATATCGGCAGGCCGCTGAGTGAGCTGGAAATCTCCTACCGGCCGGTCGAATTGCGGTCGCTGATCGAGCAGGCCGTATCCGAACGCCGCAGCATCAGGGTCAGCGCGGCGGAACGCCAGCTCGGCCTGGACGAACCCCAGTATTTCGACGTGGATATCCAGCCGCAGTGGGGCAGCGATGGCTCGGACGTCGGGGTCGTGGTCAGCTTCATCGATACGACGGTGCCCACTCGGCTCTCGCTCGAGGTGAAGGGCAAGCGGGAGGAGCTCGAGACCGCATACGAAGAACTGCAATCGACCAACGAAGAACTCGAAACCACCAACGAAGAACTCCAATCCAGCATCGAGGAATTGGAAACCACGAACGAAGAACTGCAATCGACCAACGAGGAACTCGAAACCACCAACGAAGAACTCCAGTCGACCAACGAAGAACTCGAAACGATGAACGACGAAATGCGGATCCGCACCGACGAATTGAACGAGACCCGGACGTTCCTCGAAGGCGTCTTGTCCAGCGTCGCGGCCGGCGTGGTGGTGCTCGACGAACAGTTGCGGGTCAGGAGCTGGAACCGGGGGGCGGAGGAAATGTGGGGGCTCCGTTTCGATGAGGTCAGGCATCAGGTATTCTTCACGCTGGAATTCGGGCTGCCTACCCGGCTGCTGCACGAATGCATCCAGGCTTGCCTCAAAGCGGTACGCCGCGGCACACCGGTGGAGATACCGGCCGTCAACCGTATCGGGCGTTCGATCATCTGTGCGGTGACCTGCTCGCCGCTGGACGGCAGCAGGGACGGCGTAGTGCTGCTCATGGAAGAAGTTCCGTCGGCGAACATACAGGCCCATTAACCCTGCTAGTGGCGCAAGCCGGTAGGCTTACCAATGTGCGGTCGTATTCGGACGCTCACCAGGAAATCGCCCGTGAGTGGCGGGAATTCAGCGCCGAGCGAGAACGTGCCGCTCGCGCGGCAGCGGTGGCCGCGAAATACGAGACACAGGCCACCCAGCAGCCGTCGTCGATGCAGCCGTTCCGGCAGCGCATGGCAGAGCTGCATCGACAGATCGAAAGTCGCCACCTCGCCTGCGCGCGACTGCATCGGATACACGCGCTGCGCCTGCAGCGGTGGCGTATCGGCGATCGGGCCGCGCTGCGGCCCGTCTTCATGGCCGCGGTAGCGCAGCACCTCGGCATGGACAGCGCCGCGGTCACCCTATTCGGCCAGACGGGTGCGGAACTGCTGGTCGCGGCCTCGGACATTACCGCGCGGGCCGCGCACGACCTCGAACTACTGATCGGCGAGGGGCCGGCTCGCGACGCATTGGACGGCCGGGCATTCGTCACCGAGGAGGGTATCGGGATGGCCGCGCGCTGGCCGCACTACGGCCCGGCGCTGACCGAACTCGGCGTTCGGTCGGTGGTCGCGGTCCCGTTGCGCTCCTCGCGCCTGCTCGGTTCCCTCTGCATATTCACCAACCGAAACGGCCCATGCATCGAAATCACCTCGGCCGCCGAGGAAGTGGCCGACGCCCTCGCCAATACGGTGCTGCTCGCCTCGTACGGGACCGACGACGACGGTGCGCCGCAAGGCACCCTGTTCGACGATGCCGACTACCTCACCGCCGTTCATCAGGCCGTCGGTATGGTTGCCGTGCAATGCGGTTGCGATCTCGACGCCGCGCTGGCCCTGTTGCGCGGACGCGCCTTCGCCGAAGGCATTGCCCTCTCGGAAATCTCGCGCCGCGTACTGGAGGACGGATACCAATTATGTTGACCGTCAGGGTATTCAATGGCTGAAGAGCTCGCGTTAGGGATGTCGGAGTTGACGGCGCTGCTATTGACCGGCAGCGATGTCGCCGAATCATTGTGCGCCATCGCCGATACCGTCGTCCGGATGCTGCCGGACCACCCGATGGCGGGGGTTACCTTGACCCGCGAGCACGGCACCATCGTTGGCGGTTCGAGTAGCGCGCACGCCATGCTCATGGCGGAATCCCGATTCAGCGACGGGTCTTACCCGGGCCAACAGGCCATCGACACCGCGCAACAGGTTTCGGTGCCCGATGTCGCGGTGGAGCACCGTTGGGGCGACTATTCGACCCGAATGCTGGCCCACGGGGTCAAATCCATCTACGTCCAACCACTTTCGTCGAACGGCGAGGCAGTCGGCGCACTATCGCTCTACTCGACCAAGCCGAACGGCTTCACCGACCGGATCCAGCGGGCGAGCGCCCTCACGGCCGAACATATCGGCACGCTGCTCGCCGTCGCGGCCGACACCGCCCGGCAGGCCAAGCTGACCGAACAACTGCGCGCGACATTGGCCTCCCGCTCCACCATCGATCAGGCGCTCGGCATCGTGATGGCCGAACGCCGATGCGACCGCGACGCGGCTTTCGAGGTACTACGAGACAGGTCCCAGCGGCGCAATGTCCGCGTCGCGGATTTGGCGGTAGAGATCATCGAGACGGTGACCGGCAGTAAACCCGCCGCGCCGCACTTCGTCGAGCCGGGCCAGGCGTCGCGTCAGCACCGCCGATCGTGATCGATCCACTCCCCCAACACAGTTCGGACACTCAACGGCCGACGGCCGGGCAAACCAGCAACGAAAGCGATACCGCCGGGTAGAATTGGCGATGTCCTCCTGAGTCCTGAAGCGCGGCTCCGGATTCAGCCACTCGACTCTCGGGGGACGACATGGATGATCCCGCGTTATCCAATGCCCATACCGATCACCGCGCACACCCGCGCCCGCTGTTCCTCGACCGGCGCGACGCGGGCCGTCGGCTAGCAGATCGTTTGCAGGCCTTCCGCGGCCCGGATGTCGTCGTCCTCGGCGTCCCGCGCGGCGGCATCACCGTGGCGTGTGAGATCGCCGACCACCTGCGACTGCCGCTCGACACGATCGTCGTCAACAAGCTCCGCGTGCCCTATCGGCCGGATCTGTCCTTCGGCGCGATCAGCGAGGACGACACCAGGATCATCGACGAGGTCGTCGTGCGCAGCGCCTTCCTGACCGCCGAGGAGCTCGCCGAGACCGAATCATTCGAGCGCGCGAGTCTGCGCCGCCGGTCCGAACGGTTCCGACGGCACAGTCCGCCAACGAAGTTGAGCGGACGCACCGCACTGGTCGTCGACGACGGCGTCACCACGGGCATCACCGCACGCACCGCCTGCCGAGCCGCTTACCGTCGCGGCGCGGTCCGTGTTGTCCTGGCCGTCCCGGTGGCGCCGCACCGGATCGTGCGAACGCTGGCCTATCACGCGGACAAAATCGTGTGCTTGGAAACGCCGCCCCAACCCCGCCTGCTCGACCAGTCCTACCTGCGCTGCGACCCGGTGACCGACACCGATGTCGCCTATCTGCTCAGTGGGCACGGGTCGGCACCGAGGGCGCGGGAACGACTTCGCCTGGCAGAGAGCGGATAAAGAAGCAGCCGCCGGGATACCCTCGTCGCCGCGCCCGAAACCGGGTCCGGCCCCTTTCGATGGCTGCACCGCCCGCGATAGGTATACGATTCTGCGGGCGGTGAAACGGTCCAACAACAGGCCGGCCACCGTATTTTTCGAGCACGCAAGTCAGACGTGCGTGGGATGGACCGGGAGGCGGCATTGTCCGAGATGTCGATTACTGCTTTCGCGGCGGACACCAGCTCCAACGGTGTCAGCGAGGGTCTGCTTTCCGAACTGGTCGAGCACCTGCGGCAGAACCGCACCGTCCTGCGTGAGGAGTGGGCGCGCCGCATTACCGAGGCCCAATTGCTGACCGCCATGACGCCCGACGAAATGTTCTCCGAGGCGACGTCGGTCTACGACAACTACGTGGCCGTGCTGGAAACCGGTTCGGTGGAGGCGCTGCAGGATTACGCGCGCGATCTGTCCGAGCGCATCATTCCGAGAGGCGTCGAAACCGACGAGGTTCTCGGCATCGTGCTGCTGCTGCGCGACGTGCTGGCCCGCTCGCTGTTCGAGAAATACCAGGCGGATTTCCAGCTGCTGAACGCGGTGCTCGACGCCTACGAACCGGCCGCGAACCGCATCGCCAATACCGTAGGCGTTTCCTTCGTCGAGGAACGTGAACGCATCATCCGCCAGCAGCAGGAGGCGATCCGCGAGCTGTCCACGCCTGTTCTCCAGGTGCGTGAACAGCTGCTCATCCTGCCGATCATCGGCGTGCTCGACGGGCAGCGGGCCCGGCAGCTCACCGAACAGCTGCTGCGCGCGATCCGGGCCAATCGCGCCAAGGTGGTCGTCATCGATATCACCGGTGTGCCGACCATCGACTCCACCGTGGCCAACCACCTGGTCCAGACCGTCGACGCGTCCGGCCTGATGGGTGCGAGCGTGATCATCACGGGTCTGTCCTCGGAGATCGCGCTGACGCTGGTCACCATCGGGCTCGACCTGTCCAAGATGAACGCGGTCGGCGATCTGCAGGGTGGCATCGAGGAGGCCGAACGACTGCTCGGCTACGAGGTCAGCCGCAGCGGCACCGGCGAAACCACGCGGCGACCGGAAGCCTGACCGCTACTCGGTGTGCTCGTGCACGGTCAGCAGCAGATGATCGAACGCGGTCTGCACCTGCGGCGGTGCCGGCGGCAAGGTGTCGAGTGCGGCGATGATCCGGATGGCCAGCGTGCGCAGCTTGACGTTGGTTTCCTGTGACCGCCACTGCAGCACCCGGAAGGCCTGCTCGGCGTTGAGCCGGTAGACCCGCATCAGCACGCCCTTGGCCTGCTCGATCACCGCCCGCGCCTCGAAAAGCTCCGGCAGTGTGCCCGCGAGCATCTCCTGACGCTGTTCGTCGATGGTTTCGGTCAGGTCGACGTAGTAGCCGGTGGTGCCGACGACCGCGCCGCCCTCGGTCATGGTGTCGCCGAAGACGATCACGTGCCGAATCTGGCCGGTGGTGTCGATGATGCGGTGGCGGCTGCAGAACGGCTCGGCATTGCGCAACGACTTGGCGATCGTCTCCGCGACTTGCGCACGGTCGTCCGGATGCTTGTGCGACAGCAGCAATTCCGTCGTCGGTGTCACCGTGCCCGGCTCGTACCCGTGCATCACGGCGACCTCGTCCGACCATTCCCACCGCTGATCGGCGAACCAGAAATTGAAGCTGCCGGTCGCCTGCGGTGTGCCGCCACCGACCACCTGAACGACCGCGTGGGTCATCCCTTCAGTGGCCGTCGCGCCTGTTTCCATCACCGGGTAAGTATGCGCGCTACCTGCGGTTTTTGTGCCGTGCCGAGGGTCGTCCGCTCGTGTCGGAATCATAATGAAACACCGCACATTCAGAGTCTTTGTGCCCTGCCCGGCGGGACTTTGTGCCCTATCCGCGCGGGTAAGACGAGTCACATCGCGGCGGCCCGATATCGGCTCTCGGATTGGGGCCACGCTTCGCGGGTATGGCCGGAGTGAATCGTTAGGGAGGCGGTGAACATGATGAAGGTGGATTCCGGTGTCTCGACACCACCCCGGACGGCGGTGGTCGCGCACCAAGTGGCCCTCGAACTGGCGGCTGAGCCGCACGAACTGGGGATGTTGCGTGCGCTCACCGATACCACGTGCATGATGGCCGATGTCACGCTCGATGCGATCCCGGATATTCGGCTGGTGCTCAGCGAAGCGGCGACCGCGTTGATGCTCGACGCGGTGCCCGGCTCGACCCTGCGGTGTGCGTTCACCTACAACCGACGGCGGATCAGCGTACGGATCAGCGCGACGACGACAAAGGATGTCGAAGTGAGTCGCGATCCGCTGAGCTGGCAGTTGGTGCAGGTGCTCACCGATTCGGCCGAGATGATCCAGGGCTCTTTTGATCTCGACGCGGGCGGGTATCCGACAGCCATCGAATTCAGTTGGGAACGAGGGACATCCGATGCAACGTGAGTTCACCACCGACCTGGCCGATGCGCCGCGACGCACGAGTTCACGCGGCGACAGCTATGACAACATCGAGCCATGGTTCGAGAAGATGGCGACACTCGCGGCGGACGACCCGCATCGAAATGACTTGCGCGAGGAAGTGACCCGGCTGTGTCTGCCGCTGGCCGAGCACATCGCGCGTAAATTCTCCGGCCGCGGTGAGGCTTTCGACGATCTGCAGCAAATCGCCAGGGTGGGTTTGCTTCTCGCGATCGACCGCTTCGACGTCTCGCGCGGCAGTTCATTCCTGTCCTTCGCCGTTCCGACGATCATGGGCGAGGTGCGCAGGCACTTCCGGGATCGGACCTGGGCGGTGCGAGTTCCGCGCAGGCTCAAGGAGATTCAGCAGCTGATCGGGCCCGTCACCGAAACATTGTCGAACCGGCTCGGGCGAGTGCCCACGGCCAGGGAGATCGCCGCCGAGCTCGAGGTCGAGCTCAGCGAGGTCACCCAGGCGCTGATCGCGCGCAACGGTTATCAGACCAGCTCGATCGACGGGGTCACCCGCGACGACGGCGAGAACTCGCCGCTGCCGGTCACCGCGGGACTCGGCGCCGATGAACCGTGCTACGAGCTGCTGGAGCAGTCGATGACGGTGCGTCCGTTGATCGCGGCGCTGCCCGCGCGGGAGCGACGGGTGCTGATCATGCGGTTCTTCGAATCGCTGACGCAGGCGCAGATCGCCGAGCAGTTGGGTGTTTCCCAGATGCAGGTGTCGCGCATTCTGTCGAAGACGCTGAACACCCTGCGTGAACAGGCCTCGGACGAACCCGCCCAGGTGGCCTGACGCGTTTATGCCACGTGGCCTGGCTTCAGGTCGGCGACGGAGTTATAGCGCAACGGTTCGATCGACGAAGACGGAGCCGAGGACTCCTCGGGCGCGATGAGCATGCCGACGTGATCGCCGAGGTCGTGCCGTTCGAGGATGCGTCCGGTGAACCAGCCCGCGGCCGCAGCCAAGATGGGCAGCTCGGCCGGGCCCGGCGCCCACTTGCAGTGCGCGAACTTGTTGATGTCGTCGCCGGTCTCCGCGCCGAAAAGCGCTGCCAGCGAAGACTGTTCCCGGCCGAGCAGATGCACGGCGAGGTGTTCGGCGGCCATCGCGACGCCGAAGGTGAAATTGTTCTTGGAGATGCCGACCAGGAACCGCGGCGGTTCGATACTCACCTGCGAGGTGAAGCCGACCAGGCAGCCCGCCTGGCGGCCGTCGGCTCGGGCGGTCACGACGAACACCGGGTAGTCGGCGGCCGCGATCACCGCGTCGAAACCGGGTCTAGCTGCTGTGGCGTTGTCCGACATGGTCCTCGCGCTCGGCTCGGCCGCGACCCTGACCGCGCGTTCGGCTCGGCTCGGGACCCCGGCAAGTGGGCAGTCCGTAACCCACAGTACGAGAGTTGCCGGGTTGCAGCGGTGGTCAGCGACCGATAGTGATGTCCTGGCGGAGTTTGATGAGGTTGGCCTTCTCGGCGAGCAGGCGTTCGATGCCTGCGTCCAATTGCCGGGTGCGCTCGTCGAGTTGCGCGAGCACATCGTCGCGATCCTGGTCGGTGGCACTGTGCGGGGCGGTGCACGCGATGTGGATCACGGCGGCGGCTTCGGACAGGGAGAGGCCGGAGGCGAGCAGGCAGCGAATGTCGTGCACCGTCTGGACGTCCTCTTCGCGATAATGCCGGTAGCCGTTGGGGTCGCGTCGCGGGGTGAGCACGCCCGCGTTCTCGTAGTGGCGCAGCATCCGCGGGCTCGCGCCCGTGCGCTCGCTCAAATCCTTGATCTGCACCCGCGAGCTCCTCGCTTGACATTGACGTTAATGTCATACCTTACCTTGGCCGTATGACGAACGAACGGAGTCGGCCGAACGTACTGCTCGTGGTGTCCCACCCGGATCACGAGTCCGCCACCTGGGCTATCGCCCGCGCGGTCGAGCAGGGCATTCAAGCGGACGGAAGTACCACTGCCACCACGCATGACCTGACGGCGGCGGGCTTCAACCCCGCATTCACCGCAGCGGACCTCGCGGTCCACCGACTGCTCAGCGACGTGCCCGCCGACGTGCGGCGCGAGCAAGAGTTGATCGAGTCGGCCGATGTCGTCGCCCTGCTGTTCCCGGTCTACTGGTGGTCGATGCCCGCCTTGGCCAAGGGCTGGATCGATCGCGTATTCAGCCGAGGCTGGGCCTACGAGAACACCTCCCCCAACGGACCGAGCGCGATCAATGAGCTGCACTACATCGCGCTGGCAGGCGTCAACCAGGACAGTTTCGATCGCCGCGGCTACAAGGACTCGATCACACTCCAGCTGCACGAGGGCATCGCCGGCTACTCCGAGATCGCCCAATCCTCCATCGAAATCCTCTACGGCACCGAAACCAGTGACCCGCAAGCACATCAGGACCTCGCCGCCCAGGGCTTCAAACTCGGCGCCGACCTGGCCCAGCGTGCGCAAGCGGCGTTCGACCGGTCTGCGCGAGTGACACGCCCCGAGTAGGCGCGGTCGTCTGCGCCCACGCAGCCGCCCACCGCCCGTCCGCCTCGGCCGCCCGGATCGCCAGCAATCCGGGCGGCCGCATCCGTCCTACCGCGATCAGCGCCTCGGCCTTCCCGACATTGATCCGCGACCAAGGACTCTTCGCCCGCCGCGGCGAATACCGCTGCAGGTAGTAATGCTCGTCGAGCCCCTTGCGATGACTATCGATCCACCCGTAGCAGAGCGCCACGTCGAGCGCCTCGCCGATCGTCAGCCCGTCCGCCCCCTTCTTGGCGATCACCAACCACACACCCGCCGATTCGTCATGCCGGTCGGCCAGCCACGAATCCCAATGCGCCGCATCGGGAAAACGGACAGAACCTGCATCAATGCTTGCCATGACACTCATCATCCACACCGAAGTGCTCACCAAATGAGCACTTTGATTCGGTGCCATGACCGCGCTGGCCGAGATCGCGCGCCTGCGAACCAATCCAACAACCAACTCGGGTCCGAATAGCGGGATGGTCCACCACCCCCAGAAACGAGGCCCACCCCGTGCCCTACCGCCCCACCCACCTCACCGCGGCCGGCATCACCACCTTCGCCACCCTGCTCGCCCTCGCCCCCACCGCCCAAGCCGAAACAACCTCCCCGACCTACCGCTGCGAAACTTTTGCCCCCGGCAAGCCCGCCCCCGGCGACAAGAAGCCCACCCCCATCACCGCCAGCAAGTGCACCGCCACCAACGCCCCCGAAAAAGGCCCCATCACCGGCTTCTTCTTCATCCTCGACAAAACCGTCTTCTACGTCTGCGGCATAGCCCCCAACGGCACCTTCGCCCCCGCCACAAAAGAATCCGGCACCGCCGACCTCCCCACCAAACTCACCGCCACCCGCTGCTGGGCCTTCAAAACCGACGGCAAATTCTCCCCCGAACAATTCGAACAAGAACTCGCCAAGCAAACCAAGGAGAAGGGCGCGCCGAAGTAACGGTGGTGCGGGCGGGGCTCGCACCGGCGGGGCACGGACCAGGCCATTATCGTGTGGTGCTGTGGGTGGCGAGGGAACGGAGCTAGGCCGGGGCGGAGGTCGTGGCGAGGACTCTTCGCCGCGGGCACTGTTCGTGCGCAGGTTGGCCGAACTGTGGGCCGCCGCAGGGAATCCCACGTTGCAGCGTGTCGCGGCGGCCACCGAGGAACGGCTGAAAGCCGCACGCACACCGGCGCAAAGCCAGCGCTCATCGATGCAACGCATCAGCGACTGGCGCGCCGGACGCAACGTGCCGTCTCGTTTCGAATCGCTGGATCCGGTGCTGGTGACACTGATCGCGCTCGCCCGGCAGACACCCGGTCCCGTTCCGTCGGTCTTGTCGAACCGGTCGGCCTGGCGGCGGTTGTGGAAGGCGGCGAGCAGTCAGCCCGTCCGCCCTACGGTGCTGACCTCGCTGCGCCGCGATATCCCCACGCTCGTCGGTCGCGACGCCGAACTGCGGCGCATCCTCGAGGCCGCAGGGCCAGGCCGGGTGGTCTCTATTCACACCATCGATGGCATGCCTGGCATCGGGAAGACCGCGTTGGTTACTCGTGCGGCACATCTGCTGTCGGAGGTGTTTCCCGATGGCAGGTTCTTCGTCGAACTGAACTCACACACCCCGGGACAAATGCCAGCGGATCCCGCCGATGTGCTGGCTACCCTGCTCACCGGCCTGGGCATCGCACCGAGCCATATTCCGGACTCCCTCGACGCACGCCGTGACCTGTGGCGCGACCGGGTGTCCGCCAAGCGGATGCTGCTGGTTCTCGATGATGCCCGCGACCACGACCAGATCGAACCGTTGCTACCCACCGGACCCGAATGCCTCACGCTGATCACCAGCCGCCGTCGGCTCATCGCCTTGGACGATGCGCTCCCGCTGCCACTGGACACCCTCGACCCCGACAGTGCCATCGGCCTGTTCTGCCAACTGGCACAACGCAACCCGCACGGCGATGACATCACGGCGGTCGCCGAGATCGTCCGATTGTGCGGGTACCTACCCCTGGCGATCGTGCTGCTGGCCGGCCGGCTCGCCCACCACCCCGCCTGGACGCTCACCGGCCTCGCCGCGGAATTCCGCACCGCCCAAGACCGACTCAGCGAACTCGACGCGGGCAAACGCCCGGTGCGCGCCGCATTCACCGCCTCCTACGACAACTTGCCACCCCGCAGACAACTACTGTTCCGCACGCTGGGACTCCATCCGGGCACCGACTTCGACGCGTATGCCGTTGCCGCACTGAACGATATCCCGCTCGCCGAGGCACGAACCGAACTCGACGCGCTGTACACCGACAACCTCATCCAAGAGACCACACCCGGCCGCTACTGCATGCACGACCTGGTGCGGGAATACGCGCGCGCCTTGGCCGCCACGTCGACCAGCGATGGCGACAGTGCGGTCGATCGACTGCTGGACTACTACCAGCGCACCGCGGCGGCGGCAGACGGATGGCTGGCCCGAAGACCCCGCTTCGCCGACGGCAACCGGACCTCCGGCCTGGTACGCGGATTCGATGATGAGTTGCACGCCCTGGCCTGGCTGCGTACCGAGCGAGCCAACCTGCTCACCTGCGTCGAGTACGCCGCCGACCGCGATCGCGCCCGCATGGTCGGACTGAGCGAGGCGCTGGCGACCCTGCTGGAACTCGAAGGCCCGTGGTCAACGGCCCTGCGGCTACACCAGCGCGCCGCCGAGGCTGCGGATCGCCTCGGCAACCGCCTCGGCCTCGCCAACGCCCTCACCAACCTCGCCATCGTGCTGTGGCGGACCGGAGAGTTCGAGCGACCCACCGATCTGCTCCGGCAGGTTCTGCCCCTGTGCCGGGAGACCGGCTCCCGCGACGGCGAAGCCGAAACCCTGGCCAATCTCGCAGGCTTACAACGCGACACCGGTAACTATCCGCGCGCCGCTGACCTACTCCAGCAGGCCCTGACCTTGTATCGGGCAATCGGTTACGCCAACGGCGAGGCCTGCACCCTGTCCAGACTCGGCGGCTTACACCGAGACACCGGTAACTATCGGCAGGCCGCCGACCTGCTCCGACAAGCTTTGATCCGCTTCCGGGTGACCGGCTACAGCATCGGTAAAGCTGGCGCGCTCAACTTGCTCGGCAGCGTGTACCACGAGACCGGAGACTACGGACAAGCCACCAGCACACTGCTGCGTGCCGTGGCGCTGTACCGGGAGATCGGCTATCGCACCGGCGAAGCCACCGCCCTCGGCAACCTCGGTCTCGTGCACCGCGCGATCGGGGATCACGGTCAGGCCGCCGAGCTGATCCAGCAGGCATTGGCCCTGTGCCGGGAAAGCGGCCACCGCATCGGCGAAGCCAACAACCTCAACAATCTCGCGATCGTGCGACGGGACACAGCCGACCACGAGCAGGCCGCAAGCCTTTCCCGGCAAGCGCTGACCTTGTTCCGGGAAACCGGCCACCGCATCGGCGAGGCCGACGCACTCACCAACCTCGGCGCCGTCCGTCTCGAGATGGGCGACCACGACCGGGCCGCCGAGCTCTCCCGGCAAGCGCTGGACCTGTCGCGGGAGATCGGCTACCGCGTCAACGAAGCCGAGATACTCACCACCATCGCGAAGGCGCTGTTAGCGTCCGGCAACCCGGATGCGGCGCTGACCATGTTCACCGCCGTGTCGACCGTGGCCGACGACATCGACAGCCGAATCCAGCAAGCCCGCGCCTCGGAAGGCATCGCCCGCTGCCACGTCGCCCTCGGCGACACCGCCACCGCCGTCGCCCACCTGCGGCACGCCATCGACCTCTACCGCCACCTGGGCGCATCCGAAACCGATGCCGCGACAACCTATCTCGCCACGCTCGAACCCCCACCGCCCGAGCCCTCGAGATCGACTCCCGCGCACCGGCCCGGATAACTGGACGCCGCTGATCCCCTCCACCTGCGGCACCTCGACCATCACTCCTGGATGGCGCCGCAATCATCACTGGAAACACTGAAGTACCGCCAAGACAGATCCATCGATCCACCCTGAATCAGCAGGTAGAACCCCACAGATCGAAATTCCGGTCCGGAGAACACCGGAGCATCTGATCGTCGGAAGCAACCTGTCGAACATGCGGGCGTATGCCGTTATCGTGTGTTGCTGTGCGTGGGGAGCGAGCGGAGACCGGGCGGGACGGACGTAGTGGCGACGTCTCGTCGCCGCGAGCGCTGTTCGTGGCCAGGTTGGGGGAACTGTGGGAGGCCGCGGGCAATCCGACGCTGCAACGGGTCACGGCCGCCACCGAAGAACGGACGAAAGCAGCGCGCACGCCAGCGCAGAGCCATCGGTCGTCTATGCAGCGCATCAGCGACTGGCGCAGCGGACGCAATGTGCCCTCCCGATTCGAATCGCTGGACCCGGTACTGGTCACGTTGATCGCGTTGGCCAGGCAAACACCCGGCCCTGTTCCCTCGGTCTTGTCGAACCGGGCCGGTTGGCGACGTTTATGGAAAGCGGCAAGCACTCAACCCGTCCGCCCCACGGTGCTGACCTCACTGCGACGCGATATCCCTACCTTCGTCGGCCGCGACGTCGAGGTACAGCGGATCTTGGAGGCCGCCGGACCGGGCCGGGTGGTATCCATCCACACCATCGACGGCATGCCAGGCGTCGGCAAAACCGCACTCGTCACCCGCGCGGCACATCTGCTGTCAGACGGGTTCCCGGACGGCCGGTTCTTCGTCGAATTGAATTCGCACACCCCAGGACAGACACCTGCGGATCCCACCGACGTGCTGGCCACCCTGCTCACCGGGCTCGGCATCACACCCGGCCACATCCCGGACTCCCTCGACGCACGGCGGGACCTGTGGCGCGACCGCATCTCCAGCAAGCGGGTACTGCTGATCCTCGACGACGCCCGCGACCACAACCAGATCGAACCCTTGCTGCCCACCGGGCCGGAATGCCTGACTTTGATCACCAGCCGCCGCCGACTCGTCGCCCTCGATGACGCTCTCCCACTACCACTGGACACCCTCGACCCCGACAATGCCATCGACCTGTTCTATCGGTTGGCCCAACGCGACCCGCACGGCGACGACATCACGGCCGTCGCCGAGATCGTCCGGTTATGCGGACGCCTGCCGCTCGCGATCGTGCTGCTGGCCGGTCGTCTCGCCCACCACCCCGCCTGGACACTCACCGGCCTCGCCGAAGAATTCCGTAGCGCCCAGGATCGACTCGGCGAACTCGACGCCGGACAACGCGCGGTCCGCGCCGCACTCACGGCCTCCTACGACAACCTGCCACCCCGCAGACAACAACTATTCCGCACGCTGGGCCTACACCCCGGCACCGACTTCGACGCCTACGCCGTCGCCGCACTCAACGACATCCCACCCACCGAAGCCCGCACCGAACTCGAGGCGCTCTACACCGACAACCTCATCCAAGAGACCACACCCGGCCGGTACCGCCTGCACGACCTGGTGCGCGAATACGTGCGCGTCCTCACCTCGGCAGTGCCATCCGGCAACGACGAAGCGGTACAGCGGCTACTGGACTACTACCGCCGCACCGCCACAGCGGCGGACCGCTGGCTGACGCGCAGGCCACGCCCCGACGACGGCGGCCTCGTCGTGGCAGGTGCCGTGATCCGGGAATTCAGCGACGAGATGCGCGCACTGGCGTGGATGCGTACCGAACGAACCAACCTGCTCGCCTGCATCGAATACACCGCCGACCGCGATCCGGCGGGAATGGTCGAGCTGACCGAGGTGCTCGCGGCATTGTTCGAGCGCGACGGTCCGTGGTCATCGGCCGTGCGGCTGCATCAGCGCTCCGCCGCGGCCGCGGACCGCCTCGGCAGCCACCTCGGCCAGGCCAACGCCCTCATCAATCTCGGCATCGTGCAGTGCCATACCGGGAAGCGACCCGTCGACCTGTTCCGACAAGCCCTCGCCCTGTACCGGGCGATCGGCCACCACATGGGCGAAGCCGACACCCTGGCCAACCTCGGCGGCCTATACCGATACATCGGCGACTATAGGCAGGCCGTCGAGCTGCTCCGGCAGGCCTTGACCTTGTACCGGGCGATCGGACATCCCCTGGGCGAAGCCGACACCCTGGCCAAATTCGGCCGCGTACTCCGCGACACCGGCGACTACGGCCAGGCCGCAGCAATGCTCCAACAAGCCCTGATCCTGTTCCGCGAGAACGGCTTCCGCCTCGGCGAAGCCAACACGCTCAGCATCCTGGGCGCCGTGCACCGCGAGACCGGAGACTATGCACAGGCCACCGACTTGCTGCTCCGTGGTGCGGCGCGGTCCCGAGAACTCGGCAATCGCGACGGCGAAGCCCTCGCCCTCGGCAACCTCGGCCTCGTGCGCCACCACATCGGAGATCACGAGCAGGCCACCGCCCACATCCAGCACGCATTGACCATTTTCCGGGAAATCGGCCACCAGCGCGGCGAAGCCACCAACCTCAACAACCTCGCGACGGTGTATCAGGAAATAGGCAACCACGAGCAGGCCGCAAGCCTGTCCCGACAGGCCCTGACCTTGTTCCAAGAGACCGGTTTCCGCCTCGGCGAGGCCGAAGCACTCACCAACACCGCGAAGGCGCTGTTGGCATCCGGCAAACCCGCCGAGGCGTTGCCGATATTCACCGCCGCGTCGACCGTAGCCGGTTGCATCGACAGCCGAATTACGCAAGCCCGTGCCGCGGAAGGCCTCGCCCGCTGCCAAGCCGCCCTCGGCGACACCGCCACCGCCACCACTAACCTGCGCCACGCCATCGACCTCTACCGCCACCTGGGCGCCTCCGAAACCGATACCGCGACAACCTATCTCGCAGCACTCGAAGCCCTCCCGACCGAGCCCTCGAGATCGACTCCCGCGCATCGGCCCGGATAACTGGACGCCGCTGATCCCTCCACCTGCGGCACCTCGACCTGTCGAACCTGCGGCCCGAGACCGTTATCGTGTGTTGCTGTGCGTGGCAAGACAACGGAGACCGGCCGGGACGGAGGTTCTGGCGAAGACTGCTCGCCACGAGCGCTGTTCGTGACCAGGTTGGCCGAACTCTGGGAGGCCGCAGGCAATCCCACGCTGCAGCGAGTCGCGGCCGCCACCGAGGAACGACTGAAGGCCGCCCGCACACCGGCACAGAATCAGCGCTCATCGATGCAGCGCATCAGCGATTGGCGCAGCGGGCGCAACGTGCCATCCCGTTTCGAATCGTTGGATCCAGTGCTGGTGACACTGATTTCGCTGGCCCGGCAAGAATCTGGTCCCGCCCTCCCCTCATCATTATCGAACCGGTCGGCCTGGAAGCGTTTGTGGAAGGCGGCCAGCACTCAACCCGTACGCCCCACGGTGCTGACCTCGCTGCGACGCGATATCCCCACCTTCGTCGGCCGCGACCTCGAGGTAAAACGGATCGTGGACGCCGCAGGACCAGGCCGGGTGGTCTCCATCCACACCATCGACGGCATGCCCGGTGTCGGGAAAACCGCGCTGGTCACCCGCGCGGCGCATCTGCTCTCGGACCGGTTTCCTGACGGCAGGTTCTTCGTCGAATTGAATTCGCACACTCCGGGGCAGGTGCCCGCAGATCCCATCGACGTGCTGGCCACGCTGCTCACCGGGCTCGGTATCGCACCGAAGCACATTCCGGATTCCCTAGAAGCACGACGAGACCTGTGGCGCGACCGCGTCGCCGCCAAGCGGGTGCTGTTGATCCTCGACGACGCCCGCGACCACAACCAGATCGAACCATTGCTGCCGACCGGGCCGGAATGCCTGACCTTGATCACCAGCCGCCGCCGACTCATCGCCCTCGACAGCGCCCTCCCACTGCCACTGAACACCCTCGACCCCGACAGCGCCATCGACCTGTTCTGCCAACTGGCACAACGGAACCCGTACGGCGACGACACCGCAGCCGTCACCGAGATCGTCCGATTGTGCGGATACCTACCACTGGCGATCGTGCTACTGGCCGGCCGACTCGCCCACCATCCGGTGTGGACACTCACTGGGCTGGCCGAGGAGTTCCGCGCCGCCCGTGATCGGCTCGGTGAACTCGATGGCGGTCAGCGCGCAGTTCGTGCTGCGTTAACCGCTTCCTACGACAATCTGCCATCCGGTAGGCAGCGACTGTTCCGCATGCTGGGAGTACATCCGGGCCCCGACTTCGACGCCCATGCCGTTGCCGCGTTGAACGACATCTCCCTCGTGGAAGCCCGAACCGAACTCGACGCTCTGTACACCGACAACCTCGTCGAGGAGACAACACTCGGTAGGTACCGCTTGCACGACCTGGTGCGCGAATACGCGTGCGCCCTCGCCGCCGCGTCATCCAGCGACGGAGGCGGTGCGCGATCACGGCTGCTTGACTATTACCAACGCACCGCGGCGGCGGCGGACCGATGGCTGACGCGCAGGCCACGGCTTGCCGACGGCAACAACTCCGCCGCCGTGCCCGGTGCTCTGGTGCGAGAATTCGACGACGACGTGCACGCGCTGACATGGATGCGTACCGAGCGAGCCAATCTGCTCGCCTGTGTCGAGTACACCGCCGATCACGATCCGGCACGCATGGTCGACCTGACCGAGGTGCTGACAGCATTGCTGGAACGCGAAGGATCGTGGTCATCGGCCCTGCGGCTGCACCGGCGCGCCGCCACGGCCGCGGACCATCTCGGCGACCGCATCGGCCACGCCAACGCCCTCACCAACCTGGGCATCGTGCAGTGGTCGACCGGGAAGCCCCTCGTCGACCTGATCCGGCAGGCATTGAACCTGTACCGGGAGGCCGGGTATCCCGTCGGCGAAGCCGACACCTTGGCCATCCTCGGCGGCTTACACCGGCACACCGGTGACTATGGGCAGGCCGCCGACCTGCTCTGGCAGGCCCTGACGTTGTACCGGGAGACCGACCATCCCATCGGCGAAGCCGACACGCTGGCCAGACTCGGCTGCATATTCCGGGATACCGGCGACTACGAGCAGGCCACGGACCTGCTCCAGCAAGCCTTGATCCTGTTCCGAGAGACCGGGTACCGCCTCGGCAAAGCCGACGCTCTCAACATGCTCGGCAGCGTGCACCGCGAGACTGGGGACTACGGACAAGCCACCGACGTTTTGCTGCCCGCCGTGGCACTGTTCCGCGAAATCGGCAACCCCAGCGGCGAAGCCACCGCCCTCGGCAACCTCGGCCTCGTGCGCCACCACATCGGGGATCACGAGCAAGCCGCCGCCCACATCCAGCACGCATTGACTCTGTTCCGGGAAATCGGCAACCCCGTCAGCGAAGCCACCAACCTCAATAACCTCGCGACGGTGCGCCGGGAAACGGGCAACCTCGAGCAGGCCGCAAGCCTGTCCCGACAAGCCTTGAATTTGTTCCGGGAGACCGGCTTCCGCCTCGGCGAAGCCGAAGCACTCGCCAACCTCGGCGCGGTCTACCTCGCGATCGGCGATCCCGAGCGCGCCGCCGACCTCTCCCAGCAGGCGCTGGACCTGTTTCGGAAGATCGGCCACCGTGCAAAGGAAGCCGAGGCCGCCAACACCGCGAAAGCACTGTTGGCGTCCGGCAAACCGAGCGAGGCGTTGACAATGCTCAGCGCCACGCCGACCGCAGCCGACGGCATCGATATAAACGGCAGCCGCGTCATCGAGACCCTGCGCGACGTGTTCTAAAACCACAGCCTTGCGGATCACTGGGAGGAGTCCGGGGCACGGCCTCGGGACCGGCGTACCGGGATGGGGGTCCGGGGGGCGCAGCCCGCCGAGTGGGGCGTGGAGGCTTCGCCCCCCGCAAAATTCGAGCGAAACGAGCCAGGCGAATGCGCCGCATGAGCACAGCTCACGTACGAGTGCAGCGGGTTTGTGGGGCGGGCGGGGCTCGAACCCGCGACCAATGGATTATGAGTCCACGGCTCTAACCGACTGAGCTACCGCCCCTGTTCTGCGGGTGAACCGCAGGCGTGGGGGATGCTACCGGCTGGGGTGGGGCTTGCACCAGTTGGACCCGGGGTGGCGGTTAGGGTTGGGCGTCCGGCAACCGATCTGGAGGGTCGATCATGTCGAGTGTGTTCGCGAATGTGCTGAAGGTGCATCAGTGGGTGTACGAGAACAGCGGCGGGCTGGTGGGGCACCGGGTGCTGTTCGGCAATCCGACGTTGCTGCTGCGGACGGTGGGGCGCAAGACGGGGCAGGCGCGCACGTCGGCGCTGACGTATGGGGAGGATGGGGCGGACTACTTGGTGACGGCGTCCAATGGTGGATCGCCGCGGCCGCCGGGGTGGCTGGCGAATGTGAAAGCCAAGCCGGAGTGTGAGATTCAGATCGGGCGGCGCACGATTGCGGTGGTCGCGCGGCCCACGTATCCGGAGGATGCGGACTATGCCCGCCGGTTCGCGATCGTCGATAAGATCAACAAGGGGCGTTACAGCGCCTATCAGAAGATGACCGAGCGGCCCATCCCCGTGGTGGTGCTGACGCCGGTCGGCTGAGCAGGGTCAGTCCCGCTCGTCGTAGTCGTCGCGGTCATCCCAGTGGCCGTCGTAGTCGTCAGGATCGTCTCTGTCCCAACGTCTCTCGTCGGCCGGGGGTCTGCTGGCGATTTGCACGACCAGGATGACGACGGCGAGCACTACGAGAACCACACCAACAACGATCAGAGTCTCCACGCAGGGCACCCTAGCGCCGAGCCAGGGTGCCCGCTAGGTGCTCGACCGAACGGTCTCAGACGGTAGAACCCACGGTCAGCAGGGTGCGGCCGACCGCGGTCCTGGATTCGATGGCGGCGTGCGCGCTTTCGGCGTCGTCGAGCGGAAAGGTTTGGCCGATCACCACTTCCAGCCGCCCGGCCGCGGCCTCGGCGAGGGAGCGCTCGGCCAGCGCAGGCCAATCGGTGCCGGCGTCGGTGATGTCGAACAGCGCGTAGACGGTGATGCCGCGCGCCGACGCCGCCGCGGTGTCCAGCGCGGCGAATTCGCCTGCGGAGGCACCGTATCCATAGAACCGGCTGTTATCCGCCGCAGCGTCGAGCGCGGCCGCACCCAGCGCGCCGCCCGCACCGTCCAGCACGACGTTGACGCCCGCGCCACCGGTCGCCGCTCGGGCCTTGTCCGACCAGCCCGGTTCTGAGTAGTCCACCACGGTGTCGGCACCGAGCCGCTCGGCGAGCTCCAGTTTGATATGTCCCCGCGCCGCAGCGACGACGTGCGCGCCGGCCGCACGGGCGAGCTGAATCAGCAAGGTGCCCAAGCCACCACCGGCCGCGGTGATCAGCACCCACTCCCCCGGTTGGATCGCGGCCCGATCGAACACCGCGAACGCCATCCGGCCATCGTGCGCCAGCGCCACCGCCTGCGACAGGCTCAACCCCGCGGGCACGGCGGTGAGCGATTCGACCTTGGCCAAGGCCTTTTCGGCGTAACCGCCGATCGGCTGGCCACCACCGATCTGGCTGGCCGCCGTCGAGGTGGTGACGCGCCTACCGACCCAGGACGAATCGACACCGTCGCCCACCGCGCTGACCACCCCGGCGACGGCACCACCCGGCACGTACGGCGTCGCCAGCTTGAAATACTCGCCACCCCAGCCGCTACGCAAACGGGTGTCCAGGAACATCACATCCGCGGCGGCCACATCGACCACGACCTCGCCCGCCCCGGCGACCGGCTCGGGCACTTCCCGCACCGAAAGCACTTCGGGTCCACCGAATTCCACTGCCTGCACAGCCCGCATGACCATCCTCCATCGCTTCCCTGATTCGTCCGACAGGGACCAGCATGGAACCTCAATCAACGTTGAGGTCAAGACGAGTGTCAGCTATTACGCTCAGCGCGTAATCAGCGCGCCCCACGGACACCGGTCAGGAACTACCGCCACCACAGCTGGAACTGCTCCCACCGCCACAGCTGCTGCTACTCCCACCACCACAGCTAGAACTGCTCCCGCCGCCGCAACTGCTTCCACCACCACAGCTACTGCCCCCGCTGTCGTGATGACCACCGTGCTGGTGATGCCCGCCGCCGTGCCCCGTATCCCAGCCACCACTACAGCTACTCGACGAACCACCGTCCGAACCGGCGTACCCGGCGGCCCCCGCCGCCCAGTACGGGTCCGAACTGTCGTAACCCCCGCCGTTTCGCCGTTGCGTACCCCGGTGGGGCGGCACCCGCCTGTTGCGGAAAGCCCTGGCGATCAATCCGATGATGACGAATGGCGTCGCGAACACCAGCACAATGACCACCAGCGCGATCAGGACCTCACCCATTCCTGAACCGTAACGGCCCACCGCCGCTGCGTACAGTGAACTGTGCCGTCTTTCAGCTTCCGCAAGTCCCGGCCGCGCGCGATCGACCTCGCGACGGTCAACGCCACCGTCGCGGCCTTGGAGCTGCCCGAGGCCGTCTACAAGACCTCCCCGTGGCAACCCCGTGAACTCGTGGAAATCGGCCTGCGCCAATGGTTGCGCTGCTGCGGCGCGGCCATGCGCGACGGGCAGGTTATCGGCATGCCGTCACACGCCGTGGACGAGGCCTGGCACGGGTTCATTCTCTGCACCGAGCGCTACGCCGAGTTCTGCGCCGCCGCCTACGGCCGCTTCCTCCACCATTTCCCGGAAGGTGCTGGGCCGCCGAAGGTTTCGCACGGTTCGATGGGCGAGCAGCTCGGCCGCACCGTGGTGGCCTGGGCACTGGTCGCCGAGCCGGACGAGTCCTGCCTGCTGTGGGACCTGGACCGCAGGGTCGGCGTCGAACACCCGTGGGGCGTCGACGCCGAGCGCGTCGCGGCCATCGAGGCCGACCTGCGCGGCCGGTCCGCCTAGGTGAGCTTCACCCGCGCCGCGACGAACCGGCCGACCGCGGGCGCGAGCCTGCTGAAGTGGTACTGCAACCGCGCCTCCGGTGTCACCGGCACGATGCTGCGGTCCTTCTCCACGGCCCGCACGATCTGCTCGGCCACCTTCTCCGGCCCGTAACTGCGCTTGCGATAGAGGTTGTCGTAGCGCTGCTGCTTGGCCTTCTCCTCCTCGGCGCTGACACCCGAGAACCGGGTGGTGGCAACGATATTGGTGTGCACGATGCCGGGGCAGATGGTGTGCACCGAGATGCCGCGACCGGCCAGTTCCGCGCGCAGGCAGTCGGAGAACATGAACACCGCCGACTTGCTGGTGGAGTACGCGCTGAACCCCTGCTGCGGACTGTAGGCCGCCATGCTGGACAGGTTGACGATATGCCCGCCCAGACCGCGCTCGGCCATGGCGGATCCGAAGGCCCGGCAGCCGTTCAGCACGCCGCCCAGGTTGATCCGCATGACCCGGTCGAATTCCGCCGCCGAGGTGTCGAAGAACCCACCGGCCTGGCCGATTCCGGCGTTGTTGATCAGAATGTCCGGCACGCCATGGGTTTCCAGCACGATCTCGGCGTGCGCCGTGACCGCGTCCGCGTCGGACACGTCGAGCTGATACGGGTGCGCCACACCGTGTTCGGCGGCGATCAGCTCGGCGGTCTCCTTGGCCGAGTCCAGATTGATGTCCGAGAGCACGATTTCGGCGCCGCGCCGCGCGAGGGCCAGCGCCGTCTCGCGACCGATGCCGCTGCCGCCGCCGGTGATCACCACCAGCTGGTCCTCGAACCGCCCTGCGCTGCGGCCGACTTCGGCCCGGCGCAGCCCACGCGGCGCAGTCCCGCCGTTGACCGTGTCGATCAGTTCGGCGGTCGCGGTGGCCAGTAATTCGGGGTGGGAGAACGGCATCCAGTGCCCGGCGGGCACATCGCGGCGCCACAACCGCTGCACCCACTTGCGCTCGTCGTCGTATCCGGCGGGCCGGACCGCGACGTCGCGACCCGCGACGATCAACTGCACCGGCACCTCGGTGTGCCGATCCCGGGGCGAAAGCAGGCGCTGCACGATGTTCGCCCGGTAGATCAGCAGCCCGTCGACCATGTCCTGCCGGAAGGTCGGGCCGAGCGTCACATTCGCGGGCGGCGTCTCGTTCATGATCGAGACCACCCGCTGCCACCGCCGCTCGGTGCCGAGCAGACCGAACACCGCGCGCGGCAGCCCCGGTGTCATGAAGAAGAAGGTGTAGGCCGAGGACAACGTCTGCGTCAACGGCTGCCAGATGTTGCGCGGCGTCGGCCGGGACAGCCGGTTACGCATCCAGTTCGCGATGTGGTCCAGGTTCGGCCCCGAGACCGAGGTGAACGACGCGACCTGCGCGGCCGCCCTCGGCTCGCACACCGCCTCCCATACCTGCACCGAGCCCCAGTCGTGCGCGAGCACATGCACCGGCCGGTCCGGACTGACCGCGTCGACGACGGCGAAGAAGTCGCCGGCCAGCGCGTCGAGCCGGAAGTCCTCGGTGCGCCGGGTCCTGGTCGAGCGCCCGTGCCCGCGGGTGTCGTAGCTGACGACGTGGAAGCGCTGCGCGAGCAGCGGCACCACCGCGTCCCAGAGGTGATGGGTGTCGGGCCAGCCATGCACCAGCACCACGGTTTCCGCGGTCGGATCGCCGTATTCGTAGACGGCGAGCTCGAATTCGCCGCTGCGCACCGTCCGCTCGGCGGCCACCAACGCGGGTGGTTCGATGGTCGTCATCGGTTTCTCCTTGCTGACCAGAGGTCGTGGTTACAGATCGAGCACCAGTCGCCCACCGGGCGAACGGGATACGCAGACGAGCATCTCGCCCGCCTCGTGTTCGGCTGCGGTGAGCACGGTTTCGCGGTGTTCGGGTTCGCCGGACAGCACCCGCACCTTGCAGGTGCGGCAGAAGCCCTGACGGCACGAGTAGGGACGGTCCGGGCGCGCCGCCAGAATAGTGTCGAGCGCGGAACGATCCGCCGCCACCTCGACCACCTCGCCGGTGGACGCGAATTGGATCTCGAACGGCACGCCGTTCACGATCGGCGGCGGCGAGAACCTTTCGGAATGCAGTTCCACCCCGGGCATTTCGCGCACCGCGGCGGCGACGGCGGTGGTCATCGGCACCGGACCGCAGCAGTAGACCGCGGTATCGGCGGTAACTCCCGGCAGCAGTACGGCGGCGTCGGGCAGGCCGTGCTCGTCGTCGGTGCGCACGGTGACCCGGTCGCCGAACCCGGCGATCTCGTCGAGGAACGGGATGGTGTCGCGGTTACGCCCGGTGTACACCATCGACCACTCGATACCGAGCCGCCGCGCCAGCCTCGCCATCGGCAGGATCGGCGTGATCCCGATGCCACCCGCGATGAAATGCAAACGGGCAGCGGGTGACCCATGGCCCGGCACGGCGAACGGAAAGGCATTGCGCGGCCCGCGCACGGTGATCGGCGCGCCGACCGGCAGCGCGTCGTGCACCTCCACCGATCCGCCGAGGCCGTCCGGAATGCGCCGCACCGCAACCCGATAGGCGCGGGTGTCGGCCGGATCACCGCACAGCGAGTACTGCCGCAGCCGCCCCGACGGCAGCTCGAGATCGAGATGCGCGCCCGGCCGCCACGGCGGCAGTTCCCGCCGATCCGGCGCCTCCAGTCGCAGGCTCACCACGTCCTGGTCGTGTGCTTCGATCCGCCGCTCGGTCACCACCAGCGCCAGCCGATGGTCGTCCACCTTCGGCGCGAGGTCGCGCCGGTTGATCATGGTGGTCCACTTCAACCGCGCCGAGGCGACCGCGTCGAGCACCCGCACCGCCCGATCCTGGTCACGCTTGCCGAACAGATCTGCGGGCAGCCGCTCGGGAACAGGACGCAGATTCACGACGCAATCGCTTGCGCGGCAGGCGACTTCGCGAGGTATGCCACCGCCTGCGCGGTGGACCCGACCGAGCCGGGGTTGTAACCGGGCTTGAAGGTCGACAACGCGCTCCGCAACAGCGACGGCACACCGGGCAGTGCGCCGCGCCACATCGCGCCGAACACACGCGTGATCAACCGCGGGTAACCGAGGTCGGACAGCTCGGGGTCCTGGTGCACCATGTATTTCGTGCCGCGCACCACCAGCGTGATGAAGGTCGGGAACACGAACGTCATCACCGCCGCGCGCCGCAGATAGCCTGCGCCGAAATAGACCGCGACATCGTGCGCCACATGCCGGTGCTCGACCTCCTCGGCGCCGTGCCAGCGGAACAGGTCCGCGATGCGCGGTTCCGCGTCGAACTTCTCCAGGTCCGCGTTGAGCACCCAGTCGCCGAGATAAGCGAAGAAGTGCTCCAGGCAAGCGATGACCGCCAGCCGCTCGACCAGCGTCTGACGCTCCGCGATGCCCTCGTTTCCCCTGGGCCCCAGAGTCTTTCGGAACAGATACTCGGCCTGCCGGACATAGGGTTCCGGGTCGACGCCGTGCGCGGCGAGCACCTCGGTGAGCACCTTGTCGTGCGTCTCGGCGTGCATGGACTCCTGGCCGATGAAGCCCAGCATCGCCTCGCGCAGCTTGTCGTCCTTCACGAACGGCAGCGCCTCGGTGTAGGTGGCGCAGAACATGCGCTCGCCCTCGGGCAGCAGCAGGTTCAGCGAGTTGATCAGGTGCGAGGCGATCGGCTCGTTCGGCATCCAGTGCAGGGGCGTATCGGCCCACTGGAACTGCACGTTGCGGGCGTGCAACGCCACCTCGCCCGGATCGATGTCCGGTCGTCGCTCACCTCTACGAAGTAGCTTCATCGGTACTCCTCTCACGACTGCATCGTCGCGCGCCTTCCTGCATGGCCGTAGCAATCATCATACACATACATGAAACTCCGGGTTACATAAAGATCCGGAACGGCCCAACCAGGCATTTCACCCCCCGACCGGACGCGAACCACTAGCCATTCAGTAGCCGCCAATGCCGTTAGCCCACTTGACAATAGGGCGCTCCACTGTGATCCACTTCGCTCCCGTTCGCCCAATAACTAGAACGCGTTCTAGTAGTCTTTCGCTATGGAGCGACTAACCGGATTGGATGCCAGCTTTCTCTACTTGGAAACCGGGACCCAGCACCTGCACGTGTGTGCGCTGCTGATCCTCGACCCCGGCTCAGCGGACTATTCCTTCGAAAAATTCAAGGCCGAACTAGGCAGGCGGCTACCCCTGATCCCCCAGATGCGCCGCCGCGTCTACGAGGTGCCGTTCAATCTCGATCACCCGGTCTGGGTGGAAGATCAGAACTTCGACCTGGACTATCACATTCGGCGCATCGGCATCGCGGCCCCGGCGGGCCGCCGCGAACTGGCCGAACTGGTCGGGGATATCGCCAGCCGTCCGATGGACCGCGACCGCCCGCTCTGGGAGATGTCGGTGGTGGAGGGCCTCGACGACGGCAAGGTCGCGGTGATCTGCAAATATCACCACGCCGCGGTGGACGGCATCACCGGCACGAATATGATGATGCACCTGTGCGACCTGGAACCGCACGCGGCCAAGACCCCGCCCGCCGCGGAATGGCGGCCGGAAGCGCGCCCGAACGATTGGCAATTGCTGGCCAAGGCGGTGGTCAAGTTCCCGACCAAGGCGGGCATCGTCGGCATGGTGCCGAAAACCCTGGGCCTGGTGGCCGGTTTCGCGAACCGGCGGCGTAACGACAAGGCGGGCATGGCATTACCGTTCTCCGCGCCGCGCACGCCGTTCAACCTGGCCATCACCCCGCATCGCGCGGTCGCGTTCACCGAGACCGAACTCGGCGCCATCAAGGAGATCAAGTCCGCGTTCGGGGTGAAGATCAACGACGTGGTGCTGACCGTCGTCGCCGGCGTGCTGCGCGCCTATCTGGAGAAGCACGACGAACTGCCGGATCGCTCGCTGGTCGCCTCGGTGCCGGTCTCCGTGCACGAATCGTCGCGGCACACCGCGGGCATCAACAAGGTGTCCACGCTGTTCGCCCGGCTCGGCACCGATGTCGAGGATCCGGTGCAACGCCTGCTGCAGGTGGCCGAGGACAACCGCGGCGCCAAGGCCGAACACGATCTCATCGGCGCGGACTTCCTCCAGGATTGGTCGAAGTACGCTCCGCCGAACACCTTTCAGCTCGCGGCCCGGGTGTACTCGTCGCTGAAGCTGGCCGAGCGGCATCCGGTGGTGCACAACCTGGTGGTGTCGAATGTGCCCGGCCCGCCGATGCCGCTGTACTTTCTCGGCGTTCGGGTGGACGGGATGTACCCGTTCGGTCCGGTGTTCCACGGCGCGGGACTCACGGTGACCGTGATTTCGAACAATGACGACCTGGACTTCGGCTTCATCGCCTGCCGGGAACTGGTGCCCGACATTTCCGCGCTCGCCGACGCAGTACCCGGCGTGGTCGCCGAATTGCTTGCCGCCGCCAGAAAGTTAGGGTGATCCGCGGATAAGCCCTGTTCGCCATTGCCGCCGAACAGGACTCACAATCTCGCGGCGACCGCCGCACAGGCTTCGAGCAGCGCGGGTACGAAGAGATCGGCCGCCAGCACGCAGGCCGCATGCCCGCCCTTGATCAGATGAATGCTCGCCCCGGGGATCATGGTCGCCATCTCCAACTGCCGATAGACCGGAATGGCCCGATCCTGCGTCGTAATGACCACGGCGGTCGGCATTTTCAGGCTCGACAACCAGTCCGTGGCATCGAATCGGCCGACCTCGCCGATCACCTGGGTAATCGCCCAGCCGCTGGTACTGCGCAGTTCGGTGAGCGCCCACCGATCCAATCGGCCCGGCGCCCACGCGATTTCCGGCATTTCCGGCAGCCGTCCGGCGAATTCCTCGATGCGCCGGAAGGAATACGGTCCGACCGACTCGGCGAATGCCCCGAAGGCCCGGTGGAAGGCGCGCTCGCGCCATTTCTCCTGAAACCGATACGGCGTGGAACACAGCACAAGTCCGCTCACTCGATCCGGATGCCGGTGCGCTGCCGCCAGACTCACCACTCCACCCAGCGAGTATCCCGCGCACACAGCCTGTTCCACGCCGAGCGCATCGAGCACGGCGACAACGTCGTCCGCGCAGTCGTGCACGGAGAAACGCTCGGAGCGAATCCCCCGTCCGTGCCAGCGTTGGTCGAACAGGATCACCCGGTACCGCTCGGCCAGCGGCGCCAGCGCCGGAAACCAATTCAGGTAGGCGGTACATCCGGTGCCGTGCAACAGGACCAGCGCGGGCGCGCCCGCCGGTCCGGCGATGTCGACCACGTAGGTGCGGCCCCGCCCCGGCAACTCGACCAGTCGCCCGCCCGGCACCTCGGCGATGTCCGGCACCCGCCTGGCGAAGCGGCGTAGCGCCGCCGAGGATGGTGAGTTCGTCATCGTGCGCCTCCCGCGAATCGCGGACAGAATTAGAACGTGTTCTACACGATGATGCCACAGCGCGCCGTCCCGCGAAGGCCGGACGGCCGAGCGAGCGCCTAAGCCAGCGCGCGGACGATCGTTTCGGCGATACAGGCGGGCTTGTCGGAACCCTCCCGCTCGATGACCGTCGCAATGACGACCTGCAGTCCTCCAGGCACCTCGTCGACGCTGACGATCGTGGCCCGGCCGCGAATACGGGAACCCGCCGGCACCGGCGACGGAAACCGAACCTTGTTGAGGCCGTAGTTGATCCGCGCACCCGCGTCGGCGATATCGAATATCTCCCGCATGATCGCCGGGAGCAGCGACAGCGTCAGATACCCGTGCGCGATGGTCGTGCCGTACGGCCCATCGGCCGCCCGTTGCGGATCGACGTGGATCCACTGCCGATCCTCGGTGGCCTCGGCGAACGCGGTGATGCGGTCCTGGCCGATCTCGATCCAGCCGCTCACGCCGAGGTCGGCGCCCGCGGCCTTCCGCAGCGATTCCATGGTGAAAATGGTGGGCTCACTCATATGGAAACCCTAAATCGAGCGGCCCACCGGGACGAGAGCATTCGGCCGATATCTGATCGCCGAAAGCCCGCGACCGCTGTCTGAGACAATATAGGCTAGGGGTGCTCGCGGCGCGGAATCAGAAACCGCCTCCCGCGCCGCGGACGCGCCCTCCCGAAGTCGCTGGCCCGCAACGACATTCCCCGGCGGCAGCACCGATGTGGCACCATCGGACGCGCGGCCAGCACCCGATCCGGCACATTTCTGTAACGTGTTCCAGTACGTTGGCGTGGACGAACGAAAGACGGAGGTGCCTCGATGGGGCGGTTGACCGGCAAGGTGGCGTTGATCAGCGGCGGGGCCCGCGGCATGGGCGCGGCACACGCCAAGGCCATGGTGGCCGAGGACGCCCGCGTGGTGCTCGGTGACGTGCTCGACGAGGAAGGCGCCGCGGTCGCCAAGGAATTGGGCGACGCCGCCGCCTACGTGCACCTCGACGTGCGCGAACCCGCCGAATGGCAGGGCGCGGTCGCCGAGGCGGTGCAGCGGTTCGGCTCGCTGAATGTGCTGGTGAACAACGCGGGCATCGCCAACGGCAACCTGCTCGTCGACTTCGAACTGGCCGAATGGCAGCGGATCATCGACATCAACCTCACTGGCACGTTTCTCGGCATGCAGGCCGCCACACCGGCGATGATCGAGGCGGGCGGCGGCTCGATCATCAACATCTCCTCCGTCGAAGGCCTGCGCGGCAGCCCCGGACTGCACGGCTACGTCGCGAGCAAATTCGCCGTCCGCGGCCTGACCAAGTCGACGGCACTCGAGTTGGCGCAGCACAAGATTCGGGTCAACTCGGTCCATCCCGGCCTGATCAGCACGCCGATGACCGAGGGCATTCCCGCGGACTTCCTGCAGATCCCGCTGGGCCGGGCCGCCGAGTCGTCCGAGGTCGCCGCGCTGATCACCTTCCTGGCCAGCGACGAATCCTCGTATTCGACCGGCGCCGAATTCGTCATCGACGGCGGCCTCACGGTCGGCATTCCGCACAAGACCTTCGAATAGCCGGACGCGGTAGGCGCCGACCTCAGTCGCCGTAGTGGTGCGGCAGGTCCCGGGTCAGCACCAGCGCGAGTACCGGCAATGCCATCAACGCGAGACAGGCGATCACATTGATCCATTTGTAGGCCACGACGACCGCGGCGAACTCGCGCAGCATCGCCGAGGGCAGGTAGTAGAAGGCGGTCCGCGCACCGGTCACCTCGGCGTCCAGGTCGAGGCGCCGGGCCAGGATCGCCGTGCGCAGGATGTGGAAGTTGCTCGTCACCAACACCATTCGAGTGGTTTCGCCGCGCTCGCCCAGTAACCGCTTGGTGTAGAGCAGGTTTTCCCGCGTGGTCGTCGAACGGTCCTCCAGCACAATGCTGTCCGCGGGCACCCCCTGGTCGACGAGGTAGCCCGCCATCGCCGAGGCCTCCGACACGGCCTCGTCGGAACCCTTGCCGCCGCTGGCGATCAGCAGCGGCCTGCGCCCCGCCGCGAGCTCGGCGCGATACACCTCGATGGCCCGATCCAGGCGGCCGGCCAGCAGCGGCGGCACCCGCGCGCCGACCAGGCCGGAGCCGTGCACGACGATCGCGTCCATGCCCGGCCGATAAGGCAACGACCCGTAGAACAGCGAATACAGCAGGAAGCTGGCGAACAAGAATCCGATGTAGCTCACCGCCATGGTGCCCGACGCCAAAATCACGACGGACCAGATATCACCGGTGAAAATGGCCACCGCGAGCAAGACATAGGGCACCAGCAGCACCACCCCGAGTCCCAGCGGAAGCAGGTTCGCGATCCGCAATCCTTCCCGGCGAATCATCTGCACACCGTTGATCATCAGCAACCCGGCGAGCAGCAACACGAGCAGTGGCGAAAGCAGCACGAGCAGGCCCGCCAGCACCACCGGCAGATCACCCTGCGCGCCGGATCCGATCGCCCATACCCCGGTGAAAGCCAACCCGAGCAGCAGAAACACCCCGTTGCTCAAGCGTCGCCGATCCTGGCGGAACCTCAGCAGGAACACCCCGAGCAGGACAAGGCCGACAACGAGCAGCATCACCGAACCACCGTAACCGGCGCGAGGGCAACCACGCGGCGATGCCGCGCCGCCCCACCGCGGATCGCTGGGCTCGCACGGCGCGGCTCCCTCTGGCCATTCCCTTTTTCCCATATCGTGTCGCTCGTCCGAACACCGGCCGGGCGATTATTCACGGCCACTTTTCGGATTATTCGACTTTCCACATGCCCAACAATCCCCGTGAATGTCGTGATGAATGGGAGTCGCTCATCGCCATGTTTCGACACATCCGCCCCGCGCTCGCCGTTGTCGCCCTGCTGATTTCGGTCGCACACGTGGCCGTCGTGCCGGGTACCGCTGCGGCACAACCGATCTATCCCAAGCCGGACCCCGACCCCTTCTACGCGCAACCCCCCGACCTCGATCGGGCGAAACCCGGTGACGTGCTCGCCGTTCGGCCGATGCCCGCGCTGATCGGCTTTCCCGGCAGCACGGTCACGATGATCAAGTTCCGGTCCACCAATTCGGCGGGCAATCCGATCGCGGCCACCACCACGGTGCTGACCCCGCACGACCACGTCCCCGGCGGCCCGCTGCTGTCCTATCAGCACATCATCAACGGCCTCGGCACCCAGTGCGCCGTCTCGCGGGTGCTGTACACCGGCGACCCGAATCTCGCTGTCCGCGAGGCACCCGCGCTCAACACGGTGCTGCTGCGCGGCTGGTCGGTGGCGCTGCCCGATCATCTCGGACCGACCAGCGCCTACGGGGCGGCCAAGCTGGGCGGAATGATCACCCTCGACGGCATCCGCGCGGCCCGCCAGGTCGCGCAGCTCGGCGTCGCGCAGAGCCCGGTCGCGATGTTCGGCTACTCCGGCGGCGGCATGGCGACGGGTTGGGCGGCCGCGCTGGCACCCACCTACGCACCGGAACTCGACATCGTCGGTGCGGCCGAGGGTGGTGTTCCGATGAACCTGGTGAAGATGACCGAGGGACTCGGCTACTCCCGGCATCCGGCGTTCGGGCTCGCGCTGGCGGCGGCCATCGGGCTCGAGCGGGAGTACCCGGCGCGGCTGCCGATCAGCGACAACCTCAACGATTTCGGCCGGGCGACCCGCGATCAGATCGCCAACGGCTGCACCAACGAGATCCTGGCGGCCGGTGCCGGGCACAACGTGCTGGACGTGGCCAGTTCCACCTCGCTGGCCGACGATCCGAGCGCCCGCTCGGTGCTGGAGGAGAACAGCCTGGAGCTCTACGAGGGTGTGCCGAAAATGCCGATCTACCAATGGCGTTCGCAGGAGGACGCGCTGATTCCGGTGGCCTCGATCGACAACACCGTGCGGCGGTACTGCGCGGCCGGGGTGCGCGTGCAGTCCGAGTTGTTCCCTAGCCCGGACCACCTGACCACCGCGGTGCTCGGCGCGCCTGCCGCGATGTCCTGGATCGACGAACGGTTCCGCGGCGTACCGGCACCGACCGACTGCTGATCGCCGCCAGGGCGCCCACCATCGGGCTGCGGGACGCCACCGCGCCCCGATGGTGGGACCTAAGGTGGGGGCATGGTCACGATCATCGGCGGTGGAATCGCGGGCACCTTGCTTGCCGGTGCGCTCGCGCGGAACGAGCGGCCGGTCACGGTGTATGAGAGTCAACCGGTCGTCGGCGCGGGACACTTTCTGGCACTGGACGATCGGGCGCACGCCGCGCTGACCGGGCTCGGCGTCGGGATCGATCGACTGCACGAGGCCTCGTATCCGCTGACCGAGTTGCGCGCTGCCGACCATTCCGGGGTGATCCGCAGCGATTCCCGCACCGGGCGCAGGCTGTACCTGCGCGCCGAGCTCATGCGCGCACTGACCGAATTCGCCACCGGCACAACGGCCGAGCTGCACTATGCCACCCCGGTCACCGAGCTGAACAGCACCGAGGGAACGCTCTTCAGCGGCGGAAACCCGGTTCCGGCCGACGACGTGATCATCGCGGCCGACGGCATCGACTCCCTCGCCCGGCGCCACCTCGAACCCGAGCGCACCGCCGAATACTCCGGCCAGATCATCATTTACGGCATCACCGACCGGCCGATCCAGCCGGACACCGACCCGTCCGTGCTGCACTTCCACCGGGAGCTCGACGACAACGGCCGGCCTGCCGGCACGTTCGGGCACTTCTGGAACACCGCGATCTCGGTCTGGTTCACCCGCCTCACCCGCGGCCCGCTTGCCATGCAGGACATCGGATCTCAGTCTCTTGACGGTTGGGCGGAACCAATTCGGGCCGGTGCCGTCGCGATCCCCGAACTCGTCGAGACCGTGCTCGCCGCCACTACCACCGTGCACGTCTCCAACGCGCGCACCGTGCCGCTCACCGACGCGCGTCCGCCGCGGACTCCGGTAATCCTGTGCGGCGACGCCGATCATGCGATCACCCCGGCCGCGGGTGTCGGCGCCCGCGACGCCATCGAGGATGCGGCGGCTCTCGCCGCGGCGCTCACGTCCGGCGGCTCACCGGCCGCCGCGATGGCCGAGCGACGGCGCCAGATCCTCGCCGAGCGGGAGCAGGCGGCCCAAATGTTCCGCAGCGCAACATAAATCGGCGGCGCGGGGACGAAATATCGTCCCCGCGCCGCCGCAAGCTCTGGCGACTAGGATTCCTTGCCGCTCTCGTAAGCACTCTGGCGAGCCTCGTTCAGGGTGGCCTCGGCGCGTGCCTTCTCCGCCTCGGCCTCCTTCTTGGCTGCCTCACGCTCGGATTCGGCCTTGTCCTGCTGGGCGCGACCCTCGCTCTTCAGGCCTTCCTTCCCGGTGACAATGCCTATGGCTTCCTTGGCCTTGCCCTTGACGTCTTCGACGACGCCCTCGACGGCCTCGCGCGGTCCGCTGTTGTCCGTGGTCATAAGAACTCCTCCAACTCGGGTGTGGTCGGTCATTCGCCGCATACCCGGGCCCTTTGACCCCAATCAGCCCCGGACGCAATGCGGGCTGTGTCTCCCGTCACGCCGTCTGCGCAGCCAACCCTGTTCTCGCCGAACAACACTCGATACCGCATCGTGGCAACATTCGAGTTTCCGCTGACCGGGCGTGGATTTCACTTGTCCACCGGCCTGGAACAGTGAAAACCAACGGGTTTCGACGTCACATCGAGGGGCCCGCGAGCAACAGACCCAGACCCAGCAGCGTCATCACCACGGCGATAGCGGAATCCAGCACGCGCCAGGCGACGGGACGGGCGAACAGCGGGCCGAGCCGCCGGGCACCGTAACCGAGCGCGGTGAACCAGACGATGCTGCCGAGCATCGCGCCCGCGCCGAGGAACCAGCGGTCAGGGGTGGCGTAGGTGCTGGCGAGGGAGCCGAGCAAGACCAGGGTGTCCAGGTAGACGTGCGGGTTCAGCCAGGTAAGAGCCAGCGTGGTGGCGACGGTGGCCCCGAGCGCGACCGTCGTGCCCGCTGATCCGACGATCAGTGCGGTGGACGCGAAAGCCCGGCGGGCCGCGAGGACGGCGTAGCCGAGCAGGAACGCGGCGCCCGCGTACCGCACCACCGTCACCACGACGGGCGCCGATTGGACGACAACCCCGAATCCCCCGACTCCCGCCGCGATCAGCACGATGTCCGACAGCGCACACACCGCCACCACGGCGAAGACATGCTGTCCGCGCACCCCCTGGCGCAGCACGAAGGCGTTCTGCGCGCCGATGGCGACAATCAGCGAAAGTCCGAAACCGAGACCGGACAGGGCCGCCAGGGCGGCCGAAGACACTTCCATGACCATCGACGCTAAGCACGGCATTATCTCAAGGCAAACTAAAGTTTCTGCACTACCATTACGATTCCTTAACATGGATCTCCAGCTGGATCAGCTCCGCGCCTTGAATGCGGCGATCACCGAGGGCACCTTCGACGCCGCCGCCAAGAGCCTGCGGATCACCCCGTCCGCGATCAGTCAGCGCATCAAAGCGCTGGAGGACGCGGCCGGACGGGTCTTGGTGCAGCGCACAAAACCGGTGTGCGCCACCGAATCCGGGCTCGCGGTGCTGCGGCTGGCCCGGCAGATCGAACTGCTCGCCGGTGACACCGCCACCGAACTCGGCGAGGCACATCGCCCGGCCCGACTGTCCATCGCGGTCAACGCCGATTCACTGGAAACCTGGGTGCTGCCCGCGCTGACCGCGGCACCGCAGGGCGTCTGCTTCGATATTCACCGCGAGGACGAGGAGCACACCACCAGGCTGCTGCGCGACGGCACGGTCATGGCGGCGATCACCGCCACGTCCACCCCGGTGCAGGGCTGCACAGTCGAACGACTCGGCGCGATGCGCTACCGGCCGATGGCCGAACCGCACTTCGCGCGCACCTGGTTCGGCGACGGTGCCACCGCCAAGTTTTTTGCCGCGGCACCGGTGGTGCTATTCGACCGCAAAGACGATCTGCAAGACCGTCACCTGCGCCGCCGTAGTAGGCAACCGCTGGATCCGCCGCGGCATTATGTCCCTTCTTCGGCCGGTTTCCTCGCGGCGGTTCGGCTCGGATTGGGCTGGGGCATGCTGCCGGACCTGCAAACACGCAATTTCCGAACTACCGAGCTGGTGGCCATCGACGGCGCGGCATTCATCGATGTCCCGCTGTACTGGCAGCAATGGCGGCTCGACTCACCGGCATTGAGCGCGGTCGCCTCGGCGATAGCCGCGACGGCGGCAGAATCGCTACGCTGAGTCGGACGTATCGGATGGTTGTGCAGTTGATCGCGCAGCCGCGCGCATTCGCTCCCGGCAGTTCTGCGGCACAGTCCTTTTCTCCTCGCCGAGTTCGATAAGATACGGTATTAGTATTTCGAGCAATTACTCGTGACTACGCGAAGGACGCATCCCATGGCCAAGAAAGTCACCGTCACCCTCGTCGACGACTACGACGGCAAGTCGAAAGCGAATGAAACAGTTCAATTTTCGATCGATGGCGTGGCCTACGAGATCGATCTGTCCACCAAGAACGCGGGCAAGCTGCGGGTGACGCTCGAGCCGTGGGCGGAAAAGGCGCGCAAGACGGGTCGGGCGAAGCGGAAAGGCACCGGCAAAGCGACTTCCGCGACCGATCGCGAGCAAACAGCCGCGATCCGCGAATGGGCCAGGAAGCACGGGCACAACGTATCGACCCGTGGCCGGATCCCCGCCGACATTGTCGCGGCATATAACAACGCGAACTAGCCGTACCACGGGATTCGTGCCTCGGCCGGACACATCGCCGGTTCACGGCCCACGCCGCGGACTTCGGGCGGGCGATGTCGCGCGGCGGGTGGTGGCGGGCTCGTCGGTAGAATTTCGGGTTCGACCGCCGGAGTTCGGCAGGCGGTAACTCGGAGAGGACGGGGATGTGTGGCGATGCGCGTGCGGAAGCTGACCGCTCGGTCGGCAATTCTGAGTGCGTTGCTCGGCGCGCATCCGGCGGAGGCGCCGGTCAGCTGGATCGTTTCGGTGGCCGAGGAACTCGGCCTGCAGCAATCGGCCGTGCGGGTCGCGCTCACCCGGATGGTGGCCATGGGTGATCTGGAACGCGCGAATGGCGTGTATCGGCTCTCGGATCGGTTGATCGAGCGACAACGCAGGCAGGACGCCGCGGTGCGCCCCGTGGTGAAAACCTGGGACGGCGCATGGTTTTTGGCGGTGGTGACGACCGTCGGCGACGATGCGCCCGCCCGGACCGCTTTCCGCGACACGATGCGCGCCCGCAAACTCGGCGAATTACGTGAGGGTGTGTGGACCCGGCCCGCGAACATCGAGATCGTTCTCGGGCCGGAGGCCGGCCGGCGAGTTTCGGTGTTCACCGCGGTGCCGCAGGATGCGCCGGTCGCGATGGCGGAAACCCTTTTCGCACCACAACTTTGGGCTCGCGACGCGCAACGGCTGCTGCACGAGTTCGCGAGTTCGTCCTCGTTGCGGGCGCGGTTCGAGGTGGCGGCAGCGGCGGTGCGGCATATTCTCGATGACCCGCTGCTACCCGATCCGCTGCTGCCCGCCGACTGGCCCGGGTCAGCGCTGCGCGCCGAATACGCGGCGTTCCGAACCGAATTCATGGCATTCGCGGAGCAGCTACTCGTCACCTCGGATGTGTAGTGCCATCCGACGAAGTGTGCCGGTCGGTTTCCGCTAGCCCGTCTTGGGTGTGGCGCGTTGAATGATCGCGGCCGTATCGATACCTGTCGGTAGGGTGCCGAAAACGTCGCCGTGTTCACCACCGAGCCTGCTGACGGTGAACGCATCCGCCACCGCGGGATGCCCGTAGCGAACGAGCAGCGACGCCTGAAGTACCTGCGCCATATCGCCGACGATGCGGCGGGCGCGATGCTGGATGGTGTCGAAATCACCGAATTGCTGTTCGAGCCGGACGATCGCGGCGTCGAGGTGTGTGTCGGCACCGGCGGCGCGTTTCACTTCGTCGAAAAAGGCGCCGAGGGTTTCCGGTTGTTTGGCCATCGCGCGCAGCGTATCGAGCGCGGCGACATTGCCCGACCCCTCCCAGACCGACATCAACGGCGCCTCCCGATACAGCCGCGGCATCCGCGATTCTTCGACATAACCGTTGCCGCCCAAGCATTCCAGCGCCTCGGCGGCGTGGATCGGGCCGCGCTTACACACATAATATTTGCTCACCGCCAACGTGATTCGGCGCAACTGGTCGGCGCCGTCCGCCCCGGCGGTCGCCCGATCGGTGAGGTCCGCGAGCCACATTGCGACAGTGGTAGCCGCCTCCGCCTCGATCGCGAGATCGGCGAGCACATTGCGCATCAACGGCTGATCCGCCAGCGTCGCACCGAAAGCCGTGCGGTGCGCGGCATGATGCGCGGCCGCGGCGACACCGGTGCGCATCGCGGTGGCGGTGCCGATGGTGCAGTCCAGCCGGGTCAGATTCACCATTTCGATAATCGTCGGCACGCCGCGGCCTTCGTCACCGACCAGCCAGCCGACCGTGTTGTCGTATTCGACCTCGCTGCTGGCATTGGAGTGATTACCCAGTTTGTCCTTGAGCCGTTGCAGCGCAAAGGTATTGCGGGTGCCGTCGGGCAGCACGCGCGAGACGAAGAAACAGGAAAGCCCGCCGGGCGCCTGCGCGAGCACCAGGAACACATCCGACATCGGCGCGGAGGTGAACCACTTGTGCCCGGTGATCCGGTAAGTCCCGTCGGACATCGGCGTGGCGGCGGTGGTATTGGCCCGAACATCCGAGCCGCCTTGCTTTTCGGTCATCGACATCCCGGCGATCAACCCGCGCTTGGTCAGCGGCGCACGCAGCACAGGATCGTATTCCTTTGCGCACAACAGGGGTTCGTACTGCGCGGCGAGTTCGGGTGCCGCGCGCAGGGCCGGGACGACGGCGTAGGTCATCGAGATCGGGCAGCCGTGGCCCGCGTCGACCGGACCCCACACGCTCAATTTCGCAGCCCGCGTCAGATGCGGATTCGGCCGGGTGTCCGCCCACACCGCGCCGTGCAGACCGAAGCCGACCGCGTGGGTCATCAACCGGTGATAACTGGGGTCGTACACGACCTCGTCGATCCGGTTGCCGTAGCGGTCGTGTGTCTTCAGCGTGGGCGGATGTGCCTCGGCGAGATCACCGAGCTCGATGGCTTCGGCACTGCCCGCCAGTCGGCCGATCTCGTGCAGCTCGTCGAGGGCGTGTGCGGCGCCCGCGCGGTGCAGCGCCTCGAGCAGCACCGGCTGCTCGGCGGCGTCGTAGTCGACGAGCGGGGGAACCTGGTTTGTTACCGCGTGGGTGGCCATGAATCAGTATTACAGCGCTCCGTCAATTGACACAAGTATGTAATATATGTGAGAAGTTCGCCGTCCCCGCAGTAGTCAGGAAACCCTCTTGTCAGAGTTCGAGAATCATTCCGGCACCCGCCCGGCCGCTTGGTACGAGGGACTTACCGAAGCGCCCGACTCGCCGTGGGCCGACCGCGCGCTGCCGCCGACCGAAATCAGCTATCGCACGCTGACCTACGAGGTCACCGGCCGGATCGCGCGGATCACCTTCAACCGCCCCGAACACGGCAACGCCATCACCGCCGACACCCCCGTCGAGCTCGCGCACGCGGTCGAGCGGGCCGATCTCGATCCGCGCGTGCACGTCATGGTGGTGTCCGGGCGCGGCAAGGGCTTCTGCGGCGGCTACGACCTGTCGATCTTCGCCGAGAGTGGCTTCGATTCCGGCGAGTCGGCGGATTCGTCCACCGGTACCGTGCTCGATCCGGTGGTCCAGGCCCGCAACCACAATCCCTGGGGTACCTGGGATCCGATGGTCGACTACGCGATGATGAGCCGATTCAATCGCGGCTTCGCCAGCCTCTTGCACGCGAACAAGCCGACGGTCGCCAAGCTGCACGGGTTCGCCGTCGCGGGCGGCACCGATATCGCGCTCTATGCCGACCAGATCATCTGCGCCGACGACACCAAGATCGGCTATCCGCCCACTCGGGTCTGGGGCATTCCGGCCGCGGGTATGTGGGCGCACCGCCTCGGTGACCAGCGCGCCAAGCGGCTGCTGTTCACCGGCGACTGCCTGTCCGGCAAGCAGGCCGAGGAATGGGGGCTCGCGGTCGAATCCGCGCCCGCCGACGAACTCGACGAGCGCACCGAGGCGTTGCTCGAACGGATTGCCCGGATGCCGATCAATCAGTTGGTGATGGCGAAGCTGGCACTCAACAGTGCGTTGCTCGCGCAAGGGGTGGCGAACTCCGGCATGATCAGCACCGTTTTCGACGGTATCTCCCGGCATACCCGCGAGGGATATGCGTTCCAATTGCGGTCGGCCACTACCGGTTTCCGGGAAGCGGTACGGGAACGCGATGAGCCGTACGGGGATTGGAAGCGGGCCCAGTTCGAGAAGTAGTCACGTTCAGGCGGCGATCTTCTCGATCATCGGGGTGAGTACGCGGCGGGTACCGGTTTCGACGAAACGGGTCTCGCCGCGGTGCAACAGCAATCGGATGCTGTCGGCCCAGCGGACGGGCGCGGAGATCTGCGCGGCGAGCGAGGCCCGCAGCCCGGTGTCGGTGTGGAGTTCGCCGGTCAGGTTGGCGACCACGGGGATTCGGAGGTCGCGGAGCGGCGCGGCGGCCAGCACCTCCTCGAAGCGAGTCTGAGCGTCCGCCATCAGCGGCGAGTGGAAGGCGCCGCTGACCGGTAGCACGACGTAGCGGGTCGCGCCCGCGGCGAGGAAGTCGTCGCGCGCCGAACGTATTTGCTCGGTGCCGCCGGAGATCACCACCTGATGCGGCGTGTTCAGGTTCGCGACCCAGATTCCGTCGCCTGGCCTGACCGCCTCGACCTGTTCGGCGGTGAGGCCGACCACCGCGGCCATCGCGCCGCTGTCGGCTTCGGCCATCAATTCGCCGCGCCGGGCGACAAGCTCCAGCCCGGTGGCGAAGTCGAATGCGCCTGCCGCGTACAGCGCGCAGTACTCCCCCAGGCTGTGGCCGAGCAGATACGACGGCCGCAGCGGCGACTTGCGTTGAAAACGTAAGTACGTCAAGACATTTACGGTGTAGATGGCGGGCTGGGCGTATCGGGTCTGCGCGATGCGCGCGCCACCCGATTCCATGCACACCTCGCGCACCGAGTAGCCGAGGACCGCGTCCGCCTCGCGCATAAGGTCGGGGAACTCGTCGAACAGTTCCTTGCCCATGCCGGGGAACTGTGCACCCTGGCCTGGGAAAACGAAGACGGGCATCGTTCAGTGCTCCGTATCGGTGAAGACGAACTTATCGTTCGCTCCCGCCGCCAGCTCGCGATAGGTGGCCACCGCCTGGTCCAGCGGCCGGGCGACGATGCCGGTCGGCACCGGCAGGGCACCGGAGTCGAACAGCTCGCCGAGGCTGTTGAGCGAGGCGGCGCTGGCGATGGTGTCGTGCCTGGCCGAATTGACGCCGACGAGCGTGCCGCCGCGGCGGTAGAGATCGAGCACCGGCACGCGCTCGTGACCGTCCGCGGGTGCGGCGATCACCGCGATGTGGCCGCCCGTGCCGAGCGCGGTGATCGCCGCGGGCAGCCAGCAGCCGGTGGTGTCGAATACGGCTTGGGCGCCGTCGGCGAAGCGATCGCGCACCTGTGCGGCGAACTTCTCGGTGTCGTCCAGCACGATCGCCTCGATGCCGCGGGCGCGCAGTTCGCCGGCATGCTCCGAACGGCGCACGCCGACAACGACATCCGCGCCACGAGCGGTGGCGAGCAGGTAGGCGGCCGTGCCGACCGCGCCCATGCCGATGAGAACCAGACTCGTGTCCGCGCCGACGCCGATGCGCTCGACGGCCTCCCACGCGGTCAGGTACGGCACACCGGAGGCGGCGGCTTCGGCGAAGGACAGGGTGGCGGGTTTGCGGGCGACACCGGCCGCGGGGAGCGCGAGGTACTCGGCGTGCGAGCCGTCGCGGACGAAACCGAGTTCGCGGCCGCTGCCCCAGACTTCCTGGCCGAGCAATCCGGCGGGGCCGTCCACGACGACACCGGCGAAGTCGCGGCCGGGGGTGCGCGGCACCGTGGTGTACGGGAACTTGCCGAGTACGTTCTTGAAGTCGCTCGGGTTCACGCCGGCGGCATGGATGCGCACGACGACCTCGCCCGAAACCGCCGGTGGCCGAGGCACTTCCGCCAGGACGAGGGCGTCGAGGGAGCCGATCCGGTCGAAACGCAGTGCCTTCATTGTCCGTCCTCGGTGTGCGATGTGAGTAGGTCCCAATAGGTTTCGAGGGTGTGATGGTCGCCGTGCCGGAATATCGCCGCGACGTAGCCGTCCGGGCGGATCAGCACGCCGGTATGTGGTGCGAGCTGTTGCCGTGCACGCCAACGGCCGGAAACGTCGAACAGTACGTTGCCGCCCACCGGTCGCCGGTACCTCTGTCGTGGTGACGGCCGGTCGTAGACGACGTAGCTGACGGTCTCGTGCCCGGCCTGCGCCGAGAACGCTTCCGGCGCAACGGTGTCCTCGCCGGCGAAGATGAGCAGCACATGCCGGTAGGCACCCAGTTCGTCCAGTAGCCGGAGCGGGTGACCGTGCGCGGTCTCGAAGGCGCAGTGCGGCATGCGTTGTCCGACGCGCACGCGCGGCCCGCCCGGCGTGCTGCCCGATTCGGGGCGGGCGAAGAGGCCGCCCGCCGGATAGCCGACCCGGAATTGGCTGACCTTCGCCAGCTCGTCGGCATGGAACTTGGGCAGGCGGAGCAGATAGTTCTGGTAGCGCAGCAGCTGCCGCTTGAGGCGATTGCGGCCGAAGATGCGTTCGCTGAGCATGTTGTTGTAGGCGAAGAGGTGCTGGGCGACCGGGTGTCGTTCATCGTGATAGCTGCGCAATACGGCCGTGCCGCCGTGCCGCAGGCTGCTGCCGAGTTTCCAGGCCAGATTCATCGAATCCTGGATGCCGGTGTTCAATCCCTGTGCGCCGATAGGACTTTGGATGTGCCCAGCGTCGCCGACGAGGAAGATGCCGCCCACCTGTAGTCGTTCGGCGAGATACTGGCGTGGATTGAAGCGGGTGAGCCAGAACGGATCTCCGAGTTTCACGTGTGCGAGGCCGACGGTGCTTAGCAGGGCGTCGAATCGGCGCAGGATGAATTCCTCGTCGACGTCCGCGGACGCGGTGCGGGAGGTGGAGATCAGGCGGAAGTAGCGTCCATCGATCGGCAGGATGGTGAAGAAGGTGCCCTCATCCAGATAGAACGCGTGCCGATCCTCGGGATGGTAAGGGAAACCGGCCATTTCGATGTCGGCCATGATGAACGTCTCCGACTGTTCCGCGCCGTCGAAGGCGGTGCCGATCACGTCCCGCACCCGGCTTCGGCTGCCGTCCGCGCCGACCACATAGCGGGCTTCGATCGTGGTGACGGCACCGTCGGCCGTCGTGATGGTGCAGATGTGGACTGCCCCGAACTGCTCGATCTCCGTGAGCGCGAGGCCGCGTTCGACGAGGATGCCGCGCTCGGCCAGTGCGGCGGTGAGGATTTCGATCGTCCTGCGCTGGCTCAGATGCAGTACGCCGGGGAATTCGCCGTCGAGCTCGGCAAGATCGGTGACCGCGATGGGGTTTCGTCGCTGGGTGTAGTGGTGGATGCGGCGGGAGAGGATGCCCTCCTCCAGGAAGTGGTCCGCCACGCCGAGCATCCGGAAGCATTCCAGGGTCCTCGGGGTCAGCGTCATCGCCTTGCTCAGCTCCGACCAGCGGTCGAGCTTGTCGACGATGCGGAATCGCACCCCATTGTTGGCCAGGGCCAAGGCCATGGTGAGCCCGACCGGGCCCGCGCCGACGATGAGTACGTCGACCTGCCCTGTGCCGTTCCGGCTTTCGATCACCGGGCACCTCCACCGGACAGTTGCCACTCCGACAGGCACTCGGCGATCCGAGGGGCCATCGCGTCGCGGTACGCGGCGAAGACGAATCGATCCGGCCGCAGGACAACGAAGTCGGCGTCGCCGATGGCGCGCACCAGATCGCCGGTGACGTCGTCGAGCACGAGCACCCCGGGTTTGCTCGGCTCCCCGTGGGCACGCACCTGGGCGACCACCGTGTCGGCGCCGAGCAGCGCGCGCCAGCCGATGGCGGAGATGCGGCTGTGTGTTCGCGCCAGCACCGCGAAGCCATCACCGAGGAGGTCGTCCAGTGGTTGGGTGTGGCCTTCGTGCAGTACCACCGGTTGCGGGAACATCTTTCCGCCACCGGCTTTTTCGTCGAAGAAGCCGACATCGTATTCGGGTGCCGGTTTGGCGCGGCGCTGGTCTTCCACCAACAGTTCGACGGCGTCCGGGGCCTCGCCGCTGTCACCCTCGATCCGGCGGGCCAGGTGCCGCACGAAGGCCACGGTGCGCGTGAGGTGTCCGCCGCGCTCGGTGTCGTAGCTGTCCAGGATGTCGGCGGGCAGGCGGCCCTGGAGCACGAAGGCGATCTTCCACGCCAGGTTGATCGCGTCGCGAACGCCGGAGCAGAGCCCTTGGCCGCCGTAGGGCGGAACGAGGTGGGCGGCGTCGCCGAGCAGGAAAACGTTTCCGTCGCGCAGCTGTTCGGCATGCCGGAAGTAGCGCTCGTACACCGCGGCTCGCACGACGTCGACCGGGTGATCGGCGACCAAGGGGCGCAGTGTGTCCTGAATGAGCTCCGGCCCAACGGTTTCGGCTCGTGCGGTCGCCGTCGGCAGTCGGCATTCGATGCGGCGCAGGCCCTCCGGTAGCGAGATCGACACCATGGGCTGATCGGCGGCGTCCTGGTGGCGGTCGCGCATGGCCGCGGCGAGTACGTCATCGTCACGTACATCGACCACCAGCCACTTCTCCTGCTGGGTGGCGCCGAGGAGTTCCACACCGAGTTGCTGGCGCACACGGCTGCGGCCGCCGTCGCAGGCCAGCAGGTAGCGGGCGGCGGCACGCTGTTCCCGGCCGTCTGCGTCGCGCATCAGAGTGACGATGCCGCCCGCCTCGTCGAAGTCGACGAATTCGGTGCCCTCGCGCAGCTCGACTGTGGGTAGTTCGGTCAATCGGACGCGCAGGCCTGCTTCCAGGCGCGGCTGGAGGAAGGTGGCGAGGAACGGGTGGCCGAACGGGCCCGGTGTAGCGGGCGGTTGGAAGCGCGAATAGCCGACCGGGGAGAGGTATTCGATGGTCGGCGAGTACCGGAGTTGTGGAAGTTGGGTGGCGGCAATGCCGGTCGCCTGCATGGCACGCATGGTTTCGTCGTCGATGCCGATGGCGCGTGGGTAGGTGTACATCTCCTGTCTGCGTTCCACCACCAATGTGCGCACGCCATATTGGCCGAGCAGCACGGCGGTGAAAAGGCCGACGGGGCCTGCGCCGACGATGATCACGTCGTATTGCGTTGGTGTGGTGGCGAATCCGCTCATCTAGCACCCCTTGCGAGAATGTCCAGCACGTCTTTGCGGCGTTGTTCGGGGTGCAGGAAGAAGTGGTCGCCGTCCAGGACGTGCAGGTCGAACTCTGCGGAGGTCCAAGCGGACCAGCCGCGCATGTTCGCCTCCGTGACGCGGTCGTCGTCGCGGCCGTGCAGGGCGGTGATCGGCACGTCCAGGACCTTCGCTTCGGTCTGACGGAAGCTGCCGACCATGCGAATGTCGTTGGCCAGGATCGGCAATGCCATCCGCAGGAAAGCCGCGTCGGCGTCGGGGACGGGGAAACGTAGTAGCGCGGCGAGGTTTTCGAGCTGTGGGTCCGTGAGGTCACGGATCTCCTTGTCGCTCGGCAGGTCTCGGTAACCCGCCTGCCTGAGCTCCTCCCGGCAAGCCAGATAGAAGGGGTTGCCGGTGTGGTCAGGGCTACTGAATGCGCCGATGTACAGGTGGCGTGGTCCTGGGTGGCCGCGCTCGCGCAGGTTGAGGGCCAGGAGGTAGCTGATCAATCCGCCTGCGCTGTGGCCGTACAGAGCGAATGGTTCGTCGCCGGAACGCAGTACTTCGTCGGTCAGTTCGGCCACGATGCGGTAGACGTCGGATACCAAGGGTTCGGCGAGTCTGGTGCCGCGGCCGGGTAACGCGACCGGGCAGACCTCGATGTCGGCGGGGAGTAGGGATTGCCAGCCGTGGAACAGGAGTGTGCTGCCGCCGCCGTACGGGACGCAGAGGAGCCGGAGTGGCGCGGTGGAATTGCGTGGCGGGAGATACGGTTTCCGGAGTTGCTCGGCTGAGGAGGAACTCGCGTCGGCGCGTAGCCGGGTCGCCAGCTCGGCGATGGCGATGCCTTGCACCAGATCGCTCAGCTCGATGCGCCCGCGCGGGTTGACCGGTTCGATTGCCCGGTACAACCGGGTCGCCTGGATGGAGTCGATGCCCAGCGCGGCCGTCGTGTCGGCGGGGCTGAGGTCGGCGGCCGGGATGCCGGTCAGTTCGGCGATCAATCGACCTATCGCGGCCTCGAGGAGATGCTGTGCCGAGGAGCCCTGTGCCGCACTGATTTCGGCGATCTCATCCGGAGACAGGCACAGCGTGTCCGCCGATGCGTCCGAGGCCGCGATCACCGAGTCGATGCCGCTGTCGATCCACCGGACGGTGCAGGCTCGGCATTCGACGATCGTGGCCGCGTCGGCGTCCAATAGGGCGAATCGGCCGGTCACACTCTTGCCGTCGGGGGCGAGTTGGACGCCGTCGACCCGGATCGTCTGTGGCGCAACCGGTTCGCCGGGTCGCACGATCACGCCGGCCATCCGTTCGACCATGAACGCGGCACCTGCCGGAACCACGTCCGGCATGAGGACGTGGAACACCTGGGCACACGCGTCGAGGATGCCGGGAGCGACGCGGGCCGCCGCGCGTTCCGTGCGGACGACATGCGCGGGGTCGATATCCGCGATGGCGACAGTTCCGGAGCGGCGCACCGCACCGACGGCACGGACGCTCGGCCCCAGCCGCAGGCCACGGTCGTGCAGGGCGGCGTAGAACTCGGGGCCGGTGTACACAGTGTCGGATCCGACTGATGCGCCGGTGATTTCGGCGAAGACCGGCGGTGGGTCGGAGCGCTTCGCGAGCACTCCGGAGACGTGCGTCCGCCAGCGGTTCGTGTTCGCATCGACCAATGAGTGGAAACCGAACCGTGGTGCGGCGGAGTCGAGGTCGTCGAAGGTCAGCCGCACCGATACCGGCTTGTCCGCGACGACGAGCGCGGTGCTGAAGGTTATCTCGGCGATGTCGAAGCGGGCGTCCGGGACGAGCCCGGCGGTCGCGCGGAGCAGCATCTCGACGAAATAGCCGATGTGCACGATGTTGTGGGTGTCGGCCAGCGGGAGCACGGTGCTCGCGAGCACGAAGTCAAGCTCGGAGCTGCCGCGCGGTGAGGGATGTGTGCGGGGTTCCAGTGGGTCACCGAGGGGTACGGCGGTCGGCTCCTCCTGCAGCGATTCCAGGACGTAGACCGACTCTTCGTAGGCCGAGGTAGGCACCCGGACACGACGAGCGCCCGTGTCCTCGTACCAGGCCGCCCAATTCACCTCCGCGCCCAGTTCGTACAGGCGGACCAGGGCGGCCAGCAGTGCGTCCGGGTCCGCGGCGAGCTCGACCACGGTCAGTGCGTCGGCCCGCGTCCGCGTCGGCGCCGATTCGAGGCCGAGCACGACCGCCACCCGCGCCTCATGGCCGGCGCAGAGCCGCGCGGTGCGGCCGAGGTCGGGCGTCGCCTGTGCGGCCTGCCGCCAGTAGTCCGGCTCCAGTGCCCTGCGCGGGCTGAGGAATTCGCCGGTGGCCGGGCAGATCACGGCGGCTTCGAAACGGAACGCCTGCGCGGGCTCTCGCATTGCCGGGCCGGTTCCCGCCGGGAGCCGCAGCGCGGCAACGCCGGTCGGCGACAGGAAACTCGGCTCATCCGGCGCGGTGACGAACAAGTCGATCAATTCGCCGACAATGCACTCGGCACTGCGCGCACCGGTCGCCAAGGCCGTCGCGTACATGCCGATGCCGTCGGGGCACCAGATCTCCGGTTCGATGCCGAAGCTGTGCCACATTCGGATCAGGCCGGACAGTACGGCGAGTTGGTGGCACGCCGCTGCCGCCGGACTGTCCGTGCGGCTCCCCCGCGGCAGTGGCGTGCCGCGATGTGCCGTCCATGCGGTGGCGACGGCGTCGAAGCCGCTGCGGAAACCGCTGAACAAGCGATACCAGGCGGCGGCTCGCGGATCCGGTTGCTGCGGAATCAGTCCGGACAGGATGAAGACCGGCTTCAGCGGACCGGTTCGGGTCAGCCGGGAGCGGGTGGTGAAATGCGGGGTAGTGGCGAGGGTTTCGAGTGCGTCGAGCAGTTCGTCACGATTCGTACCAGTCACGTAGGTGCGGAAGGGGCCGTGCGCGCGTCCTGTCGCGTAGGTGAAGCACACGTCCTCGGCGTTGGCGTTCGGTGTGGCTCGGAGGTATCGCACCGCGTCATCGATGGTGGCGGCCAATGTGTTCGCGGTGCGGGCACCGAGAAGCAGTGCGTGCGTGCGGTGCTCGATGCCCGCGGTCCGTGTTCGATCCTGGGAGCTTTCGATCACCGCGTGCGCGTTGGTGCCGCTGAATCCGAATGAGCTGACCGCGGCGACCAATTCGCGTCCTGGGACGTCCAGGTGTGTGCCGGGGACTCGCAAGCCCAGTTTTTCGAAGTCGATCGTGTGGCTGAGCGCGTCGTATCCAGGTTGGGCCGGGATACGGCGATGTTGCAGCACCAGAATCACTTTGAGCAGTGATGCCAGTCCGGACGCGGCCTCCAGATGACCGATCTGGGCCTTGTTGGCGCCGACGATCAGGGGCCGGTCGACCGGACGGTCCTGGCAGTAAGCGGCGCTGGCCGCCGTCAGCTCGATCGGGTCGCCCAACGGTGTTCCGGTTCCGTGGGTTTCGAGGTAGTCCAGCTCGGATCCGCGCAGACCCGCTTTACGCAAGGCCTCGGTCAGCAAGTGCCGCTGCGCTCGTCCGTTCGGCACCGTCAAGCCGCTGCACCGGCCGTCGTGATTGACCGCGGTGGCACGCACGACGGCGAGTACGTCGTCGCGGTCGCGCTCGGCGTCGGCCAACCGCTTCAGCACGACAACGGCACCGCCTTCGCCGCGCCCGTAGCCCTGCCCGTCGCCGGTGAACGGGTGGCAGCGGCCGTCCAGCGACAGCGCGCCGAATCCGGCCAGCGCTCCCACCACCGACGGGTCGAGCAGCAGATTCACCCCGCCGACCACCGCGATATCGCAGTCACCATTCCGGAGGCCCTCGCAGGCCAGATGCAGGGCAACCAGCGATGACGAGCACGCGGTATCGATGGAGAGCGCGGGACCGGCGAAGTCGAAGGTGTGGCTGATACGCCCGGACACCACACTGTCGAGCGTGCCGGTTGCCACATAATGACCTGGCTCCCCGGACTTCCGGGCCAGCGCGCCGTATTCGCCGCCGATCACACCGAAGTAGACGCCGACCTTGCCCGTCATCCGCCACGGGTTGTATCCCGCCCGCTCCAGCGCCTGCGCGGTGAGCTTCAACGCCAGCCGCTGAGTCGGGTCCATCTCGCGCGCTTCGTTCGGCGAGATGTTGAAAGCCCGTGGATCGAACCGCATTACGTCACGATCGAGATAGTTCGCCGACGCATAAGGCGCCGCCGCAGGATGCTGCGCGAAATAGTGATTGTGTACGTTCCGCAGCCATTCACTCGCGGGAGCATCACGCTCACAGGACTTTCCGGAGTTCAGCAACTCCCAGAAGGCCTCCGGTGAATCGGCCCCGCCGGGCAGCTCGCATGCCGTGCCGATGATGGCAACGGGTGCCGCGGTACGGCCGCTTGTCTCTCGGTTCAGTTCCCGAATCGTCGCGAGCGACTTCCGCAACAGTGCCCTGAGCTGCCCATTCTCTTCTTCGGGTGTCATCAGAGGATCGCCGTCAACACGCGCTCGAGCTCCACCGGCGACAACTCATCGATCGCAGCGGAATCCAATGCGGTCAGCGCGTTCTCGCCATCGGACCACTCCGCGACGCGGGCGGCCGGTACCTCGGGAACCGAAACCGGCTGGGCCGCTGCACTATCGAGCGACCGCTCGAGATATTCGGCGAACTCGGCGATCGTCGGATAGTCGAACGCCGTCGTCTCATCGGGCAGAAACCCCAGCGCGGCAGCGATCCGAACACGAACCTCCTCCAGCTGGATCGAGGTCATACCGATGTCGAAGAACCCCATGTCCACGGCAGGCAACTCACCATCCGGATAAGCGAGGGCGTCCCCGATCCACCCCTGCAACCGCCCGCGCAGAAGTTGACGCCGCAACGCCGACGGCAGCTCTGCCAGCTCAGCGCGCAGGTCCCCATCGCCGGTTTCGAGCGCGCCCGGCGCAGCATTCGTCGTAGACGCAGCAGACCCGCCGGTCGCGGCTGTCGGCACGGTCGTGCCCGCCGAAGTAGACAGGACCGGCACGACAGTCGGCGCAGTCGCAGTGGGGGCGACCGCTGCTGGCATGGCAACGGCAGCCTCGGCGACAGGCGTGGCGGATGTCGGCCAGAACCGTTGGCGCGTCAGCGGGGTGGGCGGTAGGTACGCGGGTAGCTCAGCTTCCAATTCCGGGTAAACGATGCTCCAGTCGATCGGGAAGCCCACAGACCATAGGGCGGCCAGCCGGTCGTAGGATCCGTCGGCGGCTAGTTGGCGCACGTACTCTTGATCTGCGGCCAACCTGTCGCCGAACGAGTCCATCTCGACCCGGCTCGCGTAGATTCCGTTGCCCCGCAGCTGGTTTCCGCTGTCCTGATGTTCGACGAAGAAGCGCAGGGATTCGACCGCGTCGGACAGTCCGGCCGCGACGAAGGCGAAGCGATGCGGCAGCCCTGCTCGGTGTCGTAGCAGGGTCTTGGCTACGGCCGTGAGGGTCACGGTGCCGGCAAAGGCCGTTCGACGGGGATCCTGTTCGGTACCGGCCAAGTAGGTAGCGAGGGTGCTGGCTTGGCCCGCAAGGGTTTCGGCGGTGTGGCTGGAAACGCCGAGGACGTATCGGGGTACGGGTGCATTCAAGGCTGGTACTCCTCGATCAGGACATGAACATTGGTGCCGCCCGCGCCGATCGAGGACAGTCCCGCGCGACGCGAGGTGGCACCCGCGCCCATCCGGGCGGGATCCCAGTCCTCGAGGGTCCGTTGGACGTAGACCGGCGAGTTGGTGAAATCGATGGCCGGATTGGTGCGCTCGGCGTGCAGCAGCGAGGGGACCAGGGTGCGGTTCTGCAGTTGCAGTAGCACTTTGGCCAACTGGGCGACGCCGGCGGCTGCCTCGGCGTGCCCGATATTCGATTTGACCGAACCGATCGCGCACTGCTGCCGTCGCGGCGTTTCCGTCTCGAAAGCGGAACGGATAGCGGCGATTTCGACCGGATCGCCCAGCCGGGTGCCGGTGCCGTGCGCCTCGAAGTAGGTGATCGTGTCGGGCGTCCAGCGGGCCTGCCGGAGCGCGCGCTCGATGGCCGTGGTGTGTGCCGCCGGGCTCGGCACACTGAAACTGCTGGTCCGGCCGCCGTGCGTCAGGGCACTCCCCCGGATCACCCCGTAGACCCGGTCACCGTCACATACCGCGTCCGCCAACGGCTTCAGCAGAAACGCCCCGACCGCCTCGGCAGGCACGTAGCCGTCGCCGCCCGCACCGAAGGCGCGGCAGCGGCCATCCGAGGACAGGAACTGGTACTGCGCCAGCATCTGATACTTCGACGGATGCAGCGTGAGGTTCACGCCACCGGCGACCGCGAGGGAGCACTCGCCGCGCCGCAGACTCTCACACGCCAGATGCAGCGCGTACAGCGACGACGAGCACGCCGTGTCCAAAGTCAGGCTGGGGCCACGGAAGTCGTTGAGATACGAGACACGATTTGCCACCGCGTAGGTCTGCGAGTTGATCGGCACATAAGAATCCGCGCCCGCCGCTTCATGCTGTACGAGCTGGTAGTTGTTGAAACTCGCGCCGACATAAACGCCGACCGCATTGTCATGTTCCCCGGCGATCCGCTCCCGCGAGTAGCCCGCGACCTCCAAGCAGCCACGCGTGGCCTCGAGGAACAGCCGCTCCTGCGGATCCATGAACGCCGCCTCGACCGGCGCGATACCAAAGGCCGCAGCGTCGAAAAGGTCTACGTCGGAGAGGAATCCACCCCACTTCGAATAGACCTTGCCCGGCACATTCCGTTGCGGATCGAAGTACTCGGCGTGATCCCACCGTTCAACCGGAATCTCGGCAACGGAATCCACTCCATCACAAAGATTCCGCCAAAACTCCGGCACCGAGTCAGCCCCGGGAAACCTGCCATCGAACCCGATCACAGCGATGCCGTCCGCGGCCGGCTCACGCGGAACCCGTTGCCGCGCAACGAGCTGTTCCGCCGGAGGTACGGCAACCTTGGCTGCCGCAGAGGCAGGTGCCGCCGGCACGGCGAGCGCGGTCGGCGCTACGGCGGGAGATGCCGAGTCCACCGCGGGCGGGATTGCGGGTGCCACTGTCGCTGTGGGCGCCGGCGCCGAGTCGAAGTATTTGTGGACGCCGTCGGCATAGTCGCGCTGGATCCGGGCGGCGACCTCGCCGATGTTGCGGCATTCGAAGAACAGGGTCGCGGCGATGTCGCCGAACCGTTCGGAGAGTTGCAGGTTGAGGGTATGGATGATCAAGGAATCGATGCCGATGTCCGCGAATTCTGTTGCAGTATGCAGACTCTGGCTGGGTGAACGGGTCGCCTCGGCGATCAGCGCGATCAGGAGCTGTTCCAACTGCGACCTGATCGCAGCCGCTCCGGCAACCGCAGGGACCGACGTCACCGCAGTCTTCCCGGCGAACGCCGGGGACGAGTCGGGACTTTCAGCCGAAACGTCACCACTCGATTCCGGCGTTTGCCGAGCCGACGGCACCTGGCCGTCGATACGGAGATCGGTGTCCTCATGCCAGAACGAGTGCTGGTCGAACACATAGCCGGGCAATCCCGGCAGCCGTGGTGTTTCGTCGAGCTGCGGTCCGGCCCAATCGACATCGCAACCGCGCAACCATAATTCGAGCAATGCCGCGGTCATGGTGCGCAGGTCGCCGTCCGCGATCCGCACGACATCACCAGCCGGCTCGCCGTCCAGCGGGCCGAGCACGACCACGGCCGAGGAACGTTCGGTGAGCGTGGCGACGGCGGCAGCGAGGTCGGCACCCGGAGCAGGGAGCTCCAGTCGACGACCCGTGTATGCCTGCTCGGTCCGCTTCGTCAGCGCGCCGAATCGGGTGAGCCGCGCCGATCGCACCACTGTCCGGCCGCGCGCGCTGTCCGCGAGAGCTGTCAGCTCGGCCGCGCCGAAAAGCGCTGCCACGGCGTCACTTCGGTCGACGATGCCGTCGCAGATCAACACGGCCAACTCCGCGGTTGCGGGCGGCAACCACCCCGGCGGCGTCAATCCCCACGCGCGATCGATCTCGCCCGCCGCCACATTCACCGCGAGGGCGAGCACAGCAAGCTGTTCCGGCGTGAGTTCCGGCGCCACCTCGGCGAACCGGCGAATAGCGTCGACCACCGAAAAGCTTCGGGCAGAGAGCAACTGCTCCCACCGGCCGAGCGCCCTGGCGAAGGTGTGCTGGTGGTCCAATAGCAGCGCTGCCTGAGTGATGTACGGCGTGACCTCGGTCAGCGTGCTGGCGCAGCCGGTCACCAGGTCGTGCAGGTAGTCCGCGTCGATCTCGTTGGGTAGCAGGCATTCCCCGCCGACCAGCACGGTGTACTGCGGCGGTGCCTGCAACACCAGCGGATCGTCGACGAGCAGCGCGCCGACGGCCTCCTCCATCGGAATCGCCTGCGCGTGCACGAGTGCCGCGGCGGCGCCGACCGCGTCGAGGGCGACCACCTCGGTGATCGCCACCCGACGCCGAGTCAACTCGGCAAGCCCGTCGAGGTGTGCCACGAATCGCGTGAGCCGCCCGTCCGCAGCGAACTCGCCGTCCCGATCGGCGATCAGCGCGCGCAGCTCTCGACCGGCGGCGGAGTCGGACACGGCCGTGAGACGCGCTGTGGCACTGGTCGTGTCGTGCGGCGCGAGCAACACCACCGGCTCGGGCTGCGCGGCGACGTGCCGGACGGAGCTCAACTGGCCCCGCCGTACCGCGGCAAGCAGGTCCGGGATGTCAGCAACCGGGACGCCGAGCCGATACGGCAGGCTCAGTAGCCGCTGATTGGCCGCGTGACACAGCTGCGGGACGAATTCCGGTTCGGCCCAACGCGGTTCGATCGCCCACGCGGCGAGCGTATTGCGGAGTGCCTCAGGTGTTTTCGCCGCCAGCGTGAAGACGGCGGGTGTGCGCGGCGATGCGACAGCGCGACGCCCGACCGGCGCCTCGTATTCCTGAACCACCGCATGGCAATTCACACCACCGAAGCCGAACGAGCTGATCCCCGCGGTCCGCGGCCCCTGCTCGGCGGGCCAGTCGACGAGGGCATTCGGGAAGCGAATGGTGGCACCGACGGCATGCAACAGCGGGTTGTGGATCTCCATGTTCAACGTCGGCGCGATGCGACCGTGCCGCAGCATCAGCAGCACCTTGATCAGCCCGGCCATCCCGGCGCCCGCCTCGACATGGCCGATGTTCGTCTTCACCGAGCCAACGGCAAGCGGCGACCCGCGATCCCGGCCGTACACGCTGTTCAGCGCCTCGATCTCGATGGGATCGCCGAGGCTGGTTCCGGTGCCGTGCGCCTCCACATAGCTCACCGCCGACGGTTCGACCCCTGCGGCGGCCAGTGCCCGGTTGATGACGTCCGCCTGCGCCGCGACGCTCGGCGCGGTGAGGCTCCGGTTGTGCCCGTTGTGATTCGTGGCGATACCGCGCAGCACACCGTAGATGTGGCAGCCGAGACGTTCGGCCTTGGCGCGGGTGGTCAGCAGCACCACGCCGACGCCCTCGCCCGGGACGTACCCGTTGGCGCGCCGATCGAAGGTGAAGCACCGTCCATCAGGGCTGAGCATCCGCGACTGGGAGAACGCCAGATACCGCCACGGCGAGCAGACCACGTTCACCCCGCCGACCAGCGCGAAATCGCAGTCCTCGGTGAGCAGGTCGGCGCGGCCCTGCGCCAACGCGACCAACGAGGCGGAGCAGGCGGTGTCGACGGCTCTGCTCGGCCCGTTCAGGTTGAGCAGGAACGAGATTCGGTTGGCCGCAATGCAGGCGTAGTTGCCGGTGGGATCGAAGGCGTCGACCTGTTTATTGTTGGAGATGCCCTTGATCAGGTAGTCCTGCGCCATCAGCGCGACGTTCACCGAGGTGCGGCCCGACTGCAGCAGGTCGATCGGCAGCCCGGAATCTTCGACGCAGTGCCACGTTTCCTCCAGCAGCAGTCGATGCTGCGGATCGATGGCAACCGCTTCGCGCGGCGACAAGTTGAAGAACGCATTGTCGAAGTAGCGCGCCCCCGCCAGCTTGCCCAGCCACTTCGTGTTGATCTTCCCGGGGTTGCGGTCGCCCGGCGCGAAGAAGCGGTCCCGATCCCATTGGTCGGGGCCGACTTCCGCGATGTCGGAGTGTCCGGTCGCTAACGTTCGCCAGAACTCTCCGGAATCGCGCGCGTTCGCGTATCGGCAGGCGAGGCCCACCACGACGACATCTTGTTCCATCGCCTTCGACTCCCTGGAATTCTCGAAGCACCGTCGACCCGAATCTCCGGACGGCACAGCACCGTTCGGACGACGACGGCGAGCGTGCACAAAGTGATGGCGACAACGCCCATGGGGATCGCACTGACCCCACCGAGCCCGACCAGCGGCGCCACCACCGCGCCGAACAGGAACTGCGTGCACCCGAGCACGGCGGCGGCGCTGCCGGCCGTCGCGCCGTGCGGCTCGAGTGCGAGTGCGGTGGCGTTCGGCATGATGAATCCGATCGAGGCCACCATGACGAACAGCGCGGGCACCAGAAACCCCAGGCCGAGGCTGCCCACCGCGACCACGACGAGTACCGCCAGGCCGCCGATCGCCAATCCAGCCAAACCGATATCCAATAGCGAGCGGGGTGTACGCCGACTCAGCAGGCGGGCGTTGGCCGCATTGGCAACCAGGATTCCCGCGCCGTTGATCGCGAAAAAGACGCTGAACAACTGCGGCGAGGCCCGGTACACCTCCTGGAATACGAACGACGACGCGGAGATATAGGCGACCATCGCACCGAACGACAAACCGACAACGAGGGCATAACCGACAAAGGACCGGTCCCGCACCACCTGTCGCATATCGTGGCCCATCATCACGATTCCGCCACCACGCCGGTGATCGACCGGCAAGGTCTCGGGCACCCAGCGATAGGCGAGCGCCAGAAACACCACGCCCAGTCCGGCGAGGACCAGAAACACCCCACGCCAGTCCACGAATCGCAACAACTGACCGCCGACCACCGGCGCGATGATCGGCGCGACGCCATTCACGGCGAGCAGGATCGAGAAGGCCTTTCCGGCCGCCGCACCCTGATACACGTCCCGGACAACGGCGAACGAAATGACGATGCCCGCCGCCCCCGCGAGCCCCTGCAGCAGCCGAAACAGATCGAATACCAGCACATTCGGCGCGACCGCACACAGCAGCGAGGTAGCACAGAACAGCACCATGCCCGCCAGCAACGGCCCGCGCCGGCCTCGCGCGTCACTGATCGGACCGACGACCAGCTGACCGAACGCGAGTCCGATGAGGCACGCGGTGAGCGACGACTGCACCCCCGACTGGGAGGTGTGCAGTGCCGAAGCGGTTTGCGGCAGGCTCGGCAGGTAGAGGTCGGTGGTGACCGGACCGAACGCGGACAGCGCGCCGAGCACGGCAATCAGCCGAATACTGCGCTTCCCGGCACTCTGTTCCAGAGTGTCGGTGCCCGCGTCACCCACATCGATATCCACGACGAACCTCCACCGGCCCTCCAGCGAGGCTCGATCCAACGTATGAATTCCCCCGTAACCCCCTTGGTGCGAAAGTTTACTGAGATCGGATTTAACTCTCGGTGAACTGTCCGTGGATAAGGCGACCGATCTCTATGACGGGCGTCACGAACCGAAACGGATTTCGGCGACGTCGTAGTGGCTGACGAATAGCGCGGTCATGATCTCACTGGTGAAGAAGTTGTAGGGCGGGTTGTTCAGCCACACGGTCAGATGGTGCCGTCACGTTCGGTACGGATCATGATTCCTTTTCTGCCGATGCTCTTTTCAATGCCGGGAGGCCACGCTTGATCACGGTCAGCATGATGCGCTGATAGCCGACGGGGAACAGCCGCTGGACCACATCCAGCACCACCGCGTCGGCGCCGATCCGGACCTTCGCCTTACCGCGCCGGATCCCGTCGACAATCGCCACTGCCGCCTGTTCTGGCGACGTTCGCGCCATCCGGTCGAACATCGCGACATTGGCCGCGGCGGAATCGGCACGCGCGACACCGGTGCCCTCGATCCGGGTGGACCGCGCGATATTGGTCCGGATCCCACCCGGGTGTACCGCCATAACGCGCACGGGTGAGCCCGCGAGCAACAGTTCCATTCGCACCGATTCGGTGAACCCACGTACCGCGAACTTTGTTGCGCTATAGGCGGATTGACTCGGCATGCCGAGCAACCCGAATACGCTCGACACATTGACGATGGTGCCGCCACCGGATCGTTCGAGAATCGGATGGAATGCCCGGGTGCCGTGCACGACGCCCCAGAAGTTGATGTCCACGATCCAGCGCAGGCTGTCGTCACTGATCGTCACGGCATCCCCGAGTACCGCGACCCCGGCGTTGTTGAGCACGATATCCGCTCCGCCACAGTGGCTTTCGACGGTGTCGGCGAAGGCATAGATCGCGTCCTCGTGCCCGACATCGACGATGTGCGTACTGACCTCGACACCGAGCGCCGCCACCAGGCGTGCCGTTTCCTCGATTCCGACCTCATCGATATCGGCCAGCGCCAATGTCGCACCGCGGCGGGCGAATTCGACGGCCGTCGCCGCCCCGATCCCCGACGCCGCGCCGGTCACCACCGCCACCTTGCCGTCCAGCCGCCACTCAGACATGCCGCAGCCCTCCGCTCGATTCCACCTTTCCATAGTAGAGAACGATCACTCTCTAACTTGGATTCAGGCCGATTTCCGAGCAAGACTGTCCGCGTGCACAACCCGACGCGCCAGCAGTCGATCCGGCGTACATGCCGAGGATACGACTACGCCGACGGTCTGCCGCGCCTAGCCGGGGCCTGTCGTATTTGCCTCGGACACAGTCGAATTGATGCCGGTCGCCGATGTACCAGCGGATCGCAACGAGCGCCCGTGACGTTCAGCAGGGGCGGATGTAACGGATGGCGGGCAACAGGTCTCGCCAGGTCTGCTCGTCCACCCGCATCGCCGACGACGCGCAGAGTTGGTCCGCGACCCGTTGCGGATCAATGAACCACTCGGCCGACATTTGGTCGCCGACGCCGAGCAGGCGGGACTCGTCGCGTGGGTCGAAGCGCAGGAACCAGGTCCAGCCGAGCTTCGCTTCGATCGGGGCGCCGAGCGGCCGGATGTCGGACGGGTCCGCGATATCCCAGACCCTGGCGACCTGGTCGTCGCCGCCGGACGCCAGGCGCTGACCGGACTGATCGATCGCCAGGGTCCGCGCTGCGGCGGTGTGCGCCCGTGCCGAGCCGAGCTCACGCACTCGTGCCGGGTCGGCGATGTCCCATGCGCGGATCATACCGTTGCTGTCCGCACTGAACAGCGTCTTACCGTCCGGCGCGAAGACCAACGCCCGCACGTTCGCGCCGTGGACGTCGATCGACGTCATCACGGCCTTGGCCGGATCGGCGATGTCCCACAGGTGGATTCGCGCGCTGTCGTCGGCCGCGGCGACCAGCGGCCGCGCGGGCGCGAACGCCGCCAGTTCGAGCTCCCGGTCGTGTCCGGTCAGCAGTTGCCCCAGCGGGCGCGCGGCGGCCGGGTCGGACACATCCCACAGCTGCAGCGACCGACGGCCGATTCCGGTGAGCAGGCGGTCGCCGTCGGGCGCGAAAGCGAGCGGCCCGCCGAGACCGGTACCGGGCAGCGGACCGATCGGTACGGGCCGGGCCGGATCGGCGAGGTTCCACAATCGCACCTCGTTGTTGCCCGCGGTGGCCAGGAGTGAGCCGTCCGGCCGCAAGGCGACCTGCGCCCCGTGGCGGTCCGGCGGACCGACGGTGATCGCGCTGAGTGATCGGCTGTAGAACGGAATGGTGACGCCCCAGATGTTGACCTGACCGTCACGAAGTCCGCTGGCGAGCAGCTTGCCCGCACCGTCGAAGCCGATCGAACCGAGCGAGCCCGCGAACGCGATGGGAACGTTCACCCGCGCATGACTCCAGGTCCGGATTCGCCCGTCGGTGCCCGCGCTCACCGCCTGGGTGTCCGAGACGATCACAAAGGTGCGGACCGAACCACTGTTGCCGTGCAGCTCCCGGCCGACCGGGGCGATTCGATCGATGCGGTTGGTGTTCAAGAACCGAACGGTGCCGCCGACATCCGCTACGCCGAGCACCTGCCCGCCCGACCAGAATTGGAGCCCCGCTATCGGCACCGGGCGCGTTTGTTGTCGGCCGAGCAGTTGCGGACGGTTTGGATCAGCAACATTCCACACGTGCACCACGCCGTCGGCGGTGCCCGCCGCGAACTTGCCCGCAGGGCCGAAAGCTGTTGCCTGCACGGCACCTTCGCCGTCGAGCGGCGCCCCCAACGGAGTGGGGTTTGCGGCGTCGTCCACCGCCCACAGCCGGACGGCGCGATCGTCACCCGCGCTGGCCAGTACCGCGGTGTCCGGTGCCAGCGTCAGCGACCTGACCGGGCCGACGTGTGCCGCGACCGATCCACCGAGCAGCTGAATATTCTGCGGGACAGTAATATTCAAGAATCTTATGGCTCCGTCGACGCCACCGACGACCACGCCGCGACCGTCCGGCAGGAAGACCGCGGTGGTGATCGGCGCGCCGCTGTCGAACATGCCGAGCGGGCTCGCGTGGCGCGGATCGCGAACATCCCACAGCCGGACGAAGCCGTCAGCGCCCGCACTGACCAGCGTGGCTCCGCCAGGAGCGAACGCCACCGCGTCGACGTTTCCCTGATGACCGGTGAGGTCCGGTCCGGCAGGGGTGATCTCGCGTGGATCCGAGACATCCCACAACCGGACCAGACCATCGCTGCCCGCGCTGGCGAGCAGCTTCCGGTTCGGATCCAAGGCGAGATCGCGCACCGATCCGTCGTGCGCCGCCGCCGAGGCGATGTCCAACGGTAGCGCCTGCGCCGCGAGCAGCCGAGTACGCGCGGCCTGGTCGTCCGGGTTGAACCGATATGCGGCCAGCGCGAGTTGAGCCGAGAGCCCGGGGTCGACGTCCTCGATCCGCTGCGATTCCTCGATGAGCTGGCCGAGTATCACGTCCTTGTGTTCCTGCGCGACCGACACCCGTTGCACGACAACCACTCCCGACAGCACCAGCGCCAGCGCGACGAGCACCGCGACCGCGGACCAGAGCACCTGCCTGCGCACTGTGCGCGCGTGCTGCCGGGCCAGCGACGCGGCGACGAACTCGCGGGCCAGCAGGTTCGGCGTCTCGGTGCGACGCAGCCACGCCGCCGCGTCCTCCAGCCGGGTCCTGGAATAGAGCAGCGACACCGGCCGGTCATGGCGCGCCCACTCGCGGGCGTCCGCTTCGATGCGTTGGCGGGCGGGCGCGAACTCCTTCTCCCCGGCCAGCCAGCCTGCCATCCGCGGCCAGCCGGTCAGCAGCAGGTCGTGCACCAATTCGACCTCGCTGTTGCGCTGCACCACTATTCGCGCTCGGGTGAGCCGCGCGATGACCGCCCGGGTGGCATCCGGATCCGTGGACTCCTCGATCAACTGCTCGACCGGCATCCGGTTGCGGATGATCGTGGTCGGCCCGATGATCGTCAACGCGATCAGCACATGTCGCGCCGCATCGCGTTGCCGGTCGGTGAGCCGGGACCAGAACGATTCGGCGCCTACCGCACACGCGCGGGCCATCCCGCCCGCTTCCCGGTAGGCCTCGAGGCCAAGGGTGCGGCCACGCCGGTTCGCCCACGTCGCGGCCAGCGCGAAGGACAGCAACGGAAGCCGTATCGAGCTGTGCGCGTCGATGGCGTCCAAATCCTGTAGCAGCGTGTCGATGAGGCTGTCCTCGACCCGCAGGCCGGTGGCCGCGGCGGGACGGACGATCGCCTCCCGAAGTTCCTGCAGTGTCATGGGATTGAGCAACATCGCGTGATCGCGCAGCGCCATCGTCAACAGCGGGTAACGCAACAGCTCCGGCAGGTACACAGTGTCGAACGCGATGACGACGGTGGTCGGCGCGTCCGCATCCACTGCGGCGAGCGAGGCCAGCGCGGTCAGGAACTGTTGTCGCAGTGCCTCATTCGCACAGCGGGTGAACAGCTCCTCACCACGATCCACCACCAGCAGGCAATGACCGGACGGCCGCGCCTCGAGGGCGGCCGCCAGCGCGGCCATCGGGTCGTCACCGGGCATCATCGCTATCGGCATCCTGGCACCCGGTGCGGCCTGCAGCCCGGCGGCGAGCAACGATGATTTTCCGACGCCCGGCGGGCCGAGCAGCACCGCGATTGCCGGGCCATCGCTCGATTCGACGGTCGAAATAAGCTTGAGGAGTTGCTTTTTCGCGTCATCACGACCGAAGAACAAATCGCGGTCCTCGACCCGATACTCCCACAGGCCACGGTAAGGCTCACGTCCGATATCGATGCTCGGCGGCTCGACCTTGGCGGCCTTCCAATCCTCGTGCCAGCGCACCAGATCGAGCAGGGAAGGATCGATACGCGAGTCGTCGGCGGCGTGGCGACGCGCCTCGGCGATCAAGACTTCCAGCACCGGCCGCACCGCGATGAAGGTGGCCGGTGTGCGGTTGCCGCGCCGCCAGTCACTGATTCGCTGCGCGGTGACCTTGCCCGCGCCGTCGGGGATCCGCGCGTTGGCGGCCCGGACTACCGACTTCGCCGGCGGCGTTCCAGCGGCGGCGAACAGTTCGCCGAACCGGGCGGCGAAGTGGCGACGACCCTCGTCCATCAGCGGTCTATCGCCACGGAGCGGACGTCGTGGCTGCTGCACAGACCAGCGAAACGGACAATCGCATGTTCTCCGGGGTGTCGGGTGTCCAGGACATTGTCGTGACGGGCCGGTAATGCTTCATGTTTGCGTGAAAGCCGGACTGTTTCGGATCTCTTCGCTGCCACCGGGCGGCACCGGCGACAGCACAGCAGTTCAGATGGCGGAACAAGGGTATCAGTCAGCATCGTTCGGTCCGGTTTGCGACGCGATTGCCACAGCAGCGTGACGCGCACCGCGGCGGATGCGGTGCGCGTCACTCGGTGCTGTGCGACCTATGTCAGGCCCATCAGGATGGCGTTCTGCACCGCGGGCAGGAAGCCCAAGGACGTCACCAGCGTCATGCCGACGCCGAGGCCGAGCCGTCGATGCCGGTTCCACCACCCGACCGGGCCGACCCGGGTCCGGTCATGGCAACGGGAGATGGTTTCGGCGTCAGTGGCGTTCTGTTCGTAGTAGCCGAAGCCGACCGGCGCCGAGCTGATATCGAGCAGTCCGCCGAGTGGATCGGCGGTGCTGCCGGAGAACCTGGTATCGAACATGATCGAACCTCCTCGGTCTTGGTCGTGCGTGCCGGATCAGCGGATGGTGTCGGTCCACGGCTTCATCAGCGCGTCATAGACCTCCCTGGTGAACTCGCCGCGCCCGACCAGATCGCCGAGCACTGCCGCGGTGACCGCTCGATGGACCACGACGAGAGCGCCGATCGAGGTGAGTGACTTCAGCAGCGCACCCATGTCATCGGCGCCGGGCCCCGATGTTGGTGACACCGCTTGTCCGGCAATGGTTCCCGCGATCTGGATGTGCCGTGCGCGGCCGAACTCCTTAGCCGTCTCGGCCGCGACCTGCACCGGTTGCGAGTGCTCCGAGGAGGCGCCGATGCTGGCGAACAAGCCGGCCACACCCGCGCCGCCGGACAGTGTGGACAGCCCGTCCTGCAGACCGTTGCCCGCCGTGGTGTTGAGCTGTTCACGTTCACCCGGGGTGAGTTGCGCGGCACGCTCGACGATTTGGGCGACGTCACGCCACTGCGGGCCGTACAGGTACTCCAGGTGCAGAGTCGGGTACTCGGGGTTGAGTTCGGTGTCGACGTTGCTCGGCTCAGGCTTCATGATTGTCTCCTTTGTTGGTATCGCGTTGCGCGACAGTGATTTCGAAGTGACTCAGAGAGAAACGGCGACCAGACGGCGGTCGTCGGCATTCGTGGTGTGCCCGTCCGCCGCGCCGTTCCCGACCAGCGGGATCTCGGCGTGCGGGGCGGGCGCGGCGGCGTGCGCGGGGGCAAGCGCCTTCTGCAGGGACGCGATGAGGTCTTCGAGGCTCGCGGTGTCCTGGATGTCGTCCAGGAACTGAGTTCCGGTGGGCGTCATACCGCTGTTGGAGTCACCGCGCGGGGTGTTCTGGTCGCGCCAGGCCCGAATCGCGGAAACGAGGTAGGACTTGACATCCGGGCTCGACAGCGCGACCAGCGGCACCACCACGATCACCGCGAGCAGCAGCAACGGCACCACGACCACCACCGGCAACACGCCGGCCAGCAGCAGGGTCGCCGCCGCGGCGAGCAGCAGCGGAGCACCGACGAGGGCTGCCCCACCGGCGGCCAGCGCCAGGCCCGCCAGCGCGGCCGCGCCGAGTGCGGCCGCCGCGCCGACCGGCACGGCCACCGCCAGCAGCGTCGCCAGCAAAGCGACGGTCAGCAGCGCGGCCAGCGCCGCAGGCACCCCGAAGGCGATGAGCGGCAGACCGATCACCGCGGTCACCACGGCGGCTGTCACGGCCACCGAAACCGCCACTGCGACAGCAGTAGCCAGCGCCAGCAGCGGCAACGCCGCCAAGGCCAGGGCAAGCAGGCCTGCTGCCGCCCCCGCACCGAGCAACGCGATCACCGCGCCGACGACGACGGCGCCGACCACCAGCGGTGCGATGGCGAGCGCCGCCAGCGAGACCGCGCCGACGGTCAGCAGCACCGCCGTCGTGATCACCGCGCCGAGCGCGAGCGCCCCGACCAGGGTGGCGATCGTGACAGTCACGGCCAGCGCGAGCGCGCCGAACGCGATCAACCCGGGCAGCGCAACGGCCAGCGCGAGTGCGCCGAACGCGATCAAGCCGGGCAGTGCCAGTGCGGTGGCCACCGCGATCGCGCCGAAGGCCAAGGCGCCGAGCACAATCGCCACCGGCAGGCCCAGGGTGACCAGCGCGCCGAGCGCCAGCGCGCCGAACGCGATGAGCGCAGGCAGTCCGAGCACAGCGGCGGTGGCGAGCGCGGCCAGGGCCAGCGCCCCAAGTACCACCGCGACCGGCAACCCCAGCGCGGCGAGCGCGATGACAGCACCGATAGCCAAGGCAGTCAACACAATCGGTGCCGCGATAGCAAGCGCGGCGAGAGTGACCGCGCCGGCCACAAGCAGCGCACCCAGCGCGAGCACGGCACCAACTGCGAGCACCGCCAGGATCACCGGCGCCGCAACCAGAGCCAGCGCCGTGAGCGCGACAGCACCTGCCGCAAGCACCGCACCGATAGTTACGGCCGCGCCAAGTGCCAACGCACCCAGCACAATCAGCGCAGGCAACGCCAGCGCGATGGCACCGAGCACGAACGGAGCCGCGAGCACCGCCAGTGCGATCGCTCCCGCAACGGCAAGCGCGCCCAGCACGAACGGCGCGATCGCCAGGGCCAGCCCGCCGAGCACCACCGCGACGACGGGCAGTGCCAGCGCGGCGATAGCGAGCGCGCCGAGCACGAACGGTGCTGCGAGCACAGCGAGTGCGATCACACCGAGCACAGGCAGTGCCAGCGCGGCAATGGCGAGCGCGCCGAGCACGAATGGTGTTGCGAGAGCGGCGATTGCCACCGCGACGGCCAGACCGGCCAGCGCGGCGAGCACCGGCGAGCCGAGCACCGCGGTGACCACCAAGGCGGCGAACGCCAAGCCTGCCAGCACGGTCAGCGTGCCCACCGTGAGACCGGCAACCACGACCGCAGCAGCAGTCAAAGCGGCGGCCACCACGGCCACTGCGACGACCGCGATCGCACCGAGCGCGAGCAGCGCCGGGAGTCCGGTCCAGCCCGCGAACACCACGACCGCCACGGCGGCGAGGGCCAGTACACCAAGAGTGACAATCGTGCCCAACGCGAGCGCGCCGAGCGTAGCCAGTCCGGCGAGGGTCGCCGCGACGACCGTGACCACAGCGGCCAGTGCCAGCGCGGCCAGGCCGATCGTGCTCGCGACACCGAACGCGGTCAGTGCGACGACCGCGGCAAGGGCCAGCGCGCCGAGGACGATCGCGCCGACAAGACCGATAGCGGCGAGCGCGATCAATGCGGGAATGCCGGTCCAGCCGAGCAACACGACCACCGCCAGCGCGGCGAACGCGAGCACCAGCGTGGTCACCACACCGGCCAGAGCCAGTGCACCGAGCGTCACCACACCCGCCAGACCCAATCCGAGCGCACCGAGCACAACCGCCGCGGTAACCGCGAGCACGGCCAGCGCAGCCGCGCCGAGCCCGAGCAGAATGGGTGCCGCCGCGATCGCCAACACGGCTGCGCCGATAACCAACGCGGCCAGAATCGCCGCACCCGTGGCGATCAGCGCACCGATCCCGACAACAGCGACGACCGCCGCAATCGCGAGCGCACCGAGCACAAACGGCGCGGCAATCGCGGCAAGCACCGCGAGCCCGATCACCGCGGCGATCGCCAACGCGCCCAGCACAAACGGAGCGGCAATCGCAGCCAGCACCACCGCGCCGACAACCAGCGCCAGCACCGGCAATGCAAGCACCGCAAGCCCGACCACCGCCGCAATCGCCAGTGCACCAAGCACAAACGGAGCAGCAAGCAGCGCAAGCCCGACCACCGCGGCGATCGCTAGCGCACCAAGCACGAACGGAGCAGCAATCGCGGCCAGAATGCCGACCCCGACCACCGCCGCAATCGCAAGTGCACCCAGCACAAACGGAGCAGCGAGAACTGCGAGCGCGATCAGGGCTGCCACGGCGGCGACGGTGACCACTGCGGCGAATGCGCCGAACGCGAGCAGCGCGGGTCCGCCGAACACGGCGATGACAACCAGCGCGGCGAAGGCCAGCGCCGCGAGAGTGACAGCTCCGCCGACGGCGAGGCTTGCGAGCGTGGCCACCAAAGCAGTTGCGAACGCGGCGATCACCACTACCGAGGCCACCAAACCCGCGGCAACCACGATCGCCGCGACCACGGCGATGACGCCGATCACGATCAGCGCGGGCAGTCCCGTCCAACCCAACGCGAGGAAGACGATCGCTGCGGCAAGGGCGAGCACGCCGACAACAACCGCGACACCGAATGCGATGGCGGCGAGCGTGATTGCCGTGGGCAAGCCCAGCGCGAAGACTGCGACCAGCGCGGCGAAGGTCACCGCGGCGATCACGATCAGCGCGGCGAGGGCGAGCGCCGCCAGCGCGATCGTCTCGACCACGGCGAACACCGTCAGCGCGGCGACAGCGGCGAATACCAGCGCACCGAGCGTGATCACACCGGCCAGACCGATGGCGGCCAGCGCGATCAACGCGGGCAATCCGGTCCAGCCCAGTACCAGCACGACCACCAGCGCGGCGAAGCCCAGCACCGCGACCGTCGCCACCGCGGCCAGGGCCAGCGCGGCCAGCGTCACTGTGCCGGCGAGACCCAAGCCGACGAGGCCGAGCACGACCAGCGCGGGCAACGCCACGGCGGCGAGCGCGATACCGCCGAGCACCACCAGAACCGGCAGCGCCACTACGGCAATCACGATGCCGATGACGATGAGCGCGGGCACGGCGATCGCGGCCAGCACGATGGCACCGACCACGAGAGCCGCGATGATCACCGGCGCGGCCAGCAGCGCAACGGCGCCGATCGCCAAGACACCGATGACCACGGCGACGATGACGGGCAAAGCCAGCAGCGGCAGGGCCGCATGCCGGGTGCTGAACAACCCGTCGTTGTTCAGCATGCTGCGGATTTCGGTGAGCACCGGCGCGAGGGCCGCGTGCAGCGTGCCCGCCGGGTCCGCGAGGAGCTGCTGAACGCCTTCGGCCAAGCCCCGCAACGGATCTCCGTCGCCTACGGTCTGGCCGAGCATCGGGGTCAACAGGTCGCGCAACGCCTGCACGGTGTCGGGACCGTCCTTGGGGAAGTCGAACAGCGTGCGCGCCTGGCTGATCAGGTCCTCGATGGGCGAGGCGATCGGGTCGCGGCGGGCGCCGGCCTGCTCGATCGCCGAGTTGACGAACGAGAGCAGATCCTCGACAGGTTGCCGCAGCGGGCCGCTCGGGAAGGTCTTGTCCGCCCACCCGGCCAGCTGCTCCAGATCGACGCCGGTGCTGATGACCTGCTCGGCGACGGCGGCCAGCTCGGTGACCGAGGACGGCACAAGGCCGATCGGGCCCGAGGCGGCGGTAGCGCCGGGCACTGTGGCAGCCAGGGGCGTAGCCGCGGGTGCGGACTGATCGGCCTGCGTGGCCGGCGGTGTGGTGAAGCCGCGGATCATCTCGCCCGCACCTTCCACCGGGGTGCCTGCGGTGACGTTGTCCAGCGCGTTCAACGCCTGGTCGATCACGTTCTGGCCGGCCGGTCCGAGGTTCGTCGCGACGTTGCCGAGTTCGGGGACCGCCGCACCGATATCCGGTACGGATCCGCCGAATTCCGTGACGGCCCCGTTGACCGTGTCAGCGAGACCGGGCACGGCCGCGTTCAGGCCGGGGATAAGGTCGGTCGGATTTGCCGGGATCGAGGGGAACGCAGGTGCTTCGGCCGACGCCTCGCCGGTCGACACCATGACGGTGGCCAGCGATGCGAACGCGGCCGCCGCGTAGAGACCCTTGCGATTACGTTTGGTGACCTTGCGATGCCGCGCGGCGCGCTTGGTTGTTCGAGAACGTTCGTTGGCTGCGGACATGGGACAACCTTTCGATCGAAAAGGTGAGGCAGCGAACACCCAGCCGGATTCGACTGGGCAGGCTGAGCTCGCGCAGAGCTCTCCGAACGACGACGAATTCGGGTGGGCTAGACCGGGCCGCTTTCGCCGGTCGCGCAGACCGCGCGTGACCATCCGCCGTTGGATCCGACGGTGGTGCCGATCCGGGTGTGCAGGACACCGCCGATATCGCGGCAGCGGATGTACGCATGCTGTCCGGCGCCGGACCCCGGCTCGCAGGTGATGGTGAGCTGATTGGGCACCGCGTAGTCGGAGGTGCAACCGGAAGGAGGTGGGTCAGCCGAGGCTGAGCCCGCGACGAACACCGAACACACGATGGTCGACACGTAGACGGCAGCTAATGTTGCGCAGCTCGTGTTTCTGTTCATGCATCCAGGCTTGGGACGGCATCAGGGCGAGTCAACAAACAAGTTTAGATTTTTGCATATCCTCGCAGGTAGAAGCGTTTTAGCAACTAATCCGCCGCGGATTATCTTTACGGGATGCCGACGTCGGAAACCCTTGACATCTCGCCGAAGTGACCCAGATTACAGCGCAACAATCTACGTCCAGCGAACTTCTAGCAATCTTCATATGGCACGCTTTCATCCCCCACTACGAGTCCGAGAGCGGGCTGGCTCAGCGGCCGGGAATCCGCGCCATCGCGGCTTGTCCGCAGCGAACTAGCCGATGTGTCCGTTGGTCAGGCCGAGTCGTTCGCCGATGTCGGCGATGCTCATACCGTGGTCGTGGGCGTCTTCGATCGCGGTCTGGCGGATGCCGGAGAGTTCGGCGATGCGGAGTTGGTAGTGGGTGATGAGGTTGCCCGCGAGCTGGGCCCGCCGGATGGGGTGCGCGACAGAGCGGATCTCGTCGACGTCGTCGTCCAACTGGACGGGGTCGGGCTGCCGGGCCTGCGATTGACCGACGACGAAGGTCCCGCGCCGCGGGACGGTCCGCACAAGTTGCTGATTGGCCAGCAGTTGGATTGCCTGCCGGATCACCGAACGCGATACGCCGTGCCGCTCGGCTAGCTCAGCGTGGCTGGGTAGCTGAGCATCGGCGGGGAGGGTTCCGTTGCGTATCCGTCGTGCGTAGTCGTCCGCGATGGTGAGGTAAGCCGCTTCGGCCATCGCGTCGATCCCTTCGTCTGCGGTAACTGCGTTCGAGGGTACGGCGACGAATGCGATCACGTCGGGGTCAACCATGGGAGCTGTTGCGTTTCAACGGTTCCTGGAGGTCTAGGTACCTACGCAAGCGTGGACCGTCGCCAATATCACCAACTGAACCGCCGTTCAGCTCGGCGGGACGACCACGCACCGCCACGGCAGCCGGGGCAGTTCGGCCGACTGCTCCGCCCGGAACCCGAGCGGCACCCCATCCACGCAGGCCGTGTCCAGGTAGAGACGGTCGACCTGGTACACCCAGCCGAGCGAGGCGTCCGGGTGGCCGTCGGCGAGCAGTTGCCAGCCCAAGGGATCGCGGCGGAGGTGCCGGGTCAGTTCGGCCGTCCGCGCATCGGTGAGCAGCAGGGCCCATAACTCGTCATCGGTCATCGGCGCGATGTCGGCGGCTCGTTCGGGAGACTCGTCGAGCAGGACACCGACCAGCCCGCGCAGCGCACCGTTCGGCAGCACGTTGTCCCAACCGCACAGGTACAGCGCTTCGCCGAACGCCAGGTCCGCCAGATAGCGGGCCGTGGCCCGGTCGGTGTGCACCGCCCCGTCGACCAATCGCAGCTTCGCCAACGTGTCCGGTGGTGATTCGGACAATCGAGCATGGGTGCGGCCGCTGCGCACGAATGACTCGAGGTGATCGAGCTTGAGCCCTCCGGGCAGTCCGCGCAGCACCGACACGCCGCCCGGCTCTTCCACCCGGAGCACGGTCTCCGTGTCCATGCCGTGTGCGGCCAGCAGCGGTGCCAGCCCGCGGATACGCTGCCGACCCAGCTCGTGATGGTTCAGATCGGCCACGCCTTCGAAGGTGTGACTGAACGGTAGATGCCCGATGTCGTGCAGGAGCGCCGCGACCCTGGCGACCTCATCGTCCGGCGCGAAATGCGCTACCAGTGTGAGCAATCCGAGACTGTGTTCGAGTCGGGTGTAGGTCTGGTTCGTCGTCAGAGCGGCGGCACCGGCGTGCGCGATGAACTGCAGTCGCCGCAACTCCCAAGTCCGCAGCAATTGCTGTTCCACCGGGGTCAGCCGAAAAGCTACCGCCCACATCGGATCTCGATACCAACCGTCGCGCCCGAGGATTCCGGACACCGAGTAGGCGTCACTTTCCAAGCCGATTCCGTTGCTACGCAAGTCTCTAACCCCCCGGTCCGCGAACATTGGCACCGCTCGACACTCTGCCAGACATAGCACCGGCTTAGCTAGCGGCGACCAGCGCCTCGTCCGGCACCGGATCGGCGGCCCTCCGGCGAGTACTGAGCGTGAGCAGCAGCGAAGCGGCGGTCAGCGCCACACCGAACCAGAACACACTTCGGACACCCAGGTGATCCGCGAACAGTCCGCCGAAGAGCGCGCCGAGGGCGATAGATGTGTTGTAGCCCAAGGTATTCAGCGACATGGCGGCCTCGAAGGTGTTCGGCGCGGCGGCGAGCGTCATGTTGATCTGACAGAGGTTCATCGCACCGAAGGACACTCCCCAGAAGGTCAGCGAGATGATCAGCCCGACCGCGCTGTGACCGATGATGAGCAGCAACAGCAAGGAAGCCACAAGTCCCGCACAGGCGACGATGAAGCTGGCCCGCAGATTCTTGGTCACCGTATATCCGGCGATGAAGTTCCCGGCCGCGCCGCCTGCGCCATAAATGATCAACAATCCGGTGATGTAGGCGGGTGTGACGGACGAATTGCCTTCCAGGAAGGGACGTATGAAGGTATATGCCCCGAAATGGCCGAGTACATACAATATTACGGTAACCATCACCAAACGCAGCTGTACATTTTTGAGCGGCAGCCCGAATACTTCCCGGACCGAGACCGCGTTGTCCGAGGGCAGCGAGGGAACTATCGCCGCGACCGCGAGGAAGACCAGCGCGCTGAGACCACTCCAGATGAGAAACGTGGTCCGCCAACTGGTTAGGCTTTCCAGAAACGTTCCCAACGGCATGCCGACCACCGTGGCGATCGAGATGCCGGACAACGCGACCGCGGCCGCCCTGCTCGCGTGCCGTTCCGGAACGAGGCGCATCGCCATGCCGACGCCGATAGCCCAGAACACGCCGTTGGCGAATCCCATGACCAGCCTTGCCGTCAGGACCAGCGGATAGTTCGGCGAGAGAGCGGTGATCAGATTGCCGAGCGCCAATATCGCCAGTAGCGCGGAGAGCAGCATGCGCCGGTTGACGCGCCTGGTCCATGCCACGATGAACGGCACGCCGAGCCCGGCCGAGATGCCGTACAAAGTAACCATCAGCCCGGCGACGCCCACCGATATGCTCAGGCTGGTACTCACCGGAGTAAGTAGACCGACGGGCATCAGCTCGGTCGTGACGAACACGAACAAACTGGCGGTAATCGCCGCGACGCCCAGCCACGATCGCAGGGCAGAATTCTGGTGTTCATCCTGTGTAGCCAACTGCTTCTTTCTGATTGTTCGGGCTTACCGGAAGCCCTCGAAGATGGCCGATCAATAGCGGACCGCTCGCGATATCGGAGCAGTGATCGGTCAGACGAAAACGACTCGGCCATCGCCGAATTGGCGACTCCCCCACCCACCATCGGGTGAACAGTCGAGCAGGGAGGAACACGGTCCCGTCAGTTAGTTTCCATGGAAGATAGATTATCTTCCATGGAAGGTACAGTCAAGGCATGGCCGTAGACCACACCCCACCCGAACCCGACGCCGTCGACCACATCGTCAGCCAATGGCGCACCGAACGTCCCGACCTCGACCCGAGCCCGATGCAGGTGATCGGCCGAATCACCCGCCTGCACTGGGCATTCGACGAGCAGCTCGATCGTGTCTTCAGCGACTACGACCTGGGCCGAGGCGAATTCGACGTACTCGCCACCCTGCGCCGCTCCGGTCCCCCGTTCGAGCTGACCGCAGGCGAACTACGCGACTCGACGATGGTGACCTCGGGCGCGGTCACCAAGCGCGTCGACCGCCTCGCACACGCCGGACTGGTCAACAGGCGTGCGGCCGCGGACGACGCTCGTGGCCGCCTGATCCAGCTGACCGACCGCGGCCGCGACGTCATCGACAAGGCATTCGAACAGCACTTGCGCAACGAAACGCGACTACTCTCCGGCCTGACCACCGACGAGCAGCAAACCCTGATCCCCCTGCTGCGCAAACTGATCCAGACACTGCCACCGAAGTGAGCCGCTACCTGCTTTCGGCCCGTCCACGCCAGTAGCCGGCCTCGTCGAGCTGACCGCGGTCGGCAAGCAGCCTGCTCAGGCAGTCCATCGCACGAGGGTGGTTGCCGCAGGCCGCCCAGCGGAACCAGGATTCGGCCTCGTCCGTCTCGCCGCGCTCAGCGTGCATGGTGGCCACGGTGGTCATAGCCTCGAGGTGGCCTGCGTAGGCGATCTGGCGATACCAGAATTCGGCGTCGCGTTCCTCGAATCGCCCGGCCCGCATGATATTCAGGTTGACCATCGCGTCAGGGTGACCAGTGGCGACGGCTTGACGGAACCAGTATTCGGCACTCCGCGTGGCGCCACGCTCGGCGAGGAAGAGGCCGAGAATGTTCATCGCCCAGGAGTCGTCGGCGTTCGCGGCCCGCCGGAACCAGTTCTCCGCCTCCGGCATCTCACCGCGCTCGGCGTGCAGGATGCCGAGAGTGCACATGGCGCGGGGTTGCTCGGCGGCAACCCGGCGACGCCAGTATTCGGGCTCCGGTGTTTCCCGACGCAATGCGAGCAGGATTCCCAGGTCCGTCATCGTCGTCGTCTCCCGCGTGGTGAGTCCGCCGCTCGACCAAGGTTCGGCCGCAAATCAATCAAGGCTTCTGCTGCGGAAGTCGATTGTGTTCAGTTCGCGCTCCATTGCCCGCGCGGCGGAACGACATCCATTGGCTCGCAGTGCCGCGATGCGCGCCACCACCGCATCGGGACCATAGGCGGCGATGATGTCGAGCAGACTGATCCGATCGCCTAGCCGCACATTCATAGTTGCCGGAAATGCACTGATAGTCATGTTCTCCCCCGAAATGGAAATAACAGCCGAATCGTTGTGGTGCCTGGTGCCGGACACCTGCCGGTGGTCGACCAGACCGCCCTGATCCTTGGCTCGATCCCCTCTGTCGAGCCAAGGATCAGGCGTGGCCCGTACCACCCGGCAATCTCTGGTGCACCTCATTCATCGATATCCGATGTACTTGTCCAACCGGCCGGGCAAGCCGTGGATCTACCTGCCCAGCCGTGGGTTTCGAGGGCGAGCGCCGCAGCCAGCACCTGGGCGAGGCCAAGGGCACCGGCGGGGCCGAGGTCGCCGTCGCTGCCGATGCCGGTATCGACGACATAGCTCATCGGTTCACGCTCGATACCGGCCCGGCCGAGGCACTCGGTAGCGAGCACCATGAAGCTGCCGTGATCGGTGCCGGGAATGGGGAAGGTGTGTCGGTGTACCCTCATCAGTTCACCGAACGCCGCGCCGTCCTCCCAGCCATGGCCGTCCGGACGCTCGCACCAGTACGGGCAACGTTCCAGCGATGTCATCGCCGACCGCTGCGGAGTCGACGTGCGATCGCCGTGCATCTTCCTGTCGGTCATGACGCGAGTGCCACCGGAATCGTTCATGTGATCACCCCATGCTCCGGAAACCGGGCGCAGCAATTCGCGCTCGGAGTAAGCGCGTGGTGACTCTCTCGAACAATCCCACGCACAGTTGTCTCCCCAGACAACGCTGCGTGTCGTAGATGATGCTGCACTCCCATTGCTAATGAGGCCCTCCCATCAGACGCAACCGAAAGCGATCCCCAACGTAAGAGGATGTCTGCTTCCGGGCGTGGGAGTCGCTCACCAGCCGGTGCGCCCAATACTCTAGCATCACCGGCCAGCGGCGGCGACTGTCATAAGCTGACGTTTTGTGCTGGACTCCGCAGTATCTGTTCTTAGTTCGGCTCGAAATGACTACGCTGCCTCGGTATGCAGCTGCCTAGACGTTGGTTCAGCGTCGACGTCATCGCCACCCTCCTGCACGAGCAGATCGTCATCCATTCCTCGGACGGACATCGAGTCGCCCGGCCGTTACGCCGCGTCGCATCGCAGCTGGGGTTCGACCGTCAGGGTGAAGCGCTGTTCACCGGTGTCATCACGGACATCATGGCCGGTCCGCAGGTGGATCATGTGCGGACGGAGGGCGGCATCGAGTGCCATACGCACTGGATAGCGGCTCCCGACGGCCAGGCAGTCGGGCTGGTCGTCTGGATAGCGGCCCCGCCCACGACGCCTCGTCCGGTCTACAACTCGTGGATTCTCGATTTGCAGAAGGTAGCCACGCGCAGCGGTGGTGACAACCTCAGCATCATCGGCGACGGCCGCAAGGCCGGGGAGGAACGGGCGATCCGGCACCTGCTACGACACATGATCCCCGACGACGCCGGCGAGTTCTTGGCGCTGTACTACGGCGCCCAGAACGGCAAAGAGGGCAGGCTCACCGAGGCTTCCTGGTCGGTACGTCGCCCCGACGATCCCGGGCAGTGGGTGCATTTCTGGTCCAGCACAACGGCTTTGGGCGCGTCCGGCGACCGTGATCGCACCGTGTACGGGCTCACCGCGCAACTGCGTCATCGTGAGATGGACACCCGGATGAGCACCCTTGTCCGGTACACCAACTCCACGCTGCTGATGGTGGACGCCCGCTCCGGGTTCGTCGTGAGCACCACGGGCGAACTGGCGCCGGCTTTCGACAGCGACGAACCGCTGCTCCGGCGGGTGCTCGACCAGATCGACATGAAACGGATCACCCCGGCGACGTCGCACGAAACCGTTGTGGAACAGACGATTTCGATCGAGGGGTCCCGGTTCAATGTCGCCACGTTCGCGGTGCCGAACGCTCGGCAAGCCGCTGAGGTTCCGTTGGCGATCCTTCTCGTGCCCGCGACCAGCAAGGCAGGCTAGTCGTCAGTGCCCGGAACGGCGGTGCCCGGCTGTTCCGTGCGGCGGGGCCCGCGGGCGGTCCACAGCGCAAACGAGCCGATGGTGTTCACCTCGACTGCGGCGAACGCCCGCTCCAACGCGTCGACCAGGCCGGTCAGATCGTCATCTTGGTTATGGAATCCGTTGCGGCGCTGGAAGTTTCTGGAGGTGGCACGGCTGAGTGCCGTACTCGGGACACCGTGCGACAAGGCGGTTGCGCCGAAGAAAACCCCGTCATCGGTGGTCGCATCGGCGATGTGCCGGAAAGCGATGCCTTTGCTGTCCCAGTTGCCCGGCACACAGTGCATGAGCAAACTCGCTGCGACAGAGGCGTATCGGCGATCGACCGGCAACGGTTGCAGCACACTGCCGACGTGGCTGACGGGTTCGATGCCGCGCTTACGAAGCCGATGGGCGGTCATCGCCATCGGATGCTGATTCAGGTCGACCAGGGTGACCTTCGGGTGTGCGACAGGATACTTGGCATGGCTCAACTGCCAACCGGTTCCGGGACCGATGTCGAGGTGATCGCCGGAGATGTTGCCGTCGTACAGCCGCCTCAGATTCTTTGTGGGACAACGCCACACGAACCGGTTGTTGAAACCCAGCACATAAAGATCGTAGACGCGAAGCATCATCGGCGAGTACGGCCGCGCGCCGTCCAACTCCGCCTGACTGATTTCCATAACCGGACTCCCGTTCGAACCGAAAGGTACCCGAGCAGCTACCCCCGACAGCACTCTTGCTCCAGGCTCGGGAGTCGCTCACCGACCGCAGCGCCGCAATCATAACGGGATTTGCCAAGTGTGGCAACGGATCTGCAAACAGTCCAAGGTCGAGCAGGCCCCGATCAGCAAGTCCGCCAATACGCCCATTCCGGACACCTGGTGATCGTATCGACGCGACCATCGATCAACCCGGCCAGCTCCTGCGCATGCTCCGGTTCGACGCACCCGATCGCACTGACCCCGACCACATCGACGGCCCACATCCCTTCATCAGGCGCCCGACCGTCACGCAACCAACCCGGGTTCCACGGCCCGAGGTGCACACAGGCGGCCGGCCGCAACCCAGCCGCCTCCAGCTGCTCCCACATGACGCGCAACTGCTCCGTTGTCGGCGAGGGATGCAACAAACTCGCCACCGGCACCTCCTCGATGACCTCGTGCCAACGAATCGGCGCATGCACTTCACACAACGCCTCACCCACCGGCGGCACATCGATGCCATACGCCTCAGGCACCCACCGACGAGGCAGCCGCGACCACGGCTCGATCACCCGCCACAACGACTCCGGCACCTCCGCCCGCACCCGCCGAATAAACGTCCCCAGATGATCTGGGGACGGGATCGGACGATTCTCCACCGACATATCCCACCCACTGCCGGATGCATAGACAGTCACCCGGCAAGGGTATATTCCAGCACCCGAAATTCGGCTGTACAACGCCGGTGATCAAAACAAGCCGCGAACCGGCCTCGGCGAAGGCCGCCGAACTCGTCTGGCATGTTGAGGCATATGAGCGAACAGTGGCGCGATGGTCAGCTTGCGGAGTTCGCCGGGGTAATTCGACGCGGCATCGAGGATGACGGTGGCGTGGCGTTCAGCTTTCGTGGACACGGCGTGTTCACGGCAACGTCCGCGGCCGGCCGCGAGTACGCGATAACGGTCACTCCGGCCCCGGCTGAGCCGCCGCCCATCGACCAGGCCGCCTACGATCGCGCCGTTGCCGACTACGGGCGTCAGTTCGTCCCCGATGTCGAAACCCTGAACGCCGCAGCGAACCTCATCCGCGTGTACGGCCACAAGACGATCATCGAAGGTGTCCGCGAGGACAGAGAACTGGCAGACAAAGTCCAAGAGTTCGCCGACTGGGTAGGACGCGGAATCGAACGCTGATGGGCATTCTCTGACTGACGGCGTGACCGCGCAGGTTCAGCAAGGTTGTCGTAGCGATCTCGGTGGCGAAGAGGATCATCGCGGCGCCGAAGGACCCGCTTCAGCAAGAATAGGCCGAGGATCGCGACTACGGCGACGTTGAAGGCGGTCACGACCATAACGACTCGCAAGGCAGATGCGGCATATCGTCGCGGACTTCATCGTCTATGAGCACGGGAACCCCGAGCCACTCGCCTACGTCGTGCGCGTACAGAATCGCCGCTTGCCGCGCCGCGCAGTAGTCGAAGACGAGAGACCCGAACACGATGCGAACGTGGCACTGATTGTCTTGCACGCCAGAACCTTTCGGCGAACGATTGGTTCCGGATCGGGTGAACGACAACGACAGCTCACCCGACCCGTTGCCGTCGAACCTAAGGAACTGAGGGCGAAATTCTGAACAGGTTTGCTGCGGTTTGCGAGCGGAGACGATTTTGGTTGACTGGTCGCTCCTGGTCACTGACGATCGACATGCGCAAGAAAACGTGCGCAACTCCTCGCGAAGGAAAGAACCCATGAAGTTACGGTTCCTCGGAAACAACACGAACAAGAACGGATGCCCGTCTCTGTTCCTGACCGATCGCGGCACGTACATCGTGCAGGGCTGGCGGGTCCCGGGCCGCAGCGACGTTCTGGAGATCCCACACCCGCTACTCGCGTTCCTCGAACCAGGGACGTGCTTGGGCGTGCCGCTTCAGGACACAGGGCACGGAACGTTCTTGCTGTCCGGCGACGTAGTCAGGGACCCGGAAGCGTTGTCGCAGATGGATATACCGGACCACGAAACTTGCTTCGAGGTTCCCGTAGGACAGGAGATCAGGGGCGATGCAGCTCTTACAAGGTGAAGCGTTCGACGAGTTCTTCCACACGTTCGAGCGCACCGCGTACCACCTCGAAGTCCTCGACACGTACGAGACACCGGAAGAGTCCGAGCCGTTTCAGCAGTTTTTGGCCGGCGAACCCGACGACTACGAGTGGTTCAAGGACTGGGCCGACGAGGTGCACGCGATCACTTCCAGCGGTAAGCAGATGCGACGTGCCCGCGTCATCACCGAGCCACACACCGACTACAGCAGGTGGGGTCTCGTCGTCGCAGAACAGAACATCGCTGCGGGCGAAGAGATCCGCTATCTCGCACGACACCTGATCGACCCGTCCGAGCTGACTACAGACGACTTCTGGCTGTTCGATGACAACCTCGTAGCGTTCACTGTCTTCGAGCCGTCAGGCCAGTTCGTGGGCGGTGCGTTCACGCAAGACCCCGTGATCGTTGACCACATACGGGTGGTGTGGAATCGGGTGTGGGACAAAGCAGTACCCCACGCTGATTACGTCAAGGCGTGACCACAACCGCGAAAGAGGCCCGCGAGGCGTTCGGTGAGCGCCTGCGCAACCTCCGTCGGGATGCTGGGCTGACCGGTAGGCAACTCGCTGAGCTTGCCGGCTGGCACAGTTCCAAGGTCTCGAAGATCGAGTACGGCAAGCAGACGCCGACCAACGATGACGTGCGCGTCTGGTGCATCCACACGCACACTGCCGATCAAGTGCCCGATCTCGTCGCGAACCTGCGCAACGTCGAAACCGCCTACCTTGAACAGAAGCGAATGCGCTTGCCGCACAGGCAAAAGCAGTCCATCGCCGCAGAAGGTCAGACCAACCTCATGCGCTGGTACGAGCCCGTCGTGGTGCCGGGCCTATTGCAGACGCCGCCCTACGCTGCGGCACTGCTGACTATGGTTCTCGACTTTTACGACGACCCACCCGCCGACCTCGAACCTGGGTTAGCCGCGCGCCTCGAACGTCAGCAAGTCCTGTACCGAGGCAATCACCGCTTCTTCTTCCTCGTCGGCGAACAGGTTCTGCATGCCCGTGTAGGCACCGCAGACACGATGCTCGAACAGCTGGACCGCTTGCTCACGGCGACGTCGCTGCCTCGCGTCGTGCTGGGCATCGTGCCGACGAGCAGCGACTACCGCACGCCTGTGATGAACAACTTCATCATGTTCGACTCCCGCATGGTGCAGGTCGAGACCATCTCGGCTGAGCTGACGATCACCCAACCCAGCGAGATAGCGTTGTACGACAAGGCTTTCCACCGGCTCAAGGACGTAGCAATCCACGGCCAGGATGCGCGCGCCATGATCGCCGCAGCGATGGACGAGTTGCGAACTAATGACTGATGCTGCGCCTAAACGAGCGTGAGTGCCTTCGCCAGACCTGCCCGGCGGCGGCGCGGGTGGGTGGACGGTGGCAGCGTTGGCGGTGGCGGAACTTCCCGGCGGCGGCCCTCACCGCAGCCACGCCGCAACGTAACCTGTTGCGCTGCTTACACTCACGCCGCCACCACGTCAGGCTGGCCGGCACATCACCTGGGCTGCGGGCGCAGTCGACAGCCCAACATCACAAAGCCCAGCTGGAGCCTTGGCCGGATATCGCATAAATCCGTCTGGGGAGTATCTGGGGATTCTCGAAGCTTCCGGACAGCGAACTCATTAGTTTACGTTTGTAAAGTGGTGTAGAAAATGGCGGCGAGGGTCGGAGAAAGGCTTCTCCGAGGTACGAGGATGACGCGGATCGGATGGCGATCGAGATTGGCAGCGGGCAATTACCTGAATCGGCAGCAAGCAGCATGGAGACCATCCACCGAGCGACTATTCGGCAAATGTGATGCCACTCACTTCGCGTTTATAGTGAGCCATGTATAAAAAGTTAGCCGCTGTAGGCGCTACAGTATTCGCACTCGCTCTACCGATGTCGGGTTCACAAGCTTTCGGAGCACCGGCACCCGAATTGAACACACCCCCTCCGGACAAGATTGTCATCGACGTGGTGACCGTCAATGGATCTGGTTGTCCGAATGGAACTGCGGCCGTGGCGGTCGCGGAGGACAACACGGCCTTCACGGTGACCTATAGCCGATACACCGCACAAGTGGGTGCGGGGGCAGGCCCGATCGATTTCCGGAAGAATTGTCAGCTCGACCTGAGAGTGCATATCCCGCAGGGCTTCACCTACGGGATAGCGTCGGCGGATTACCGTGGATTCGCACATTTGGAAAAAGGAGCAAACGCACTGGAAAGGGCCAGGTACTATTTCCAGGGCGATTCGCCGACCGCGTACGTCGACCACACGTTCAATGGTTATATGAACGATGATTGGCAAACGACGGACTCGACCCCGGTCGGGGCGATCTCTTTCCTGCCCTGTGGCGAATCCCGCGACTTCGATATCAATACCCAGTTGCGTGTGAAAGCCGGCACATCGGACCCGGACACGACCACCAGCTTCATCACAATGGATTCCACGGACGCAAGTATTGTCACCGTCTATCACTTCGCGTGGAAGCAGTGCCCGACCAAGCCGTGATAGTGATCTCCACCTAGTATCGACGGGCTCCGCCGCGGTAGCCGGGCCTGAAGCCTCGGCCATTGCGGACGAGAGCGAAGAACAACAGCGGGAACACGAAGAACGGAACGAAGTGCGTCGTCACGACGACCACTGTGGCGAACACCAGCGCGGCAACCACGGCGACCGGGAGCAACCTCCACGGGCGCCCTGCGGGAGGGGTTGCCGTGACTGGCGGAGCAGGCGACGGCAGATCGGTGAACAGCACTGCCAGTTCGTCGGCCGTCTTGGCCGTGTAGGCGCGGCCGACGCGCTCGTCGTATTCATCGACGTCCAGTCGACCGGCCGCGAAATGCTTACCGAGCATTTCCGCTGCCCGCTCGCGTTCTGCGGTGCCGACACGCAGGGTTGGCGGCCCGAACACGGTGGGATCGAAATCGGTCATGTCAACCGCCTCACCAGGGGAACGAATCATGCTGTCCCCCAGCGTAGGCCGCGTCCGGCGGTCGCGCCTGCGCCGCCGAACGTATTCCGCGCTACGCCGAGCGGCGTACAGCACACCACCAGAGGCCTTACCCGCGATGAACCTGTCGTGATATCACCAGCTCTGCACCTTCTGGCTGAGCGGGTCGGGCTCGGTTCGACATGTACGCGGTAATAGCCGACGTTCCGGTGCCGCAGGTTCTCCGCGGTAGGCGGTTCCGCCGGACAGCCCATTGCTGCGTTTATGCTCAAGGCATATGACCAGTTCAGCGGGATTGACGGTGGAAAGAGTTCTCGGCGAGGGACCCTTCGCTGAGATGGGGATGTTGGGGCAGGTGGTTACGCGGGGCGAAATCACCGTGGCAGCAGGAGATGTCGGCCGACTGCGGTTCGATATCGGCAGTCAGGCGGGTGGCTGGTCTACGGGTTGGCAGCTCGGCGTTTACGCACCGGAGGGGCGGTGCAGGTATCTGATGTCCACGGGGTATCCGGTCCATTCGATCGATATCCATCCGACGTTGCCGCTCATCGCGATCGGCGTCGGGGACTATGACGGCGGCTATTTCTTCAAAGGCGAACTCCTGCTGCTCAATGCCGAATCAGGGCGCCTGACCCGTGCACTCCAGGATGAACGTGAGGTCCGGAAGGTGCAGTGGCACGGAGAGCAAACGCTCCGGATGATCCTCGGGCCGATCAGTGACCACGATGTCGAGGCGCCGTGGACCCGAGGGGTCGACGTGAAAATAGAACGAAGCGACTGGTCCGCGGTCTCCGAACGTTCGATCGGTCGTGCCGAACTGGCCGGACCGGAGATCGACTGCGAGCGAGTGACCAGGCGGCCGAATGTGGATCGGACCTCGCGTCGGCAGGTATGGGACATGGCTCGGCTGGCTGACGGCCGTGTGCTGGCGGCATTGGGTGGCGTTCAGCTGGAGTCGTGGCTGCCTTCCGGTGAGCGTGAATGGGTGCTCACCTCGCAGTCTGTTGGCAGGCAGATCGAAGTCTGTGCCGATCAGCAATCGGCTTGGACCAACACCGCATCGGATCAGGTCTGGACCAGCTCAGGGCTGATGGACCCGTTCTCCTCGGTGGCCAGGGTCTCGCTGGCTGACGGCCAGGTGATCCAGACATTGACTCCGGGCTTCCCGGTGATCGCCACAATGGATACCAAAGGGTGGCTCGCTCTACGCAATTCGAAGTACGCCGCGAATCCCACCGAGATGGTCTTGGTCGGGCCGGACAATCAATCCGTAGAGTCGGTGAGGCTCGGTCGACTCGACCCTCTCAACTACTCATTTCAGGTCCGCCGAGCCTCCACGCTCTACTTGGTCGCTGGTTGCGGCGACAGCATCTGGAATGACGCCACCGAGGTCATGTCAGTCGACGCGACGTCGGGCACAGTGACACCCCTGTTTCCTCTGGAGTGGGAGGATCAACCCGACGGTTACGCATGCAGCGCCGGTCCGGCGATCCAGGTACGCGACACCATCATTCACGCAGGCGCTGTTTCGAGCAATCGTGCAGCGCTGCCGGGGAACCGGTTCGTGGTCCGACGGCACCTAGGTGATGGCGCACCCGAGTGGGTCTTCACCGCCGACCACCCGATTACCGCACTCGACGGCAACGACGAGACGGTGTTCATTACGCTCTACTCCGGTGAACTGCTCGCTCTGGATGCCGCGACCGGAGAAATGCGTTGGCGACAACCACTGGCAATTCGTGAAATACCGGTAGTGCCAATGTCATTGGTTGCCGAGCCAAGCCGCCTGCTGATCGGAACCCTCGACGGCCGAATCCTGGACTGCTCCGTCCGACCTCGGGATGCCGTCCCACAGTGATTGCCCGCCTCTACTCCGAGTGGGTCTCGGTCATAGAGTGTCGTGGCCGAGACGACGGCGCGTTCTATGGCCGCCACGCTCAGCGCCGTAAGCGGCATTATCGCTCACTCGTTCCGACTGAAGTCAGCGTGGAGTCGTGCGATGCAAAACGACTTGCGCCGACGTGGACGTTCGGATGCCGACCGCCGGTAATCGGGCGTTACCGGCGGTCGGACAGACCGGTGTTGGTGCGTCGCGTCAAGCCGGGACCGAGTATCAATACACCGGACAACTCTCTCCGGCAGACTAGTTGAGTTGGCAAGAAGTGCCGGTCAGTTCCCTATCCTTGATGACAGTTTTGGCGCAAAGCACGGAGCCGGAGGACTTTCTCTTCCTGAGGTCTGCCCTCTTGCGGTACGCAACGAGGGTGTTCGTGGCTTCTCCCTTGCTGTTTACGTGCCCACCTGTCGGGGAGCATCCCGAGGCTGTGAGCGTGCCGTCCTGGAGTTTGGCGCTATCGCAGTTGTAAGTCGTCTGGTCTGCCGCGTAGGCATCCGGTGCTGTCAATAGCCACGATCCGGCAGCCAACCCAAAAACGGTCACGAACGCTGCGAGTCGCCCCGAAGTGAAAGGCAATCCGTCCTCCTGATCCTCGGGGCAAACCAGCCAATCCGACTCGCCTCCAATGACCTATTCGTTCCCGAACAGCCTTCGGATCGGGTCTTACCAGGTATCGTTGCCGCCGCCTCTAGCGACATCAGCACCCACGACACGGCGCACACTCGACGCCCTACACGAGACCACTGAACGCGCGGGTCGCGGCATTATCGGACGTAGTTCGCGCGGCGGATCCTGGCGCTCTTATCGCTCCCTATCGACGCGCGGCGTGGGCGATCAAGGGTTCTCTGCCTTCTCCAACAACGCACTATAGGAGAGGTCGCCGCCGTCTAACGCCCTATCGCTCACTCGTTCTGACTGAAGTCAGCGTGGATGAGTGAGGTGCAGAACGTCTTACGCTGATGTGGGAGGGTGCGCTGTCGCGCGAGGTCAGCCAGCGAGGATCTCGCGGATCTTTGCGACCGCCTCGACGACCGCCCCGTCGATCAGTTTTTTGTTCTTTGCGTACATCACCTTCGCCTTCGGGTGCGACTCCGAGATCTTCTTTTGCTCCTTCGCTATCTCCGCTTGAGCATCTTTTGTGCACAGATCCTCATACCGTTCTGCCACGGCTTCCGACGACTCGAAGGAGGATTCAATGATCGGCATGATTTCTTCGGCTTCACCTGCCAAGAGTTCTGTCATCACAGGTAACGCTCCGTCGGAGATCCTTTTGACCGTTTCTTTGTCCAGCTTGTTCGACGCACAGTACTCGCCCAAAAAGGCATTGAGATCCTTCATTGCTGAAGACGGGGCAATGACCTCGAATGCACCCAGCTGCACTGGTTTCGGCGGCGCGGCGTGCGCCGAGGAAGCCAACGTGACCACCCCTGACAGAGCCAGCCCGGCGACCGCGCCGATGATGAACGCCCTCACCGGAAAAGTGGTCGCGGAGTTGCGGTAGATGTTTGCGTAGCACATGCTGCACTATTCGTTGCCGCGCCCGTCACGGACGGGGACACACTTCGCCTCAGGCCCTCGACAATCAACGGTTCAGGCGGCGCGACGACCACCGCCCGCCCCGACGGCACGTTTCGCGTACAGAGCGCACTTCCACGTCGGCGGGCCGCGCACGCCAGTAGTCCACCGCGTCCCGCCTGATATATCCCTGCGCAGCCAAAGCCCCCTGGCAAGATCGACGTCGCAGGGTTTGTCGGCGGGCCTTCCGCGCGGCCAAAATCGGTGATGGACGCACGCACATCGGCATGAGCGCGCACTCCCGGCGGTCGGGAATCGCTTGGCCGGTTGATCTTCCGCAGACTTGCGCTGGCCACTTCGGACCGCGCGGGTCGCGGCATATCGGACGTTGGGCTGACCGCAATCGTCACCGACCTCCGAGGTTGACCACACAACGCCCGTGTTCGCCGATGGTGGGTGTACGACTGGACCCGGTTTGCAACCCGACCGGATATCCGGGCATCAAGGGCCCCGGGACCTCCGATGGGTTGCTGGATGATTCCGGCGCAGCGTCATAGGCCGAACAGTCGCTGGGCGTTGCCGTGGGCGATCTTGCGCCGGTCCGACACACTGATGGGCGCGCGCTCGAGCCATTCGGCGGCGTGTTTCATTTCGGCGTACGGGTAATCGACAGAGAAGAGGATTCGGTCCGAGCCGACGAGCAGCAGTGCGGAGATCAGGGTCTGATCGCTGAACGCGCCGGAGGTGGTGATGTAGATATTGTCGGCGAAGTACTCGGCCAACGTTTTGTCGGTCTTCTTGCCGTACGGCAATCTTTCGAAGATGTACTGGGTGCGCCACAGTGTGTACGGGAGCAACTCGCCGAGGTGGCCCAGGATGAGGGTCAGGCCCGGGAACCGGTCGAACAGGCCACTGAAAATCAGCCTGAGCGTGTGGTTGGCGGTCTCGACTCCGTAGGCCCAGGCAGCCCCCGTGCCGAACTCGGGGTGACCGTCGTAGGCGGGCACCGGAGGCAGGGCAGGTCTGGGATGCAGGTAGATGGGGGCGCCGAGATCCGCGGCGCCCTCCCAGAACTCCAAGAAGCGGGGGTCGTCGAGATACTGGCCCCCGCCGTCGGGGGTGCTGGTGTAACCATTGATCATCGCGCCTTTGAAGCCGAGCTTGTGCACGCACCTCTCCAACTCGGAGGCGGCAGCTTTAGGCTCCTGCAGTGCGACGGTAGCGAAGCCAGCGAAACGGCTGGGGTGCCGGGCGACCCGATCAGCGAGGAAGTCGTTGATCTCTCGTGCGGTGCTGACGGCTGCAACGGGGTCGGTCATCCCCTGAACGCCTGGAGTGGTCAGCGACAGGATCGACACGTCGATTCCGTGCGCGTCCATCTCCGACAGCCGGGTCTGCTCGAAATCGGTGAGCAGTCCCCACAGCATTTTCATCACCTCTGCCGGGACCCCTTCAGACCTGCTCAAGGCGACAAAGTCCACGTCACCGGCGGGGGTCTTCTCCAGCGCTGAGGGGTGGCCGAAATGTTCCTCGAGCGCGATCGTCCGCAGTTTCGGCGTGTTCGACGTCGTGTTGTCGCTCATGACCCCTCCGGATTGTTGACCACCTCTGTTTGCCTCAGCTCGGGCACAACAGATCACCGATTACGTATCTCATCGATAAGCTCGACAGCCTCACCGGATTTGTCACCAGCATGTGAAGCCTGCCGCGCTGCGGGGAAGGCCCACACGAGGAAGATAATCGGAACAATCGTCAGATCCCGGAGGCTGGGTTCACCGCCAGGTGTTCTGGCGTGGCGATGACGTCGGTTGTGTCGAGTCACCGCTCCTCGAACATCCTGTAATCGGCAATACCGGACGTTCTGCGCCGCAGTCGATCTCCCCGCGCAGACCGCCCGCCCAGCGCGCGCGTACGCCTCTGCATTTCGGTTCGGCGCGAAATTCGGGTCTGCGGATACCGATTCATACAACGGCAGTTCCGGACACCCGCAGCGGCGATTGCGGACGTTCGCAGGCCCGCTGTCTCATTCTCGTCGAACTGCTTGGAACGCTAGGAAGTTCTGATCCGTTGCGAGCAGGACTTTGCGGAGGGTGCCGCCGGGCGAGCGCGCAGCTGTGCTGCCATGGCATCGCTCGGCGCGCGTGATCGCGGTCAGCATTCGGCCGAGGTCGGCGACCGAGGCGTTGGCGATCGGCCCGGTCGCGTGGTCAGAACACGGCGATGGGGTTGACCGCGACGCCGGTCAAACCGTGGATGCGCGGCGGGCCGACGGTGAGCAGAAAGCTGTAGCGCTCGAGCTCTGCGCACAACTGTGCGAGATCGTCGAGCTGCGCGCCATCGATGAGCGGCATCGCCATCCGACCCAACGCGACACCGTGCATCGGAGGCGGTCCACCCGGGTCCAGTGGTGGGTACGCATCACCCCGGTCGCCCGTGTAGAGCGCTACCCCGCGGCGGTCCATCCAACGCACTGCGTCGAGGCTGATTCCGGGCGTCGGCCGGCCCGGCATCAGCGGGTCGGCCGGCCAGCCGAACCGCACCGCCAGCGCGTCACCCGCCCGCACCTCGACGCCGTGGCGCTGCTCGGCCTCCTCCAAGTCGCGCGATGTCACCGCGTGCCCGGATGGGAGCGGCGCTTCGACAGCCAGATCCAGCAGCACACCCCGCGTCACGATTCCGGCAGCGAAGGCGGTCGTCGAGGCGAAAGTGACGCCCGCGGCCGTCACGACCTGGTCCCTCGGGCGACCGGGATACACCTCGCCGTCGGTCGACCAGTGCGCCAGCGCATCGATGTGCGTCGACTTCGCGTGATGATTCGTGACCAGCAACAGATCGGCCGCCACACCCACTCCGGTGTGGGACATCATCTGCTGTACCGGAGAGACCTCCACCGTCGTCGGCGCGAAAGGACTGCTGATCATCGGGTTCGGTGTGATCGGTTGGGCCAGCGACACCCATCGGCCGGTCCGCACCTCCGCGGCGGCCTTCGCACGCACGTCGTCGTCGATGAGATTGAGCGTGCCGAGTTCGTCGTCGGATCCCCACCGGCCCCAGTTGTCGGGCAGCTCGAGATCAGTCGTATCGGCCATGTGGTCGGGCCCCTCTCATCACGATCCAGAACGTCACGGCGCAACACCCTGCGGGACAAGCTGTTTCGCGCGTCAAGACCGTACAGTACGCCACGGAGCGAGGCCAGGTGCTGACCGAAGCCCGCACTTCGGCATCTCCGTGTTGATCTCCGGGTACCTCGCGGGGGCCGCCCGGATCGCGCGTCCCGCGAGGATTACGGGCCCGTCATGAGTCGATCCGGTGTAATGACCAGCGGGACCGTGAACAACTCAGCGAAGGCATTTGGGGTGCCGAACAACGCACCGATGCGCTCGAGATACTTCGCCATGTAGGCGGGATTCTGGTCGGCAGGCAGCACGCCCATCCCAACATGAGCGTCGCCCGCGATCCGAACGTTGCTGCGCCCGATATCGGTCACATCCAGGCCGAACGCCACGTGCGGATTCGCTGCCAGGTTACGCAGCTTCTGCTTGCCCGCCTGACTGTAGACGAGCACGGTCTCATCGTCCTGCAACAGGAACCACACCGGCACGCTGGACGGCCGTCCCCGAGGGTCGACCGTCGTCAGCCACGCCATGAGGTTCGACCGAAGCCTCGCCTCGACCTTCTCACGCTCGGATGACGCCAGATGCTCAGTCAGCTTCACAGACAACACCTTAAGTCGACGGACCGACACGAATCGTGGACCAACCCCTCCAGCGCCGAGCGCGAATCCATCGCGATCACCGCTCGAAACGCCATACGGTGCGGTCCGGCTCAGCCAGTCGGTAACACACCTGACCGAGATGAGCTGACTTGGGCAACGCGCGCCAGGCGGCATACCGTGCGTTCGGTCCAAACGAGATGTGCCGCTACCCGCGCGGGTAACGGCACCACCAAAAGCCGCGCCTACCTGTTGTCCACACCGAAACTGAGACCCTCCGGGGGCTCTGACAATTCAATCTCGTCCGGGACTTCCTCGAAAAGGGTCAGGAGGACGTCAGGCCCGAGGGCCCTCGCTTGCCGACTCTGGACCTGTTCGAGGGTTTCGGCCTTGTAGATCGCTACCGGGGCACCTGAATCGGTCTCCACTCGAATGCCGCCCGGGATGACGTTGCCGCCGGTCACCGTGATCACTGGCAAGCCGTCTCGATACTCCAACGCCAAGCGTGGCTGGTCATTGCTCTTCTGATCTTGCTCAGACATGCCGGTTGCCCTGCCTCTCAGTCGAATCACTCACTGCCACAACAAAGGTAGCCGTTGATGTCGAGCCCACTGGATCGAACGCAAACGTTCGTGAGATCCGGATAAACAGCCTCGAGCTTGCGATCGATGCTGCTACGGCTGCGACGTACTGAAATTGGCAGAAGCGACATTGAGAAGTGCTGCCAGCCAGCCGGTTTGGACGATCGACCAACGCGCGGGTCGCGGCAGAAGAGGGTGTTCGCGCCGAGTATGTGGTGCGGCATGGGTCAGGCGGGGAATCCTCGATAGGTCGCCAGCTGGTCGCGCATCCGCGTGATCTGGCCGGGGGTGAATTGGTTGCGGCAGGCGTCGTCGCTCATGTCCATGTAGTTGTGGATCGGGTCATTCCCCGGGAGGTCTGGGCAGCTGTCCCGGCCCTCATGGCAGCCTGACGCGGGAGAGCGTTCTGCCGGGGTGTCATCGACGTAGTCACCCGGCGAATCGCATCCGCCCTGGAAGGTGTTGTAGAGCCCCACCCAGTGGCCGATTTCGTGGACTGCGTTGATGCCCAGGTCGATAGGCTTGAAGGAGCCACCCGGCAGTGTGTCCGCGGCGATGACCACACCATCGTCGGCAGAGTCTTGCTTGACGGAAGATGGGAGTGTCGACCAACCGAGTGTCCGGTAGCCCCCGGCTTCCGCGGGGAGCCCGACCGTGTAGAGATTGAGATCTGCCGTGCCGCCCTTACGCAGCGCATTCTTCATCTCTCGCTGTTGCTCGCTGTCGGGCTTGGCATTGTCGAACCAGTTCGCGTTGAGTGACCGATCGATACTCACCAGCCTGAACTGCAAGCCAGTGTCACTGAAAGCGGTATTCAGCACGTCCACCTGCCTGGAGATCTGGGCGTCCGGGGCGTTGCCGCCGGCGCGAGAGTTGTCGCGGTAGATCACGTGCACGACGACATTGATCGTCGCCGGGGCTGCTCGGGCCGCGATCAGCTGCTGAACAGTTGAGCGCTGGTGAAAGTCCTGTTCGGCGCGGGCCGCCGCATCCGGGCTGAGCGTGGTGGTCTCGTCCATGGTGCCTCTGGACTCGGACACGGGACGAATCACGCAGTCGTCGTGCGCGCCAGTCGCATCAGCGATCGCGTCGGCCGGGATGACCAGGTGCGCTGCCGGAGCGCCGGCTACCGCTACAGCGCCGGGCAGGCAGCCGACAAGGACCAGTCGGCCAACATAGTTGAGCACTCTCATCCGAAGCCCTCCTTATTGAAAACCGACTGATAACGAATCTGATTCGTACCGGACGGAGGTACGGATGGGTCTCGGGACACGCCACATGAGATGGCGTACAGCACGGCCATCAAGATCACACAGGGAAGGGACACGCGGAGACTTTTCGCCGACTTTTTGTCGACTCGGAGGGTCTTGGTACGAGTTCGGCCCCTGACCGGGATGATAACTCCTGGTCAGGGGCCGTTCAGGCTCCCCCATCTGGACTCGAACCAGAAACCTGCCGATTAACAGTCGGCTGCTCTGCCAATTGAGCTATAGGGGACTATCCTTGGCTCGTCTGTGCTAGGCGGGCCGAGGAGAAACTTTAGCGTATGGGCGGGCGCCCGCCCAAATCGCGTCGCTACCTGCTGACTTGTGGGGTCAAGTTGAGGGTGGCGGTGGCGGCGCGGTGGTCGCTGCCGGTGGTTCGGCGGACGGTTGCGTCAAGGGGGGTGAAGCCTCGGGTGAGGATGTGGTCGGGGCGGGTGAGGGGGAAGTCGGCGGGCCAGGTGAAGGCGAGGCCGGTGCGGACGTCTTGGAGGGTTTGGGTGAGCGGGGCGAACTCGGGGTCGGTGGAGGCGGTGTTGAGGTCGCCGAGGATGAGTAGGCGGTCCGACGGGTCGCGGGCTACCAGGTTGATGAGGGTGTGCAGGGTGCGGTTGCGGGATTCGGTTTCGCCGAATCGGACGGAACCGAGGTGGACGGCGTAGACGGTGATGTCGCCGGTGGGTGTTTCGATTCTGGCGCGTAAGGCGCGAGCCCAGCCTTGGCCTAGGTCGAGGCGTTCGACGTCGTCGAGGGGATAGCGGCTCCACAGGCCGACGGTGCCGACTGTGGCGACGTGCGGGTGGTTTCGGTCCAAGGCTGCCACGACGGAGGGGCGGTTGCGATCGGTGAGTTCCTGGACCGAAATTATTGCGGCGTCGGATAATTCGGCGGCGGTGCCGTGCGCGCCGAGGTTTTGGGTGGCGACACGTAACACGCCGGTGGATGACCCGCCGTACGGCTGTTCGATGATTTGCGGCACGAAAAGTATCGACCACGCCAGGATCGGTATCACGACAGCGGCAAGGCCGATCTTGGAGCCGGTGGCCAGCGCGGCAGTGGCGAGGAGCAGCGCCGGGACCAGCAACCACGGCAGAAAACTGCCGACTACCTGGCGAATCCCGCCGATCTCCGGCAGCACTCGATGGGCAACGAGCAGCCCGCCCAGGAGCGCGGCGGCCGCGGCGAGGGTCACGTCTCGGAAAGTCCCGTGCAGCATGACGCCAACGGTGGCCGCGCTAGATGAGAGGTTCATGAAACGGGGCGTGTTCGACCGTTCTCACATGGAAGTAACGGTACGGCCACCATCGGGGGCGAGTATGAATACATAGACGCTGAGCGCGTGGCGAAGTGGGCACTCCTCAGCAACCCGCTGAGCAAAGGAACGAGGAGGCCGACATGAGCGAGTTCACATGCGGCGATTGCTGGCGCAACGAGAATCTGACATTCGCGCAACGATTGGATCCGGCGCTCATCCGCCGGAGCACGCGACAGCTGTGCGAGGAGCATCGGGCCAAGCGAGAAGAACTCGCCGCCTGAGCTACGTCCGGTCTCGACCCCTGGTCGGGTGACCCCGGCCAGGCCGACACCGTCTACTTTCGGCGGATCCACCCCTGTGCGATATCGCCGAGGTTCCACCACGAAACATGGTGCGGGTCCTGCTTTTCCAGTGCCCATGCGGTGGCGAGTTGATCGAAGAACGCGTCGTCGCCCGTCTTGCCGCCCTTCGGCTCGCCGATGAAGATCAGCCGTTCCCCGCCGGCCGCCGCGAAGTCGCGCAGCGCACGCGAGGCCATCGGATCGCCCCAGCCGGGCGGCCAGCACAGGAAAAGCACGCACTCCGCTTTCGGCGCACCGGCGTACTCGGCCGCATCACCGACGCGATGCCACACGTCCCGCTGGCCCGTTGCTCCTGGAAACGACAGGTTCTCGGACTTGTCCGGCGGTTCCGAATCGAACGCCGCGACATCGACGCCGAGCCGTGCGAGCTGCCGTGCCCAGTACCCCCGACCGGCACCGAGCTCCAGTACCCGTCTCCCCTCCGCGAATCGCTGCACCCAGCTCAATGTTTCCGGCGACGGCACGGCGTAGGCGTACACCGACTGCAAGATCGTCTGCGCGTACCCCAGACGCGCACTCCCGTTGGACCGACCACCATTCACCACCCGACGATCACCGTCCATCCGCACGGACGGCCCGACGATGTCCCAGTACGGATCAGCGGACTCCCCACCCGTCATGAAGTGCACAAACCGCAGATCGAACGCAGCGTCCGCACCGGCATCACCCAGCATCGGCGCGGTATCGAGATAGTCCGCAACCTTCGGATACTCGGTGCGGAGTCGATGATCGTCATCCAGCAGCGCCGCCAGCTCGTTCCGGCGCTCGGTCGTCAGCGAGAGGCCAGTCATGGGCTCGATTCTCGCTGGCCCCTACCGCTTTCCGTGATCGGTTGCCGAATTCACGCACCCAGGGCGCGCGCGAGAGCTGCCCGAAGCCGCCATCCGGATCGACACGGCCACCGCGCGTCGGGCAGGATAGAGCCGCGAACAGGCAACTGGGAGGAGCACATCGAGATGCTGCGGTTGATCATCGGCGTGGCGGCCGGGTATGTACTCGGCAGCAAGGCCGGGCGGGCTCGCTACGAGCAGATCAGCGCCGCGACCCGTGCGCTGTCGGAAAGCCCGGTGACCCGCAAGTTGGTGCTGGTCGGCAGGCAGAAGTTGTCGGACAAGCTCAGCACCAAGCCGCGGCTGGAACCGATGGAGCCGCTGGACGAGCGCACCACCATCCTGGTGCCCCAGGATCAGCTGCGCCGCTGAGCACGGCGCCCAAGGCGACTCGCGCACGAGACCATCGAGTGGCAGGAATGTGTTACTAAGCCCCGGTGGCAAAGTCGTTGTGGTTACCCATCGCCTGGGTCAACAGACTCTTGCGGTATTGCTCCAACGCCACCAGATCCCCGAACAACGCCATGTAAGCGTCCTGCTGCTCAGTGGACGACACCCGCTGCAGTTTCGACTTCAGCTCGGCGATCTGGCGGCCCACCCAGGCCTCCTGTGTCCGCGCCAGCACTCCGGCGACGAACCGCGGAATACCGGCCGCGTTCTTCACCGGCAGCGGCTCGTTCGCCAGCTCGGACAGCAACGCACGCATGGTCAGATCGTCGGTGCGATCCGCAACGGCATTGACCCACTCGGCACCGCCGAGCCCGGTACCGGTGCCGCCCACCTCGGAGATCAGCAACCGGACCGCCGCGTAGGCGGGATGGGTGAAGGCGTCCGCCTCCAGCGAGTCGAACACCGACCCGGCCATCGCCGGGTACTGCAGTGCCGCCGCGAGCACCTGCCGCTGCGGCATGAGCGTCGGATCGTTCGGATTGGGCCGCGCCGCAGGATGTTCGGCGATCACCTCGGCCTGCCGTGCGGGCGGCGCCTGCCGTCCACCGGCGCTGTTACCGCCGCCCATGCGGTTGCGCTTGGCCTCGTCGCCGACCCGGCGGACCACGGTCTGAATATCGTCCCAGCCGACCCAGCCGGCCAGCTTCGTCGCGTACGCCTTGCGCAGCGCGTTGTCCTTGATCTGCGCGACCACCGGGATCGCCCGGCGCAGCGACTCGACCTGCCCCTCGGCGGTGTCCAGGTTGTGATCGGCGAGCAGTCCACGAATCACGAACTCGTACAACGGAGTACGCCGCGCCACCAGATCGCGGACGGCGCCGTCACCTGAGTGCTGGCGTAGCTCGCACGGGTCCTGCCCGTCGGGCGCCACCGCGATGTAGGTCTGCCCGGCCAGCTTCTGGTCGCCCGCAAAGGCTTTCAGCGCCGCCGCCTGGCCCGCCGCGTCACCGTCGAAGGTGTAGATGATCTCGCCGCGCCAGAAGTTGTCGTCGAGCAGCAGCCTGCGCAGCAGCGCGAGGTGCTCCTCGCCGAACGCGGTACCGCAGGAGGCGACGGCGGTCTTCACGCCGGCCAGGTGCATGGCCATCACGTCGGTGTAGCCCTCGACCACGACGGCCTGGTGTCCCTTGGCAATGTCTCGCTTGGCCAGGTCGAGGCCGAACAGCACCTGAGACTTCTTGTACAGGATCGTTTCCGGGGTATTGATGTACTTGCCCGGCATGGTGTCGTCGTCGAAGAGCTTGCGCGCGCCGAACCCGATGACGTCGCCGCCGAGGTTGCGGATCGGCCAGAGCAGCCGACGGTGGAACCGGTCGATCGGACCACGCTGGCCCTGCCGGGACAGCCCGGCGCCCTCCAGCTCCTTGAACTCGAAACCCTTGCGCAGCAGATGTTTGGTCAGCGTGTCCCACCCCGCGGGCGCGTAACCGCAGCCGAACTGCTCGGCCGCGGCGGCATCGAAATTGCGATCGGTGAGGAACTTGCGGGCCGTCTCGGCGCCGGGCTCGCGCAGCTGAGCCATATAGAACTCGTGCGCGGCGGCGTTGGCGGCGACCAATCGGGAACGAGTGCCACGATCGCGCTGCACCGAGGTGCCGCCGCCCTCGTAGTTGATCTGATAGCCGATCCGGTCGGCCATCTGCTCGACCGCTTCGACGAAGCCGACGTGGTCGATCTTCTGCAGGAACGCGAAGACGTCACCGCCTTCACCGCAGCCGAAGCAGTGGAAGAGGCCGTGATTCGGCCGCACGTGGAACGACGGCGACTTCTCGTCGTGGAACGGGCACAGCCCCTTCATGGAGTCGGCGCCCGCGCGCTTCAGCGCGACGTACTCCCCCACAATGTCTTCGATGCGGACGCGGTCACGTATCGCCGCGATATCGCGATCAGGGAGTCGTCCGGGCACGGCAGTGAGCGTACCCGCCGGGACCGACGTCTTTCACCTATGGCTGCTCGCTCGACCGCAACTCCGGCGGCTCACCCTCGAAGAAGCTGGCGTCGGCGCTCGCGCCGGACCGCTGCAGTGCCTCGAGTTCCTGAAACTCCGGCGCGTCGAACCGGCTGTGCGCGGCGGCCGGATCGCGGAATTCGACGCGCGGCGTACCTCCCACCGACCGCCGCGTCATCCTCGTCACACTCACCGACGCGGGCCTGGCGGACGCGGTGCGCTCGACGCGGCGGCACATCTACGACGCGCTGACGGCGACCGAAACAGCCACGATGACCCGGATCATGCGCAAGCTGCGCGACGCCGATCAGTGACCGAACGACGCCGCGACCCGCTCCAGCCTGCTCTCGGTGTAGGACGCGATCTGGTCCACGATCACCCGCACTCGCGCGGTGTCGTCGTCGGCGGCGTCCCACCACGGCAGCAGCAGCGGATCGAGACTCTGTGGCGCGGCGGCGAGCAAACCTTCGGCGACGGCGTGGATGCGGTCACGTTGGGCGGCTTGGCGGAGTTTGTGGTCGGGATCGGACATGACGTACCGGAGGGCGACGGTTTTGAGCACGGCCACCTCGGCGGCGACCACGTGCGGGACCTCGAGGTCGGCATCGTAGCGGGAGAGGTTGTCGCCGCCGGCGGTCTCGCGGGTGGCGAGAATGGCGGCGGTGGCGAAGCGGCCGACCAATTCGCTCGTAAGTCGTTTGAGCGCAACAGAACTGGAAAGCGTGCCGTCGTAAACGGTCACTGCGGCAACGACGGGTAGCTCCGAAAGTCGTTGGGCCGCAGCCACCAACTCGTCCGCCGACAGGGAGTAGTGCTTGTGCCTGCCGAGGCTGGCCAGCGCATCCTGTTCGACGGGATCGGCCAGCGCGCGCAGATCGATGCGGCCCGCGATCACGCCGTCCTCGACGTCGTGCACGGAGTACGCGACATCGTCGGACCAGTCCATGATCTGGCATTCCAGGCTGCGGCGGCGCTCGGGCGCGCCCTTGCGGATCCAGTCGAGGCGCTCGGTGTCGATGTCGTAGGCGCCGAACTTGGTGCCGGGACCCGTTCTGCCCCAAGGATATTTGAGGGCGGCGTCGAGGGAGGCGCGGGTCAGGTTGAGGCCCGCGCTGACGCCGTCGGCGTCGAGCACCTTCGGTTCCAGGCGGGTGAGGATGCGCAGGTTCTGCGCGTTGCCTTCGAAACCGCCGTGCGCGTCGGCGAAGACGTCGAGTGCCTTCTCACCGTTGTGTCCGTAGGGCGGGTGGCCGATGTCGTGGGCCAGCCCGGCCAGGTCGACCAGGTCCGCGTCGCAGCCGAGGCCGTCGGCGATGCTGCGGCCGATCTGGGCGACCTCGATCGAATGGGTGAGCCGGGTGCGCGGGGTGTCGCCGTCGCGCGGGCCCATCACCTGGGTCTTGTCGGCGAGGCGGCGCAGTGCCGCGGAGTGCAGCACCCTGGCCCGGTCGCGGGCGAATTCGGTGCGGTGACCGGACTCGAATTCGCTGCGCGGCGGCCCGAGTCCGGCGGTCTTGGCGCGCTCGACGACGAGCCGTTCGTAATCGTGTTCGGTATAGCCGTCCACTACTGTCCTGCCGTATATCGGAAGTCCGCTGCGAAATGGGTGAGCTGATACCAGAGCAAAGCGCCTGTCTCCCTGGCGATTCCGTGCGCCTGCGACTCGCGGGTGTAGACGGCGGGGCCCGTCCTGGTCGGCGCGGTCCACGCGTCGAGGCCCTCGTCGCGGGCCATGGTGCGGGTGCGCAGCGAATGCCACGGATCGCTCACCAGCACCGCGGAACCCATGTCGCGGGCCTGCATGGCGGTGGCGACCGCCTCGATGCTGCGCAAGGTGTCCGAGCCGGTCTCGACGGCCAGGATCTTGTCGCTCGGCACCCCGCGCGACTGCAGATAGTTCTTGCCCGACGCCGCCTCGGTGTACAGATCGCCTTCCTGCTTGCCGCCGACGGTGATCACCCGCGGCGCCACGCCAAGCCGGAACAGCCGGTAAGCCTGGTCGAGTCGCGCCTCGAACACCGACGACGGTGTGCCGGCGTATTGCGCGGCGCCGAGCACCACGATGGCGTCGGCCGTCGTGTAATCGTCGATGCGCGCGACCTGCCACACCCGCAATGCCGTCCCGCCGACCAGCACCAACCCCATCAACACCGACCCGGCAACGAGTCGGCGAATCCACCGCAGCACGCCGGCGCCGTAGCCGCGCGGCGGGACGGGACCGGGCGCCGCATCGGCTCGAGCGCGCATCGTTGGCGAATCCACTCCCCAAGTCTGCCAGTACGGGTGCTTCGCCCGGGTTGTTCGGGGATCTACCCGAGTCGGGCAGGTCCGGATCCCGGCTACCAGCCGCGTTCCCGCCACTCGGACAGGTGCGGACGTTCGGTGCCGAGGGTGGTGTCGTCGCCGTGGCCGGGGTAGACGACGGTGTCGTCGGAGTAGCGGGCGAAGAGCTTGCCGGTGACGTCGCGGTAGAGGGAGTCGAAGTCCGCCGGGCTGGTGGTGCGGCCGAGGCCGCCGGGGAACAGGGAGTCGCCGGTGAACAGGTGGACTCGTTGGTCGCCGTCGGTGAGGGCCAGGGTGACCGAGCCCGGCGTGTGGCCGCGCAGGTGGATGACCTCGAAGGTCAGCTCGCCGATGTGGATGTGGTCGCCGTCGTCGAGCAGCCGGTCGGGGCGGACCGGGAGCGGGTCGGCGTCGAGTTCGTGTGCGGCAGTGGGCGCCCCGGTGGCGGCCGCGGTCTCCTTCAGCGCCTGCCAGTGGTCAGGGTGCTGATGCGTCGTGACGATGACGCCGATCTGACCCGGCGCCACGAAGTCGATGAGTTCCGCGACGCGCTCGGCCTCGTTGGCGGCATCGATGAGTAGCGCCGCGCCGGTGGCCGTGCATTGCACGAGGTAACAGTTATTGTCCATGCCGCCGACGGACATTTTGACGATGCGGGCACCCGGAACGTCATGCTGCTGCGGATCGGAACCCGGCGAGACATGACCGGTATACGGGCGATCGATGTTGATCACACCGTCGATGCTATCGACCGGCGCGATCGGCTGCCATTCCGCGCGTTCCCCAGCTGGTCGGCAGCGTTCGGGTCCGCCGGGCACAGCCTCGTCCGAGGCATGCGGTGGCTCGTGCGCCAACGGAATGCACGTGCGTCCGGCCCGGAACTTCCGGTTGCGGCGTTGACCAGCAGCCCGATGGCGCGGTCGCGCGATAGATTCGTGCCATGTCGCTGCCGAATCGTGTTGCCCGCTGGACTTCCTGGGCGGTGCTCAGCGTGCTGTTCGCCGGGGCCGCGCTGGTCGGTGCGCCGACGGGGACGGCGGAGGCGCCGCTGCGGATGGACACTTACGTCGTCGATTCCGCGCGGGCGCTGAACGGCGGGCAGCTCGATCAGGTGCGGTCGGCGGTGGATCAGCTGTATGCCGATCAGCAGGTGCGGCTGTGGGTGGTTTACGTCCGCGATTTCGGTGGGCTCGGGCCGGAGGTGTGGGCGCAGCGCACCGCGTCGCAGTCCGGGTTCGGCGATCGCGACCTGTTGCTCGCGGTCGCCACCCAGGATCGCTCGTACTGGTTCTATGGGGAATTGCCAAGCGGTGTCAGCGATTCCAAGCTGAACAGCCTGCTGACCCGTGACGTGGAGCCCGCGCTACGGGACGGCCGGTGGGCGGATGCCGGTGTCGCGACGGCGGATGGGCTGCAGTCGGCGATGCGGGGCGGCGGCGTGAACGTCGGCTTCCTGCTCGTCATCGGTGTGCTGGTCGTGCTCGTGGCAGGCGGGTTCGTGCTGTTCGCGCGCAAGCGGCGGCGCGACCGCGCGAAGGCCGAGCTCGCGGTGGCGCGCGAGGTGGACCCGGACAACACCGCCGCGCTGGGCGCGCTTCCGCTGGAGGCGCTGCACGCGCGCTCGCGGGAGGCGCTCGTCGAGATCGACAATGCGATCCGCACCAGCGCCGAGGAATTGGAGCTGGCCACCGGCGAGTTCGGCACCACCGCGGCGCTGCCCTTCAACACCGCGCTCGATCACGCGAAAACAGCTGCCTCCAAAGCCTTCTCGATCAGGCAGCGCCTCGATGACGACATCCCGGAGACGCCGGACGAACAGCGCACGCTCCTGGTCGACCTGATCGGCGCGGTCGGCCGCGCCGATCGCGAACTCGACGCCCAGGTCGCCGAATTCGACGCTATGCGCAATCTGCTGATCAACGCCGCCGACCGATTGGACGGGCTGACAAGGGATCTCGTCGAGCTGAAGAGCCGCCTGCCCGCGTCCGAGGCGGAACTGACCCGGCTCACCGCCGCGCACCCGGCCAGCGTGCTCGCCCCGATCCACGACAACGCGACCATGGCGCGCGAACGAATCACCTTCGCGGAACAGAACATCGACGCGGGTCGCGCGGCGCTCACCCAGCCGGTGGGCAAGCAGGGCGGCGCGGTCGCCGCGATCCGCGCGGCGGAGGCAGCGGTCGGCCAGGCCCGCACCCTGCTCGACGGAATCGACAACGCGTCCGCCAACATCCAGCAGGCGCGCGACGGCCTGGCCGCGGTGCTGGACGAGTTGCGCCGCGATATCGCCTCCGCCACCGAGCTTTCCGGCTACGGCGGCCCGGAGCTGGCCGCCGCGACAGCGACCGCGCAGACCACCCTGGACAAGGCCGCGGCCGCCGCGACAGCCGACCCACTCGACGCCTTCCACGACGCGGTAGCCGCCGACGGCGAACTGGACCGCGCCATCGCCGCGGCCACCGATCGCAAACTCGCCGCCGAGGATCTGCGGCGCAGGCTCGACCAGGCACTGACCGACGCCCGCTCCCGCGTGAGCGCCGCATCGGACTACCTCACCACCCGGCGCGGCGGCATCGACGCCGAGGCACGCACCCGGCTGTCCGAGGCACAACGCAATCTCGATGCGGCGCAACAACTCAGCGCCACCGATCCCGCGCAGGCACTGACCAGCGCCCAGGCCGCCGCCGACCTCGGCGGCCGGGCGCTGCAGGCCGCGCAGGCCAGCGTGCGAGCGTGGGAGACGGCCCAACCGGTGTCGGGAACATCGCAGGCCGGGGCGGTGCTCGGCGGCATCCTGATCGACGGACTGCTGCGCGGCGCCGCGAGCGGCGGCCGTCGCTCCGGGTCGGGCGGCTGGAGCGCGGGCTCCTACGGCGGTTCGACGGGCTCGCGGCGGATCAGCCGCGGCGGCCGGTTCTGAGACTTGACCCTGACACCGTGTGAGGTCATAGACCAGGAGTCGTTATGTTCACCATCGGAGACTTCGCCAGACACGGCCGGGTGTCGGTGCGCATGCTGCGCCACTACGACGCGATCGGGCTGCTCCGCCCGGATCGGGTCGACGAGCACAGCGGCTATCGCTTCTACTCCGGCGGGCAGCTGGCCCGGCTCAATCGCCTTGTCGCACTGAAGGATCTCGGCTTCACGCTGGAGCAGGTCGGCCAGATCCTGGACGACCAGGTGAGCGGCGCGGAACTGCGCGGCATGCTCACCCTGCGCCGCGCCGAACTCGAACAGCGCATCGCGAGCGACCGCGCCCGGCTCGTCCAGGTCGAAACGCGGCTCCGCATCATCGAGAAAGAGGGCGCCATGCCTGTCCACGACGTGATCATCAAATCCATTCCGGCGGTCCGGGTAGCCGAATTGTCTGCTGTCGCTGCCGATTTCGAGCCCGAATCGATCGGACCGGTGATCGGCCCACTCTTCGAGGACATCTGCAGGCGGCTGGAAAAGGCCGACGTGCCGATCATCGGCTGCGCCATCGCCTACTACGACCAGCTCGAGGACGGCACAGTGCTCGCGCACGCCGCAGTGCCGGTCGACCTCGCCCCGAGCGACACCCACGATTTCACCGTCGTCGACCTGCCCGCCATCCCACAGGCCGCCACGCTGGTCCACCGCGGCAGCATGAACGAGGTGCTCGAACCCTGGCAGGCCCTCGGCCGCTGGGTCGACGAAAACGGCTACCGCCTCAGCGGCCCCAGCCGCGAGGTAACGCTGGTCTACACCGAAGACACGAGCGGCTGGGTTACCGAACTACAGGAGCCGATCGTCCCGAAGTAGCCCGCGTCTTCAAGATCAGGGGGAACTGGTGCTGGTGGCTTCCTCGGGAAATGCCAGCACCAGCTCCCGTTGATCTTGATCGTAAACTCCGGGACGCGACACCACAGGGTCGACGGCGTCGAGTCCCGCGTTCTTTCTCGGGAGCCGCACACAGTGCGGGTACCCAGAAATCGCACAGACCCCGCGAGGGCTGCGGCCGATGAGCGTCGCAGCGACAAGTAGGACGGCCGGGCGGTCAGACCTGAATGGTGATCGTGTGGAAGCCGGATGGGCCGGTGGGGAAGGGTGCTCGGTGTCGGCCCTCCTGGACTTCGCCGGAGCGGCTGGTAGCTCTGGCCTGGATTCGGTGGTCTCCCGGTGCCAGTTCCACGGCGATGCGCCAGCGGCGCCAAGCGGCGGGGGCCAGTTCGGTGGCGAGATCGGCTGGGCGCCAGTCGCCTTCGTCGATGCGGACCTCCACGTCGGCAACGCCGTGCGGTGGGGCCCAGGCGACTCCGGCGATCGTGGTGGTGCCCGCGGCGGCGCGGCCGGGTGCGGTGACGTCGATGCGGGCCTGTGGTGTTACCGCGAGGGGGCCCGCGGGCCAGCCGCGGCGCCACCAGTAGTCGACGTGGGTGTCGTCGGTGAGTTCCAGTTCGCCAAGCCATTTCGCGCCGGTGTATTGGCCGTAGAGGCCTGGGACGAAGACGCGGGCGGGGAAGCCGTGGGCGGGGGTGAGTGGTTCGCCGTTCATGCCGATCACCACGTAGGCGGGCCATTCGCCGGAGCGCAGCGGGTCGAGCGGCAGCGAGATGGTGTAGCCGTCGACGGCCCTGGTGACCAGGCGGGTGGCGTCGGATTCCGGGATGGCGTGTTTCAGCAGATCGGCCAGCGGGACGCCGAACCAGCGGCCGTTGCCCGCCCGGCCTTCGCCGGGGTGATTGTGCACGCACACCATGACAGCGTCGAATTCCACTGCGTCATCGGCTAATTCGTCCAGCGACAAGCGCAGCGGGTGCGCGACCTTGCCGGTGACGGACAGCCGCCAGTGGGCTGGATCGATCCGGGGCGGGCGCAGGTTGACATCGGCGACATACATTCGGTGTGCCGCGGTGACCAGCGGCGACAGCCCCGGCTCGTCCTCGAGCCCGTCCTGTGGCACCACACCCAGCGCGCCCATCGGGCCGATCCGGCGAATGTCGTTGTCCTGCTTGCGGTCCAGATCGTGCTGCAAGGTATGCGCGGCCGCGAACATCCCGGCGCCCGTCGCCAGCCAGGCCAGTGCGCCGAGTCCGTGCGGCCTACGGCGTAGACCGGCGGCGAGCACCCCGACGGCTGCGACCGCACCGGCGACGGTGGACGTCGAGCGCGTTGGCAGCCGCGTCGCCAACGCGGCCGCACCGGCACCGGACGCCACCGCGACCGGCGTGCGCAGCCGTGCGGGCAAGGCACCGAGCCCGACGGTGGCCGCGACCACTCCTGCGGCGACACCGAGCCGAGTGGCGACCTTGTCGTGCCGACCGGACGCGGCGACGGCGACCTCGACGACCGGCACCGGCGCGACATCGATGAGCGCACGCCCCAGGGTGTCGATCAGCGAGCCACCCCGGGTCGCGGCGATCGCCTCGCCGGCCCCGAGCGCCGCCACCCCGACCACGGCCGCTGCGACCCCGCTCCGGTCTCCGTTCGTCACCACCGCCGGCACACCCGCTTCCAACCCGATCGTCCGCTGTCACCAAGCATTCTGCCCGAACCGCAGCATCGGCCAGCCGGTTTCCCCCGCCGTCGTGCTGGTCATGCGACCCAAACGCGTCGGCTACCAGTAGCGGCCAGCTCGATCGTCTCCTCGGACAGCGCGGTCAGTTCTTTGCCTACCGCGGCGAGCAGCCGGTCCGCGTCGGCACCGCCGCCGAGCAGCCCGATGGTCAGTTGACCGTGGAATGTGTAGAGCAGGAAAGTGACCGCGGCGGAAGCACCTGCCGACGGCCTGGGGTGGGCGGAGAGGTAGACGATTTCGTAGTCGGTGAGCACGAGTCCGGCGGGTGTCCGGAACGGTGGCACAGCGCCGGTATTGGTGATCGCGACGTGCTCGGCCAAGGCGTGAGTTCGGTTGGTTCCGTAGCAGTCGGGGAAGTGCAGTACCGACTGTTGCACGATGCCGTCGGCCAGGTCGTCGCGTAGTCGTTCCGAAATCCGTTGGGCCAGTTCGAGAACGTTGTCCGAGAGATCGATCCCGGCGGCGAACGACGCGAGTCCGGCCATGTTGGTGCCCGCGGCGGGTGCCACCCTCGGGTCCAGCCGCGACCGCATGTCCACCGGATACAGACAGCTCAGCGGGACCGGACCGCTTGTGGCATCGGATGTTTCGGACGCGTAAGCGCGCAACAGTGCGGCCGTGACCAACCCGTTGACGCTCACGGCCCGATGATGCCCGAGTCCGACGATCCGTGCTGTCGCGGCCTGGTCGAGTCGAGCGCGCCTCGGCTGGACGAGCGAACTGGGTGCCGGATCGCCAACGGGGACAGGCGCTCCCGTCGGTGGCAGCGGTCGCGTCACGCCCTCGAAGCCGGACACGCGACCCTCGGTAATGCCATGTTGCGCCACATGCCATTCCAGTGACTGCGGATAGTCCTGCGGCACAACACTTATCGGCGCGGCCTCGACGATGTCGGTGTAAAAGTCCCAGAATCGCGACAGCAGTTCGACGCAGTGCCCGGCATCCGCGATGCTGTGATGCGCGAACAGCGTGACCCGCCACCGACCGGCGCCGGACGTCACCGCGTCCAGATACGCCAGTTGCGTCGCGGGGTCCACCGGGGTGGCCGGCAAACTCACAGTCGCCACGTCGCCCGCGGTGATCGAAGCTCCGACTCGCGAATCTCCCGGGGACAGTAGATAACCCGACCCGGCCGCGTCTTCCTCGATCCGGCACATCACGACCGGAAACGCCAGCTGCAATGCGGCGAAAGCCTCTTTCAACGCTGCCGGATCGAGTTCTCCCGATACCGACACCGACCGGCCCGTGTAGGTGCCGTGCCGTACAAATCGCTGTTCCGATGGTGCCAATACGCGCACCACGTAGTCCTCATCCCGCCACACCTCGCAAGCGTGCGGCAACACCGGCTCGAGGCGCAAATGAACGGATGAGGAACACTGGACAACATGAGTCTCGCCGCGCATCTGGAAGAACTCGGCCGTCCCTTGGTCGAGCATCAGCTCGACCATCCGACCGTGGCGGGCATCGCCAAGGGCGACCTGCCCGAGCCGATCTTCCGTTCCTGGCTGGAGCAGGACTATCTGTTCCTGCTCGACTACGTCCGGGTGTTCAGCCGCCTGGCCTGGCAGGCCCCGGCGGACCACCTCGGCGACCTGGTGGATCTGGCGCACGCCACGTATCACGACGAGCTCGCGCTGCACCGTTCGCTGGCCGCGGAGTTCGGCGCCGACCTCGGCGGTGTCACCAAAGGTGTTGCCTGCGCGGGATATACGAAGTTCCTGCTCGACTCGGCGGCCAATTACGCCGAGGGTCTGGTCGCGATGTACCCGTGCATGTGGGGCTACTCCACCCTGGGTGCGCGCCTCGCCGAGAACCCGCCCGCCGAACCGCGTTACCGCCGCTGGGTCGACACCTACGCCGACCCCGCCTTCGCCGCCCTCACCCGCCGCTGCGCCCAGATGATCGACGAGGCGGGCGCCGACCCGGACCGCGCGGAACACCTCTTCCGCGAAGGCATGCGCCACGAGCTCGCCTTCTGGGATGTCCCCCGCTGAAGACCCACGCCTCTTGATTTCCCGCGCCTGGAATCGCAGCTGGGACCGAAATCCGCATGCGATTTCAGGCGCGGGAAATCAAGAGGCGTGCGGGAATCAGGGGCGCAGCACGATCTTGCCGCGAGTGTGCCGCTGCTCCAGCTCGCGGTACGCCTCTTGCACCTTGTCGATCGGATACACACCGGCAATCGGCGCCTCGATGGTGCCTGCCGCCGCGAGATCGGCCAGCTCGGTGAGCACATCGATGGTGCCCGCGGCAGCATTGCCGTCAGCCTTCACGCCGTACTTCTCCACGGCGGCGAAGTTGATGATGGTGTCGATGCGCTCCACCGGAACACCCAGTTCGACGGCGATGTCCACATAATCGGCACCGAACGTATCGATGAACGCGTCCACACCCTCCGGTGCGGCAGCCCGGAGCCGGTCGATCAGCCCGTCCCCGTACGCAACCGGCGTCGCCCCGATCTTCCGCAGCCAGTCATGATTGCCGTCACTCGCGATACCGATCACCTCGGCCCCGCGCGCACGCAACAGCTGCACCGCGATCGAGCCGACGCCGCCGGCGGCACCGGATACGACGACAGTATCGCCCTCGTTGGCCTCCACCGCCCGCACCGCTGCGAAAGCTGTTGTGCCAGCGACATATAACGCGCCGGCGACATCCCAGTCCAGTCCGGCGGGCTTGGGCGTCACCTGCGCGACGGGCACGACAACATGCGTCGCATGACTGGCCCGGTCGTCGGTGAACCCGAGCACCTCGTCCCCGACCTCGATACCACCGACATCCGCACCGATCTCCACGATCCGCCCCGCGAAATCGGTGCCCTCACCCGACGGAAACGTCGCGGGCCACCGATCGTGCAGCGCCCCGCTGCGGATAGCCGCCTCACCCGGATTGAGGCCCGCCGCGACCACCGCGACGACCACCTGCCCAGGCCCGGCGGTCGGCGTCGCCACCTCGACCACCCGTAACTCGTCGATCCCGCCATACCGATCGAACTTCACCGCTCTTGCCATGCTGAGCTCCTCGCTTCGGTGACTTAAGGCACATCGAGCGTCAACGGCCCACCCGGCCCGGTTATTTCCCGCGACAGCGAGTCCGAAAACCCAGATCACCCCCGGTCCGTCAAGCCCGCTGAACACACCCGTGCCCTACCGGCAGATGTATTCGCCCCGAACATCCCGTCTACACACACGGATCACTGTGCCCGAATCAAGGGAGAACCTCATGAACCGTCCGGCCGTAGCAACCCGCGACGAATGGCTTGCGGCCCGCAAGAGCCTGCTGGCCGAAGAGAAGGCGCTCACCCGCCGACAGGACGAGCTCGCGGCCGCGCGCCGCGCCCTGCCGATGGTCGCGATCGACAAGGAGTACGTATTCGAAGGCGCGACAGGCAAACTCACACTGAGCGAGCTGTTCGAGCAGCGCCGCCAGCTCATCGTCTATCACATGATGTGGCGCTGGGACCTGAACGCGGGCTGTCCCAGTTGCGCGTTCCTGCTGGACAATGTCGGGCACCTCGCCCACCTGCACCACCAGAACACCTCGTTCGCGGTGGTGTCGCGCGGACCGTGGGATGTGCTGCGGGGCTATCAGGATCGCATGGGCTGGACCTTCCCCATGTACTCCTCGCACGGCAGCGACTTCAACTACGACTACCACGCCACCCAGGACGCGTCCATCACCCCGATCGAATACAACTTCCGCACCGAGGCCGAGATCGAGGCCGGCGGGCAGACCTGGCAGCTCGACGGTGAACAGCCGGGCACCAGCGTCTTCTGGCGCGACGACGACGATGCCGTCTTCCATACCTACTCGTCCTACGCCCGCGGCGGCGACATCCACATCGGCACCCACAACTACCTGGACCTCACCCCGCTCGGCAGGCAAAAGCACGTCGGCGAGGCCGTGCATCACGACAGCTACGACTCGGCCGCGCCGCACTGCCACTGAATGTCCGGGCGGCAATTGAAGCGCGGATCGTCCGCAACCGCCCTACGCTGGCACTCGTGGGTGCGGAGAATGTGCGGGCGTCTGATGCGGACCGCGAGAAAATCGTCGACCAGCTGCGGCACGCGATGAACGAGGGCAGGCTGACGCTGCACGAGTACGACGACCGGCTGCAGCAGGTGTACAGCGCCAAGACCTACGGGGAACTGACGCCGGTGCTGGCCGACCTTCCGGCCCAACGCGACTCGCGCACGCCGGTATCGAAGCGGGTGCCGCAGTGGGTCGTGATCATGTGGACCCCGTGGGTCTTCGTGAACATGCTGACCCTGTTGATCTGGGTGGCCACCGGCGCGGGCTACTTCTGGCCGTTCTGGGTGGCGGTGCCGTGGGGCATGGCGTTGCTCATTCCGACCGCGATCGGAATCACCGTGCGGGGCAACAGTTCCGGCTCGGAGCGTCCGCAATTACCGCCGACGCCACCGACTCCGCCGCTGCCACCGACGCACTGAAACGAAGAACGACCCGCACCGATCACTCGGCGCGGGTCGTTTCGTTTTCGCGAATGTCCTACGACCCCAGCAGGTGCTGCGCCAGGTAGCCCTCGACCTTGTCCAGCGCGATCCGCTCCTGCGTCATCGTGTCGCGCTCGCGGATGGTCACCGCCTGATCGTCGAGGGTGTCGAAGTCGACGGTGATGCAGAACGGGGTGCCGATCTCGTCCTGCCGACGGTAGCGACGGCCGATCGCGCCCGCGTCGTCGAACTCCACGTTCCAGTTCCGGCGCAGTTGCGCCGCAAGGTCTTTCGCCTTCGGCGTCAGATCCGCGTTGCGCGACAACGGAAGTACCGCTGCCTTGACCGGCGCGAGCCTGCGGTCCAGCCGCAGGACGGTGCGAGTGTCCACGCCGCCCTTGGCATTCGGCGCCTCGTCCTCGGCATAGGCGTCGACCAGGAACGCCATCAGCGAGCGGGTCAGGCCGGCCGCGGGCTCGATGACGTAGGGCACGTAGCGCTCATTGGTGGTCTGGTCGAAGAAGCTGAGCTCGGTGCCCGAGTGCTCGGAGTGCGTCTTGAGGTCGAAGTCGGTGCGGTTGGCCACGCCCTCGAGCTCACCCCACTCGTTGCCCTGGAAGCCGAAGCGGTACTCGATGTCGGTGGTGCCCGCCGAGTAGTGCGACAGCTTTTCCTTCGGGTGCTCGTAGAGCCGCAGGTTGTCCGGGTTGATGCCGAGGTCGGTGTACCAGGCGAAGCGGGTCTCGATCCAGTACTTGTGCCACTGCTCGTCCTCGCCGGGCTTGACGAAGAACTCCATCTCCATCTGCTCGAACTCGCGGGTGCGGAAGATGAAGTTGCCGGGAGTGATCTCGTTGCGGAAGCTCTTGCCGATCTGGGCGATGCCGAACGGCGGCTTCTTGCGCGCGGTGGTCATCACGTTGGCGAAGTTGACGAAGATGCCCTGCGCGGTCTCGGGCCGCAGGTAGTGCATGCCCTCCTCGGACTCGATCGGGCCGAGGTAGGTCTTGAGCATCATGTTGAAGTCGCGCGGCTCGGTCCACTTGCCGACGGTGCCGCAGCTGGTGCAGGCGATCAGCTCCATCGAGACCGTGTCCGGATCGTCGATCTTGTGCTTGAGCGCGTACGCCTCCTGCAGGTGATCCTGCCGGAAACGGTGGTGACAGTTCAGGCACTCCACCAGCGGATCGTTGAAGACACCGACGTGGCCCGAGGCCACCCACACCTGGCGCGGCAGGATCACCGACGAGTCGAGGCCGACGATGTCCTCGCGGCTGGTGACCATGGACCGCCACCACTGCCGCTTGATGTTCTCCTTGAGCTCGACGCCCAGCGGACCGTAGTCCCAGGCCGACTTGGTGCCTCCGTAGATCTCACCGCTCGGGTACACCAGACCCCGGCGCTTGGCGAGGTTGGCAACGGTGTCCACCTTCGACTTGGGTGCCACTCGAGAATTCTCCATCCACTACGAGTCGGATTGTGCGTTCAGGCCATTGTTTTGCGAGTACGCAACGATACGAAGACAGACTATCGGCCCTGCCCAACCCAGTTTCCACCGCACGGGCAACCGTCGGCGCTTCGCGGAAAACGCGCACGCCGCGGCGCGCCCGTTTGACATGCGCAACTGTGCATATCAAAATGGGATCGCTTTCCAATAAGGAGTTGGTGCCATGACCGCCGAGACCACCACCGCCCATCCGCACAACCCGTACCGCTCGCCCGCGCCCGCGGCGGTACCGGCGCGAACCGTCCTGGAGGATGCGGGCGAGCTGCTGCGCGCGCTGGCCGCACCGGTTCGCATCGCCATTGTGCTGCAGCTGCGCGAGTCGCCGCGCTGCGTGCACGAGCTGGTCGACGCGCTCGGGGTGACCCAGCCGCTGGTGAGTCAGCATCTGCGCATCCTCAAGTCCGCAGGCGTCGTCCACGGCGAGCGGTCCGGTCGCGAGGTGCTCTACGAACTCGTCGACGACCATCTCGCACATATCGTGGTCGACGCCGTCGCGCACGCCGAGGAAGGGTAATTCGTGCCTGAGAACAGTGTCGTTCCGCAGAAGGCGGTCGGCATCCGCAGCACCAGACAGCGCAGTGCCATCGCCGCACTGCTCGGCGACATCGAGGAGTTCCGCTCCGCACAGGAGTTGCACGACGAGTTGCGCAAGCGCGGCGAGGGCATCGGCCTGACGACCGTCTATCGCACGCTGCAGTCGCTGGCCGACGCGGGCATGGTCGACGTGCTGCGGACCGACACCGGCGAGTCCGTTTACCGCCAGTGTTCCACTGGCCACCATCACCATTTGGTGTGCCGCAACTGCGGACGCACGGTCGAGGTGGAGGGCCCGACCGTGGAGGCCTGGGCGGGTGCGATCGCGCGCGAGCACGGGTTCACCGAGGTCAGCCACACCATGGAGGTGTTCGGCACCTGCGCGTCCTGTGTGTCGGCGGGCAACGGCGACGGCCGCACCACGTTGTAGTCCACGCCTCGGTTCACTCAGCGGACCGAGCTCTGGTTAACACCGCGCCTCCCCGTGCAGATTTCAACGCGAACCCACGAACGCCCGGCCGACCCGGGTGTCGCGCTCTGGGGTTTGCACATTTCCGGGAGGCTCAGCGTGCGTACGACCCTGATTTCATCTGTAGTTCCGGCGCGTAGCCGCCGAATCCGCACCGCCGCGGGTGCGGTCGCGCTGCTCAGCGCGGCCGCGATGGTCCTGACCGCCTGCAACGACAAAGACGGTGCGGCAAAACCGGTTTCGGCAACACCGGCCACCAGCGTGGCCGCGAACGGTGCGCCGGGCAGCAACGGTGCGCCAGGCAGCAACAACGCGAGCCAGTCCACGGTACGGACCGTCGGCAAGACCGGCTGGTACGAGGGCTTCGACATCACCGTCAACAAGGCGACCGTGGTGCCCGACGAATTCGGTGGCGCGAAGGTGCTGATCGACATCACTTACAAGAACACCACCCTGGAGAACAACACGATCAGCGGCAACACCTCGCTGCTGGTCGGCGGCCAGGTCGACGGCGGCGCCAGCTGGGACAACCCGACGGTGCCCGGCGGCGGATCGGCCGCGGGCAAGGTGACCACGTCGGTCAAGTCCGCCAAGGACGCCGAGCATCTGATCGACACGATGACCGTGGTGTACGGGCAGGCCGCAGACAACCAGACCAAGATTCCGCTCAGCGCCGCGGGCACGGTGGACAGCGTGCAGCCGAAGACACTGCCCGTCACCGGCACGCTGACCCAGGACCAGACCACCATCGAGGTGACCGCGGGCAAGCTCAGCCCGAGCTACACCAAGAACGAGCACGGCAAGTACGAGCTCGCGCTACACATCAAAATCATTGGCGGGTCCGGTGTTTCGGCGGGCGGCAGCAACATCTTCACCGAGTACTTCTCGCTGAAGACGCCGGACGGACAGAGCCTGGTCGCCGACGATCGCAGCCCGATCAACGAACTGCTCGGCGCGAACCAGACCATCGACAACGCGAAGGACTTCGTCGTCTTCGTCGTTCCGGCCAACGCCACCGGCAACTACGTCCTGACCTACAACAGCCAGAAGGCGGACGGCGCGGCCACCGCACCCACGTTGGCGTTCACCGTCAGCTGATCCACGCATACCCCAAAGCGCCGGCGCCCGAATACTTTTCGGCCGCCGGTGCTTTTCTGCTGCCCGGAGCAGCCGGACGCCACATCCTCGGGCGCTCGACCCTGCGCATCGGTATCCTTCCGATGCTTCCACCGAAAATTATCTTGAACTGATACCCGCAAGGAAGACCGCTGCTAGCGCGATAACCCCCACCAAGGGTGCGGGCCATCGAACGGGACATGACGGCGCGTCTACTCGACGTTTGACGACGTCCCGTTCGGCGAAGCTCAGCCGATGGTGGCCGGGATGGGGGTAGGGGTGGTGGTGGGGATTTCGGGGGTGCGGGCGCGCAGGGCGCCGATGCCGAGGAGCGCGAGGGCGGCGGCGGCCCAGATCAGCAGTATCACAAGGGGTCTGGTGGCGCCGGCGCCGTCGAAGAAGGCGACCGAACGTAGTAGTGCGGCGGCGGCGCCCGGCGGGAGGAGTTGGCCGATGGCGCCCCACGGTTGCGGGAGCAGTTCGGGTGCGGAGGTGGCGGCGGAGAACGGGTTGCCGATGAGCAGCATGGTCAGTGCGGCGATGCCGATGCCTGCCCGGCCGATGGCGGCGGAGAGGCCGACTACCGCGCCCGAGACGGCGAACGAGACCAAGCCGGCGACGGCGGCCAGTTCGAGGTAGGCACCCGGCACGACCGACATCCAGCCCTGGATGATCTCCATGCTCAACAATCCGCCGACGATGCCAAAGGTCACCAGCCCCAACGCTTTTCCGCCGATCGTCGGGATCAGCAAGCTGAGCAATACGCCCGCCGCGATGCCCGACAACGCCAGCGGCAGCACCATGGCGCCGAACGCGGTGCCGCGTGGATCGTCGGAGTCGGCGGCGACCACGTCGTCCACTCGCACCGCCGGGAGGCCGGACAGCTGCTGGCCGATCTGCGTGAGTTGTTGCGCGACAGCCGGACTCGCGGCGGAGGCGATCAACACGCGCAGCGGCCCGTCGCCGGTGACGATGGCGCCGTACACCTTTCGGTCCTCGATGGCGGCGCGGGCGGCGGCCTCGTCGGCGGGGCGGGAGATATCGAAGGCGTCGGGACCGTGCTCGGTCAGCTGGCCGACGACCACGTCGGCCTGCGGGCCGGTGACCGCGATGGGCAGATCACGGGGGGCGATATTGGCGGCGGGCCAGGCGAAGGCGATCAGCATCAGAGCCTGGAGCAAAGCGGCGCCGACGCCGACGGCGAGCGCACGCTGCGTGGTATTCATGACGTTCTCCCGTAAATCGAATGACCGTTCTCTTTCGATGCACTCATCGTCGCCCGCACCCATGAGCTTGTCAAGAACGGATGTTCGTTTTACTTTAGAAGCATGCCCCGAGTCAGCGAAGAACACCTGGAACGCCGCAGGCAGCAGATCCTCGACGCCGCCCGCCGGTGCTTCGCCCGCAAGGGTTTCCACGAGACCTCCATGCAGGATGTCTTCGCCGAATCAGGACTGTCCGCCGGGGCCGTCTACCGCTATTTCAACAGCAAGGACGACCTCATCGGGGCGCTGGCCAGCCAGACGACAGTCACCCTGCGCGCGCTGATGACCGAGCTGATCCGCAGCGAACCGCTGCCGCCACCGGACGTTCTCGTCGCCGCGCTGGCCGAGCACGTCACCGCCCGCAGCGGACCCGACGACCCGCTGCGATTGGTCCCGCAAGCGTGGGCGCTGGCGCTGGTGCACCCCGACGCCGCCGAGTACGTCAAAGAAGCCATCCTCGCCATCCGCAACTGCTGGTACGAATACACCGAACGCATGCGCGACGCAGGCTGGCTACCCGCCGACGCCGACATTCACGCGGTAGCCACCGCCATCATGGGCGTGATACCCGGATTCATGTTGCAACACTTGATAATCGGCGACATCGACCCGCAAACCCTGGCCCGCGGCCTCCGCACCCTACTCCCCTACGGCCCGCCGCCTGACCCTCCGCGCACAGCATAATCCGCACTCTCTCTCGGGATCGGCACTGTCTTTAGGGCCCTAAAGACAGTGCCGATCCCGAGAGAAGGTGCGGCAGTTGTCAGCCTGGGCGCGATGGCCTAGAGGCTGAAGGCGATTCCGCGTAGGACCAGTGCGACGATGAATACCACGGTGAAGGCTAGGTCGATCGCGAGACCGCCGGCGCGGATCGGTGGCAGGACGCGGCGGACCGGTGCGATGATCGGTTCGGTCGCGGCGTGCGCCAGTTCGCGGGGGCGGTTGGCCCAGCTCGGGCTGTTGCCGAGGGCCAGCATCCAGTCGAACACCATGCGCGCGAGCAGCAGCACGATGAATATCGTCAGTGCGTAACCGATGACGGTCCCGATAAGGCTCATTCCGAACTCCTTCGTGGTGGCCGGGTTGGCCTTCTCACCAGTCTCAACGCACCGGAACACCCGAAAAGTGTCTCGTTTGCCGGATTCTTAGATGACTATCAGCGAACCGGCGACGACTGCTCACCACACGCCGGGGACGAGCCGTTTGGTACCGGCTCGGTATGTCTCGTACGGGCGGCCGATGGTCTCGACCAACGCCCGCTCTTCGACGTCGATCCGCCTGCTCAACGCATAGACCGGAAGCGCGACGGCGATGAGCAGCGAGAGCCAATTCCCCGCGGCCAGGCCCAGGCCGGTCGTGATCAGCAGGACACCGGTGTAGGACGGATGGCGCACCCACCGGTACGGGCCCCGGTCGACCACCGTCTGGTCACTGTCGACCTCGACGGTCGTCCGGAACGAACTGCCCAGCACCGTGATTGCCCACACTCGCACGACCAGCCCCAGCCACATGATCGCGAGCCCGGCGATCTCCCACGGCAGATGCGATCGGCCGGGCAGCTGGAACACGCTGGTCGCGGGCAGGAAGGACGCGACCGCGATGGCACCGTTGACGGCGACCGCGACGAGCAGCACGATGGTCAGCCGGGTGCCGCGGTCGTGCTCGGTCGATCCCTTGCTACGCAAGCGATCCCGCACCCGCAGGGCGACCTCGAGCGCCAACCACACCCAGGTACTCACTATCGCAGCGTGCACGGCACTCGCTCCTTCGGCGGATTCGTCCGGCCAGTACAGCGAGCAAACCACCGAAAGCCGTGGCTGCACATCAGGGACCTCCCTGATTCGATGCCAGCGCACCACGAGTCAACGGCAACTCGCTGGCAGACCCCAAGGAACTGACGGCCCGTCGATCCGCGCCGGGCCATTGATCGCGGACACCGCCTGTGTCAGTGTCGGGGCGGCCCCCCGTGGGGAAATCGGTTTGTCGGAAGGGATCTGCTGTGACCGTTTCAAAGAAGACCGCTGCCACGCTCGGCGCGTTGACCGCCGCGATCGCGCTGGCCGCACCGACCGCTGGGGCCGCGGTCACCCGCGTCGACGTCGCGCCCGGACTAAGTTTCGGTAGCTCGGGCGGCGGCTACGGCACCGGCTGCTCCTACACGGTCACCGCGACCGCACGACCCGGCGCCACCGTGACGTACCTCGACGATGTCGAGGGCGGCCGGACCATCGATACGTTCAAGCCGGTCACCCAGGTCGCGGACGCATCCGGCAAGGCCAGCACCACCTGGACCCCCGTCAAGAAGGGCAAGCACGACATCTGGGCCGCCGAGTACGTCCAAGGCGAGTCCTACATCATGACGACGGTGACCGTCGGGACCGGCCTCAACCTCGGCCCCGCATGCGTCGTGCTGCCGTGATCGCTTAGCGCACAGCCGTATTCGATTGCCTGCGTGCTGATCTCGTCGGGCAACGCCGTGGCGGCGAATGTGCCGACCGACCATCTCATCGCCGCAAGTGGCACGGCCGGCCGCGATCGATTCGCGGCGATCGTCGCGGGCAA
>NZ_JBHXAU010000006.1:0-365339 GCF_042727395.1 Nocardia sp. NPDC060255 | reverse complement strand
TCGATCCGGGCTCGGCTGCTCCACGACGGTGTCTTGGAGCCCCCGTGTGCCCGCACGATCCATCGGGTGCTGGCCCGAGCCGGGTTGATCGAGCCCGAACCTCGCAAACGACCCCGCGCCTCGTATCGGCGATTCGTGTTCCCCGCCACCGACGACTGCTGGCATATCGACGCTTTCGAACACACCCTGGCCGACAACGCCACGACCGTGGTGGTGATCTTCGAGCTCACCGATGATCATTCCCGCTACGAACTCATCGATCTGGCCTGGCCCCGCGAGGACACCGAAGGCGCCTGGCGCTGCGTCTCGACCGCGATCGAACGCTACGGACAACCACGAATGATCCTGTCAGACAACGGATTATCATTCACCGGCAAACACATGGGCATCATGGTGTCCTTCGAACGCAACCTCGCCCGCCTCGGGATCAAACTCATCACCACCGCACCACGACACCCCCAAACCAACGGCAAGAACGAACGCGCCCACCGCACCCTGCGCAAATGGCTCACCGCCCAACCACCCGCAACCAGCCTGCCCGAACTACAAGCCCTACTCGATACCTACCAACCCCTCTACAACACCCGCTCCCATCAAGGCCTACACGGCGCAACACCGGACCAAGCCCGCTTGACCGGACGCCGCCACACCCCCGAGACCAACCTCGCAACCCCCTACCTACTGGCCAGAGAAGCCACCGTCACCAGCCGCGGACTGGTCAACATCACCAACACCGCCATCCCCATCGGCACCGAATACGCCGGCCGCAAAGTCACCACCTTCGTCCGCGACGACGACGTCCTGATCTTCTACCGCGAACAACTCGTCCGAGAACTCACCCTCGACCGCACCCGCAGACGCCAAGACCCCATCCGCCCCCGAAACGGATCACACCGACCTACCCTCAACTACAACCCATAACTGTCCGGGATGTCCTGTCACCAACTGTCAGCGATGTCCTGTCACATCACACGCGGCGATTCGGGGTGCGGGAAATCGGAAGGCGTGCGGCCATAATGGCGGCATGCAATCTGGACCGGGACACCGGTGCTTCGCCTCGGTGTAGGTGTCCAGGACAAAACGTGCGCGCCTCATCGGTGGGCCGAGGGGGCGGTGCCGGACTGTTTTCCGTAACGTCTGAGCTATGAGGTTGGTTGTCGTGGGTCGCGTTGCGATGAGCTTGGCGCTCGGGTCCGTCCTGGTGACCGGATGTGCGAGGTTCGATGATTCGGCGTCGAGCCCGTTCACGCCGGAGCCGACGCTGCACGGGGCGAACATCGACCCGCAGAAACCGTCGGCACCGCCGACGTCGACCAACCGTCCCAGCGGGCCGTGCATCGATCCGGATCCGGCGGTGGTGGCGACCTGCCTCGACACCACGGGTGGACTGGTCGCGCTCGGCGACGGCGCGCTGGTCGCCGAGCGGCGCACCGGACGCATCCTCAAGGTGGCGCCGGACACGCCGCCGAGCGAGTACGCGCGGGTGGACGTGGACGGCTCCAGCGACGGCGGGCTCAGCGACATCACCCTCTCCCCGACCTTCGCCGAGGACGGGCTGATGTACGCCTACATCACCACCCCCAGCGACAATCGAGTGGTCCGCATCGCCCCCGGCGGCGGCGCGCCCAAGGACATCCTGACCGGAATCCCGAAGGGCCCCAGCGGAAACCACGGCGCCATCGACTTCGCCACGCCGACCCAGATGCTGGTGCTCACCGGCGACGCGGGCAATCCCGGCGCAGCGAGTTCCCCGTCCTCGCTGGCGGGCAAGCTGCTGCGGGTGAACTCCCCCGCGCCGGGCGCCACCGCCGAGGTCGCGGTGTCGGGCATCGGCGTCGCGGGTGACGTCTGCCGGGACAGCAAGGACAGCATCTGGATCACCGACCGCACCGCCGTCGAGGACCGGCTGCAGCGGCTCGGCGCCGACGGCGTGGTCACCACGGCGTGGACCTGGCCGGACCGCCCCGGCGTCGCGGGCTGCGCCGCCGCCACCGACGGCGTCGCGATCGCACTCACCAAGTCCAAGGCCCTCGCCATCGCGGCCGCCGACGCGACCACCCACGCGGTCACCTCCGCCCCGACCCTGATCGCGCAGGACAAGTACGGCCAGCTCGGCGGCGCTGCGGTAGGCGCCGACGGCGCCATCTGGGTGGGCACCGTCAACAAGACCGACGGCCAGCCGACGCCGAATGACGATCGGGTAGTACGCATTCCGCCGCCGCAGGCCGGTGGGAACGGCCCGGACTAGCCACCGGGCGAACGACAAAGGGCCGACTCCACGGAGTCGGCCCTTTTACGTTGTGCGCGAACGTGTTCGGTCAGCAGCATGCCCGAATCAGCCGATTCTCACAGCAGTTCGTTGACCCACTGCCGCTGTTCGTCGGTATCCGGCACGGGACAACCGCGACTGGATTCGATCAGGTCCCACACCGCAGCGGGATCAGCACCCTCCAGCACCAGCACGCCCGCCGCGATCAGCGCGGACCGGCCGATTCCTGCTCGGCAGTGCGCGACCAGATACCCTCCGGCGCTGACACTTTCCGCCAGCCGCTGCAATACCGGCCGTGCCACGGTCACCCGCGGCACGCTGCGGTCCGGTATCGGAAAGGCGACGAAGTCCAGCCCGGCCCGACGGGCCGCAGCCGCCTCGTCGCGCAACTCCAACTCCATTTCCTCGCCCGGAGTCAGCGCACTCACCAGTGTCGTCACCCCTGCGGCCCGCAGACCATCCATCGAATCGGCCAACCAGACCCCACCTCGCGGTCTGGCCATGATGGCTACCGATCCAGGGCCCGGCCGTTCGATGACGAACAAATCTGGACGCATAACTCTCCGAGCCCCGTTATCGGCGAAGGCAACTCAGCTGCAGGCGGCGATCACGAGCTCGCGGACGCGGGCTGCGTCGGCCTGGCCGCGGGTGGCCTTCATGACGTCGCCGACGATCTTGCCTGCGGCCTGGACCTTGCCGGAGCGAATCTTCTCGGCGATGTCGGGGTTGGCGGCGAGGGCCTTCTCGACCTCGGACTGCAGGGCGCTGTCGTCGCTGACCATGCCGAGGCCCTTGGACTCGACGATCTGCGCGGGCTCGCCCTCGCCGGCCAGCACGAAGTCGACGACCTGCTTGGCGACCTTGTTGTTGACCGTCTTCGCCTCGACCAGGTTGATCACGGCCGCGACCTGGGCCGGGGTGATCGGCAGGTCCTCGAGCGAAACCTCGCGCTCCTTGGCCTTTTCGGTGAGGTAGGCGACCCACCAGGAGCGGGCCTCGTTGGCCGGGGCGCCCGCGTCGACGGTGGCGATGATCAGGTCGAGTGCGCCCGCGTTGACCAGGTCGCGCATCACCTCATCGGACAGGTTCCAGTCGGTCTGGATGCGGGCGCGGCGCAGCCACGGGTACTCCGGAATGGTGCCACGCAGTTGTTCGACCCAGTCCGCTTCGGGCGCAACGGGTTCCAGGTCGGGCTCGGGGAAGTAGCGGTAGTCCTCGGAGGTTTCCTTGATCCGGCCCGATGAAGTGGTGCCGTCGGTCTCCTGAAAGTGCCTGGTCTCCTGCACGATGATGCCGCCATCCGCCAGCACCGCCGCTTGACGGCGCATCTCGAACCGGACGGCGACCTCGACGCTCTTCAGCGAGTTCACGTTCTTGGTCTCGGTGCGGGTGCCGAATTCCTTGGCGCCGATCTCCATCAGCGACACGTTGGCGTCGCAGCGCAGCGAACCTTGCTCCATCTTCACGTCGGAGACGTTGAGCGACCTGAGCACCTCGCGCAGCGCGGTCACGTACGCGCGGGCCACCTCGGGCGCTCGCTCCCCCGCACCGGTGATCGGCTTGGTGACGATCTCGACCAGCGGCACACCCGCCCGGTTGAAGTCGAGCAGCGAGTGGCTGGCGCCGTGGATGCGACCGGTGGCGCCGCCGACGTGGGTCGACTTGCCGGTGTCCTCCTCCATGTGCGCGCGCTCGATCTCCACCCGGAAGGTGCTGCCGTCGTCGAGCAGCACGTCGAGGTAGCCCTCGGTGGCGATCGGCTCGTCGTACTGGCTGATCTGGTAGTTCTTCGGCTGATCCGGGTAGAAGTAGTTCTTGCGGGCGAACCGTCCCCACGGGGTGATCGAACAGTTCAGCGCCAGGCCGATCCGGATCGCCGACTCCACACCCTTTTCGTTGACCACCGGCAATGCGCCCGGCAGACCGAGGCACACCGGGCACACCTGGGTGTTCGGCTCGGCACCGAATTCGGTCGGGCAGCCACAGAACATCTTGGTCGCGGTGTTCAGCTCGACGTGGACCTCCAGGCCAAGCACCGGCTCGAAGCGGGCGATGACATCCGAGTAGTCCATCAAGTCGAGTGTGGGTGTGCTCATGCGGAACATTCTATGTAAGGCCGCGAGGGGGAACGCCCCCGCCCTTCGACGCCTACTTCGGCTGGATGCGCTGGGTCAACCAGCCCGTGACGAAGGTGAGCACGTCCGGCGAGATGGTCGTCTCGATGCTGCCGTATTCGCTGGGTAGACCGGTCTTGGTCGGTTGCATCAGGTGGTTCAGACCGGGGAAGACGTGGACCGTCGCGTCGGGGTCGGCGGCGAGATTATCGCGCATCGGCTGCTCGCTCTGGCCGGGCGGCACCTGGAGATCGTTCCCGCCGAAGAACGCGAGCACAGGAATGCGCAGCGCCTTCAGGGCCGGTGCCGGATCGTAGGCGATGAGGGCGGCGAAGTACGGCGTGATCGACGCGGCGACGTCGGCATCGGACGCCCGCTTCTCGGGTGGCAGCGCCTCGTTCTGTTTGCGCACAAGGTCTTTGGCGCCCGCCAAGTCGCCGACCTTCAAAAGAGCTGCCAGCTCGCTGGTTTGCCGCACCTGGGTGTCTACCTCATCGGCGGAGGCACCACCTGCGGCAGTGATCAAACGAGTCTGCTCGACGAGCACATCGGCTCCCAGCACACCCGGACCGGCCATCAGGATGGCGAACGCGACACCGCTGTCGGGTCGCGAGGCCACCAGCGGCGCCAGGTAACCGCCTTCGCTGTGACCGAACAGGCCGACGCGCGCCGGGTCGATGTCCGGGCGGCCACGCAGGAACCCGACGCCCGCCGCAGCGTCATTGGCCAGGTCGGTGTAGTTCGCGTCGTCCAGGTTGCCGCCGGTACCACCGACGCCTCGGTCATCGGCGCGCAGGACGGCGTAGCCCGCCCGTGTCAAGGTATCCGCGACCAGCAGGAAAGGCTTGTGGCCGAACAGTTCTTCGTCGCGATCCTGCGGACCGCTGCCGGTGATCAGCAGGACCGCGGGGAACGGGCCGCTGCCCTGCGGCTCCGTCACCGTGCCTGCGATGGTGATATCGCCGCTGCGGTAGGTGACATCCTCGGACTTGTACGGGAACGGTGCCTGCGGAGTTTGCGGGCGGTTCAACGGGGCGACCTTGCCGCGCTCGAGGGACAGCTTGAAGGTCTTGCCATGCTGGGTGAAATCACCCGAGATCTTGTCGGTGCCTTTGTCGTAGCTCCCATGGAACTTCGGGTCGCCTGGAACATCGGCGATCGCGAAGGACACCACGTCGCGAGTCGACTGCACGTCCTTCAGCTGCACACCCGCCATGCTCCGCAGTGGAATGTCGATGGTCGCCGTGTCTTTACCGGTGAACGTCACCCCGACCGCGAGCGGCTGCCCCGGAGTGTCGATCACCCCGTGCCAGTCACCGGTGGTCGGCTCCGGCGGGTTCGAGTCCGACGAGCAACCCGCAACCAGCACGCCAACAACGAACAGCACCAACGCGATCAGTCGTCCAGAGCGCATGAACCAACACTACCGACCGCCGGTGACAACTCCGGCGCGCGCAGCGGGCCAGACGCGCGCCAACGCCAGTAACTGCCGCAGTTCGGTATCGAAATCCCGTGCGGTCAGGAACGGCTTCGGCACGGCGCGCACGTTTGTCGGCAACCGACCCGCCCGCCGCGCGCAGACAGCCGCCGCCAACCGATACGCGTAATCTCTGATTTCCCCGTCGGATTCGTCCCGGCGGGCGCGCGCGGACCCGGTATCGGCAGGCAGGTAGGGCCCGAGATGCAATAGTGCATCACGTATCTCGACGGTCATTCGAAGCAGGCGTGCGGTGGAATCATGGCGAGCCCGCCCGCCGACGACCGGGGACAGCACGATCTCCGGTACCGCCGCGCAGACATCGCGCCATAGCGGCTGCAGCTTGCGGCAGATCCGCCCGTCCCGATCCAGATCGGCCCGTGCCAGCAACTGGCCGACCACCGGGATCACGAATAGCGTCGACGCGACAACGGCGGTATTGACGAGCAGGACCTGCACCCGATCAATATGCGAAGCGAATGGCTGCCAGCCACCGATCATCTGCCCTATCCAGAGCACCTGATCAGCCCAGAACGGCAGGCACGCCAGGACCATCAGCCAGCACAACACCTTCGCCACCGTGCCGAGGTTGCCGCTGCGATATTCGCGGACGCATACGCGGGCGAGCACCAGCGCTGTGACGGCCTGCGGCGCCTCGAAGGCGATCCAGACGACGATCCCGGCCCAGTTGAAATCTCCGTCGACCGAATCACCGACGGCCAACGGAGCGGCGAGGAGGATGACCGCCGTCGAAACCACGCCGACCGAACAGTAGATCCACTGACGCCGCCAGACGGTTTCCGGATCGGTCTCGGACTCCCACGCTCGAGCGACCGCGTAGAGATACATGCCGATCATGACGATGCATCCCAGCGCCAACTCGATCGGCACACTGCCGATCCGCGGCCTCGGCGTGCACCGAAACAACAGCAGACCGGCAAGGCTCCACAGCGGCAGGCAATTGATCAGGCGATCAAGGATCGTGTCCCTGGTGAACAGCACCCTGCCGACAGCCACCATCGCCACATAGCCGATCACCGCCCATGCGGTGAACCCGGAAATCGGCGATACCATCGCTGCCCCTCCCGGTCGATCAGCCCCGCCGGAGCGTACTCACTGGCCTACCGGAGCGGATCACCCTCGCGCAGCGGGGAACTCGTCTCTCGGCTGCAGTCATCCAACCGTTCTTCACCGAAGACGGCGTCGATTTCGCCGATTACTGATGCTCCACTCGGACCATCGGCGAAGCGTGCCATGCGCTGCCGAAGTTCAGCCGTCGTGAGCTCCGGCCGAGGCAGCGTCAACTACTCGGCCTGGCAACCATCTCTGGTGGCCATGAGTGCTCACTCCCCGCGCACGTAGCGGACCGAGGCGGCGACGGACTCCATGTCGATGTTCAGGCTCGGGTCGCGGTCTTGGGCCTCGTGGAATTCGAGCATCACGTCGTCGAAGGTGCTGCGGCGGGCGGAGGTGATCAAGGTGTGGCGGACGTAGTCGCTGAGGGGGTGGCCGGTGGCGTAGGCGCGGCGGCCGAAGGTGGCGAGGGTGTCGGCGGGGAGGTCGTAGATGTCGATGAGGGCGATGGCCGCCGTGTCGATCTCCGGGATCAGTTCGTGGCCTTCGGACTCCAGGAAATCCACGACTGTGTCGTCGGCGCTGCGCCTGCCGGCCAGGGCGATCAGTTCCTCGCGCAGGTAGCCGAGCAGCGGGAGTCCGGCGGCGCGGGCCCGACGGCGCAGCACGGCGACGTCGGCGTCCGGCAGGTCGTTCACGTGTAAGTCGGCCATGCCGCCAGCGTAACCCGGCAGGCCGGACGGCACCGCCGGGGATCCGCTGATCGGCTGTGGCCCTGGCGAATTCGGGTGATCAGCCGAAGAACGCCTCGGCCTCGCGGTAGCGCTCGTCCGGCACTCGCTTGAGCTGTTTGGTGGCCTCGGCCAGCGGGACGAGGTCGATGTTGCTGCCGTGCAACGCGACCATCTGCCCGAACTGGCCGGCGTGCACCGCCTCGGCGGCGTGCAGGCCGAACCGGGTGGCCAGGACCCGGTCGTACGGGGTGGGGCTGCCGCCGCGCTGGACGTGGCCGAGCACCGTAGTGCGGACCTCCTTGCCGATGCGGCGTTCGATCTCCGCGCCGAGCTGCTGGGCGACACCGGTGAACCGCTCGTGCCCGAATTCGTCGATACCGCCCTCGCGCAACGCGAAACCGGAATCCTCCGCCGGATGGGAGCCCTCGGCGACGACGCAGATGAAGTGCTTGTCGCCGCGCTGGAAGCGGCGCTTGATCATCGCGCACACCTCGTCGACGTCGAACGGCACCTCGGGCACCAGGGTCAGGTGTGCGCCCGCCGCCATGCCCGCGTTCACGGCGATCCAGCCCGCGTGCCGCCCCATCACCTCGACCAGCATCACGCGCTGGTGCGATTCCGCGGTGGTGTGCAGCCGGTCGATCGCCTCGCTGGCGATGCTGAGCGCGGTGTCGTGGCCGAAAGTGACGTCGGTGCAGTCGATGTCGTTGTCGATGGTCTTCGGCACGCCCACGACGGGAACACCCTCGTCGGACAGCCAGCTGGCGGCGGTGAGCGTGCCCTCGCCGCCGATCGGGATGAGCGCGTCGATGCCGTTGTCGTCCAGGGTCCGTTTGATCCGGCCGAGCCCGGCGCGCAGCACGTCCGGGTTGGTGCGGGCGGTGCCGAGGATGGTGCCGCCCTTGGTGAGCAGCCGGTCGGTGCGGTCGTCGTTGAGGATCTGGATCTTGCGATCCTCCAATAAACCGCGCCAACCGTCCTCGAACCCGACGATCGCGTCGCCGTAGCGGCCGTTCGCGGTGCGAACGACGGCACGGATGACCGCGTTCAGTCCAGGGCAGTCTCCGCCGCCGGTCAAGACTCCGATGCGCATGGCCGCTATCTTGCCCCGCCGGGCCGCGCTCGGCAGGACGACCCCCATCAATTACCCGATCCTGGCGACCTCAGTAGATATAGACGAATGCGTTCTCGCCGCCGGTGCAGGTGACCAGACCGTCGCGGGTGACACAGTCCATCGTGTAGTTCTTCTGCGTGGCCGGACTGAACGCGGTCACCTGGCGGGAGCCGTCGGCGTCGGAACCCTCGCCGTAGGCCTTGCGGACTTCCTCGGCGAAGTCGCACGACGTGACGCCGTTGCCGATCGCCGAGTAGGTGAAGCGGCCTGCGGGTGGATATTTGGTCGCGCATCCCCTGGCGGTGGCGGGCACCGGGGCGAGTGTCGGGGCGGTGGGACGGGAGATGAACGCGTCGCGCTTCAGCCAGCCGACCACACCCGCGAGGGCGAGCACGATGATGAGTGCGCCGACCACCCTGGGCCACTTGGCTCGGGACTTCGGCGGGGCAGACTCGTCCGCACCGGTCGGCACTGCCGTGGCCGGTCGCGGGCCGGTGTCGGGACGCGAGCCGGTGACGTCCGGGCGCGGTCCGGTATCCGCGCGTTCGACGCGGCCGCGGTTCGGCTCCTGGCCTCGAACCGGTTCCCGCCGAACGACTTCGGCGCGACGCGCGACCTCGCGGGCGGGCTCCGGCGGCCGGGTGATCCGGCCGGCGCCGGGTTGGCTACCGGTGGGACGGCGCGGAATCGCATCCGTCGGAGCGACATTCGCGACCGGCTGGACCGGCCCGACGGTCGGGAACACCACGGTCGGCGGCGCTTTCGGCTGCACCGTCTGCATCCGGTCGGTCGGTAACTCCGTCACCGCGACGACCGCCCGTCCGGTGAGCGCCGACTTCGCTGCCGACGCCAGCCCACCCGCGGTCGAGTAGCGGTCCGTCGGCCGCTTGGCCATCCCGCGCGCGATTACTTCATCCAATGCGGCTGGCACGCCACGTCGTACGGCGCTCGGACGCGGTGGCGGCATCGAAAGATGCGAGCGGATAAGCACACTCATCTCATTGGCCTGGAAAGGCTGTGTGCCGGTGAGGCATTCGTAGAGGACGCAGGCGAGCGAGTAGACGTCGGCGGTGCCGGTGATCGGACCGTTCTCGAAGCGTTCCGGCGCGATATAGCTGTAGGAGCCGACCGCGGCGGCCCCGGTGGCGGTCATGTCGGAATCCTTGGCGGACCTGGCGATGCCGAAGTCGGCCAGGTAGGCGAAGTCCGATGCGGTGACGAGGATGTTGGCGGGCTTGACGTCGCGGTGCACCAGGCCCTCCGCGTGCGCGGCGTCCAGGGCCGAGCCGATCTGCTCGATGATGCCGATCGCGCGGGCCGGGGTCAGCGGCCCCTCGCCGCGCAGCACCGAACGCAGATCGTGGCCACGCACCAGCCGCATGTCGATGTAGAGCACGCCGTCGATCTCGCCCCAGTCGTGGATCGGGATGACGTGCGGTTCGGCCACCCGCGCGGCCGCCTGCGATTCGCGGCGGAACCGCTCCTGGAACATCGGGTCTTTCGCGAGCGCGGGCGACAGCAGCTTGACCGCGACGACCCGGTCCTTCACCGCGTCGTAGGCCTCGTAGACCTCGCCCATGCCGCCGCGACCCAGCAGCGAGCGCAGCTCGTAAGGACCGAATCGAGTCCCGATCCTCGTCCGCGGTCCGTCCACCCCGTCACCTCCACTCACGTGCGCGACCCGGCGCACCGTAGGCCCGGCGGCCTACATCCGATACGTCGGGATTCTCAGGGGTACCCGTTACCCGGTCAAGTCAGGTGGATCAGGTGGGACAACGACCGCCGGTCAGCTCGGTCAGGTGCTGGGAAATAACGGTGGACAGCTTGTCCAGCATGGTCATCCCGTCGGAGAACGCGCCGGAATCCGGCTGCGCGGCAAACGCGATCGCGATCTGCCCCGACGGGGTCGAGATCAGCCCGAACTGCCGGACCAGATACGCGCCCGAGGCGTCCGGACCCCAGCCGCCCTTGAACTCGGCGCCGGTGAACGCGCCCAAGCCCCAGCGCTGGGCCGCTTGGATCTGTTCCATCAGATTGATCACGGGCGCGGTCTCCGGCAGGCACGGCAGCCGCGAGGCGAACCGAACCTGGTCGGCGAGCGACCAGTCCGCCTGACCGAAGGCGGAGTTCTCGGGTCTGGTCCTGGTGGCGGGCACGGTGGTCTTGGCGTCACCGCCCTCGCGCAGCACCGACTGCACCGCCTGTGCCGCTTCCTGATTGCTGCCGAGCGATTGCCACAGCGTGTCGGCGGCGGCGTTGTCGGAGGCGGTGATCGCCGCCGTCGCGGCGTAACTCGGGTTGCCGCCGCTGAGACGCAGCGCGGCAATCGCCAACGGCACCTTCATCGTCGACCAGGCGGGGCCGGTGGTCCAGTCGCCGAAGCTGACCACCTGGTCGCCGCCGACCGGCATGATCGCCATGCCGACCTTGCCGCGCACTCCCGCCTGTAGTTCCGCGACGCCGGCGGCCAGCGAGCCGGGAACCGTGATGGACAGGCCCTTCTGGTCCGCGTGCGACGCGGCCGCGGTAATACTGGTCTCCTCCGATTCGGAACCGCCGCTGCGGGTTCCACATCCGGCCAGCAGGAATACAGCTAATACCGCACAGCTCAATGCTTTTCGCAGATGAGCCGCACGGGGTCGATCAATATACATACACCACCGCATTTTCGCCGCCACTGCATGTGACGAGCTGGCCTTCGCTGAGGCAATTCATCGTGTAGGTCCGGCCGGTGACCGGACTGGTCGCCGTCACTGTGCGCGGCGCCTCCCGCGAAACCGTGTTCGCGGTGTTCGTTTCGGCGTACGCCCGCCGGACTTCCTCGGCGAACGCGCAGGTCGTCGCGGCAGATCCGGTGGCGGACTTGGTGAATGTGCCCGACGCCGAGTTGCCCTGGGTGCACGGCTTGGCACCGGCGGGCAGGGTGACGGTCGTCGGCTTGGCCGGGGTGGACGCGACCGGCGGCGCCGAGGAACTGCCCGACGCGGGGGCCTGCGGGCTCGCCGTCGGCACCGGGGCGCCGGCTTGCTGCTCGGTCGGGTGTGCGACGTTGCGGGAGCTGAATACCTGCCAGCCGACCGCACCGACGACGGCGATCACGACGATCACCACGACGCCGACCAGGATGGGCAGCACCACGGACCGGCGTTTGCCGGGCTCGGCGTAATCCTCTTCCGGCCCATAGTCGTCGTAGTCGTCCGCGTAGCCCTGATCCGGATACTCGCCCTGGTTGTCGTAGTCGCCCTGGGCATAGTTGCTCTGGCTCGCGTAGTTGCTCTGCGGCGGCTGCTCGGGGCGGGCGTGGCTGCCGTGCGCGGAATAGCCGCCGGCACCGTAATACTCGTCCGGTTCGGAGTACGCCTCCGGCGCGGAGTACCCGGCCGGGGCCGAATACGCTTGGGTGGCCGAGTAATCGGGGGGAAAGTCGGCCGGTGGTGGCCGGCTGCCCGGTGCGTCCGGGAATCGCGTCGTCTCGTACTGCTGGGCCTCCGAATACGCTTGCCCGCCGACATAGGGCTCATTCTGCGAATACGCCTTCGCCCCGGGATGTTCGGTGAACGGCACGTCCACGTGCGGTTGTGCCCCACGGCCGCCCGAATACGGCTGGCCGGGCTGATCCGAGTACGGCTGGCCACCAGGCTGATTCGAATACGGTTGGTCACCGAATGGATCCGAGTACGCCCGCTCCTCGGGCTGATCCGAATACGGTTGCCCGCCAGAACGATTCAGATACGGCTGGCCGGGATGCGCCGAGAAGCCCTGATCCCCGGACGGTGCCGGATACGGCTGACTGCCAGGACGTCCCGAGACAGGCTGTCCCCCAGGCTGATCCGGATATGGCCGGCCACCGGACGGATCCGGATACGGCCCGCCACCCTGATGCTCCGAATACGCCTGCCCCCCGGACTGTTCCGAGTACAGGTGGGCGTCGGGGAACGGCCGCACCGGCGGCAGCCCCTGCTCGGGTGTCCAGCGCGCGGGCGGCCCGAACGGCGGCGCGGGCTCCTGCGGCGACGACAGCGTCGTGTACTGGATTTCGGTCGGCCGCACCACGGTCGGCGCGCCGGGCAGGATCACGGCGGAGATCTCCCCGGTCGACTCCGGCGGCACCGCGCCCGGCGCGCGGACCACCAGCATCGGTCCGGTCGGCGGCGGCACGTTCGGCGCAGGTGGGTCCGCCGGAGCGGGACCGCTCGACGCCGCCGCCGACGGCGCACCTGTCGAGGGCGCGCTGGTGAGCGCGGCCCGGGCGGCCAACGCGAGCGCGGCGGCGGTCGGCCATCGATCGGCCGGATTCTTGGCCATGCCGCGGCTGATCACCGCGTCGAGTCCGGCCGGGATGCCCGCCTGCTGCGCGCTCGGCCGCGGCGGCGGATCGGACATATGCGACCGGATCAGCACATTCATGCTGGCCGCGGGGAACGGCGAGGCGCCGGTCAGACACTCGTGCAGCACACAGGACAGCGAGTAGATGTCCGCCCGGCCGGTGACCTGGGCGACGTCGAAGCGTTCCGGCGCCATGTAGATGTAGGAACCGACGGCCATGCCGACGACCGTGACGGCGCTGTCGCCCTCGGTGTGCGCGATGCCGAAGTCGGCGAGGTAGGCGTAATCCGCCGCGGTGACCAGGATGTTCGCCGGCTTCACATCGCGATGCACCAGGCCGCCCGCGTGCGCGGCGTCCAGCGCGCTCGCGATCTGCTCGATGATGCCCACCGCGCGAACCGGACTCAGCGGACCTTCCGTGCGCAGCAGCGTGCGCAGGTCGACGCCGGGCACCAGCTGCATGTCGATGAACAACACGCCGTCGATGACGCCCCAGTCGTGAATGGGGACGATGTGCGGTTCGGCAACTCGCGCCGCCGCTTGCGATTCGCGCCGGAACCGGACCTGATAGGCGGGGTCGCCGGCGAGTTCCTCGTGCAGCAGCTTGACCGCCACCACACGGTCCTTCACCGTGTCGTAGGCCTCGTATACCTCGCCCATCCCCCCCTTGCCCAGCAGTGATCGCAATTCGTACGGCCCAAACCGTGTACCGGTTCTCGGCCCAGGTGACTCCACCCCGTCAATCCTCCACATCCCGGGCCAGGAGTGCACGCATAACTCTCGCGACGCCTGCCCGTCAAAGAGTGGATTCTCCGGGTGTCACCACCCCGTGGTCAAACGCAAAGACGATCGCGGCGGCCCGATCCCGCAGCTCGAGCTTGCCGAATATGTGTCCGACATGGCTTTTCACCGTGACTTCGGAAATACCGAGTTCGCGGGCGATCTCCGCGTTCACCCGGCCGCGTCCGATCAGTTCGAGCACCTCGTACTCGCGCGCGGTCAGCTCGGACAACCGGGCGCTCGTGCGGGTCGGCCGCACCGTCCGATAGGCCGACAGCACGCGTTCGGTGACCGACGGGTCGAGCCACGCGCCGCCGCCCGCGACCATCCGCACCGCGCGAATCAGGTCCTCGGCGGGTGAGTCCTTGAGGATGAACCCGGCCGCGCCGGCCCGCAGCGCGCCGGACAGCAGCTGATCGTCGTCGAAGGTGGTCAGCACCAACACCGGCGGTGCTCCGTCGCGGGCGCGCAGGATGCGGGTGGCGTCGATGCCGCCGACGCGTTTCATCCGCAGGTCCATCAGCACCACGTCGGGCCGCTCGGCCGCCACCGCGGCGACCACCTCGTCGCCGTCCGCGCATTCGCTGACCACGAAACCGTCGCGGCGCCGCAGGATGCGGCGCAAGCCGCCGCGGACCAGCTCCTGGTCGTCGACCACCAGCACGGTGACCGCGTCCTCGGCCTGCGATGGCGCTGTCACTTGGCCTCCCGTTGTCGCATCAGGTCTCCCGTGTCGCCGAGAGGCCGCCGAACGGCAGCCCGGTCCATGACGGGCACGCGAACCCGGCGCGGGCCGGAGCGAGCGGTATGGCCACCCGGACCGACCAGCCGTCGTCGCACGGTCCCGCGATCATCCGGCCGCCGAGCAGTTCGGCGCGCTGCACCATCCCCGACACACCCATCCCGGTACCCCGTTGCGCGGGCAGACCTCCGGGCAACGTGTTGTCGACCGTCAATATCGCGGACGCGGCATCCACCGCGACCCGAACGCGCGCGGTGGCACCCGGCGCATGCTTGACGACATTGGCCAACGACTCCTGCCCGATCCGATACAGTGCGAGCCCGACCGCGGGCGACACCGCGCGCAGATCCTCGGCGCACACGAACTGCACCTCGAGCCCGGCCCTGGCGAAATCGCCGACCAGACTCACGATGTCCTCGACGCCTGGCTCCGGTACCTGCTTCGACGGCCGCGCGTCAAGCAGTCCGACCGTGCGCCGGATGTCGGCCATGGCCTGGCGGCCGAGCTGCTCGGCCTCGGTGAGCGATTCCACCGCCTCGTCGACCTCGCGATCGGTCTGCAGCGCATGCCGTGCTGCCGTGAGGTGCAGCAGCGTGATGCTCAGCGAATGCGCGATCACGTCGTGCACCTCGCGGGCGATCCGGCGGCGCTCCTCGTCGGCGGCCTGGGCCGCGCGGATGTCCTGATAGCCCCGTTCCTGATAGAGGAATCGACGTTGATATTGCAGCAGTAAACCGGCAGTCCACCCGAACGCGACGGTGACCAGGATGGTGATCAAGTAGGTCGGCAAGCCTTCGGACAGGCGTCCATACCTGTCGAACAAGACCAGTTCGAGCATCATCGCGACGGCGATCGGCGCGCTGACCCGCAGCGCCGTGAGCGCCGCCACCTCGCCCGCCGCCGCGACGAGCAGAAACGGCGCCAGGTCCTGCGCGACCGGCTGCAGGAGGAACACCCCCTCGGCCGCCATCGCGAGCAATCCGAGGGTCACCGGCCGCGGCATCACCCCGAGGAACGCATACATCGGACCGAAGGCGGTGGCCAGCAGGATGGCCAGGATCGGCAGGGCGGTCGGGAAGTAGCTGTGCCGCTGGACCGCGGCCCCGATGGCGACCAGGCACACCGCCGCATCGACCACGAAGATGACCGACGGCGGATAGTCGAACGGAAGTTCCTCGACCCGGCGCCGGAACGCCGCCACCGGCTGCCTGGCGAATTCGGCGACGCGGTCACCGGAGCGGCGCAGACCGACGACCGCGCGCCGGAACGCGCGGGCCACCAGCCTCGGCACACGCACCGGGTCGGGCACGTCGATCACACCCATCTGCTAAGGCTAACTGCCCGGTCGTAGCCCGTACATCGTTCCTGAAGCGGGTCGTTTCTCCTACCGTGGGCGGAGATCGATCCGGGTCTCTGGCACGAAGACAGCAGGACCGGCTCGTCCGTACCGTGAAACGCAGCGGCACACGGAAAGGCGAGGCTCATGTCCTGGAAAGATCAGCACGCTCGGACCGAAGTACTGCGCACCGTCCTGGCCCGCGCCGCGCTAGATCCGGCCGATCCACAGCTGTTCACCGGGATCCCGGATCTGGAACGGCTCTTCGGCGACGTGGACGGGGTGCTGCTCGCGCTGCGGTATCGCTGGAACATCCATCTCGAAGCGAAGCTGGATCAGGCGCTGGCCCATGGTCGACCATCGACGGACGCCTACCTCGAGCTAGCGGCCGAGCAGCCCGCGCTGTACGCGGTGCTCGAGGCCCAGTATCGTCGCCGCATCCATGCGCCGGAAGTCATGGCGCGGTAGAGCGCGAGACAACACAGACGACCGACCGAACAGGGTGGGGGGCAACGATGTCGAATCCGGCAATGCTCGAATTATCCGGGGTTACCAAGGAATATCGGGTCGGCGGGCAGACCGTTCGCGCGCTCGATGACATCAGCCTGCGCATCGAGCCCGGCGAATTCACCTCGATCATCGGGCCGTCCGGCTCGGGCAAGAGCACGCTGCTGCATCTGCTCGGCGCGCTGGACACCCCGGACGCGGGCTCGATCCGATTCCAGGGCGAGGAGATCGGGTCGCTGGACGACGAGCGCCAGTCCGAGTTCCGCCGCCACCGTGTCGGTTTCATCTTCCAGTTCTTCAACCTGCTGCCCACCCTGTCCGCGTGGGAGAACGTCGCGATCCCGAAGTTGCTGGACGGCACCGGGTTACGCAAGGCCAAGCCGCGCGCGCTGGAGCTGCTGGAGCTGGTCGGGCTGAGTGATCGGGCGAGTCATCGGCCCGCCGAGTTGTCCGGCGGTCAGATGCAGCGGGTCGCGGTGGCTCGCGCGATGATCATGGATCCGCCGCTGATCCTGGCCGACGAGCCCACCGGGAACCTGGATTCCAAGACCGGCGCGACCATCCTCGAATTGCTCGGTGCGATCGCCGGATCCGGCAATTCGGTGGTGATGGTGACCCACGACGCGGGCGCGGTGGCCTACTGCGACCGGGTGGTCACCCTGCGCGACGGGCGGATCGGCTCGAACGAGAGCGCCGAGCGATCGGCCATCGCATGATCGCGGCCGCGTGGGATCGACTGCGGCTGTTCAACATCGGTGAGCTCCTCATGCACCGTGGGCGTACCGCCATGTCACTGGTGGTGATGGGAGTGTCGGCGGGGCTGCTCGTCGCGGTGCTCAGCATCTCCGGTTCGGTGACCGGATCGGTGGACCGGCTCACGCACAGTCTCGGCGGCCGGGCCGCGCTCGAGGTCACCGGCGTCACCGACGCGGGCTTCGATCAGCAACTGCTGCAACGGATCGCGACCACGCCCGGTGTCGACAAGGCAGTGCCGATGGTGCGCGCGCAGCTCGGCAGCGGCCCCGATCGGGCACTGCTGATCGGGGCCGACCAGAATATCGGCGCGCTCGGCAGCGAGCTGACCGGGCCGATGACCGCGCTGCTCGGCAAACTGCTCACGGTGCCCAACGGCGTCCTGGTCGGTGCCGCGATGGGGCACGCGGAGGGCGAGCAGTTCACCCTCGGCTCCGGAACTGTCACCGTCGCAGGCATTCTCGACAAAAAGACGTCGAAGCAACTCAACGACGGTCATCTCGTCGCCGCGCCGCTCGGGCTCGCGCAAAAGGTCACCGGCCGGATCGGTCGGCTGGATTCCATTCAGATCATCCCGACACCGGGCACTCGCGTCGACACGTTGCGTGCCGAACTCACCAAGGTCGTCGACGGTCGTGCGGTGGTCGCCGAGCCGAGCCTGCGCACCGCGCAGGCGGGCGGCGCGGTGCAGCTGGTGCGGTACTCCACCATGATGGCTTCGGCTGCGGCGCTGATCGTTTCGGCCTTCCTCATCTACAACGCGATGAGCATGGCGATCGCCCAGCGCCGCCCCATGCTGTCGCTGTTGCGCGCCATCGGCGGCAAGCGCGGGCCGATGGTGCGCGATCTGCTCGCCGAGGCCGCGTTGCTCGGCGTGCTCGGCGGCGGCATCGGCGCGGTGCTCGGAATCTTCCTGGGGCGCATGGCGATCGGCCAGTTGCCAGCCGCCATCGTGTCGTCGGTGGAGGCGCGCACCGAGTACCTGGTGCCGGGCTACGCGATTCCAGTAGCCATCGGCGCCTGCGTGCTTGCCAGCGTGGCTGCGGCCGGGCTGGCCGCGCGTCAGGTGTACAAGGTGGAACCCATCGAGGCGCTGGTCCCGGTCGGCGTCGGCCGCACCGACGCAACGAGCCCGCTGCTGCGCTGGGCAGCGGTGGTGGCGGGCCTCGGGCTGGCCGTCCTCGCGGTCGTGATCGCCGAGTTGGACCTCGGCCGCTATTCGCTCGCCTCGATCTCTACCGCGTTCGTCGCCGCCATCACGCTCTGTTTCGCCGCGACCGGGCCACTCGTCCGGGCCACCGCGGCGACCGCGCGGGTATTCGGCGCGCCCGGTGCCCTCGGCGCGACCACGCTGGAACGGGCGCCGCGCCGGGTGTGGGCGACCGCGATGACGGTACTGATCGGCGTAGCGGCCACGGTCGGCATGAGTGGCGCGTCGAGCAACATGATCGACTCGGCCACCGCCACTTTCGAAGACCTGGCCAACAGCGATTTCTACATCAGCCCGGCCTCGATGACGGAGTTCCCGACAGGTCCGCTGCTGCCCGCCGGACTGGCCGACCATATCGCGGCGGTGCCCGGCATCGCACAGGTCAGCCCGGCGCAGATGGCCTTCGCCACGCTCGGCACCGGCCGGGTGATGCTCGAGGGCTTTCCACCCAACGCCCGCAAAACCCAGATGGGCATGCTGACCGACGCGGCCTTCGCACAACTTTCCGCCGGTCGAGGCGTGGCGATATCGCGCGATATCGCGAAATCACTCGATGTCGGAGTCGGCGCCGAGCTGACGTTGCCGACCCCGACCGGCGAACGCACCGTGACTGTGCTGCAGGTGATTCCGTACTTCTCGGCGGTCGCCGGCGTGGTCATCATGAACCTCGACCTGCTGCGCCAGTGGTACGAGCGGCCGGGCGAGACGTTCGTGACGGCCGATATCGCACCCGGCGCCGACCGAGCCGCGGTGCAAGCGGCAGTGCGGCAGCTGGTTCCGCCGGAGATCCATGTGGACACCGGCGCGGACGCGGTCACCGCGGTCGCGGCCAGCATTCGGCAGGGCTCGGCGATGAGCAACGCCATCCTCTGGATCGTGGTGCTGGTGGCCACGGTGGCCCTGTTGAACACGTTGATGCTGTCGGTGCTCGAACGCCGCAGAGAACTCGGCGTGCTGCGGGCCATGGGCACCAACCGCAAGTTCCTGATGCGCTCGGTGCTCGCCGAAGCGGCGGGCATCGGATTGATCGGCGCGGCACTGGGTCTCGTCGTCGGCATCGCCGTGCAGTACCTGGCCACCGTCGCCATCGCGCACGCGCTCACCATCGATATCGCCTATCGACCGAGTCCGATGCTGCTGGTCTATGGTTCGGCCGCGCTCGCGCTGGCATTACTCGGTTCGATCCCGCCCGCACTGCGCGCGGGCCGGATGCCGATCGTGGCGGCGCTCGCCGTCGACTGAATCGTGCTGGCTACAAAGGCAAGTTGGCGAACCACGCCTTGAACTTCTGCTGGGTCATCCCGAATCCGGAATCCGGTTGGCTGTCGGTGAGCGTCACCTTGGCGAAGAACAGATAGCTCGACCGCGCCGGATCGGATTCGAAGCTCACGACCAGAAAGCCGTCCGGGAAACCACTTTCCGACTTCTGCCACCGGTAGGTGGTGTAGGACTTGCCGCCGTTACGCTCGGTCGCCTTGGTGTTGGACGGCAGGTCGCGCACCGCGGCGGTGGCGTCCTCGGGCGTCTTGAAGGCGACGGCGATGAAGTCGGGCTCGTTGATCGGTACGCCCCAGCAGTTCCAGCCGGACTGCCATTTCGCGAAGGCGGGCGCGTCGTCGTCGCTGGATATCTTGTCGCCCGCCTTGGCGGTGTCCAGGAAGCAGGTCTTGTCGTGATAGCCCTTGCCGCTGCCGATGCCGAACCGGGTGTCGACGCCCTGCGGGAGGATCTGCGGGAAGGCCTTGGCGACGGTCGTGGGATCCGCGGGCGTGCCCGACCCCGGTGTCTTGCCGAAATCCAGCTGTGACGACGGATCCGTGTTCCCCAGTTTCGCTATCACGATTCCGGCGACCACCAGGACGGCCACGACGGCCAGCACCAGTGCCACGATCAAGCCCGTGTTCGAGCGACGCGCGGGAGGCGGGTAGGCCGGACCTGGATTCGACGGGCCGTACCCCATCGGCGGCGGTGAGAATGATTGCCCAGCAACGGAACTAGGCGGTCCATAGCCACTGACCTGGTTGACCGGGGAAAACGACTGTCCGACAGCGGAGTTCTGCGGTGGCGCCGAATAGCCCGCGGACGGAAACTGCTGCCCGGCAACCGGGTTCGATGCGAACTGCGACGGTGCGGCGAAGGTGGGAGCCGACGTGGCGTATGAGGGCGGGTACTGACCTTGGCTCGGCGTCGGCGGCGGCGCGACCACCGTCGGCGCGGGCTGCGGCGTATACGGCATGGCGGGCACCTGCCCGGCGAGCGCTTGCCGTGCGGCAGCGGCGAAGTCGAGGCAGGACGGGAACCGGTGGTCGGGTCGTTTCGCCATCGCCACCGCGATCACCGTGTCCAGCCCGGCGGGCAGGCCCGCCCGGCGTGCGGCCGCGGACGGCGGCGGCAACTGTAAGTGGCCGCGGATGATGTCGGCCGGTGCGGGCGAATCGAACGGCGCGATCCCGGTCAGCAGCCAGAACAACGCGCACGCCAGCGAGTACTGGTCGGAACGGTGATCCAGATGCGCGCCGGTCATCTGCTCCGGCGAAGCGTAGGCCAGCGTCGCGGTGAACATGCCGGTCTGCGTCAGGTGCGTGGAATCCTCACGCAGCCTGGCGATTCCGAAATCGGTGAGGAACACCCGCTCCTTGTGCCCGCCGCTGGACCTGGCCAGCATGATGTTCGCCGGCTTCACGTCGCGGTGCAGCACGCCCATGCCGTGCGCGTAATCCAGTGCTCCGGCAACGCCTTCGATGATCTGCACGGCCCGCTCCGGCGGCAGGTTGTGCGGGTTCACCGTTGCCGCGTCGACGCCGTCCACATACTGCATGGAGATCCACAGCTGATCGTCCTCGGTGCCGCGGTCGTACACCGCGACAATGTTCGGATGATCGAGTTGCGCGGCCAGATCGGCCTCCCGTTCGAACCGCGCGCGCACCTCGGTATCGGTGAAAAGCTCACGGTTGAGCAGCTTGAGTGCGGTTTGCCGTGGCAATCTGGGATGGCGGGCCAGGTACACCGATCCCATGCCGCCCTGACCGAGCAGCTTCTCGATGGTGAAACCGGCGAAAACCGCACCGCTGGTCAGCAACACATTCCCTTCAGTCGAACCGCGGCCCCCGGATGTCACGTCCGAGCGCGTCATACAGAGCTTGGAGCATAGCCGGTAACCCCGTGGCCACGCGGTTTCGAATTCTCGAGGAAGATCGGTGAAACTATGGTGGAGACATCATGGTCACGTCAACGAAGTACGGCGCGTTCATAATGGCCTTACGCCCGGTTACCGACCGGGTGGGACCGATGAGCTAAATTTTGCACCGCCGACTGACAGCGATGACACGCAGTGATGGGTGGTGGGGAGGACGCGTGGTGAAGTCGACGGGTACCGGTTCTGCGTTGCGCGGCGTGCTGCGCGGCTCGGCCCTGGTCGCAGTGCTCGGCCTGTCCTCGTGCGCGCTACTCCCCGGCGACCGGCATCAGTCCGACCGGCCCGCGGTCGTCGTCGACACTGCCGGATCGTTTCGCCCCGGCCTTTCGGTGTCCATCCCCGATTCGCTGGCTGCGGACTTCACCCAGCTGCAACCCACCCTCGGCGGCCAGGTCGGCCTGGCGGTGATGCCGGTCGGCGGCGGCCGGATGACCATCTTCGGCGACTGGACCAGCGGCATCGCCTGGTCGACCATCAAGGTGCCGCTGGCCATCGCGGCGCTGCGGCACGACTCGGACACGAGCATCTTCGAGGACGCCGAGGCCGCCATCACCGTCTCCGATAACGATGCGGCAGAGGAACTCTGGCAATCGCTCGGGGACGGACTCGCGGCCGCCCAGGCGGTGCAGGACGTGATCGACGAGGGCGGCGACTCCACCACCGGCGTGGCCGGACCGCGAACCAAGCTGGACTACACGGCATTCGGGCAGACCGAGTGGACGCTGGCCAACCAGGTGCGGTTCGCGTCCCGGCTGCCCTGCCTGCCGCAGACGTTCAAGGTGACCGAGCTGATGTCGGAGATCACGCCCGATCAGTCCTGGGGCCTCGGCACTTTGGCGGGCGCCGCGTTCAAGGGCGGCTGGGGCCCGGACGACGACACCGGCATCTACACGGTCCGCCAGTTCGGTGTGGTGCCGACGCAATCCGGGATGGTCGCCGTCGCCCTTGCGGCACAGGCCGATTCGGGCACCTACGACGACGCGACCGCCATCCTGACCCGGATGTCCGTGCTGCTCGGCAGGCATCTGGCCGAGCTGCGCGGCGGAACCTGCGCGGGCTGACCTGCCCTGCCGCAGGCCGACCGGGCAGCGCGTCAGCCCGGCGTGACCAGACCGGATTCGTAGGCCAGCACCACCGCCTGCGCCCGGTCGCGCAGGTTCAGCTTCGAAAAGACCTTGGAGACATGCGTTTTCACGGTCTGCTCGGCGACGAACAGCGATTCCGCGATCTCGGTGTTGGACATGCCCTTCGCGATCAGCTCCAGCACCTCGCGCTCGCGCGGTGTCAGCGAGCCGAGCGCGGGCGCGGGCTTCGCGCGGGTGGCGGAGCGGCGGCGGGTGACGTCGGCGATGAGCCGCCGGGTGACCGTCGGCGCCAGCAGGGCCTGACCGTCGGCGACCACCCGCACCGCGCGCACCAGCTCTTCGGCGGGCGCGTCCTTGAGCAGGAAGCCGCTCGCGCCGATGCTCAGCGCCTCGTAGACGTAATCGTCGATGTCGAACGTGGTGAGCATCAGCACCCGCACCGGCGGATCGAACCCGGCGGCCAGGATGAGCCGGGCCGCGTCGAGACCGTTCATCTCCGGCATCCGGACGTCCATCAGGACCACGTCCGGGCGCAGCCGCTTGGCCTCGGCCACCGCGATCTTCCCGTCCGGCGCGTCCCCCACCACGCTGATGTCAGTCTGCGCGGCGAGCAGGGCGCCGAAGCCCTGCCGCACCATCGCCTGGTCATCAGCGATCAACACGGTTATTGCCACGGACCTACCCTAAGCGGACGCGGGTGCGGTCAGCGAGACGGCTCAGTTACCGGCTTGACCGAGCAGCGCGGGGTCGAGGGTCACCGACTGGCTCAGCGGAATGCGCGCGTGCACCTCGAACCCGCCGTCGGCGCTCGGGCCCGCGGTCAGCTCGCCGCCGACGGCGAGCGCCCTGGCCTGCATGCCCGCGATGCCGTGGCCACCATTGCCGACGGGGCGGGCCACCGTGGCGGTGGCGCCGTTGCGGACGATGAGCTCCACGATCGGGCCGACGCGCAGGTGCACCTGGACCGGCGCCTCCGGTGCGTGCCGTGACGCGTTCGACAGCGACTCCTGGGTGATCCGGTACAGCGCGAGGCCCGCGGCGTCGGGCACGGTCTCCAGCGCGCCGTCGACCGTCCACGCGATCCGCACACCGGCGCGCAGCGCGCCCTCGCACAGGCTCGGCACGTCGACCGCCTTGGGTTGCGGCGCGTGCTCGGGGGCCTGGCCGTCGCTGCGCAGCACGCCGAGCATGCCGCGGATCTCGTTGAGCGCCTCGCGGGCGGTGGCGCCGATGGACTCGAATTCGGCACGGGCAGCGGGGGTTACGCCTTCCACCCGGTACGGCGCGGTCTGCGCCTGCACCACCACCAGCGACATGTGGTGCGCCACCACGTCGTGCAGGTCGCGGGCGATGCGGGCCTTCTCCTCCAGGATCGCCCGGCGGGCCCGCTCGACCTCGGTCACCTCTTCCTGCTGCATCAGCTGCTTGCGGGACTGCACCAGCCACCGCACCAGCAGGCCGAACAGCACCACCGCGCCCAGCGCGATCGGCCAGCCCCACACCGAATTCCCGCCGCCCTCGCTGGCCATCGTGGTGCCGAGCAGCAGCGACGTCGCCACCCAGGCCACGCCGATGATCGGCACGGTCGCCCGCACCGACACCGCGAGCAGCAGCACGAACAGCGTCAGGATGTGCACGACCTGGATCGGCATATCGTTGTTCGGCTGGTGCGGAATGGCCAGGGAGATGAGCAATCCGCTGCCCGCCGAGATCGCCCAGCCGAGCGCCGGATTGATCCGGACCAGCAGCAGCGGGAACGCGGCCAGCGCGGCGATGAACGGCTGCACCGCGATCGGCACCGCATGGGTGACGTGCAGCGTCGGCCACGCCACCGCGAAGAAGATGAGGGCGACGCACACCGTCAAGGCGTCGAACCGCATCCGCCCGTTCATTCGCTTGTTCTGGGCACGGATCTGCTGCTTCATACCTACGACCCTAGAAAGTCCAGCGTGCTGCCACGTCATACCCCCGGGTGATTTCGTACCCCGTACCCAGGTGCGAGCCCGCGACCGGGCTCACCCGGCGGCATGGCCACCGATACCGCTCCCCGGCGTGAGGCCGGTGAGCGGGGCGGATCCCTAGCTTGTAGATCATGAGCACACCGACCAACGCAGGGCCCGCAGCGGCGCGGTCCGCACAGGCCGCAGGCGCCTCCGTTTCTTCTTCCGGCACAACCGGTTCCGCGACCCGGCGGGCCGCCGCACTGACCGCCGCGGCGCTGACGACCATGGCGGCCGGCCTCTTCCTGGCGCCCGCGCCGCACGCCGCGGCGGCGAGCGCGCCCGCCCCGATGGAGAGCGCGATGGCCGGCACGGCGGTCGCCGAACTGACCTCGGGTGGTCCCGGTTCGATCGCCGCCATCTCGGACGACTTCACCGCGCAGTTCGGCTATCGGCCGAGCACCGTCGACGGGCTGGTGGTGAACCCGCAGGGTGACTGCTCGTCGCCGGTGACGCTGCCCGCCGAGTTCGAGACCGCATGCAAGGCGCACGACCTGGGCTACGACCTGCTGCGCTACGCCGACCAGCACGGCGAACCGCTCGGACCGTGGGCGCGGCAGGCGCTGGACAGCACCCTCGATCGGCATATGCACGAGTCGTGCGACAGCCGGATCGATTCGTTCTCGCGGGCTCGGTGCAACACCATGGCCTCGATCGCGAGCACCTTCGTCGACCTGAACTCGCAGCGTCAGAGCTACGGTCCGCCGGTCGTCGAGTCGGGTCTCGGTGTGGTCGAGGCCGATTCGACCACCAACTGGACGGTGGTGGGGGTGCTCGGGGCGGGCGTGGCCGGGCTCGGGGCGGTGCTCACGGTGCGGAACAGGAAGCGGATTCCGTCGAGCGACGGTTCGGTGATGAGTGGCACTGCGGTGCTGGGGGTTCAGCGATGACGAGCACACCGTTCAGACCTGTCGACACCTTCGGTTTGGATGATCTACGGGCGCGAACTCCGCTGCCGCAGTATGAAGCTCGCAGGCGACGGGCGGCCACCGCGGCATCGATTGCGGTGCAGCGTCTCTCGCGGCCGCGGATCGGGACGACGCTGGCGATCGGAGTGGGCACGCTGGCTTCGCTGGCGCCGGGACTACTGCCACGGACGCCAGGTGCACAGGCGATGCTGACCGGATTGCTGGTCGCGCTGGCGTTGGGGATCGCGGGGATCGTTCGATTCGTGGTGCGGCGCTGCGGTTTCGATATCAATCGCAGGTTGCCGCGGGTTCGGCTGCCGTTGCTGATCGCGACGTCGGCGTTGGTCGCCGGGGCGGCCGCGCTTGCTGGGCATTGGCAGAACAAGTTGCGGGCGGCGATGAGCACGGCTCCGATCGAGGCCGACTACTGGCTGCGGTGGTTGATCGAGGCCGTGCTGATCGTCGGTGTGTTCGTGGGGATTTCGCGTGGGATGGGATGGGTGCTGCGCAAGTTGCGCTGGGCGCGTGGGGTTTCGATCGTCGCGGCCGTGGCGGCGTTTCTGTACCTCGTCGCGACACCCATGGTGGTCGGGTGGCGGCAGGCGGCGTATGCCGGTGCCAATGCGGCGCTGGATCCGACTCTGGTGCAGCCGATCTCGGATTCCTCGGGTAGTGCGGAGTCGGCGGTGAGCTGGTCGTCGCTCGGTGCCGAAGGACGGAAGTTCGTCAGTGGGCCGGGACCGGACCGGGTGTACGTCGGGGTGGACTCGGCGCCGGATCTGGAATCCCGTGTAGCACTGGCTGTTCGGGAGCTAGACCGCTCGGGCGCCTTCACGCGGTCCAACCTCGTGGTGCTGGTGCCGACCGGTTCAGGCTGGATCGACAGCAATGCCGTGCGCGGCTTCGACGAGCGCTTCCACGGCGATGTCACCCTCGTCGGCCTGCAGTACTCGTACGCGCCGAGCTGGATGACCTTCGTGTTCGGCCGCGATCAGGCGGTCACCGCCGCGCGCGCACTGTTCACCGCCGTCGAGAACCGGATCCGCACGCTCACCCACAAGCCCAACCTCTACCTCTACGGTCAGAGCCTCGGCGCCCTCGGCGGCAGCTCCGTCTTCGCCGACGACGCGGACCAGGACCGCCGCACCTGCGCCGCCCTCTGGGCCGGACCGCCCGCCGGGCAGGTGCATCAGGCCGGCGCGACCGTGCTGTCCAACAGCTCCGACCCGGTGGTCCACTGGTCCCCCGCCCTGCTGTGGCGCGCGCCCGACCTGACCGGCACCCGCCCGGATGCCCCACTGCCCCAGTGGCTTCCGGCGCTCAGCTTCGTCCAGACAACCGCCGACCTGCTCGCAGCCCTGGATGCCCCCGCAGGCCATGGCCACCGCTACGGCACCGACCAGGGCACCGCGATGGGCACGTGCTGAGCAGCGGCGGGAGGTTGCCGGGGCACGCGGACTGCGATCGCATAGAACGTGTTCTAATTGCCGACATGGCCTTTGTCATCGACGCCACCGTGGACATCGACGCACCCGCCGACCTCGTCTGGCAGGTGATCACCGACTTCCCCCGGTACGGCGAGTGGAACCCCTTCGTCAGCGAATGCAGTAGCTCGCTGGTCCCCGGCGAGCCGATCGACATGCTCGTGCACCTCGGTCCCCGCCCCCGCCGCCAACGCGAATTCATCCGCTCGCACACCCCAGGCCGCGAACTGAGCTACTCGATGAAGCCGGTCCCCCTCGGCACCCTGCACAGCCTCCGCTCACACACCCTCACCCCACTCGACGGCGACCGCACCCGCTACGAGTCCCACTTCGAACTCGCCGGCTGGCTGCATCCCGTAGTGGTAGCCCTGCTCGGCAAGCACCTCCAGCGCGGCTTCGCCGGAATGACCTCAGGCCTCAAAGATCGAGCCGAGTTCCTCCGCACCAACTGACCACCTCCGCGCCGCGATGAGGCGAACCGATGTCAGGGGCGGAGGTGGGCCAGGGCGGCGTCCAGGGCGGCGTCGGCGTAGGACTCGGTGAGGCCGCCGAGGCCGAGAGACCAGCGGCTTTGGATGGGGCCGAGCAGTAGGTCGGTGGCGAGTTCGAGATCCAGATCGGGGCGGAGTTCGCCGGATCGGACGCCTGCGGCGAGGCGGTCGGCGAGGGCGGCGCGTTGGGGAAGCAGGAGGCGTTCGCGGTAGGCCGCGCCGATCTCGGGGTCCTGTTGGATCTCGATGTACATGGCGCGCAGGAATGCTTCGAAGGCCGGGTCGGTGAGGGCGGCGACCGAGCCGCGGAGCAGGGGGCGCAGGTCGGCGGCGATGTCGCCGGTGTCGGGGAGTGCGAGACCGTCCGGGCCGGAGTCGAGTTCGAGCATCGCGTCGAAGACGACCGCGCCCTTGGACGGCCACCAGCGGTAGATGGTCTGTTTGCCGACGCCTGCGCGGGCGGCGATGGCCTCGACGCTCAGTTTCGCGTAGGGCAGGTCGCGGATGAGCTCGGTGGCGGCGGTGAGGATCGCGGCGCGGGCGCGTTCGCTGCGGCGGGCGACGCTGGGAGTGTCGGGCACGTGGTCAGCGTAACACCAACGAGACGATACGTCTCGTATTGACAAGAGTCGGTCCGCTTGGCATTCTCGTTGAAACGAGACGGAGCGTCTCGCGACGAAAGGATCCCCCAATGACCAGAACATGGTTCATCACCGGCGCCAACCGCGGACTCGGCCGGGCCTTCACGCTGGCCGCGCTCGCCGAGGGTGACCGCGTCGTCGCGACCGCTCGCGACCCGCGATCCATGGCCGACCTCACCGATGACCGACTCACTGTGCTGCCGTTGGACGTTCGCCACCACGAGGACGTAATCGCCACCGTGGACAAGGCTTTCGTGCTGATGGACACGATCGACGTGATCGTGAACAACGCGGGCTACGGCCTGGTCGGCGCGATCGAGGAACTCACCGAGGCGCAGATCCGCGACCAGATGGACACCAATTTCTATGGTGCCCTGTGGGTTTCCCAGGCGGCCGTGCCACACCTGCGCGCCCAGGGCTCCGGCCACATCGTGCAGATCTCGACCGTCGGCGCGGTCGGCAGCCTCCCGCTGTTCGGCCTGTACAACGCGAGCAAGTGGGCACTGGAAGGATTCAGCGCCTCGCTCGCCGACGAGCTGCGGCCGTTCGGCATCGCGGTCACCCTCGCCCAGCTGGGTGGCTTCGACACCGACTGGGCGAAGACGAGCATGCGGTTCGGCACCGGACTACCCGCCTACGAAGAGGTACGCACCGGAATCCTCGGCATGCCGGACTACCCGGACCCGAGCGCGCCGCCGCCCGCGACCGACTACGAATCCGAATGGAAGGAGGCCGCACCGGAGGTCGGGGCGGCAGCACTCATCGCCCTGGTCAACGAGACCGATCCACCGGTCCGCAAAATCATCGGCCCCGGCGCACACCAGATGGTCTCGATGGCATTGGACCAGCGTCGTCTGGATTACCTGAAGGACCCCGAATTCACCTGGCCCGCCTGACCATTGGGGTCCACGGCACGCGGTTGCCGACAACTCCAGAGCCTGGCTTCGCAGACCTACGGAGCACTTCGCACAGCCCTCAACAGGTGGAGGGCTGTGCGAAGTGCCCAGCGGGAATGCGAGGTTCGCCGACCTGTCAGGCGATGGGGCCGCGGGCCGCTTCGTACGCCGCACCCACGCGGTACAGCCGGTCGTCGGCCAAAGCGGGGGCCATGATCTGGAAGCCGACCGGCAGGCCGTCGTCCTTGCTCAGGCCCGACGGAACCGACATGGCCGGGTGGCCGGCCAGGTTGGTGGGCAGGGTGCACAGGTCGGACAGGTACATGGCCAGCGGGTCGTCGACCTTCTCGCCCAGCTTCCACGGGGTGAACGGGCTGGTCGGCGAGACGAGCACGTCGACCTGCTCGTAGGCCTTGTCGAAGTCGCGCGCGATCAGCGTGCGGACCTTCAGCGCCTGGCCGTAGTAGGCGTCGTAGTAACCGGCCGACAGCGCGTAGGTGCCGATCATGATGCGGCGCTTGACCTCCGGGCCGAACCCGGCGGCGCGAGTGGCCGCCATCACCTGCTCGGCACTGTGCGACCCGTCGTCACCGACGCGCAGGCCGTAGCGCATCGCGTCGAAGCGCGCCAGGTTCGACGACACTTCCGACGGCATCACCAGGTAGTAGGCCGACAGCGCGTATTCGAAGTGCGGACAAGACACTTCGATCACCTCGGCGCCGAGTTCCTTCAGCACCGCGACGGCGGCGTCGAAGGATTCGAGCACGCCCGGCTGGTAGCTGTCGGAGTGAAGTTCCTTCACCACACCGACTTTCACGCCGCTCAGGTCGCCCTTGGCGCCCTCGCGGGCCGCGGCGACGACCGGCGGCACCGGCACGTTGCGCGAGGTGGAGTCGCGCGGGTCGTAACCGGCGATCACCTCGTGCAGCAGCGCGGTGTCGAGCACCGTCCGTCCGCAGGGGCCGCCCTGGTCCAGCGAGGACGCGCAGGCGACCAGGCCGTAGCGGGAGACCGTGCCGTAGGTCGGCTTGGTGCCGACGGTCGCGGTGACCGCGGCGGGCTGGCGGATCGACCCGCCGGTGTCGGTGCCGATGGCCAGCGGTGCCTGGTTCGAGGCCAGCGCGGCCGCGGAACCGCCGCCGGAGCCGCCGGGGATGCGGGTGGTGTCCCACGGGTTGCGGGTCGGGCCATAGGCCGAGTTCTCGGTGGATGAACCCATCGCGAACTCGTCCATGTTGGTCTTGCCGAGGATCGGGATGCCCGCCGCGCGCAACCGGGTGGTCAGCGTCGCGTCGTAGGGCGACACCCACCCCTCGAGGATCTTCGATCCGCAGGTGGTCGGCATGTCGGTGGTGGTGAATACGTCCTTGAGCGCCAACGGAACTCCGGCCAGCGGCGACGCGGGCGCAGCACCGGAGCCGATCGCGGCGTCCACCGCGGCTGCGGCCTCGAGCGCCTGCTCCCCCGCGACATGCAGGAACGCGTGGTACTCGCCGTCGACCTCGGCGATCCGATCCAGATGCGCCTGGGTGACCGCCACCGAGGACACCTCGCCGCCGTGGATCTTGTCGGCCAATTCGGCAGCAGACAAGCCGGTCAGGTCGCTCATTGAGACTCTCCCAGGATCTGCGGAACCACGAACTTCTGCTCCTCGGCCGCCGGAGCGCCGGACAGCGCTTCCTCCGGAGTCAAGCAAGGCACGACCACGTCGGGTCGGGTCACGTTCGTCGTCGGATTCGGCGACGCGGTGGCCGGGACATCGGCGGCGGCGACCTCGGAAATGGTCCGCACGTGGCTCAGGATCGAATCCAGCTGACCGGCGAACTGATCCAGTTCGGCTTCGGACAGCGCGAGCCGGGACAGCCGGGCGAGGTGTGCTACCTCGTCACGGGAGATGGCGGGCACCGCGGGACCCCTTTCGGCTTCGGTTTCAACAGTGGGGATCGCGTCGCAGGGACGCAATAGGATACGGCCCGTCCGATGAGACATGGCATATCCAACCGGTACAGCCTAGCCACCGCCGCCGACACCACACCGGCCGCCCATGTCTCCCAGCGAGATCGTCGCGCAGGAGATGCCGCCACATCTCGACCCGGCACGGATCGCGACGCTGGGACACAAAGGGATACGGACCAACCGGCCGAACATCGCATATCGGGCGCGGCCTGGCCACAACAGCGCGACACCCGGCGCTCCTGTCGGCGCCCGGCGGTAGGCTAGGCGAGCCGCGCACGGCACTGATTCGTCGATCCGGTTCGGCGACACGGTTTCCCAACTAGTTCGACACGCCGTATTGTCACGAAATCGCCGCGTGGCGTACATCACTGGCCGTACTTCGAGTCGATTACTGGGGCGCGGGGGTGTAAGTATTGCGTGACCCGGGTATCCGTTCAGAGCCTCGGCCGCCCTAGGAAAGGAACGCACGTGTCGTATCTGCTCCGCGTGCAACTTCCGGATCGACCGGGAAGCCTCGGTGCCCTCGCGCTCGCACTCGGCTCCGTCGGCGCCGACATTCTCTCGTTGGACGTGGTGGAACGCGGTGCCGGTTTCGCCGTCGACGACCTCGTCGTCGAGGTGCCGCAAGGCGCGCTGCCCGACACCCTCATCACCGCCGCCGAATCGATCGGCGATGTGCGCGTCGACTCCATCCGCCCATACTCCGGCGTGCTGGACACCCACCGCGAACTCGAACTCATCGACCAGGTGGCCAGCGCCAAGGACGACCGGCTGCAGGTGCTCGTCGACGGCGTGCCCCGGGTGCTGCGCGTCGGCTGGAGCACCATCATCGACATGGGCCCGCAGGGCGCCTACCGCGTGGTCGGCAGCCCGAGTGCGCCGGAGACACAAGCGGGTTCGGCCCCGTGGATGCCGCTGGAGAAGCCCGCCATCCTCGACCCCGAATCCGACTGGGTCCCCGAGATCTGGCGCGACATGGACACCAAACTCGCCGCCGCACCCCTCGGCAACACCGGCAAGGTACTGCTGCTCGGCCGCCCGGGCGGCCCCGACTTCCGTCCCTCGGAAGTGGCCCGCCTCGGCTACCTCGCCGGCATCGTCGCCACCGTCCTCGGCTGACCGTTCGCCAAAAGCGCACGCGCCGAACAGGACACAAGAGCAGAACGAACAGGCCGCCGCGCCCTCATCTCCCACTCGATGACAACTCCCGCAGCGAACGGGACAGCGGAAAGTACGAGAAGCCACGCCCTCATGTCCCGCCCGACGAACGACTCCCGCGGCGAACGGGGACACGGTGGCGGAAACACGAATAGCCACGCCATCATGTCCCGCCCGATGACAACCCCGCAGGGAACGGGACGTGGCGGCGGGAAAGTGCGAGTGGCGGTGCCGTCATGTCCCGCTCGGCGTCAGTTCTCCAGGGCCAGGCGGAGAACGGTGAGGAGTTCGCCTGAGGGGGTGTGCCAGTCGCGGTCGGGGGTTGGGACGAAACCGAAGCGGTCGTAGATGCGGCGGGCGTCGGTCATGGCGGGCATCGTGGTGAGAGCGACCGCGTCGAAGCCTTCTTCCTTCGCGATGTCGATCACGGTGCGTACCAATGCGGTTCCCGCGCCGAGCCCGCGCGCCGACTTCGATACGGCGAGCATGCGGAACTCGAGTTCGCCGGGCCGCGCGATCTCCGCGTACGGCGTGCCGGGGCGAGCGACGGTGAGCGATCCGGCAATTCGATCGGCATGCGTTGCCACCAGGAGCTGTGCGGACGCACCGCGGTGCGCGGTATCGGCCAACTCGGCCGCGTACGGGGTGTCCGGACGGACGAACCCTTCGCCGACATAGACCTCGACGGTGAGCTCACCGATTGCCGCGTACTCGTCCGGGCGGGCCGTCCGAATCACCAGACCCGCCTTCTCGGCACCGATACCTGCCTTCGCATCCATACCAGGCATCGTGCCATCCGACGTAGCACGGTCTACGTCACACATGCCTTCGTCAGGACCCGAAGCCCGGGCGGGCGCCCGGATGCACGATCCGCCAGCGTTCCGGCTTGCCCGCCGGATATTCGACGGAGAGGAGATCGCCGATCGACGGCCAGGCGTTGACGTCCCAGGCGAAGCGGCCGTAGACCACGGCGCCCTGCACCGTCGGACCGGTCACATTGCCGGTGATGGTCACGAACTGCTCGCCGACCAGGTCGTCCGGCCGCGGGCTCACGCCGGTGACGTAGAGCGTGCCTGCCTCGCCCTGCGCGGGCCGGAAACTGCCGCGGCCGCGCAGATAGACCGCGACCACCCCGACGAGGGCGACGATCATGATCAGCAGCATTCCGAACTCCAGCATTGCCCCATGCTATTGCGCCCGGCAGGCAACCTCGCGCACCCGCCGGTCGCTACACCGTGGCGAGCTCGCTGGTGCCGTGCTCGGTGCGGCGGACCTGCCAGACCACACTGCGGGTGCGCGCGGAGCGCCCGTTGCCGCGATCGATCAGGGCGCGATTGTTCGTGGTGTAGATCAGTTGGGCGCCACGGGAATTGGTTTCCGGGTTCTGGAACAACTGGATCAGCCGGTCGGTCTCCTCGGCGGGCAGCTGCGCGCCGATGTCGTCGATGGCGAGCACACGGCCGGAGTCGAGGGCGTCGAGCATGGTCGGCAGCACGCGCAGCAGCGACTGCGTCGCGGCGGATTCGTCGGTGATATCGAACGCGTTGGTGATGCCGTCGTGCACCAGGCCGAGGCCGACACCGCGCCGGGCCACCATCCGCGCGTACAACGCGTCCCTGGCGGCCTTCAGGTTGGTCAGCTCGCGCTCGAGCAGCACGGGTGTGAACCCGTTCTCCTGCAGCAGCCGGTCGGCGAAGTCGGGCGAGGTGGCGCACAGTTCGATCTGCTTGCCGAGCGCGGCGATGTCGGCGTCCAGGTCGCGCAGGTAGTCCGCGTACATCGGATCGTTCTCCGCGATGAGCAGATCGGTGATGCCGAGTTCGGCGGTGCGCAACAGCATGAGCAGCCGCGCCGCGTTCTCCGGCGACCGGGAGAGGTGCCCGCCGAGCCGGTGCGCGATGGCGGCCGGGTCGGCCGGACCCAGCTGCACCTCCAGCATCGACTCGAACCAGCGGTAGGCGGGCACCAGCGCGTCGGCGTACATCTGCCCGGCGAGGCTGAGCAGCAACGCATTCGGGCGCACCAGCGGCACCAGCGCGGCGATCCCGTAGCGCGCCGCCTCGAACATCGGCCCGATCTTGATCTGTTCGCCGTTGCGCTCGAACACGATTCGCTTGCGCGAGCGCGGCTGGGTGTAGAGCCACTCGGCCGTCACGTCGGCGTTGTCGAGCCGGAAGCCGTAGGTGTAGGGCACCCCCTCGGCGACGAAGCCCGCCACGAATTCCGAAGGGCGGTCCGGGAATCCGAGATGCGGCGAGCGGGCCGGGCCGGCGTAGGGATCCCAGCCGGTCACCGAGTTCAGCACCGCGTCGCGCATCTGCCCGAGCGCATCGATCAGGTTCGTCTTGCCCGCCGCGGCGGCACCGTGGATGGCGGTCACCGGTACCGCGACCGGTCCACCTCCCTTGGTCAACCGCAATTCCTGCCCCTCGGCCAGCGATCTGTGATTGGTCACCTGAAAACTGCGCAGCATCCCGACATCCTTTCGTCCCCGTCGGCACGCCGCGACAGCAGGGCTTACCCGTGGGTACCGTGGCAGGCACGAAAAGGATTGATAGCCAATGCGCATAGGGCGAGCGTTGATGGTTGGTGCGGGCTGATCCCCCGACAAAGACGCTGGTTACGGGTTAGCATGCTGGACGCCACGACTTGTTCGTGTGCCGTTATTGCTGGAAACGTTCGAAACTGATGGGTAACGATTGGTATGACGGTTCGTCGTCTTGTAGTCCGAAGCTCCGTCGCCGCCGCCATCGGCTTGGGGTCGATAGTGGTCGTCGCGCCGCAGGCCGTCGCCGAGACCTGCCCGGACGGCTCTGCTCGCATCTTCTTCGCCAATGCCGAACCCAGCTGTCAGACGGGGAGCGCGAGCTACAGCGCGGAGACGATCTCGAAGGTGTGCTCGATGACCGGGGCGAATGTCGTCGCCGAGGCCACCTACCTCAACTCCAGGAAGAAGCCGGTCACCACCCGGCTCGACCTGAGCAACGGCACCTGCGGACGATTCGTCATCGCGGGCCAGCAGAGCGCCACCGTCTCCGTCACGCCCAACTGACCGCTGCGGCCCGCTGTTCCGCACACCACCTCGGATCATCAGTCGCCAACGCGCGCGATTCAGTGTGCCGCGCACGGAATTGCCAGCAATTTCGTGCGCGCGAGGCGACAACGTGCGCCCCGTGGGCCGACGACGTCGCTGAAGCCGGCTCAGCGTCTGCGCAGAAGTAAGGCGCTGTCGCCGAACTCGTGCCAGAGGTATCCGGTGTTCAACGCCGCCGAATAGGCCTCGTGGACGGTGTCCGCACCAGCCACCGCTACCAGCAGGTCGAGATGCGAAGCGCCGGGGGCGTGCCAGCCGGTGATCAGCCCGTCGACCACCTGGGCCGGGCGATCGTCGCCGAGGACCAGTTCGGTCCAGCCGTGCGCCGGATGAACACGGCCTGTTGCGTCGGCAGCCGTCTCTAAGGCTCGGGTCACCGTGGTGCCGACCGCGATGATGCGACCGCCCGCGGCCCTCGCGTCGTTCACCGTGCGGGCGGTCGAATCCGAGACGACGAAGCGTTCCGGACTCGGTGGTTCGCCCGCCTCCGGCGAGGACACTCCGGTATGCAAGGTGATCGGCGCGATCCCGACACCGGCCGCGATCAGATCGAGAACTAGACGCTCAGTGAACGGCCTTGCCGCGCTGGGCATTTCCGCACTGCCGGGGATGCGACCGAAGACCGTCGAGTAGTACGACGCGGACCATCGTTGCGATACATAGGAATAGGTGATCGGGTAGCCGTAAACCTCCAGGAGGCAACGCGGATCGGTGGTGACGTCGACGACCCACAGGCGACGCGCACCGGCCAGCCAAGGTTCACGAAGGGTGGCTCGCGCACCTTCCGGCAGCTGAATGATCATTCCTGCCGAAAGCTCGTGCGCGGGATAGGGAGTGCGTGCGGTGGTGCGCACCTCCACCACCCAGCCGCCGTCGTCCAGCCAGGTCGCGAAGTGCAGGGCGATCGGCTTGTCCGCCATCCGGCCATCGACGGCCGCGGCGAGCGTTGCCGAATTGTTCACCACCAGAAGGTCGCCCGGCCGCAGGTGCCGCGGCAGTTCCCGGAACCGCGCGTGGGTGAGACGATCCCCGGCGACCAGCAGGCGGACCTCGTCGCGGGCCAGGCCGCGCGCCTCCGGCGGGGCGACGGCATTGCGTTCGGGTGGCAGAACGAACGAGCGCTGCGCCAACGTGACCGTCATGAGGCGCGGCCCACCGCGAAATCGCTTGCGGCATAACGCGCGTTCTTGGGTTTCTCGTCCAATAGTCGCAGCAGCGCGGGCACTACCGTGTCGGGTTCGGGCCGGTCGGAGATGTCGTCGCCGGGGAAGGCCGCCTGGTGCATCTCGGTCCGCATGTCGCCCGGATCGAACGCGTAGATGGACAGTTCGGGATGCTCGGCGCCCAGGATCGCGGTGAGCTGATCGAGCGCGGCCTTCGACGAACCGTAACCGCCCCATTCGGGATACGGCTCGACCGCGGCATCCGAGCTGATGTTCACCACGCTGCCGCCCGGCGCCAGCAGCGGGAGCGCGAACTGCAGTATCGCGAGCGGGCCGAGGACATTCGTCCGGTAGACCAGTTCGAGCTCGTCGAGCGGATAGTCGGCGAGCCGGACCAGCGGGCTCGGCCCGAGCCTGCTCGCGTTGTTCACGACCAGCGTGAGTTGCCCAGCGCCGCTTGCCGTTTCGGCCAGCAACGCGCGATGCGCCGGGTCGGTCACGTCGCCGGGTATCGCGATGAACGCGGTACCGAGTTCCTCGGACACCCGCGCCAATCGTTCGGCCCGGCGGGCGGTGCCGATCACTCGCCACCCGCGTTGCACGAGTGCGCGACTGAGCGCCAGCCCGAAGCCGGCGGACGCGCCGGTAATCAGTGCGGTGGGACGAGCCATGAGAACCTCCTGGTAGTTGCCTACCCGTCCATCCTCATACCTGAAGTGAAGTTCAGGTCAAGCACTGTTTGCCGACGGGCGAATCCCGCTAGCTCGCTTACTCTTCCGCTGCGGCGTCCTCGCTCGCCGCGGCGGGCGTCACCGCCTCCGGACCGGACTCCAGCAACAATCGGAACCCGTCCTCATCGAGGATCGGCACGCCGAGCTCCTCCGCCTTCGCGGCCTTCGTGCCCGGCGAGTCACCGATCACCACGAACGCCGTCTTCTTCGACACCGACCCGGCGGCCTTACCCCCGCGAATCAGGATCGCCTCCTTGGCACCGTCACGCGAAAACCCTTCCAGCGAGCCGGTTACCACGATCGACAGACCCTCCAGGGTGCGCTCGATGGACTCGTCGCGTTCGTCGGCCATCCGCACGCCCGCATCGCGCCACTTGTCCACGATCTCGTGATGCCAGTTGACGGTGAACCATTCCGCGACCGCGGCGGCGATGGTGGGTCCGACGCCGTCGGCGGCGGCCAGTTCCTCGGCCGAGGCCTCCTGGATCCGATCGAGGCTGCCGAATTCGCGGGCGAGCACCCGGGCCGCGGTGGGGCCGACGTGCCGAATGGACAGCGCGACCAGCACCCGCCACAGCGGCCGGCTCTTGGCCGTGTCCAGGTTTTCCAGCAGCCGCTTGCCATTGGCAGACAGTTCGCCGTCCTTGTTGACGAACAACGTGGTGGTGAGCAGTGTTTCTTCATCCAGGTCGAACAGGTCACCCTCGTCGGTGATCGCACCCGACTTCAGCAGATCATTGGCGGCCTCATAGCCGAGCGACTCGATATCGAACGCGCCGCGACCGGCGACATGGAACACCCGCTCGCGCAGCTGCGCCGGACAGTACTGCTGGTTCGGGCAACGGATGTCGACGTCACCCTCCTTTTGCGCCGCCAACTCGGTGCCGCACGCCGGGCAGTGCGTCGGCATCACGAACTCGCGCTCGTCGCCGGTGCGCGCGTCGACGACCGGGCCGAGCACCTCCGGGATCACGTCGCCCGCCTTGCGGATGGTGACCGTGTCGCCGATCAGCACGCCCTTGCGCTTGACCTCCGAGGCGTTGTGCAGGGTGGCCATCGACACCGTCGAACCCGCGATGGAGACCGGTTCCATCACCGCGAACGGGGTGACCCGGCCGGTGCGGCCGACGTTCACCTCGATGTTCAGCAGCTTGGTGGTCGCCTCTTCCGGCGGGTACTTGTAGGCGATCGCCCAGCGCGGGGCCCGCGAGGTGGTGCCGAGGCGGCGCTGCAGCGCCATCTCGTCGACCTTGATCACCTGGCCGTCGATCTCGTGCTCGATATCGTGGCGGTGCACGCCCCAGTACTCGACGCGTTCGATGACGGCGTCGATGCCCCGCACCAGCTTGGTGTGCTCGGACACCGGCAGACCCCACGCGGCCAGCGCGCGATAGGCCTCGTGCTGCGAGGCCGGGCTGTAGCCCTCGATGCGGCCGAACCCGTGGCAGATCATCCGCAGCCTGCGGCGTGCGGTGACCGACGGGTCCTTCTGCCGCAGCGAGCCCGCCGCGGTATTGCGCGGATTGGCGTACGGCGGTTTGCCTTCGGCCACGATCGCCGCGTTGAGCGTCTCGAAATCCTCGAGCCGCATGTATGCCTCGCCGCGAACCTCCAGCAGCGTCGGGAGCGGGAATTCGTCGGTCGGCGTCAGCTCGCCGGGGATGTCCTCGATGGTGCGGGCGTTGAGCGTGACGTCCTCGCCGGTGCGCCCGTCGCCGCGGGTGGCGCCGCGCACCAGCCGCCCGTTCTCGTAGACCAGGTTGAGCGCGACACCGTCGATCTTCACCTCGCACAGATAGTGCAGATCGGTGCCGGTCTCCACCTCCACCCGGGTCGCCCAGGTGCGCAGTTCGTCGAAGTCGAACACGTTGTCCAGCGACAGCATCCGCTCGAGGTGATCGACCGCGGTGAAGTCGGTCGCGAACCCGCCGCCGACCAGCTGGGTCGGCGAATCCGGGGTGCGCAGATCGGGATGCGCGTCCTCCATCGCCTGCAGCTGCCGCAGCAGCGTGTCGAACTCACCGTCGGTGATGATCGGAGCGTCGCGCACGTAGTAGCGGAACTGATGCTCGCGCACCTCGTCCGCCAATCGCTGCCACTCGACGCGCTGCTCCGCCGTCGCCGGGGCCGCCGCGCTCGCGTCCTTGTTCACCGCACCGCTGTCACTCACCCAACGCACATTAGCGGAGCCCACCGACATCTCCCGGCAGTGTTCGCGCACGTCGCGGCACTGAATGGCGGCGAGGCCCGGCGAGCGGGTCAGGCGATGCCCGACGGCTCCTCGAAGGTGAGCGAGTCAGGGTCTTCGGCGTAGGCGCGGGCGACCTCGGCGGCCAGGCTGACGGCCTTGCGAGCCCAGGTCAACGGCGCGTTGCCGAGACCGCAGGCAGGGCTGACCAGGACCTGGGCAGCCAGGGTGGTGCGGGCGAAGCCGAGGCGGTCGATGAGACGGACGCCGGGTTCGGCGATATCGCGCCAGGTCGGCGGGACGGCGGGGGCGGTGGTGGGGACCAGGCCGAGAACCAGATGTTTGCCGGCGTCGAGGATTTCGCCGATGCGGTCGAGGTCGCGGGTGGCGATGGTGGCGATGTCGAATCCGATTGCGGCGGCGGCACTTCGGCGGAGGAAGGCGAGAGCGGGCGGCTGGGCGCAGCTGTGCACGAGCACCGGCGCGGACTGCGTGCCGATGACGGAGTCCAGGATGGCGAGGGCTTCGGGTTCCGGCATCGAGCGGACGCTGTCGAGCATGCTGACGCCGCTCAGCGAGCCTTCGAGGACGGCGGTCAGCGACGGTTCGTCCAGTTGCAGAACGACTTCGGCGCCGAGTCGCTTGCGGACCTCGGCGACATGGTTCACCAGGCCCTCGGCGAGGGATTCCGAAAGATCGCGCAGCGCACCGGGATCGGTGACGGCGAGGTGCCCGCTCGGCAGCTCGACCTGTGCGGCGAGCGTCAGCGGACCGGCCACCTGCAGCTTGATCGGGCGGCCGGAGCCTGCCAAACCAGCTGTCTCCCAGGCCTCTTCGAGTGCGTCGAGGTCGCCGCGGAGCAGATCGCGGGCCCGCCGCGACACTCCCCCCGGCCGTGGCGCGAGCCGGTATCCGCGGGTGGTGGTGTCGAATCGCATGTCCACCAGCAGCGCCGACATCCGGCCGATCATGTCCGCGCCCGCGCCGCGGCTCGGAAGTTCCGCCAGGTGTGGCAGATCCGGCAATTCGCCGAGCACGGTGGTGGCGGCCTCGCGGGCGTCGGTGCCCGGCCAGGAACCTACGCCGGTGGCGATGCCGCCGCGCAATCCGCTCGATGCTCGCTGGTCCTCGGCGTCGCTCGCTCGGTCGATTTCTGTGCCTTTCGCGTTCTGGTACACCGTTGTCCGCTTCCTCAGTCGATCGTGGTGCGCGCCACCGGAAACCCGGTCGCGGTCAGATCAGTGTGCGCGGCAGGTTCGCCGACCGGCCGCGCGGTGAAGGACAGCGCGGGCCCGCAGTAACCCTCGCACCTCGGCGCGGGTTCACCGCGTGGCGGCGGACTCCACGTCGCTGTCGATCGCCACGCTGTCGGTGCCAGAGATGGTTCCGCTGCCGATCACCAAGTCCCCCAGCTCATCCGGGCGATACAGCACGACCGCCTGGCCGCGCGCGACACCGGTCAGCGGCTCGCGCAGCCGGACCGACAGTCCCGCGCCGACCGCCTCGGCAATCGCCGGCGCCGTGCCACCGTGCGCGCGCACCTGTACGACGCACTCGATCGGCCCGTCCGGTGCGGCACCGGAGGTCCAGATCGCGCGCTCCGCCTCGATGCCCCACACCTGCAGGTCCTCGACCGAGCCGACCCGGACGGTGCCGGAATCGGGATCGATGCCGGTCACGTAGCGCGGCTTGCCGTCGGCGGCCGGACCGGGCAGCCCGAGTCCCTTGCGCTGACCGATGGTGAACCCGTGCACGCCTTCGTGATCCGCGAGCTTCTGACCGTCGGCATCGACCACGGCACCCGGCCGGATGCCGATCTTCGCGCCGAGGAACGCCTGGGTATCGCCGGACGGAATGAAGCAGATGTCGTGACTGTCCGGCTTGTTCGCGACGGCCAGCCCACGCTCGGCGGCCTCTTCGCGGATCCGCGGCTTCGGGGTGTCACCGACGGGGAACATGGCGCGCGACAGCTGCTGCGCGTTCAGCACCGCGAGCACGTAGGACTGGTCCTTGTCGGCGTCGACGGCCCGGCGCAGCACGCCGTCGTCGAGCCGCGCGTAATGACCGGTGACCACGGCGTCGAAGCCGAGCGCGAGCGCGCGATCGGCCAGGGCGGAGAACTTGATCTTCTCGTTGCAGCGCAGGCACGGGTTCGGCGTCTCGCCCGCCGCGTAGGCGGCGACGAAATCGTCGATCACGTCTTCCTTGAACCGATCGGCGAAATCCCAGACGTAGAACGGGATACCGAGCACATCGGCGGCCCGCCGGGCGTCGCCCGCGTCCTCCTTCGAGCAGCAGCCACGCGACCCGGTCCGCAACGTGCCCGGCGACGCGGACAGCGCGAGATGCACGCCGACCACCTCGTGGCCGGCGTCGACCGCACGTGCCGCCGCCACCGCCGAATCAACACCACCACTCATCGCGGCAAGTACTCGCATCAAACACCTCCCTTCGCACCGGCCAGGCCCGCGGCCCTGGCCCGATCGACAACCTGGGGCAGGACACCGAGCAGCGCGTCCACATCGGCGCGAGTCGAGGTGTGCCCCAATGAAAATCGCAGCGACCCGCGGGCCTGCCACTGTTCGACACCCATCGCGATCAGCACGTGGCTCGGCGACGCGACACCCGCGGTGCACGCCGATCCCGTCGAACATTCGATCCCCGCCGCGTCCAGCAGCATCAGCAGCGAATCGCCTTCGCAGCCGGGGAAAGTGAAGTGCACGTTGCCGGGGAGCCGCCGCTCGCCAGGCGCGCCGTTGAGCACCGCGTCCGGTTCGATGGCGAGTACGCCGTCGATCAGCGCGTCCCGCAACGCGGTCAATTCCGCAGTGCGGGTGGGCAGTTCGATCGCCGTCTGGTGCAGCGCGGTGGCCAGGCCGACCGCGGCCGCGGTATCCGAGGTGCCGGAACGCAGGTCGCGTTCGTGCCCGCCGCCGTGCAGCAGCGGCACGCACGGCACCTGCCTGCCGAGCAGCAGCAGGCCGACGCCGTGCGGCCCGCCGACCTTGTGCCCGGCGAAGCTGGCCGCCGACAGCCCGCTCGCGGCGAAGTCGATCGGCAGCTGCGCCGCCGCCTGCACCGCGTCGCTGTGCATGGGCACGCCGAATTCCTGTGCCACGGCGGCCAATTCGCCGATCGGCTGGATGCTGCCGACCTCGTTGTTCGCCCACATGACGGTCACCAGCGCGACGTCGTCGGGATCGGCCGACAGCGCGGCCCGCAGTGTGCGTGGCGACACGACGCCCTCGGCGTCCACCGGCAGCCAGGTGACCCTGGCCCCTTCGTGCTTCTCCAGCCACTCGACCGCGTCGATCACCGCGTGATGCTCGACCGAGCTGACGATGATCCTGGTCCGGCGCGGGTCGGCATCCCGACGCGCCCAATAGATGCCCTTGACCGCCAGATTGTCGCTCTCGGTCCCGCCGGAGGTGAAGATGACCTCCGAGGGCCGGGCGCCCAGATCCGCCGCGATCGACTCCCGCGCCTCTTCCAACGTCCGCCGGGCCACGCGACCCGACCCGTGCAGCGACGACGCGTTACCCGCCATCCCGAGCGCAGCCGTCATCGCCTCGATGGCGGCAGGCAACATCGGAGTGGTGGCCGCATGATCGAGGTAGACCGTATGGGCCGCCGCACCGTGGACCGGACCCGCAAAAGCCGCCTTCATGACCAATAAAGCCTATCCCAGCCTTGACCTGCGCATCTTGGGGGTGCCCCCTCGCTGCCTACGTTTATCTTCGACTCACCCACGATGCGCAACAGGCCGACCGTCTTCCGGTATTCCCGAAACCCGCGTGTCCGCGCCCTCTGCCACCGTGTCCCGAACCCGGCGATCGCCGCGCCGCCCGGCTCCTCGCAGCAGCGGTCGGCCTGACCGGCATCTCCCCCGAATGAGACCTGCGTCTCGCTGGGATCGACCGCGCGGATCGGTGTCACACCTGCGACGGCCGCGTCGTCTACCAGGCAACCAGGCAGACACGCTGCTGAAAGAACAAAGGATTGAACAATGAACATCGCTTACTACATCGTCGGTGTGGTCGCTGCTCTGTCGATCGGGTTCTCGGGGTACTCGCTGGCTTCGCAGAAGCAGTTCGTTGTCGAGCCGCTCGAGCAGTACGGGGTGCCGCAGGCGTGGTGGAACTGGCTGGCCCTGGCGAAGTCGGCGGGCGCGCTCGGTTTGATCGTCGGCTTCTTCGTGCCTGCCATTGGGATTGCGGCCGCGGTTTGCTTGATCGCGTACTTCCTCTTGGCCTCGGCGACCGCCATTCGGGCACGCTCGTACCAGACTTCGATCTTCCCGGTGCTGTACCTGGTCCCGGCCGCCGCCACTCTGGCGTTGCAACTCGCTCGGTAGTGCGCAGGACGAAGCAGCCGCAGGCAATTGCCTGCGGCTGCTTTGCGTTTGTGACTGCTCAGACAGTTTCGACCCGGCGGCCGCGGCCGCGCAGGATGGGGCGAATACGGCGGGGCGGCCTGCGGACCTCTGGTGCGTCCGAGGCGACCGTTGGGTCCTGGACGCGGGTCTTGCCCGCCTCGATCCAGACCGTGGCGTCGAGCGCGCCGTGGCGGGACTGTTCCGCGCCGCGGATCGCGGCCTCGCAGCGGCGGGCCAGATCGCGGCGATCGGTGCCGGGCTGCTGGACCGTTTCGAGCACGACCTCGGCGACCATGCCGCGCGAGCGCAGCACTCGGCGGGCGGACGAGGCGAAGGTGTCCTCGCCGACGAAGCCGGGGACCGTGCACTGGACGCCGTGCCGATCCAGGTAGCGCAATCGCACCGGCTGGACCGGAGTCTCGGTGTCGACCGCCGCCTGGAAGAGCGCGGGCCGCATGCTGCCGTAGGCCCGCCCGCACCAGGTGGTGCCCTCGGGGAACACCGCGATCCGCTCGCCCGCGGTGAGCCTGGCGCCGACCTGTGCCACCACACCGGGCAGCGCGCGCAGCTTTTCCCGTTCGATCGGGATTACCCGCATCAGCGTGGCCAGCTTGCCGAGCACCGGCCAGTCGACCATGTCGGCCCGGGCGACGAAGCCGAGCGGCTGCACCGCGGCGAGCGCGACGATATCGGTCCAGCCGATGTGCCCGACGACGACCATGACGCCGGTACCGGACGGCCCGTAAACGGCGGGCGCGGTGCTGCCCTCATCGACAGCACCGCGCTCGTTCGGGTCGATCCGGCGATCGACGACCCGCAATTCCATACCGAGACAATTCAGCAGCGTGCGCGCGTAACCGCGCTGTAGACGTTCCCGCTTGCCTTGTGGCGTAACCAGATTCACCATCGGGAAGCTGACGAGCAGCCCGGCGACGCCGAGCAGCCTGCCGAGCACCCGGCCGGTGCCGACCTGGTCGATCGACTCGATGCAGCCGGGCCCACACGGGCTCGACGGCATCCACGCGTGTGCGGTGGCCTGTGCGGGCGGCGCGTCGAAGACCACGGTCCTCACCGCCCCCCGTCGAAGGTCGCGGCGGCGTCTTGTAATCGGTTCAGGTAGCGGGTGTTGATGGTGTCGAGCCCGAGGATGGCGACGAAGTCGGCGACCCCGAAGTCCGGGTCGTGCGCGGGCTCGCCGCAGATCTCCGCGCCGAGGCGCAGGTAGCCGCGCAGCAGCGGCGGCAGCTTGGGGCGGGCGGGCGGTGTCATGTCGTCGAGGGTCTTGCCGTCGACGACCACCGGGCGAATCGGGTGCACCCGCTGTTCCGGATCCGAGGCGTGCCTGCCGAGCAGCAGGTCGCGCACGCCGCGCACGTTCACGCCGGGTTCGTCGGCGGGGCTGTCCTGCATCGGCACCGAGACGCAGCCCATCACCCAGTCGTAACCGGTGAGCTGGATGTAGTGCAGGATGCCCGCCCACATGAGCGTGAGCACCGAGCCGTTGCGGTGGTCGGGCACCACGCAGGCGCGGCCCATCTCGACGATCCGGCGGCCTGCCGGATCCAGTTGGGAGAGATCGAATTCCGTGGCCGTGTAGTAACCGCCCGCCGCGGCGACCTTGTCCGGCGGCAGCATCCGGTAGCAGCCGACGAAGTCTTCGGTCAGGTCGTCACGGACCAGCAGGTGATCGCAGTGCTCGTCGAACCGGTCGGCGTCGAGGCCGGTGCCGTTGTCGGGGATGTGGAATCCCGGCTCGCTCGCGAACACTCCGTAGCGCAGTCGCTGCGCCGCCGCGCGGTGCTCTGCGTCGGACGAGACGACCAGCGAGTACCGTGACCGTTCCACCCCGGAGTCCGTCGAGCGCGCCGGGGCTGTCAACACGGACGTAATAGTCATATCGTCAATGAACCCAGCCGGACACTGCGCTGGAGCAACCCCGAAGTGTCCCCGCGATGCCGGTTCGGTGAACGAGATGATGATCACACCGACCGTTCACCGGACCGTCGCGCCCCGTTCGCGCCCTCGCGCCGCAACCGCGTCTTTTGCCTGATTAACGCTTCTCGGCGAACACATTTCGAGATGCGGCCGCCGTCGCCGAAGAGCCGCATCGCGAGAACTTCGCGATGCGGCTACGGGCGTACGAGGTGGGCGTTAGGCAGCGGTTCTTTCCGCTTCGCGGGCCGGCTGGGCGACCTTGTTCACCTCGGCGAAGCCGGGGCGTCCGGTGCCGATGAAGGCGATCAGCCAGGAAGCGACCGCGGCGAAGCGGTTACGGAAACCGACCAGGTAGAACAGGTGCACGGCGAGCCACATGAACCAGGCGATCAGGCCGCGGAAGGTGATCTTGTCGTTCAGCTTCGTCACCGCGCTGAACCGGCTGATCACCGCCATGCTGCCCTTGTCCCAGTACTTGAACGCGGTGCCTGCCTGCTTCTTTCGGCGAATGATGTCGGCGGCGTGCCTACCCTCCTGCATGGCCACCGGCGACTGGCCCGGGTAGCCGTTCAAGGAGGTCATGTCGCCGATCGCGTAGATGTCGGCGTAGCCACCGACAGTCAGGTCGGGATTGATCAACAGCCTTCCGGCCCGGTCGGTTTCGACGCCGGTGGCCTCGGCGAGCACCTTCGCGAACCCGCCGACCTGCACGCCCGCCGACCAGACGATCGTCTCCGCCGCGATGCCGCGCTCGACGCCGCTCTTGTCCTTGACGGTGACCTTGCCCGCTTCGATGTCGGTGACGAAGGTGCCGAGCAGCACGTCGACACCGGTGCGGGTCAACGACTTCTTCGCGTACTCGGACAGTCCGCCGCCGAACGGGGGCAGCACCTCACCGGCGCCCTCGACCAGCGTGACCGAAACTTCTTGGTGGTAGTACCTTTTCGCGAGTTCCTTGAGCTGACCGGCCACCTCGACGCCGGTCGCGCCCGCCCCGACCACCACGAAGCTCAGCAGCCTGCGCTTGGTCTCCTCGTCGGCGCCCGCCGCCTCGGCGAAGACCCGCTGGATCTGCGCGCGCAGCAGTTTCGCGTCGTCGATGGTCTTGAGCGAGAAGGTCTTCTCGGCGAAATCGTCACGGCCGAAGTAGGACTGGCTGGCACCGGTGGCGGCGATCAGCGAGCCGTACCGGATCCGGCGCTGCTCGCCGTTCTGCTCATAGGTGACGATCGCCTTGTCCGGATCGATGGCGACCACTTTGCCCAAGCGCACGTCGGCCTCGCGGTGGCGGCGCAGAATGGCGGCGATCGGCGGCGCAATCTCCTCCGATGCCAGCACACCGGTCGCTACCTGGTACAACAACGGTTGGAACAGGTGCTCCGGCGTGCTGGAGATCAGCACGTAATCGATACCCGACTTGGCAAGTTGCTTGGCGGCGGAGAGTCCGCCGAACCCCGATCCGACGATGACGACACCCGCGGTTTCGATTCCCGCATCCACGTACTGCATGACAGCCTCCTTCTCTCATTACCAACCGTCATCGGGAACGAGGATATTTCAGGAGTTAGGGCGCATAATTCAGATGACTCTTATCTCGATCCGTCATTAATCGGAGGCGCTGTGGAACTTCGGCAGCTCACCTACTTCGTGGCCGTCTGCGAGGAGCTCAGCTTCAGCGGTGCGGCGGCGAGGTGCTTTATCTCACAGTCCGCGATCAGCCACCAGATCTCCCGGCTCGAGCGCGATCTAGGCGTGCAATTGTTCGAGCGCTCGACAAGATCAGTGGTGGCCACCGACGCCACCGCACGGCTACTTCCCCTTGCGAAACAGATGCTGAGCCTCGAATCGGCGATCCGGGCCGCGGTCCGAACCGTGGGCCCGCGCATCCGGCTCGCCGCGAACATGTCCTTCGCGACCAGATCGCTGTCGGCGATCGCGGGCGCCCGCGCGACGCATCCCGAGGCGGAGATCGAGTTCGTGATCAAACCGTTCCGGCAGCGGATCACCGCGGTGGCCGACGGCGACTGCGATCTCGCGCTCATCCGCGGCAGCGTCGACCAGCCGGGCCTAGAAGTGGAGCAGTTGTGGGTCGAGGATCTGGTGATCGCGACCTCCAGCGCGCATCCGCTGGCCACCAGGGAGACGGTGACGCTATCGGACCTGAGCAGGTATCCGCTACTGCTGCCGCCGGAGCAGGAACAGGTGTTGCTGCACACGGTGATTCGGTCCGCGTTCGCCGAGCTGCCCACCGGGCCGACGTTCGGTCCGCCGATTCCGCCCGATCACACCGCGACGCTCGAACTGATCAACCGGCCGGACGCCTGGACCGTCCTCTACGCCGAAAGCTCCACCGAGGGCCTGGTCGTCCTGAAACTGGCCGACGAGAAGCTGCGCATCCCGGTCTCCGCGGTCCTGCGCAGCGACGTCCGTCGCTCCCCCATCCTCACCACCCTGCTCGCCGGACTGCACCGCCCCTGATCGACGAAACGACCCCGAGCCTGAGCCCGGGGTCGTTCGCTATGAATCCCGCAGTGCACGAGCCGGTTTCGCTCAGGCGTTCTCCCGAGTGAAGCTGCGGGCGCCGATCACCATGAGTACCAGGGCAACTGCCACGGTGATGCCGGTGCCGAGGTAGACATCGGTGCTGCCGAAGTCGCCGCGGAACAGCGCCCGGGCGGCATCGACGGTGTGCGAGAACGGGTTTGCCTTCGCGATGTATTGCAGCCAGTTCGGTCCGACGGCCATCGGCAGCAGGATTCCGGACAGCAGCATGATCGGCAGGGTCAGGGTGTTGAGCACCGACGCGAGCGTGCCCTCGTCCCTGGCCCACAGCCCCAGTGCATAGGAAGCCGCCGCGAGACCGGCCGCCATCACCGCGATCAACAGCACCGACAGCACCAGACCCAGTGGGTCCGGCCGCAATCCGAAGGCCAGCACCGCGACCCCGACCAGGATCAGGGCCTGCACGATCAGCACCACCATGTCCTTGAGTACCCGCCCGAGCAGTAGCGCGCCCCGATCGGCCGGCGTAACCCGTTGCCGCTCTACGACACCCGCGCGCAACTCCGAGATGATCGCGAATCCGGCGTACAGCGAACCCATCAGCCCGGTCTGAATGACCAAGCCCGGTGTAAGAATCTTCCAGGGGTCGACGTCGGTCCCGAGCGCGGGAGCGATGCCCTTGATCAACGGACCGAACAGCACCAGATACAGCACCGGCTGCGACAGGCCGATCATCACCCACATCGGGTTGCGCAGATTGCTCCGCAGTTGGGACCAGAAGATCAGCCCGGTGTCGTGTGCGAACCTCATGACCGATTCCATTCGCGCAGTGAACGTCCAGTGATAGTGAGGAAGACATCGTCGAGGCTCGGCCGCTTGACCGTGATCGCGCCCGGCGTGATCCCCCGTTCGTCCAGTGCCCGCAGCAAGGGCACTACGGCAGCGTCGCCTCGCTCAACCGTCAGGTGCACCACCGTCACTCCCGCGTCCTCGGCTCGAACCCCCGACCGCACATCGAGCGCCGCCTCGGCCACCTGCAGCGCGAGATCGGCTTGCTCGTCGGCGATTTCGATGCTGATCACGTCGCCGGAGATGCGGCGCTTGAGTTCGTCGGGCGTGCCCTCGGCGACGATGTCGCCGTGATCCATCACCAGCAGCCGGTCACAGAGCGCGTCGGCCTCTTCGAGATAGTGCGTCGTGAGCACGATGGTGGTGCCCCGATCCCGCAGTCCGCGAATGTGTTCCCACAGATTGGCCCGGCTCTGCGGATCCAGGCCGCTGGTCGGCTCGTCCAGGTAGATCAACTTCGGGCCGTGCACGAGACCGAGCGCGATGTCCACCCGCCTGCGCTGCCCGCCGGACAGCTGCGCGCACTTGCGCCCACCGAGTCCGTCCAGGTCGAGCGCGGCGAGCAGTTCCTCGGCGTTGCGCGTCGCCTGCGGCTTGCTCAGGCCGAAAAGCCTTGCCTGTAGGACTAATTCGTCGATCACGAGTTCGAGATCGTTGGTCGTGTTGCCCTGCGCGACGTACCCGATCCGGGATCGCACGAGTCGCGCCTCGGTCCGTAGATCCGCGCCGGAGATGATCGCCTCGCCCGCGGTCGGCGCGATCAGCGTGCTGATCATCCGCAGCGTCGTCGTCTTGCCCGCGCCGTTCGGGCCGAGGAGGCCGAGGATTTCGCCGTCGTGCACGGCGAAATCGACCCCCTTGACCGCCTCGACGGGACCGGTTCTGGTGTTGAAGGTTCGGGCAAGCCCACGCACCTCGATGACCGCGGTACGTGTGCGGCCACGAACGGTGTCGATCGTTTCCACACCGCTTACGGTAGGAACGATCGATCAAATAGTCAAGCTTTACTATTCAGGCTTGATCATTGCTGTGGCGGGTCCTAGAGGTTCATCCCGTACATACCGCCGCTCCACGCATCGAGCTCACCGGTTTCGATGCGCTCCAACGTCTTTCGTGACCAGTTCAGATCCGCGCGGATGTGGTCGGCGGACAGGCGCATCGCGTCGGCCACATGGTGCGGCTCGGACTCGGCAGGATCGCCACTGCCGGCCAGGATCCGGGCCACCTCGCGCTCGGTGAAGACCAGCTCGGCTTCGAACTTGAGAATCCGGTTGTTCAATGCGGCGATGACTTCATCCCGTGGCGCCGCCGGAAACAGCGCGACCGCGGCGAAGTACGGATTCTTCGGCTGCTCGGCAGAGAACAACGACGCACGCAGCATCTCACCGAACTCCTTCGCCCCCTCACTGGTGAGCCGATACGTGGTCCGCTCCGGCCGAGCCCCGTCCTGCGCAACCCCGTCGATCGCGATCAGCCCGTCACGCTGCAAAGTATTCAGCGCCCCATAGATCGACCCCGGCTTCACATTCGCCCAATCATCGGCATGCCAGGACAGCAACTCACGCCGAACGTCATACCCATGCACCGGTTGCAGCAGCCGGACGACGGCAAGCACCAGCATCCGTGTCGTAGGAACAGCCATACTCGCAGGTTAGCGCACCCCAGAAACGCGAAAACTCGCCAAACCCGACGCTGCTTACGCAACAACAGATTTGGCGAGTCAGGGGTAACTCACCGGGTACGGGCCAACTCGGCCACCGACTTTCGCAAGCCGGCGGACCGAGTCCGCCCGAACACGAGCTGCCCGCCAAATTTCACGGGGAGGCGGGACAGCTAGCCCTTGTGGGCCTTGACCGCTTCGGTCAGCTGCGGGGCGACGTTGAACAGGTCGCCGACGATGCCGTAGTCCGCGATCTCGAAGATCGGGGCCTCTTCGTCCTTGTTGACCGCGACGATGGTCTTCGAGGTCTGCATGCCTGCCCGGTGCTGGATGGCGCCGGAGATGCCGAGGGCGATGTAGAGCTGCGGCGAGACCGTCTTACCGGTCTGGCCGACCTGGAACTGGCCCGGGTAGTAGCCCGAGTCGACCGCGGCACGCGAGGCGCCGACGGCGGCACCGAGCGAGTCGGCCAGTTCCTCGACGACCGAGAACTTCTCGGCGGAACCGACACCGCGACCACCGGAGACGACGATGTTCGCCTCGGTGAGCTCGGGGCGGTCGCCGCCGACGATCGGCTCGCGCGCGGTCACCTTGACGACGCCGTCTTCCTGCGCGGGCACCTCGACGGTGACCTTTTCGCCGGCACCGGCCTGCGCGGAAGCCTCGATGGCGCCCGGGCGCACCGAGATCACCGGCACGTCGCCGGTGGCCTTGGCGTCGACGGTGAACGCGCCACCGAAGATGGAGTGCACGGCGGTGCCGTCGGCCTTGACGTCGATCACGTCGATCAGCAGGCCGGAGCCGATGCGGGCGGCGAGGCGGCCCGACACCTCCTTGCCTTCGGCCGAGGCGGCGACGATGACGGCGGCCGGGGAGACCTGCTCGGTCAGCGCGGCGAGCACGTCGATCTTCGGGGTGAGCAGGTAGTTCTCCACGTCGTCGGACTCGGCGATGTAGATCTTCTCCGCACCGGCCGCGGCCAGCGCGTCGGCCAGCTTCTCGCCGGTGCCCGCGGTGCCGAGCACGACGGCGGCGGGCTCGCCCAGGTTGCGGGCGGCGGTCAGGAGCTCGGTGCTGACCTTCTTGATCGCACCGTCCGCGTGCTCGATGAGCACAAGTACTTCAGCCATTTGTGTTCTCTCCTAAGCAGATCGGCGGGATCAGATGATCTTCTGACCGACGAGGTACTGGGCGATCTTGGTGCCGCCGTCGCCCTCGTCCGCGATCTTCTCGCCCGCGGTGCGCGGCGGCTTCGGGGTGGCTCCGGTGACGGTGGTGCCCGCGTTCGCGACACCGACGGTCGACGGGTCGACGCCCAGATCGGCCAGCGTGAAGGTCTGCACTTCCTTCTTCTTCGCGGCCATGATGCCCTTGAAGGACGGGAAGCGCGGCTCGTTGATCTTCTCGGTCACGCTGACGATGGCCGGGAGGGTGGCCTCCAGCTTGAAGACGCCATCATCGGTCTCGCGCTCGCCGGTGACCTTGTCGCCGTCGATGGTGAGCTTGCGCAGGTGCGTGAGCTGCGGCAGGCCGAGGTACTCGGCGATGATCGCGGGGACCGCACCGGCGCGACCGTCGGTCGCCTCGTTGCCCGCGATGACCAGCTCGACGCCTTCGACCTGGCCGAGCGCGCTCGCCAGCACCCAGGCGGTCTGCACGGCGTCGGAGCCGTGGATCGCCGGGTCGTTGATGTGGATGGCCTTGTCGGCGCCCATGGACAGCGCCTTGCGGATGGCCTCGGTGGCCCGGTCCGGACCGGCGGCCAGCACGGTGACCTCGCCGCCCTGCGCCTCCTTGATCAGCAGCGCTTCTTCGACGGCGCGCTCGTTGATCTCGTCGAGGACGGCGTCGGCGGCTTCGCGATCGAGGGTGTAGTCACCATCGGTCAGCTTGCGCTCGGACCAGGTGTCGGGAACCTGCTTGATGAGTACGACGATGTTCGGCATCGGTCTTCGTCGACCTCCTGTTCTGGTTACACGTATGGAGTGGTCGCACAGGCGGCGCCGTACGTCCGTGTGAGTAGCTCAGGGCGTGACACTACCCTACGTTAAGTTACCCGTGGGTAACTTAGCCGCTTCTCTCTCATAACGCCAGACCCAGCGATATCGTGCCGGGCTGGAGCACCCCTGCCGAACGGTCCATCTCGACTGGTAGCGGCATCCCGGTGACCGGGTGCGGGTATCCCGCAAACACTTAGTGCCAGTAACGTCGCAACGATGAGCGAGGCTGTGATCCCTGCCGCAGTGGACGAACCGACGGGCATGACCGGCGCCCCGGAAACGACCGTCGGCGCCGTCGAACCGCTGCCGTTGACCGGCGAACGGACCGTCCCCGGCATCGCCGAGGAGAACTACTGGTTCCGCAGACACGAGATCGCCTACGCCCGCCTGCTCGACCGGTGCACCGGAAAGACCGTGCTGGAGGCCGGATCCGGCGAGGGCTACGGCGCGGACATGATCGCCTCGGTGGCCACCAAGGTCACCGGCGTCGACTACGACACCGGCGCGGTCGAGCACGTGCGTGCCAGGTACCCGCGGGTGGACATGATCCAGGGCAACCTCGCGGCACTGCCGCTCGATGACGCCTCGGTCGACGTCGTGGTGAACTTCCAAGTGATCGAACATCTTTGGGATCAGGGCCAGTTCCTCCGGGAGTGCCTGCGGGTGCTGCGCCCCGGTGGCGAGCTGCTGATAAGCACGCCGAACCGGATCACCTTCTCGCCCGGTCGCGATACCCCCCTCAACCCGTTTCACACGCGGGAACTGAGCGCCGCCGAGCTCACCGAGCTGTTGGTGGAGTCGGGCTTCGAGGTCGCACAAATGACCGGCGTGCATCACGGCGCGAGCCTGAAAGCGTTGGACGCCAAGCACGGTGGGTCGTTCATCGACGCGCAGATCGAGCGAGCGCTGGCCGGGGAGCCGTGGCCCGCCGAGCTCACCGCCGACGTCGCGGCCGTCACCATCGACGACTTCGAGCTGATCGCCGAGGACATCGACGCGAGCCTCGACCTGGTCGCCATCGCGGTGAAACCTTGAGCGAGGCGGTTCCCGGCCAGTTCACCCTGGTCCTGCACTCCCATCTGCCCTGGCTGGCGCACCACGGCCGGTGGCCGGTCGGCGAGGAATGGCTCTACCAATCCTGGGCGGCCTCTTACCTTCCGGTCGCCGAGGTATTGAGAACCCTTGCCGCCGAAGGGCGTTCCCATCTGCTCAGCCTCGGCATCACGCCGGTGCTCGCGGCCCAGCTCGACGACCCGCACTGCCTGTCCGGCATGCACCACTGGCTCGGCAACTGGCAGCTGCGCGCCGACGAGGCGGCAATGGGCGGCAACGTCGCCCTCGGCAGACACGAACATCGTTTGGCCACAGCGGCTTTGGCGGATTTCGAACAGAACTGGCGGCACGGCGCCGCGCCGGTCTGGCGCGAGCTCATCGACGCCGGCACGATCGAACTGCTCGGCGGGCCGCTCGCCCATCCGTTCCAGCCGCTGCTCGATCCGCGGCTGCGCCAGTTCCAGCTCGCCGAGGGACTGAGCGACGCGCAACATCGCTGGGGCCACACCCCCACCGGCATCTGGGCCCCGGAATGCGGCTACACGCCAGGCATGGAGGCCGGCTACGCCGCCGCGGGCGTGACCCATTTCATGGTCGACGGGCCCGCGCTGCGCGGCGACACCACCCTCGGACGGCCGGTGCGCGAGTCCGACGTGGTCGCGTTCGGGCGTGATCTGCAGGTGAGCTATCGGGTCTGGTCGCCGAAATCGGGCTACCCGGGCCAGAGTGCCTACCGTGACTTTCATCACTACGACCACGCGACGGGTCTCAAACCGTCCCGGGTCACCGGCAAGACGGTGGCCGGTCCGGACAAGGCGCCCTACGACCCGGAACTCGCGGCTGCGGCGATCGGTCGCGACGTCGACGACTTCGTCCGAACGGTGCGCGAGCGACTGATCAGCGAATCCGAGCGGATCGGCAGACCCGCCCTGGTGGTCGCCGCGTTCGACACCGAATTGTTCGGTCACTGGTGGCACGAGGGACCGCAGTGGTTGGCCCAGGTGTTGCGGGCGCTGCCCGAAGCGGGCGTCACCCTGGGCACGCTGGCCGACGCGCGGGAACGCGGATTCGTCGGGGAGCCGGTGCCATTGGCCGATTCGTCCTGGGGCTCCGGCAAGGACTGGCGGGTCTGGGCCGGGGATCAGGTACAGGACCTGGTCGAACTCAATGACGACATCGTGCGGCTCACGCTCGACACGATCGACAAGATGCGCGCTGTCGACGGTGCGACCGCGCTGCGCGACAGCGTCGCCGATCAGTTGCTGCGCGAGGCCATCCTCACCGTGTCCAGCGACTGGGCGTTCATGGTCAGCAAGGACTCCGCCGCGGGCTACGCGCGCGACCGCGCGCACCGGCACGCGCACGCCGTGCGGGAGATCGCGGCCGCCGTCGGAGCGGGTCAACTCGCGAAAGCACAGCAGTTGGCGGCAGGATGGGGGACGGCTGACGGACTCTTCCCCGGTGTGGACGCGCGACGACTCGGGAGCGCCGGGTCCGGAGGAAGCTTCGCCGCGGCTGCCGAGCACGCCGCGTCCAGCGCAGAAGGACATGCATGAAGATTTTGATGGTGTCGTGGGAATACCCGCCGGTCGTGGTCGGCGGGTTGGGCAGGCATGTGCATCACCTGGCGACCGAGCTGGCCGTTGCGGGCCACGAGGTGGTCGTGCTGGCACGCCGCCCCTCCGGCACCGACTCCTCGACCCATCCCACCCACTCCTTCATCGCCGAGGGTGTGCTGGTGGTCGCGGTCGCGGAGGACCCGCCGTGCTTCGACTTCGGCGAGGACATGCTGGCCTGGACGCTGGCCATGGGGCACGCGATGGTGCGCGCCGGTATCGCGCTCGGCAAGCCGGGCATCGGTGACGGCTGGGCGCCCGACGTGGTGCACGCGCACGATTGGCTGGTCGCACACCCCGGTATCGCGCTGGCCGAGTACTACGACGTGCCGCTGGTGTCGACCATTCACGCCACCGAGGCCGGACGGCACAGCGGCTGGGTCGCGGGCAAGGTCAACCGGCAGGTGCATTCCGTCGAGTGGTGGCTCGCCAACGAATCCGACGCGCTGATCACCTGCTCGGCCTCGATGCAGGACGAAGTCGAGCGGCTCTACGGCCCCGAGCGGGTGCCGATGACGGTGATCCGCAACGGAATCGACGTGGGCGCCTGGACATTTCGGCCGCGCTCGCCGCGCACCGGCCCGCCCCGGCTGCTGTATGTCGGCAGGCTCGAATACGAGAAGGGCGTGCAGGACGCGATCGCCGCACTGCCGCGCATCCGCCGCGCGCACCCCGGCACCACGCTCACCGTCGCGGGCATCGGCACCCAGTTCGAGTGGTTGCGGGAACGCGCCCGCGTGCACCGGGTGGCTCGCGCGGTGCACTTCGCCGGCCAGCTCGACCACTCCGAACTGCTCAGCTGGCTGCACGGCGCCGACGCCATCGTGCTGCCCAGCCGCTACGAACCCTTCGGCATCGTCGCCCTCGAGGCGGCCGCCGCGGGCACCCCGCTGATCACCTCCACCGCGGGCGGACTCGGCGAGGCCGTCATCGACGGCGTCACCGGTGCCTCGTTCGCCCCCGCCGACGTCGACGGCCTCGTCGACGCCGCCCGCGCCACCCTCGACGACCCGGTCGCCGCGCAAGACCGCGCCTACGCCGCCCACGAACGCCTCACCGCCGATTTCGCCTGGGACGTAGTGGCCGCCGAAACCGCCCAGGTCTACCACTCCGCCAAACGCCGCGTCCGCAACCCCCTCGGCCGCCCCACCATCATCGAACGCCCCCTCCCCGAGCGCGACCCGAAGTAGGTCACCCCTCGGCCAACCCGCCGCCGCGCACGAATCAGCCCCCCGCGCACAGTTTCGCTGACAGTTTCACACGCAGCAGAACAATTCACGCGCAGCGACCGAATAACACTGCGCTGAGCGAGTCCCCAGCCGACTATGACACCGGTTATCCGGCGAGCTCCCACCCGACCGGCAACGCCGGGCCGTACCAATAGTCTGCGCTGACGCCGCGCACTTCCCATCCCGCCGCGCACGAAATTGCTAGCCAAGCCATGCGCAGCAACACAATTCATGCGCAGCAGGCAATCGCATCGTGCTGAGCGAGTGCCATCCCGGCCGCCCCACCGTCAGAGCGGACGTCGCGCACGTTTCAGCGCGCGGCGCACGTTTCAGCGCGCGGCGCACGTTTCAGTACGCGGCGTACGAAATTGTCGGCAATTCCGTGCGCTGCAGAACAACCTGTGCGCGGCGAAACGAACACCGGCGCGATCGCGCGTTCGCGGCAGCCAACGTTGACGAATCGTTCCGCGGCGGACGCCGCGCACGATTTTTCTTGGTGCGCGGGGGATTGCTGGCTGATGTGGGTGCGCGGCGCCAAAATGTGCGCGGGGCAACGTTATCCACAGGTGGGTGGTTGTGCACAGGGGGCGGTTTTCGGAGGTTCGAGCCTTGGGTGGGGGTGCACTATGGGCGGATGGAGGCCTTACCGGTACAGCGATGCGAGGCGTTGGCGAAGGGATTCAGCGACGGCGAGTTGCGACGATTGACTGCTCAGCGCAGTTGGCTGCGGGTACGGCCGGGCTCGTATGTGCTACCCGAGGCATATGGGGCGATGGATCGGGAAGCGCGCTACCAGGTGCTCGTTCATGCGACCGCAGGACACCTGTCGGCACCGGCGGCGATCAGCCACCAGTCTTCGGCCGCGGTTCATGGTTTGCCACTGTGGGGGTTGCCGCTCGATCGAGTGCACGTCACCCGGCAGCGCAGTAGCGGTGGGCATCGTGGCAAGCACCTGCATGTGCACTGTGCTCCGGTCCGGGATGCGGACGTCACCCAAGTCGGATCACTACTCGTCCTTTCGCCGGCGCGCACCATTGCCGACATCGCACGGACGGTCGGATTGCAGGAAGCAGTGGTGATCGGCGACGCGGCCGGGCGGCAGTTCGGAATAAGTCACGAATCCTTTTGCCAAGCACTGACTTACGCTGCGGGCCGTCCCGGCTACCGTGCCGCGCTGCGCGCTATCGGGCTGCTCGACGGACGCAGTGAAAGTGTCGGCGAGTCGCGGAGTCGGGTCGTCCTCAGTGCCCTCGACCTGCCTGTACCCGAACTGCAAACGACGATCCTCGACGACGCAGGTAGGTTCGTCGCACGTGTCGACTTCTGCTTCGAAGAGCGGGGCATCATCGGCGAATTCGACGGCAAGGTGAAGTACGGCGGGGATCTGAACCCAAACGAAAACCCCGCAACAACCCTCTACCGCGAAAAACTGCGCGAGGATCTCCTTCGCGATCTCGGCTGGGAGGTCGTCCGCTGGACCTGGTCAGACCTGGACACCCCTACCATTCTCGACACTCGATTCCGTCGCGCCGTCGCCCGCACCGCCCACCGCCCCCGCCCCATCGGCTCAACGATCCACTTGCCGCGCACCAAATAGCCCGGCGCGCACGAAATCGTCGGCAATTTCGTGCGCGCCGTCCTATTTCCTGCGCGGCACAGCAACTTCGAGCCGCCGCTCACAATGTGATCGAGCTCCGCGCGGCCGTAGCCACGCTGCGCGGCAGCACGTCGCCGCTGATCACGGCAGCCGATCATGCTGCTGCGCGCACTCTTTGGCGGGACGCGCACGGTATAGCTGACCGATTCGTGCGCATCACGAGAAGTTGTGCGCGGCGGGCCGGTGGACCAGGACTGCGAGGTCGCGAGCGGTCTCGGTATACGTTCGGGCTGCGCATGCTTCGGCTGGGCGCGCACGAGATAGCTGGCTGATTCGGGCGCGGCGGGGCAGGGTGCGCGCGGCGGGCGGGGCCAGAGCGGCGGGGGTCAGTGCTCAGGCTTGAAGACGAAGAGTTCGCCGATGCGGGTGGCGACGATGACCTCGCCCTGGGCGCCGATGGAGGTGCCGGTGGTGCTGCCCTGCGCGCCCGGCAGCACATCGGAGTCGATGGTGGAGCCGGTCTTGGTGTCGAAGGTGATGAGGTTCAGGCCCTCGCCGATCGCGGCGGCGGTGTAGCCGGTGCCGCCCGCGGTTTGCACCGGGGTGCCGCGCAGGTCGAGGTCCTTACGCGCCCAGGCGATTTCCGGCGCGTCACCCTTGTCGCGCAGCGCGAGCAGGTAGCCCTCGTCGCCGGACGGGATGATCAGGCCGTCGCCGGCCACCGAAATGCCGCCGCGCGGTGTCCATTCCAGCGGCTGCACCCATTTGGTGCGTCCGTCGGCGGCGTCGACGGCGATCAGCCGGTTGGTGTTGTCGCCCACGTAGACGGTCTTGCCGTCGGGCGACAGGGTCGGGCTGGTGGCGCTGCCGCCGAACAGCAGGTCGGCGCTCCACTCCTGCTGGATCTTGTTGTCCGCGTAGCGGAGTGCGACGAGCGCGGCGGTCGGCTGACCAGGCTTCCATACCGTGACGAAGAAGCGTCCGGTCGCGGTGTCGATGGCCGAGATGTTCGCGACCGGGCACTGCGGTTCGCCGACGCGACATTGGTCCAGGCCCTGACCGGCGTCCGGCCAGGTGAGGTTCGGGTTGTCCAGGAAGTCCGGCTGACCGAGCAGCTGCATCGTGGAGACGACGCGCTGGCCGGTCTGCCGGGAGAGGACGTCGACCTGACCGGATTGGGTGACGGTCAACAGGTTTCCGTCGCCGGTGAACTGCGCCGAGACCGGCGCGCCCGCCACGGTGGTGCGCCACCTCGGCTGTCCGAGATAGTTGAAGGAGATCACCGCGCCGACGTTGTCCTTGTCGTCGCCGACGTAGACATTCGTCATGCCGTCCACCACCGACGGTGTCGCGATCGCGGTCGGGCCGAGCCCACTGCAGAAACGCTTGCGCCCGGTCAGCATCTGGAAGGAGTAGAGGGTGCAGGTCGGCGTGTTCGTGGTCAGGAACATCTGCCCGTCCGGGCCGATGGTGACCGGCTCGGCGATCGGCCCGCCGATCGGACGCGACCAGCTCAACGCGATCTTCTTGGCGCCGACCACCGGGCTGCTGCCACCGTTGCGCCCGTCGTGATAGGCCGCAGGCCAGCCCTTACCGGGGCCGACCGCGATGTCGTCGACATCGGTGCCGCATCCGGCCAACGCCAGCGCACCGACCGCGGCCAGCGACGCAACTACCCGCAGCCGGGACGGTCGCCACATGGAACTAGCCAGTACGCCACTTCGCACCTGCTGCACTCCTGTCGTCGTTTCCGCTCGCACGAGACTAAAGCGTGCCGACCCACCGCTCTGGAGCGACCCGGTTCGGGTGTACGCGTGTGGATTCGGGGGCGCCGCCCGCGGCGCAGCAGTCACTGTACGGTAGGGGCCCGCGCGAGTGTACGAGTCCTGCCGTTGCGGTCCGCGTCCGTGCGCGGTCCGTGCCCGGATCGGGTTCGAGCGCGCCCGTTATGCTCTACCCGTCGCCGTCGAGGCGGCGACGAGCCGTTGGACCACGACAGGAGAGCCGTTCGTGACGAGCATGTGGGGCGCACCGTTGCGCTCGCGCTGGCGGGGATCGCGCCGCCGGGATCCGCAGCAGGCGCGCTTCCTGACCGCGGCCTCGCTGCGCTGGGTGCTCGCGAACCGGGCCTACACCCCCTGGTATCTGGTGCGCTACTACCGGTTGCTCAAGTTCCGGCTGGCCAACCCGCACATCGTGTTGCGCGGCATGGTCTTCCTCGGCAAGCGGGTGGAGGTGCACGCGACCCCCGAGTTGGGCCGGATGGAGATCGGCCGCTGGGTGCACATCGGCGACGGCAACGCCATCCGCTGCCATGAGGGTTCGCTGCGCATCGGCGACAAGGTGGTGTTCGGCAAGGACAACGTCGTCAACACCTACCTCGACATCGAGATCGGTGAGTCCACCCTGGTCGCCGACTGGTGCTACATCTGCGACTTCGACCACAAGATGGACGACATCACCCTGCCGATCAAGGATCAGGGCATCGTGAAGAGTCCGGTCCGGATCGGTCCCGACACCTGGATCGCCGCCAAGGTCACGGTGCTGCGCGAGACGCGCGTCGGCCGCGGCTGTGTGCTCGGCGCCCATGCCGTCGTCAAGGGCGAGATCCCGGATTACAGCATCGCGGTCGGCGCACCCGCCAAGGTCGTCAAGAACCGCAAGGCCGCCTGGGAGGCGAGTGCCGAGGAGCGCGCGCAATACCTTGCGGCGCTGGAAGATATCGAGCGCAAGAAGAACGGTGCCAAAACGGCCTGACCCGGCGCGCCGGCTCGGTCTTGATTCGTCGATGCCGGATCACGGCATCTGTCGGGGGACTTCGGTAGGTTCCCCGATATGAATCGCTATGCCGCACTGTTGCGTGGGATCGCACCCAGCAACCCGAACATGAGCAACGAGAAGCTGCGTGGCGTGTTCGAGAAGCTCGGGTTCGAGAAGGTCGCTTCCGTGCTGGCGAGCGGCAATATCGTGTTCCAGAGTGCCGACACAGACGTCAGCGATCTCGAGGATCGAATTCAGCAGGCGCTCAACGCCGAACTCGGCATCGCCGGTGGCACGATCATCCGCAGTGCCGAAGAGCTGCAAGCACTGCTGGACTCCGACCCGTTCCCCGGCCTCACCCACGGCCGCGGCACCTATCTCATCGCCACGTTCCTCAAGGACCGCAAAAAGGTGGCCCGCAAACTACCCGACCAGCCCGATCCGCTGGCCCGAGTCGTCGGCTACGACAAGCCGTGCAGCGCCTACCTAGCAGTGATCGACAACAGCGAACCCGGCAAGACCCCGGACTTCATGGCCTGGCTCGAAAAAACCCACGGCAAGAACATCACCACCCGCACCTGGCTAACCGTCCAACGCGTAATCAAGAAAATGAACCAGTAGGCATTCTCGTCGCTGCCGCGCACGGTTCGTCGCGGCGCGCATTAAATTGCTGGCTATTTCGTGCGCAGGGAGCTAATCAGTGCGCGGCGAGGGCACCGGGGCGACGGCAGCGCACAGGAAGACGGTGGGTGTGCGGCCTATTCGGGTGATCACGAGGGTGTAGGGGTGGGTGCCTTGGGGTTTGAGGGTGCGGCGGAGTTTGTCGGGGTCTACGTCTACGCCGCGGACCAGGATTTCCAGGGGGCCGCAGTCGTGGCGGCGGAGTTCGGCGCGGAGGGTTTTTTCGCGGTAGTCGAGGCGGTCGATGATGCGGAAGCCTCGGGTGCCCGGCGGGACGGTGTTGCCGGTGAGGTAGGCGATGCGTGGGTCCAGTTGCCAGAGGGCGTGTTTCGCGGCGTAGTGGCGGACCAGGCCGGCGCGGACGACGGCACCGTCGGGATCGATGATCCAGTCGCCGGGTTCCTGTTCCGGGATTTCATCGGCGTCCGCGTCGGTAAGGGTGAAAGATGTTCCGGCCGAGGACGATACGGTCGCACGGCGGGTGATCCCGGGTTCGGTCAGGCCTGCCGACCACAGGCACGCCTCGCGAACGGCGCCGTCGAGGGAGACCACTTCGATCTCGCCGGACCAGTCGAGTCGATCGAAATCCAGTCCGGGGGCGCACTTTACGGCGATATCGCGGCCAGGGTACGCGGCGAGCAGGTCCGGCAGCGGTGGCTGCAGTTTCGCCGGATCGTGGGTGCGCCGCCCGTCGGCTCGCCGCGCGGGATCGGCAATGATCACGGTGTCTCTACTCACCGGCACGAGCGCATCCGCCTTGGCCAGCAGCACATTTCGCGGCTGCTGCACGGTAGCGGACCGAAGCGCTCCAGCAAGCTCGGGCGCATCCGGCGATGACAAGTTGTGCGCACCTACCTGTCGACTCGGCGCGCCATCGAGATGCACGTGCGCTCCGGCGAGGTTGTGCTCGGCCATCGACAACCGCACATCGTCCAAGTCGCTGCCCACCACGACAGTGCACACCCGCGCCAGCTCGGCGAGTTCTGCCCCGATTGAACAGGTCACGTCGTGTACGGCCCGCCCGGCCAGCCGGGCGGCCCGCTGCCGGGCGACCACCGTCGGGGTCGCCTGCTGTAAGGCGTCGTCGGTGAACAACCAGTCCCCCGCGTCGACGAGCTTGGCCCCCGCTTTACGCCGCAAGCGCACCGTTTCGACGAGCGCCGCCGCCCGGCCGCCGTGATCGCGCCGCACCCGCTCCAGATCACGCAGGTGCGAGGCCTGGGACAGCTCCAGCCGGTCCACCTCGGTCAGCGCGGCCGTGCCCGCCGGGCTGCCGAGGAAGGCGACATCGTCTCGACTGAAGCCGTAGCCCACTACTTGGCGGACGAATCCGGCTTCACGCCGGTGATCATCGCGTTGTAGAAGAACTGACGCGGCACCACGCGGCGCATGACGTTCTCGTCCAGCCAGCTCAGCCGCAGCCACGCCTTGTACATGGCCAGCCGGTAGCCCATGGTGAGCTTCTCGTCCGGCACGGCCGCCTCGAAGGTGCGCACCGGCCAGCCCCACAGCGCGGCCGCGAATTCCTCGGTGGTCGCCTTGACGTCGACGGCACCGGCCGAGCTCGCCATCCGCTCCAGGTCGCGCGGGTCGAACGTGTGCAGGTCGACGACCGCTTCGAGCGCCGCGGCCCGCGAGGACTCGTCGAGCTCGGTCTGCGGGCGCCGCCATCCGGCCAGCTGCGGCAGCTTGGTGACGGTGGTGGTGGCCTTCCAGGTGGCCCGGCCGAGCCAGCGCGCGTAGAAGTTGCCCGCGGTGGTCGGCTCGCCCGCGAAGACGAAGCGCCCGCCCGGCTTGAGCACGCGCAGGCATTCCTTCAGTGCGAGTTCGACATCCGGGATGTGATGCAGCACCGCGTGTCCGCAGACGAGGTCGAAGGTGTCGTCCTCGTACGGGATGGTCTCCGCGTCGGCGACCCGGCCGTCCACGTCGAGGCCGAGGTTCTCTGCGTTGCGCAACGCGACCTTCACCATGCCCGGCGACAGGTCGGTGACGGAGCCGGACTTGGCCACGCCGCCCTGCATCAGGTTCAGCAGGAAGAAGCCGGTGCCACAGCCGAGTTCGAGGGCCCGGTCGTACGGCAGCGGCGCCGGGCCGACGGCCGCGTCGAACCGGCCGCGGGCATATTCGATGCAGCGTTCGTCATAGGAAATCGACCATTTGTCGTCGTAGGTCTCCGCTTCCCAGTCGTGATAGAGCACCTGGGCGAGCTTCGTATCCTTGCGCGCTGCTTCGACCTCTGCCTCGGTTGCATGCGGGTGAGGCGCGGGGTCGTCGGGACGTACCGTCATGACCGCCAAGCCTAGCTGACCCGCCTCTCCGCGTTTTAGGCCATACAAGTAAGAGCCGCAGCCGTCGCGCGGAGGGCTGGCGGTCATGAACGTGGTCCGGTTTTGGGCGTACCCGACGAGTTACCCATGTTCCAACGAAATCAGTCGTCACCCAGCATGTTGGAGGCATACAGCCCAAGAAGCGCGGCAGATCGGAAGCCGCCGAAAAGATAGGAACGTGTGCCAATTCCGCGTCCGCGTGTGATCAATACCACCGGCCGGAACGAGGGCACCGACGGCTTCACCGACCGACGAATGCGGCCGATCCTGGACCGTCGGCGCGGTAGGACTCGGTGCCGATTCGGCGGTCTTCGGTGGCGAACAAATCAGACCATTCGGTCTGTGCGCGGTCGAGGCCATGGGGGCCCGCCTCGAACACCGCCTTCGCGGCGGCGAGGGCACGGGCCGGGCCGTCGGTGAACTGCGCGGCCCAGTTGAGCGCGGCGGTATACACGTCGTCGGGTGGCACGACTTCGTCGACCAAGCCCAGGGTGCGCGCCTCCTCGGCTTCGACGAAGCGGCCGCTGTAGACGAGGTCTTTGGCGGGGCCCGGTCCGATCAGCAATGACAGCCGCCGGATCCCGGCGAGCGGGATGAGGCCGGCCTTGATCTGTGGCAGGCCGAGTTTGACGTTGTCGCCGATGATGCGCCGATCCGCGCCGAGGGCGAGCTCGAGGCCGGCGCCGAGGCAGTAGCCGCTGATCGCCGCGACGGTCGGCTGCGGCAGCCGGGCGAGGCAGCCGAGGTCGCGCTGCAGATCGGCGGCCATCGCACGGGCCTGGTCTTCGCTGAGTCCGGCCAGCTCGGTCAGGTCGTCGCCCGCCGAGAAGACGCGCTCGTCGCCGTAGAGAATGACCGCGGCGACGGACGGGTCCGCGGCGACCGTCTCGGCCGCTTCGGCCAGCTCGCGCGCCAGCTGCGCGTTCACCAGGTTCATCGGCGGGCGGGCGATCCGGAGGACGGCGACGCGGCGCGCGGTATCACCCTCGAGCAGATCCAGGGTCACGAATTCGGCCATGGGACGCCACGCTACCGGCCGTCCGGTGACTCACTTGCGGACGGATCCCTTGAGCCTGCTCGCATCCGGGAGACCGGCGAAGTAGCGCGGGCTGTCCGGGAACGCCAGCACCCGCCCGCCGGTGGCCTCGGACAATATCGGCATGATCGGCTCGATCGTCGGCTCGGCGGCGAAAATCTCGGCGGTGGAACCGAATTCACCGAGCGCGTCCAATTGCGACCAGGTGGGCGGCAACAGGATGTCGGTGCCTGCCCGCCAGCGATCCAGCGCCTCGGCCGGTGTCCGCCACTGCACCTCGGCCGCCTCGGAGGTGGCACCGTCGGCCAGCTGGCCCTCGGGCAGGACCGCGACGAAGAACCTGGTGTCGTAGCGGCGTGGCTCGACCACCGGGGTGATCCAATTCGCCCACGGCCGAAGCAGATCCGCGCGCAGCACCAGTTTCTCCGCGGCGAGGAAACCGGCCAGCGAGAGCTCGCGTCGTTCCAGTTTGCCGCGTGCCTCGCGGTAGCCCGCGGTGTCGGAGACGACGCTGTCCGCGGTCGGACCGGCAAGCAGCACACCGCATTCCTCGAATGTCTCGCGCACGGCGGCACAGACGAGTGCCTTGGCGCGCGGCTCGGTGGTGGCGAAACGCTCAGCCCACCAAGCGGGTTCGGGTCCGGTCCACTCGATGTCGGCGGTGCCGTCGGAGGGATCTACGCCGCCGCCGGGGAACACCGTCATCCCGGCCGCGAAGGCCATCGCGCCGACCCTGCGCTGCAAAAATATCTCTGGTCCGGCAGCGCCATCGCGCACCAGCATCACCGTCGACGCATCTTTGGGCGACGGGACCGGCTGAGAGTCAGCCTGCGCGTTTATCTCACTCACTCCTGCACCCTAACGCGCGCTTGGTGAGCGCCGTCACGGGCAGCGGGTCAGCGGGTGCGGTGCTTGCCTGCGCGGCGGGAGCGGCGGGCGAAGTAGCGGCCGTCGACTCGGTCCAGCGCGATGGATTGACGGAAGGCGTCGCTCAGGTTTTCGGAGGTCAGGACGTCGGTGAGCAGGCCCTGGGAGACGACTTCGCCTTCGTTGAGCAAGAGTCCGTGGGTGAAGCCGGGCGGGATCTCCTCGACGTGGTGGGTGACCAGGACGATGGCGGGCGAATCCGGGTCGGCGGCAAGATCGCCGAGTCGTTCCACCAGTTCCTCGCGACCGCCGAGGTCGAGCCCCGCCGCCGGTTCGTCGAGCAGCAACAGTTCCGGGTCGGTCATCAGCGCGCGGGCGATCATCACCCGTTTGCGCTCACCCTCCGACAGCGTGCCGTAGGTGCGGTCCGAAAGATGTTCCGCGCCCAGGCTTTCCAGCATGTCGACGGCGCGGTCGGTGTCGACATCGTCGTACCGTTCGCGCCAGCGGCCGAGCACCGCGTACCCCGCCGACACCACCAGATCGCTGACCTTCTCGTCTTTCGGCACCCGCCCGGCCACCGCGGCGGAGGACAAGCCGATCCGCGGCCGCAACTCGCTGACGTCGACCTTGCCGAGCACCTCGCCGAGCAGATGGGCGATGCCCGAGGTCGGGTGCATCTCGGCGGCGGCCATGCGGAGCAGGGAGGTCTTGCCCGCGCCGTTGGGGCCGAGCACGACCCAGCGTTCGTCGAGCTCGACCTGCCAGGTCACCGGGCCGACGAGCGTGTGGCCCGAGCGGCGGACGGTGACGTCGGTGAAATCGATGAGCAGATCGGGATCCGGTTGCGGCACGCGGTCCATCTTGGCCCACCCGCCCGGCTACTCGCCAACGCGGGCGGGTCTGAAAAGCGTGTCGCTCGGGTCAGCGGCGGCGGCTCAGCACGAACAGATCGCGAAGGCGCTGGTCGTCGGGTTGGTTCGATTGGTGATGGTCCTCATCGTCCGACTTGTGTAGCAGCCGGGCCACGATGAGAGCCAACGGAACCGACAGGAGCACCCACAGGGCGAGAATCACCAGCAGCGTCGTCATAGCTGGTCCTTCCTTCGGTCGGCAAGAATGCGATGCCGATACAACGAGCCTCCGCCGCAACGGCGTGGCGCGGGTAGGGCACAACGTCCTCGGTGAAGTTGCTCAGAGTGATACCCCAATTCGACCCGCGCAACGCACATTCGACGCGGGTGTTTTCCGGCGGTCACGACAATCGAGCGGGCACCGCGATCACCGTCATCGAGCCGGGCGCCACTTCGGTGAACCCGGCGTCGCGCACAGCAACCGCCGTGCCACGCGCGACCTCATCGGCCAACGCCTTCCATTGTCGCGCATCGGCTTCCCTTACGGAGCAACGGAATTCCTGCTCGGCCCAGCGCAACGCCTGTGCCGCGGTCAACGCACCCGCCAGCAACATACTGGCGTGCCCGACCTGTGCGGCGGCCTTGCCCAGTGTCATGCCCAGTTCCGCGTCGATCCACAGCACCGGCAGTTCGGGATCGGCGGGCCCGGGGTCGTCGTGTTCGAGGTCGGTGCCACCGATCTGCAAACGTTTGATCCGCGGGTCGACCGTACCGACCGGCCCGGGCACGAACGCACGGGCCTGCGCGCCATCGACATCGACTGTGACACCGTCTACCTCGTTCGCCGCGAGCCACTGGGCGCCACGAGCGCGCCGCGCCACCTTGCGGATTCGCGAACGCTTCCAGGCCAGGTAGCGGTCCGCCCACTCGCCGCCCGGACCGACCCGCTCGTCCAGGCACAGCGCCACCGACGCGGTCGCCGCGGCGGCGAGCAACGCACTGCGCGGCGGCGGATCCAGCTTGGGCAGGTGCAGCACGATCTGCATGGCCTGCACCATGGCCGGATCATCGGGATCGCCCGCGCCGCCGTAGCCCTGCGCGAGTTCCGCGTGCCGGACGCGGAACCCCGCCTCATCGAAATCCACCGGCGACACCGGGTCTTCCAGCGCGTCCCGGACTCCGGCACCATATTCCGGGATGCTCGACATCACTCCACCTTGATCGTCAATGAATACGTTTGCGCGGGTTCGACACCCTGCTCCCATGGCCGCAAATAGTCCATCGAGAGCTTGGTGATCCCCGCGGCCTTACCGACAAAGGTCCACACCGTACCGCCACCGGAGCCGGGCGCGACCGGCACGTTCGGATCCGGCTTGAACCCCGGATCGCCTTGCGCCTGAAGCAGATTCGCGTCCAGCCCGGTGATCTGCCACAGGTATCCGGTGGACGGATTCGCGGGCAGCGTCACCACCAGGGACTGGCCGACAGCGACCTGTCGTTCCTGCCCGTTGTCACCTATCCCGGCCGTCACCGGGGCGGGCCCCTGGGCCGAGGTCGGCGCGGCCGAGGAGGTCGCGTCCGAGGACGAATCGTTCTTGCCGCACCCGACAACAGCCAATCCGAGCAGCAGCACAAGCAGAGATTTCCGCAACGCACCCTCCGATTTCGCCTGACGATCCTGGTCCGCGCCAGCTTACCGACGGTGTCCGACGAATCCGCCCATTGGTATCGCGTGCGCCCGGTCAGTCGAGCAACCCCCGGTAAGTGTGCTGCCACGGCCGAATCCGCTCGAAGGCCGCGGCCAGACTCAGCACGGTGTCGTCGCGGAAGCGCCGCCCGACGATCTGCATCCCGACCGGCAGCCCCTGCGCCGTCGTGCCGCCGGGCACCGAGATCGCCGGGTGGCCGCTGTAGTTGAACGGATGGGTCAGGCACCAGCCGAGCACCGGATCGACGGTCTCCCCCTCGACGGAATCCGGCCCGACCGTCCAGCCGTCGTCGGCATTGGGCACCCCGGCCACCGCGAGGGTAGGGCTGATGATCGCGTCGTAGCGATCCAGGACCGCGAGGATCGCATCGAAGATCGCGGTGCGCAGGAACTGATCCCGGCGCGTCTGCGCCATGGTCATCGCGGCACCGCGGTCGGCGACGGCGCGCAGTTGCGGTGGCAGGTTGTCCCAGGACACCGCGCGCAGATCGAGTCCGAGATCGCCGAACATCTCGAGCAACGACACCATGGCCGACCCGGTGAGCCGCAGCCACAGATCGGTGACCTCCTGATGCGGTGCGGGCAGCGCGAATTCGGGTGTCTCGACCTCGACGCCCGCGACCTCGAACGCACGTACCGCCGCGTCGACGACCGTACGCACCTGCGCCTCGACCGGGAAGCCGCCGAGCGTCGGAAGATACGCCACCCGCAGGCCCGCCACCGGCGCGAAGATCGCGTCGCTGTACCGCTGCGTGGCCAATGGCACACTGCCCGGATCGTTTTCGTCGAAGCCCGCCATCGCGTCCAGCATCAGCGCGCAGTCCTCGACCGAGCGCGCCAGCGGCCCGTTGCCCATGAACGGATCCATGGTGAAGAACGCGTCCGGCCGCACCACCCCGGCGAGCAGCCCGTAGCTCGGCTTGAGGCCGACCACGCCGCACATGGCGGCCGGAATGCGTACGGAGCCACCACCATCGGAGCCTTGCGACAGCGCGCACAGGCCCGCCGCGACCGCCGCCGAGCTACCGCCCGACGAGCCACCAGCGTTGTGGTCGAGGGCGAACGGGGTGCTGGTCGGGCCGAACAACCGGTTGTCGGTGGTCGCCTTGTGCCCGAACTCGGGGGTGTTCGTCTTGCCGAGCACGATGGCGCCGAGCTCTTCGAGCCTGCGCACGTGCGGAGCCGTCTCCTCCGGCACATATTCGGCAAACTCCTTGACGCCGAACGTATTCGGCACGCCCGCCTTGAAGTCGAAGAGATCCTTGATCGCGATCGGCACCCCGTGCAGCGGTCCGCGCACCCGCCCGGCGGCCACCTCGGCCTCGGCCGTCTTCGCCGCGGCCCGCGCCTCGTCGGCGAGCACGCTCACGTAGGCGTTGACCTGGGTGTTCTTTTCCTCGATCCGGCTCAGGTACGCGTCGACCACCTCGACCGGCGATACCGCACGACTGCGGATCCGCCGCGCGAGCTCCGCCGCGGGCGCCAGGACGAGTTCTGCCACTTCGTTGTTCGTCATGCAGCGACGCTAGCGACGAAAATCACTGCACTACTGTCGAATTAGATTAACAACAGCGAAAACTACGGTGCGGCAACGACAACCGAAGTTTGTCTTCGTCTCGAACGGCCCGCGCTACCTGGCCGTTCACTGTTCGAGCGGCACCCGGCGCACGCCGCCGTCCCTGGCGTCGGCCGCCTCCACCTCGTGCCGGGTGACGCCGAGGACGTACAGCACCGCGTCCAGGTAGGGATGCGACAGTGCCGCGTCGGCGATCTCACGGAGCGCGGGCTTGGCGTTGAACGCGACCCCGAGCCCGGCCGCGTTGAGCATGTCGATGTCGTTGGCGCCGTCGCCGACCGCGACCGTCTGCTCCATCGGCACCCCGGCCTCGGCGGCGAACTTACGCAGCGCGGTGGCCTTGGCCGCGCGGTCGACGATCTCGCCGACGACCCGGCCGGTCAGCTTGCCGCCCTTGATCTCCAAGGTGTTGGCCTGTACGAAGTCCAGCTCCAGTTCGTGCGCCAGCGGCTCGATCACCTGACGGAACCCGCCGGACACCACGCCGCAGCGGAAGCCCAGCCGGCGCAGCGTGCGGATGGTGGTGCGCGCGCCGGGCGTCAGCTCGATCCGGTCGGCCACCTCCTCGATCACCGACTCGTCCAAGCCCGCCAGGGTCGCGACCCGCTGCCGCAGCGACTCGCCGAAGTCGATCTCGCCGCGCATGGCGGCCTCGGTGACCTTGCGGACCTGGTCCTCCACGCCCGCGTGCGCGGCCAGCATCTCGATCACCTCGCCCTGGATCAGGGTGGAGTCGACGTCGAACACGATGAGGCGTTTGGCCCGGCGGGCCAGCCCGGCGCGTTCCACCGCGACGTCGACTCGTTCGGCCACCGCCACCTCGGCCAGCGCCGTGCGCAGCCGGTAGTCGGCGCCTGCCCCGGTGTCGGTCGCGGTGACCAGCAGCTCCATCCCGGTGACCGGGTAGTCCGCGATGCCACGAATGGTGTCGATATTGGCGCCGAGGGCCGCCAGCTGCCGCGAGACCGCGCTGAACGCGTGTGCGGTGACCGGGGCGCCCAGGATGACCACCGCGTGGGTGGACATCGGCTCCCGGCCGATCGCCGCGTCGACCTCCACGTCGACGTGCACGCCGACGGTGTTCATCGCTTCTTCGAGCTCTTCCTGCAGCGACTCGGGGTCACCTGGGCAGGTGACCAGCACGCCGAGGGTCAGGCGGCCGCGAATAACGACCTGTTCGATGTCGAGCAGGCTCACGTGGTGCCGGGACATCGCCGCGAGCAGCACGGACGTCACACCGGGACGGTCGGGTCCGGTGACGGTGACGAGAACGGTGGTGTCGGCCAACTGAAGTACTCCAGGATTAGAAGTTGCGCTTGACCTCGTTGTCACGTCGCTCCGGTGCTGCACAAACGAGTGTGCACCTGCTGTGACCAGCAGGTGCACACTCGTTGTCGTAACTAATTCCTACTTGGTCGCCACGGCGCTTTCGTGGACCTCGGTCGAGTGCTTACCCGAACCCCAGCCGACGTGCGCTTCGGCGCGCATCCGCTCGACCATGTGCGGGTAGTGCAGCTCGAACGCCGGACGCTCGGACCGGATCCGCGGCAGCTCGTAGAAGTTGTGCCGCGGCGGCGGGCAGCTGGTGGCCCATTCGAGCGAGTTGCCGTAGCCCCACGGGTCGTCCACGGTGACGACCTCGCCGTACCGGAAGCTCTTGAAGACGTTCCAGATGAACGGCAGCATCGAGGCGCCGAGGATGAACGCACCGATGGTGGAGATGGTGTTCAGCGTGGTGAAGCCGTCGCTGGGCAGGTAGTCGGCGTAACGACGCGGCATGCCCTCGGCACCCAGCCAGTGCTGCACCAGGAACGTGGTGTGGAAGCCGACGAAGGTGGTCCAGAAGTGCCACTTGCCCAGGCGCTCGTCCATCATCCGGCCGGTGATCTTCGGGAACCAGAAGTAGATGCCCGCGAAGGTGGCGAACACGATGGTGCCGAAGAGCACGTAGTGGAAGTGCGCGACCACGAAGTACGAGTCGGTGACGTGGAAGTCCAGCGGCGGGCTGGCCAGGATGACACCCGAGAGACCACCGAAGAGGAAGGTCACCAGGAAGCCGATCGACCACAGCATCGGCGTCTCGAACGTCAACTGCCCGCGCCACATGGTGCCGATCCAGTTGAAGAACTTCACGCCCGTCGGCACCGCGATCAGGAACGTCATGAACGAGAAGTACGGCAGCAGCACGGCACCGGTGGCGTACATGTGGTGCGCCCACACCGCGATGGACAGCGCGGCGATACCGAGCGTCGCGTACACCAGCGTGGTGTAGCCGAAGATCGGCTTGCGCGAGAACACCGGGAAGATTTCGGACACGATGCCGAAGAACGGCAGCGCGATGATGTATACCTCGGGATGCCCGAAGAACCAGAACAGGTGCTGGTAGAGCAGCACGCCGCCGGACGCCGGGTCATAGATGTGGCCACCGAGGTGGCGGTCGTAGGCCAGGCCGAACAGCGCGGCGGTCAGCAGCGGGAAGGCAAGCAGGACAAGCACGCTGGTGACGGCGATGTTCCAGGTGAAGATCGGCAGCCGGAACATGGTCATGCCGGGGGCACGCAGGCAGACGACGGTGGTCAGCATGTTGACGCCACCGAGGATGGTGCCCAGGCCGGAGACGGCGAGGCCGAGGATCCAGAGGTCGGCGCCGACGCCCGGCGAGTGCAGGATGTCGGTCAGCGGGGTGTAGGCGGTCCAGCCGAAGTCGGCCGCGCCGCCCGGGGTGATGAAGCCCGCGGTCGCCATCGTGCCGCCGAACAGGTACAGCCAGTAGCTGAACGCGTTCAGTCGCGGGAAGGCGACGTCAGGGGCGCCGATCTGCAGCGGAAGCACGATGTTCGCGAAGCCGAACACGATCGCGGTCGCGTAGAACAGCAGCATGATCGTGCCGTGCATGGTGAACAGCTGGTTGAACTGCTCGGGCGAGAGGAACTGCAGGCCGGGGCGCGCGAGCTCGGCGCGCATCATCAGCGCCATCAGGCCGCCGACGAGGAAGAAGCTCATCGCGGTCACCAGGTACATGACCCCGAGCACCTTGGGGTCGGTGGTGGTGACCATCTTGTAGAGATACGAACCCTTCGGCCCGGTCCGTGCCGGATACGGCCGAGTCGCTTCCAACTGCTGGACTGGCTGGGGCTCTACCGCAGTCACTGATCCTCCTGAAGGTGCCTTTAGGTTCGCTCCGCAGGCTCCGCTGCTTGCATCCATCCCCATGTCGGAACAGACGACAGTTCGCTTGCGCTTCTGGAATCGTAAACCGTGCTGCCGCAGCAATCCGCACGGGTCCTACTCTGTGTCGTATTTCGTTGATGCGGCCGGACCGACGGCAGCGATGAGTTTCGTTCGCGGCAGGCGTCTGTATTGGTGACCAGTCTTCCACCCCCGCCCAGGAGACCAGCGATGACCGACCAGAACCAGCCCAAGCCCGGCGATCCCTGCTGGGTCGATCTCTACACTTCCGATCTCGACCGCAGCATCGCGTTCTACGGCGAGCTGTTCGGGTGGACCGCCGAGCGTGCCGAGGAGTTCGGCGGCTACGTCACCTTCCGGCAGGACGGTCTCGCGGTCGCGGGCGCCATGGGGCACACCGAAGGTGACGCCGACGCGCCCGAGCAGTGGACCATCTATCTCGCGAGCACCGATATCCAGGCCACTGCGGACAAGGCCGTCGCACAGGGCGGCAGCGTGGTCGTGCCGCCGATGGCGGTCGGCGATCTCGGCAGCATGGCCGTACTCGGCGACGCGGGCGGCGTAGGTGTTGGCGTCTGGCAGGCGGGCACCTTCCCGGGCATCGAGACCACCGCCCTGGTCACCGGCGGAAAATGGGGCGACCACGAGGGCGTGCCGTCCTGGTTCGAGCTGCACACCCGCGCCTACGGCAGCGCGCTCGATTTCTACCGCGACGTGTTCGGCTGGCAGGACCCGTTCACCATCTCGGACGCAGACGAGTTCCGCTACACCACCATTCACTCGGACAGCCCGATGCTGGGTGGTGTCATCGATGCGTCGGCCTTCCTGCCCGCGGGCGTGCCCGGCGCCTGGACCGTCTACTTCGGCGCGAACGATGTGGACAAGACGGTCGCCAAGGTCGTCGAGCTGGGCGGCGCGGTCGTCCGGCCCGCGGCGGACAGCGAATTCGGCAGGCTGGCGACGGTCACCGACGTCACCGGCGCGGAGTTCCGCATCGGCGGGGACAAGGCCTGACCACGCCGGTCCGTGCGGAATTCCCTGTCCGACAGCGGGATTCCGCGCGGTCGAGCCCGGTGTGCAGCGGGGATGCGGCACACCGGGCTCGCGCCGGCACACGCACGCCACCGAATACGGCACACGGTGGCGCTGACCTGTCACCCTCCGGCCGTGGCCACGCATGTACCCTCACCCGCATGCCGCTGAGCGCCTTCGTTCGCACCCGAAACCGCACAGCTTCACCCCGATCCGGCGCCGCCCGCCGGATCGTCGCCGTCGCGGCGTTAGCCGCGACCGTCGTCGCGGCGGGCTGCAGCAGCAAGCCCGACGACGCGAGCAGCATCGTCCGCACCACCACGAACATCGCCGGTGCCGGCGTCATCGGGCTCGAACGCGACACCACCAAGGCCTGTGCCCTGCCGAGCGCGCCTGATCCGGCGAGCGGCAGCACGCGCAGTGTCACCCACGCCGCCGGTGTGTCGGAGGTGCCCGCCGATCCGCACCGCATCGTGGTGCTCACCACCTCGGCGCTGGACGCGGTGTGCGCGGTCGGCCTGTGGGAACGCGTCGTCGGCGCGGTCACCCTCGACGGCCCGGACCCGCAGCCCGCCTATCTCGGCACCGGCGTGCTGAAGATTCCGGGTGTCGGCACCGCCGCGCAGCCGAACCCGGCGCTGATCGCCGACCTGCACCCCGATCTCATCCTCGGCGACATCCCCACCGCCACCGCGAGTTTCGACGCGCTGCGGCAGATCGCGCCCACCGTGCTGGTCGGCGCGAACAACAGCTGGCAGGCCGAATTCACGGCGCTCGCAACGGGATTGGGTCGCCGCGCCGCCGCGGACACCGCGCTGGACAACTACCGCACCGAGGCGACCGACATCGGTAACGCGATCTCGGCCACCCAGACCCAGGCCTCGCTGCTCCGATTCACCGCCGATACCAACGAAGTTCAGGGCAACAACAGCTTCGCGGGCCAGGTCGTCGGCGACGTGGGTGTACAGCGGCCCACCGCCCAGCGCGGCCCCTCCTTCGACGTCAACCCCGACCAGTTCGCCACCAAGGTGGAGGGCGACCTGATCTACGTGATCCTCGCCGGCGAACAGGGCAAGAAGCACGGCGAGTCGGTGATGCGCACCGACGACTGGAAAAACCTCGGCGCCGCGACCGACAAACGCGTCTTCGCCGTCGAGGACACCGTCTGGCACGGCAACGGTCTCGTCGCCGCCCGCGCATTGCTCACCGACCTGAACGGCACCCTCAACGGTTTCGTGACTGATTGATCTAGATCCGCAGTACCCCCTGGGGTGAGGATTTCCCCACCCTGGGAGGGAGCAGCACCAGCGCTTGGGTTGCTGTCGAAGTTCTCTCTCGTAGACGAGATTTAGAGGTACGCAAGACCACCTCTTCACCGCGACTTCGAGGGACACCACAATGCATACGCTGACCGATTCGCTCGCCGACAACCTCCGCCTGCTGCCGCTCGCGCGGCCCGTCGCCGAGGTCGATCCGAACGCGGTCGTGGTGTCCACCGACGACTGCGCCCTCACCTACGCCGAACTCGATCGCTGGTCGAACCGGCTGGCCCGGCTGCTGCTCGGGATCGGCGCGGGCGCGAACACCCGGGTCGCCCTCGCCATCGCCGACGAGATCGAGTCCGTGGTGGCCGAGCGGGCCATCGTCAAGATCGGCGGCACGCCGGTACCCGCCGCCGCGGACGGCACGTTCATGCTCGGCACCACCCTCGGCGTGACCACCAAGGCGCAGCGCGGCGAACTCACCGACGCGATCTCCTGGCTGGTGCTCGACGACCGCAGCACCCTGCAGCGCTACCTCGCGGGCTCGGACGCACCGCTCACCGAGGCCGACCAGCTGCCCATGGCGGCGTGACCGCCGGGCGCACCTGACATTCGGGCGCGCCTCGCGGCATGTTTGCCCCAACATGTCGGCAATCGGCATCGGTGCACACGTCATCGGTTCAGAATGAATCCTGTCGCGAGCTGTGCGGCGGGGTACTACCAAGTACCGCACTGGCCGGCGGCGGGCACTCCGCGGCAGCTGCGGGCGGTAAGAACGTAGGACTATTCATGCAACAGCCTCTCCCCTCGCCCCTCGAGACCGGCGGAGCTCTGCCCGAAGGAGCCTTCCCGCTGTCGGCCGCTCAGCGCGGCATCTGGTTCGCCCAGCACATCGCGGGCGACACTCCTATTTCCATCGCCCAGTACGTCGAGTTGAGCGGACCGATCGACCTGGACGCGCTCGGCAGCGCGGCGCGGCAGGCCGGACGCGAGTTCGGCACCGGGTATCTGCGGCTGCTCGACGTCGACGGCCATCCGTACCAATTCGTGGACACCGGCCTGGACGACAGCCTGCTCACGCTGGATCTGCGCGGTGAACGCGACCCGGAGGCCGCGGCGCACGCGTGGATGCGCGCGGAATACGAGGCGCCGCTGGAGTTGACCAGGGATCGGCTGGTGCGCGTCGCGATGCTGCGGCTCGCCGACGACCGCTGGTACTGGTACTCGCGGATTCATCACATCGTGCTGGACGGCATGGGCGCGCTGACCGTGGTGCAGCGCACCGGTGAGCTCTACAACGCGGCGATCGAAGGCAACGAGCCGCCCGCCGCGAAGGCCGAGGATCTGCGCAAGATCGTCGAAGCCGATCTGGCGTACCGCAATTCGGATCGTTTCGGCGCCGATCGGGAGCATTGGCTCGCTCATCTCGACGGGATGGCCGATCCGGTGAGTCTGGCCGGGCGCACCGCCGAGGTCGACGCGCACCCGAGCCGGGTCGCGGGCGCGTTGCCGCGGGAGACCACGGCGCTGCTCGATACCGTCGCGCAGGCGGCCGGGTCCGGGGTCGCACCGACCGTGGTCGCGGCGTTCGGAGCGTATCTGGCCGCGATGACCGGGGCGCCGGAAGTTGTTCTGAGCCTTCCTGTTTCGGCGCGTACCACGGCGATACTGCGGCGATCCGGTGGAATGATCGCCAATGTCGTGCCGCTGCGGCTGACCCTGACGCCGACGACCACGGTCGGCGACGTGATCCGGGCGGCGCAGGGCGAGCTGACCGGGGCGCTGCGGCGGCAGCGCTATCGCCAGGAGGACATCTTCCGCGATCTCGGCTGGCCGATGGACGAGGCCGCCTCGTTCGGGCCCTCGGTGAACCTGATGATGGTGGACACCAGGATTCAGCTCGGCGCGGTCACCGGACGGCTGCATGTACTGACCTCCGGGTTGATCGATGACCTGTTCGTCAACGTGTATCCGGGCGTCGGCGGCGAGAGCACCCATATCGACTTCCAGGGCAATGGAAACCTGTACAGCGACGCCGAATTGGCGGCACAGCATCGCCGGTTCCTGTTGTTCCTGCACGCTTTTCTCGCCGCCGGAACCGAAGCCGCGCTCTCGACCGTGCCGGTGGTATCCGACGACGAGCACGCCGGGCTGGTGCCTGCTCGTGGGCCCGCGGGTGGCACGCCCCGCACGCTGCCCGAAATCCTCGCGGTCGGTGTGGCTCTCGACCCGGACGCAGTGGCGATCCGTGCCGGGGCGAGCTCGTTCACCTATCGGCAAGTCGATGAGCACACCAACCGGCTGGCCAGGGTGCTCATTGCCGCCGGTGCCGGACCTGAACGCGCCGTGGCTATTTCGATTCCCCGTTCGGCGGAGTCGGTGCTGGCGATGATCGCGGTGGCCAAGACCGGCGCGGCGTTCGTGCCGATCGATCCGACCTACCCGGCCGACCGGATCGAGCACATGGTCGGCGACAGCGGCGTGGTCGCGGGTGTGACCGTCGCAGCTGCCCGGAAGTCGTTGCCGGACAAGGTGAACTGGCTGCTCCTCGACGACCGGGCGACCGCGCGCAGGGTGCGCGAGCAGGATGCGGGGCCCATCGATCGGTCCGCCGCGATGCACCTCGACCAGGTCGCGTACATCATCTACACCTCGGGATCGACCGGATTGCCCAAGGGCGTGCTGGTTTCGCATCGCGGACTGGCGAACCTGGCGACCGGCTCGGCCGCCGGTTTCGGGGTGACCGCCGATTCCGTGGTGGCGCACGCGGTCTCGCCGAGCTTCGACATCTCGGTCGAGGAGATCCTGGTGACCCTGGCCGCCGGTGCCACGCTCGCCGTGGTGCCGCCCGCCGCGTACGCGGGCGAGGAGATGGCGCAGGTGCTGCGCGCCCACCACGTCACCCATCTCAATGTGACACCGACGGTCGTTGGATCACTCGATCCAGCGACGTTGCCCGATCTGCACACCGTGATCGTCGGCGGCGACGCCTGCCCGCCCGAGTTGGTGGCCAAGTGGGCCGGGCGCACCCTGTTGAACGGGTACGGCCCCACCGAAACCACCGTGACCGTGACGCTGAGCGAGGCGCTCGTCCCCGCCGCGCCGGTCACCATCGGCAGCCTGGTGCGTGGCGTCTCCGCAGTGGTGCTCGACCCGTGGCTGCGGCCGGTGCCGCCCGGCACCATCGGTGAGCTGTATCTCGCGGGCGCGGGGCTCGCGCGCGGCTACCACCGGCGCAACGGGCTCACCGCGGGCCGATTCGTCGCCAATCCCTACGAGGCCGGTGCGCGGATGTACCGCACCGGTGACCTGGTGCGCTGGCGCAGCAGCGGCGGTCGTCTCGAGCTGGAGTACCAGGGCCGCAGCGACTTCCAGGTGAAGGTCCGTGGCTTCCGCATCGAGCTCGGTGAGATCGATGCCGCGCTGCAACGGCATCCGGATATCGATTTCGCGATCACCCTCGGCGCCGAGACCGGCGCCGGTGCCACCGCGCTGGTGTCGTATGTGCTGGCGAGGCCCGGTGCCGATGTGCATCCCGAGGCGCTGAAAGCCGCTGCCGGGGAGACACTTCCGGCCTATATGGTGCCCGCGGTGGTGATGGTGCTCGACAATATTCCGCTCACGCCGCTCGGCAAGGTGGACCGTAAGGCGTTGCCGGCGCCGGATTTCGGGTCGCGCACGATCGTCAGCCGCGCGCCGTCCACTCCGCGCGAGGAGGCGCTGGCGGCACTGTTCGCCGAGGTACTCGGGCTGGAGACGGTCGGCGTCGACGAGAGCTTCTTCGCGCTCGGCGGCGACAGCATCGTGTCCATTCAGCTGGTGTCGCGGGCCAAGGCGGCGGGCATCGGGCTCAGCGCGCGGGATGTGTTCGAGCGCAAGACCGTTGCCGCGCTGGCCGCCGTGGCCACCGAGGTGCGGGCCCAGGTGGTGCACGAACTGCCCGGTGGTGGGGTCGGCACGGTCGAGCTCACGCCGATCGTGCATGCCATGCTGGAGCAGGGGGACAGTTGGCCGCGGTTCAGCCAGGCGGTGCTCGTCGGGCTGCCCGTCGGCTTCCAGCGGGGAGCGGTCGTCGCGGCGGTGCAGGCGTTGCTCGACCACCACGATCTGCTGCGTTCCGCGCTGCGACGCGGGGACGACGGCTGGGAGTGGACCGTTGCCGACCGTGGCGCCATCGACGCCGAATCGCTGGTGGAGGCCGTCGCGGCCGGTGCGGACAGCGCGGCGACGCGCGAGCGCGAATTGCAGCGCGCCGCAGACCTGCTCGACCCGGCCGCCGGTGTGGTCGCGCGGTTCGTGCTCATCGAGGAGGCCGAGCCCGTGCTGTGGCTCGTGCTGCATCATCTGGTGACCGACGGTGTTTCCTGGCGCATCCTGCTGCCGGATCTGGCGACCGCCGCCATGGGCGGGGTACTCGCTCCCGTGGGTACCTCGTTCCGGCGCTGGGCACACGGCCAGCCCGAGCAGGCCGGTGCGCGCGCCGCCGAACTGCCGCTCTGGCAGGGCATCCTGGCGACACCCGACCCGGCGCTCGGGGCCGACCTGCCTGATCCGGTGGTCGATGTCGTCGCGACGATGGCACACCACCGGACCGTCATCGATCCGGCGATCGCGCAGACGGTGCTCAGCACCGCGCCTGATCGATTCCATTGCGGCGCGGACGATGTGCTGCTTGCCGCCCTCGCGATGGCGGTCGGCCGGTGGCGCGGGCGCACCGCGACACTGTTCACCCTGGAGGGCCACGGACGCGCGGAAGAGATACTGCCCGGCGCGGATGTCGCGCGCACCGTGGGCTGGTTCACCAGCGTGTACCCGGTGGCGGTCGATCTGGCGGGTATCGATCTCACCGACGCGTTCGCCGGTGGTGCCGCGGCGGGTGCCGCGATCAAGACGACCAAGGAACAGCTGCGCACGGTGCCGGACAAGGGCATCGGCTTCGGCATGCTGCGCTACCTCACTGCCGAATCCGCTGCGGCACTGGCCGATAGCCCCATCCCCCAGATCAGCTTCAACTATCTGGGCCGGGCGAACACCGGCTCGGAAACGGGACCCTGGCTGCCGCAACGCTTTGCGGCCACCCAGGACGATCGTGCCCCGCTGGCCGCGGTCGTCGACATCAACGCGGTGCTCACCGACACCGGCCTGGAAGTGACCTGGGCCTATGCCTCTCGACTGCTCGATGCGAACGACGTCGCCCAGCTCGCCGAGCTTTGGGCCGAGGCGCTGCGGGCCCTCGCCGCGCACGCGGCGGCCACCGGCTCGGGCGGGCGCACGCCGTCGGACTTCGACCTGGTCTCGGTGACGCAGCGGCAGATCGACAGGTGGGAATGCGATTACGCGAACCTCGCCGACGTGTGGCCGCTCTCGCCGCTGCAGTACGGCCTGCTCTTCCACGCGCTGTACGACTCCGACACCGCCGACGGCTACACCGTCCAATCGCTGCTCACGCTAGCGGGCACCGTCGACGCGACCCGACTGCGCACCGCCGCACAGGCTTTGGTGGCCCGGCACGAGAACCTACGGGTCGCCTACGTAGAAACCGACGACGGTCCCCGCCAGCTGGTGCTGGCCGACGCCGAAATCCAATGGCAAGACGTCGATCTGACCGATATCGCCGATCCCGACGCGCGGCAGCGGGAACTGAACCGGGTGATCGCGGTGGACGCCCGCACCCGATTCGAGCTGACCCGGCCGCCGCTGGTGCGGTTCACCCTGATCCGGACGGCCGCCGACGGATACCGGTTCGTCCTCACCAATCACCATCTGGTGCTGGACGGTTGGTCGACGCCGCTGCTGGTGCGCGAGCTGCTCGCCCTCTACGTCACCTCGGGCGACGCGTCCGCGCTGCCGCCCGCGCACTCCTATCGCGAGTTCCTGTCGTGGTTGGCCGACCGGGACGACGCCGAATCGATTGCCGCATGGGCGGAGTCACTGGCCGGGATCGACACCCCGACCCGCGCGGTGCCCACCCTCGCCGGTATCGAGTCGACCGAGACCGGGATGGTGTCCACCGACCTGTCCGCCGACACCGTCGCCCGGCTGGAATCGACCGCCCGCGAATCGGGTGCCACGGTCAACACCCTCGTGCAGGCGAGCTGGGCGATGCTGCTCGCCATGCTCACCGGCCGTACCGATGTGGTGTTCGGCGGCACGGTCTCCGGCCGGCCGCCGGAGCTGGCCGGTGTCGAGGAGATGGTCGGCCTGTTCATCAATACGCTGCCGGTGCGGGTGCGGCTCGACCCGGCGGAGAAGGTGGTCGATCTGCTCGCCCGCCTGCAGGCCGAGCAGGCCAGGCTGATGGATCACCAGCACGTCGGGCTGGCCGCGATCCACCAGGCCGTCGGGCTCGCCGAATTGTTCGACACCCTCACCGTTTTCGAGTCCTATCCGATCGACCGCGAAGCCCTCTCGCAGGCGTTGGACATCGCGGGCATGCGGGTGCTCGATGTCGAAGGCACCGACGCGACGCCATATCCGTTGAACCTCATGGTCATTCCGCTGCGCGGCACCGACGGCCACGACACCCTGCGGGTCAGCCTGAAATTCATGGCCGATCAGCTCGATCCCGCTGCGGCACAGCCACTGCTGGATCGTTTCGTCGGGTTGCTCACCCAGCTGGCCGACAATCCGCGCGCCCTCGTCTCGCACCTGCAGTACTGCGGCGACGCCGAACGTGCCGCGCTGCTGCCCGTCCGGGGTCCGGAGTCGCTGCCGGTGCGCACGCTGCCGGAAATCCTGGCGGCCGGTGCCGCGATCGACAGCGACGCCATCGCGGTGAGCGTTGGCGAACTCACCATGTCCTACGGCGAACTCGACGCCTGGTCGAACCGCTTCGCGCGGTTGCTGCTGCGCCGCGGCGTCGGGCGTGAGGTGTTCGTTGTACTCGCCCTCACCCGGTCGCTGGAATCGGTGGTCGCGGTGTGGGCACTGGCCAAGTCGGGCGCGGCGTTCGCGCCGCTGGACCCCAACTATCCGGTCGAGCGGATCGAGCACATGCTCACCGACTCGAAGGCGCCGATCGGCGTGACGGTCACCGCGACCGGCGAGACGCTGCCCGGCAGCATCGACTGGCTGCTGCTCGACGACCTGAACACCATCCGCCGCGTCATGACCGTCTCCGCCGACCCCATCACCGACGAGGAGCGCGGCGGTCCGATCGATATCGACCAGACCGCGTACCTGATCTACACCTCGGGTTCCACCGGCAAGCCGAAGGCCGTGCTGCTCAGTCATCGCGGTATCGCGAATCTGGTCTCCACCCAACGCGATTCGCTCGATCTCGATCCGACGGCCAGTGCGCTGCAGGTGGCGTCGCCGAGCTTCGACGCCTCCGTGTTCGAGTTGCTGACCGCGCACGGCGCGGGCGGGCGGCTGGTGGTCTCGCCGCCGGATGTCTACGGCGGCGCGGAACTCGAACGACTGTTGCGCACCGAGCGGGTGACGCACGCGGTGATCACACCGTCCGCGCTGGCCACCATGGAGCCGACCGATCTCGACCACCTGCGGGTGCTGTCGGTGGCCGGCGAGGCGGCGACGCCGGAGCTGATCGAACGCTGGTCCGTCGGCCGGCGGATGGTGAACCTCTACGGCCCGACGGAGTTCAGCATTTGGGCCACCGGACCGGCGGAACTGGTTGCGGGCGAACCGATCACGATCGGCGGGCCGATCCGTGGCGCGGCGAACATGGTGCTCGACACCTGGTTGCGGCCGGTGCCCGTCGGTATCGCGGGTGAGCTGTATCTGGCGGGGCCTGCGCTGGCGCGTGGCTATTTCAACCGTTTCGAGATGACGGCGAGCCGGTTCGTCGCCGACCCGTTCGGCGCGCCGGGCGAGCGGATGTACCGGACCGGCGACATGGTGCGCTGGGTCGCCGGTCACGACGGCTATGAGCTGGAGTACCTGGGGCGCAGTGACTTCCAGGTCAAAATTCGTGGCCTGCGCATCGAGCTCGGCGAAATCGATGCGGTGCTGTCGCGCGACGAGCAGGTCGAGTACGCGGTGACGATCGGCCGGGCCGGGCCCGCCGGTGCGACGGTGCTGGTGTCGTATGTGCTGCCCGCCGAGGGCGTCGAGCTGGATACCGAGCGGCTGCGCGTGCGGATCGCCGGTGAGCTGCCCGGATACATGGTGCCCGGCTATCTCGTTGTGCTCGACTCGATTCCGTTGACGCCGGTCGGCAAGCTGGACCGCAAAGCCCTGCCGGTGCCGGACTTCTCGGACACCAATCGGCCCTACCTCGCGCCGCGTACGCCGGTCGAGCAGGCCGTTGCCGAGGTGTTCGGTGAGGTGCTCGGTAGCGAACAGGTGAGCGTCGACCAGTCGTTCTTCGAGCTGGGCGGCAACTCGCTCAGCGCGACAAAGGTTGTCGCGCGGGTCAATTCGGCGCTCGGCTCGACCATCGCGCTGCGGGATCTGTTCGACGCCCCCACCGTCGCGCAGCTGTCCGGGCGGGTGGTCCCGAGCGGCGGCCGCCTCGCGCTCGCCCCGCGGATCCGGCCGGACCGTATCCCGTTGTCGCCTGCGCAGCAGCGCATGTGGGTGCTGAATCGGCTCGATCCCGCCTCGCCCGCGTACAACATCGCGGTCGCCTTGCGTTTGACCGGCGAACTCGACGTCGACGCCATGCGCCTGGCCTTGACCGACATCATCGAGCGGCACGAAAGCCTGCGCACGATCTACCCCGCCGACGCCGAAGGCCCACGTCAGGTGATCATGGGCACCGAGCCGGCCGCACCCGCACTGACCGTGGTCGGCACCGAAGATGGTGCGCCCCTGCGGGATCGGATCAATGCGTTGGCGGGCAGCGGATTCGACATCGCCAAGGAGCCGCCGCTGCGTGTCGGCTTGTTCCGCGTCGCCGCGAGTCCGGGGGCAACGGACCGGGCCGAGGTCGGCGGCACTCCGGTATCCGCCGAAACCGGCTCGGTGCACGTTGTCGTGTTGGTGGTGCACCACATCAGCGCGGACGGCGCCTCGATGGCACCGCTGGCCGCCGACTTGGTCGCCGCGTACTCCGAGCGATCCTCCGGTGCGGAGACGACCAGGGTTCCGCTTGCCGTGCAGTACGCCGATTTCGCGCTGTGGCATCGCGAGGTGCTCGGCAGCGAGGCCGATCCGGAATCGCTGGCGGCGCGCCAAGTTCGGTTCTGGACCGACACCCTGGCCGGGGCCCCTGATGTACTGGAGCTGCCCGCGGACCGGCCGCGGCCCGCCGTGCAGACGATGCGCAGCGCCGATGTCGAGTTCGCCGTCGATGCCGAACTGCACAGCGCGCTGGTGGCATTCGCCGGAGCGCACAACGTCAGCGTGTTCATGGTCGTGCACGCGACCCTCGCGGTGCTGCTGGCCCGGCTCGGCGGCACCGACGACGTGGTCGTCGGGACGCCCGTGGCCGGGCGCGGCGAGGAAGCCCTGGACGAGCTGGTCGGCATGTTCGTCAACACGCTCGCGTTGCGCACCGCCGTCGATCCCGGTGCCGGGTTCCTCGACTTCCTCACCGCAGTCCGCTCGGCCGATCTCGACGCGTTCGGGAACGCCGACGTGGCCTTCGAACGACTGGTGCAGGCGTTGAATCCGGCCCGGTCGACGGCGCATCATCCGCTGTTCCAGGTGTCGCTGTCGCTGCAGAACTTCATCGAGCCGAAGCTCGAGCTGCCCGGCCTGCGGTTCGAGGTGGAGGACTTCGACCGGCGCGCTTCGCAATTCGATCTGACCCTGGATCTGCGGGAACGTTTCGACGCGACGGGTCCGGCCGGGCTGGCCGGTGTGCTGACCTACGCGACCGACCTGTTCGACGAGACAACGGTGGCGTCGTTCGCCACGCGCTGGCGGCGCGTGCTCGCGACCGTCATGGCCGAGCCGAACGTGCGGGTCGCCGATATCGACATCCTCGACGACGGCGAGCGCGCGACGCTGGTGCCGGTGCGTGGCCTCGACAGCGTGGGAACGACAACACTTCCCGAGCTGCTCGCCGCGACCGTGGCACGGTATCCGAATCGGCCCGCCGTGGTCGCCGCCGGCGACACGACCACCTACCGGGAACTCGACGCGCACGCCAATCGGCTGGCGCGGCTCCTGCTGGAGGCGGGAGCGGGCCCGGAAACCGTGGTCGCCCTCGGCCTGCCACGCTCGCCGGACCTGCTCACCGGCATGTGGGCGGCGGCGAAGATCGGCGCGGCCTTCCTGCCGGTCGATCCGAAGCACCCGATCGAGCGGATCGATCACATGCTCACCGATTCCGGTGCGCGCGTGGGCCTCACGCTGGTCGCCTACCGATCGATGCTGCCGGACAGCACCCAGTGGCTGGTGCTCGATGATCTGGGCCTGGTGGAACGCTGGTCTGCCGCCAGCCCACATCCACTGCGGGACAGCGAGTTGCCGCGACCGGTCCGGTTGGACAACCCCGCCTGGCTGATCTACACCTCCGGGTCGACGGGCACACCGAAGGGTGTCTCGGTCTCGCATCGCGGTGTCGCGGACTTCGTTGCCGCGCAACGTGACCTGCTCGACCTGGATTCGAGCTCGCGGGTGCTGCACGTCGCCTCACCGAGTTTCGACGCCTCGATCCTGGAGGCGCTGATGGCGTTCGGGTGGGGCGGCGCCTCGGTGGTCGCGCCCGCGGAGGTCTTCGGTGGTAGCGCGCTCGCCGAGCTGATCGACTCGGAGCAGGTCACGCACGTGATGATCACCCCGTCCGCGCTGGCCACCATCGATCCCGCCGAGGTTTCGGGCGTGCGGGTGCTCGCGGTGGGTGGCGAGGCGGTGGGTGCCGAACTCATCGAGCGGTGGATCGGCTCCGACGCGGTGGATCAGCGCGGTCGCGGCGATGCGGCGCGGCGGCGCGGTGCGCGGAACCGGCGGATGGTGAATCTGTACGGGCCGACCGAGTTCACCGTTGTAGCAACGGGTTCCGAACTGGCTACCGGCGCTGCGGTCTCACTCGGCCCGCCCATTCGCGGTGCGTCCGCCATGGTGCTCGACGGTCGGCTGCATCCGGTTCCGATCGGCGTCGCCGGTGAGCTCTATCTCGCAGGGCCCGCACTGGCGCGCGGTTACCACGCCAGGCATGGGCTGACGGCAGGCCGCTTCGTCGCGAATCCCTATGGGGCGCCGGGCGAACGGATGTATCGCACGGGCGACCTGGTGCACTGGACGCACGATTCGCCAGAGCACGCGCTGACACTGGAGTACTTGGGCCGCACCGATTTCCAGGTCAAGGTGCGCGGGCAGCGGATCGAGCTGGGCGAGATCGACGCCGTGCTCGGCCGGATCGACGGCGTCGACTTCGCCCTCACACTCGGTGTCAAGAGCCCCGCAGGCTCGACCGCATTGGCGGCCTATCTGGTGCGTAAACCGAACGTAGCGCTCGACATAGCTCGGGTGCGCGCCATCGCGGCGGACACGTTGCCCGGCTATATGGTCCCGTCCGCCTTCGTCGTCCTGGACGAGATCCCGCTCACCGCGGTCGGCAAGCTCGATCGAAAAGCCTTGCCCGCGCCGCAATTCGGTGCGGAGGATACCGAGTATCTGGCGCCCCGGACACCGACGGAGCAAGCGCTGGCGCAGATCGTCGCCGAGTTGCTCGGTCGCGACAAGGTAGGTGTCGACGATTCGTTCTTCGAGCTCGGCGGCGACAGTATCCTCGCCATCCAGCTGGTGTCGCGGGCAAAACAGCGGGGCATCGTCTGCACACCGCTGCAGGTGTTCGAGCACCGCACGGTAGCGGCGCTGGCCGCAGCGGTGGACACCGGCAGTGCCGTGGTGACCCTGGCCGAGCTGCCCGGCGGCGGCATCGGCGAGGTGCCGCTCACGCCGATGATGCGGTACCTGATCGAGCGAGGAGGGCAGCTCCGTTCGGCTCGGACGGCAGTGCTCGAGCTTCCGGTCGGCATCGAGCGGGCACAGCTGGTGGCCACGCTCGCGGCGGCCGTCGACCGGCACGACATCCTGCGTGCGCGGCTGGCGAACGAGGTGGACGGCTGGCACCTGGTGGTAGGCGCGCCCGGCTCGGTCGATGTCGACGCACTGGTGCGACGCGTCGAGTTCGACAGGGCCGCCGATTCGATCGATCTGCGCGAATACGTTGCCGCGGAACTGAATTCCGGGTCGAATCGACTGGATCCGGCGAACGGCATTGTGCTGCGGTTCCTCTGGCTCGATCCGGTCGGCGACGCGGGGACGCGGACCAGGGCCGGTCGGCTCATCGTGCTGGTGCACCGCCTGCTGATCGACGATGCCTCGTGGGGCATTCTGCTGCCGGACCTGATGGCCGCCTGGGCGCAGGTGTCGGTCGGCAACGCCCCGGTGCTCGCCGAGACCGGCACCTCGATGCGGCGGTGGGCGCACGCCCTCGTGGACGAAGCTCGCTCGGCCGAGCGAGTTTTCGAGCTCGGGCATTGGCAGGGCGTGCTCGCGGGCGCGGACCCGCTGCTCGGTTCCCGCGCGCTGGACTCGACCGTGGATCAGGCACACACACTGCGCACCGTGCGATGCGAGGTGTCGCCGGAGGTCACCACCGCGGTGCTCACCACGTTGCCCACCCAGTTCGCGGGCACCGCCGGCGACACTCTGCTCGCCGCGCTCGCGCTGTCGCTGATGCGCTGGCGTGCCCGACGATCCGGGGAGACCGGGACCGGCATCATGATCCGGGTCGAGGGTGACGGCAGGGTGCTCCCCGGTGCGGCGCTTTCTCGCACGATCGGCTCGTTCAGCACCGGCTACCCGGTGCGGCTCGAGCTGGACGGCGTCGACGTCGACGACGCGTTCGCGGGCGGGCCGGCGCTGGGTGCGGCGATCCGCGCGGTGAAGCATCAGCTGAAGTCGGTGCCGGACAACGGAATCGGGTTCGGACTGCTGCGCTATCTCAATCCCGACACGGCACCGCAACTGGGCGGGGCCAACTCGGGCCAGGTCAGCTTCAGCTATCACGGCCGCAGCACTGCGGGCGACGTCCCGGCCGGGCTGGACGGCCTCGGCTGGACGCCGACCGACGAGTTCGGTGATCTGCCCACCGGCGAAGATCCGCGGGCGCCCGCGCAGTCGGTGCTCGAGGTGAACGCGATGGTGGCCGGTGATCGACTGCGGGCGGACTTCACCTACCCGAAGACCCTGCTGGACCGTGGTGAGGTCGCCGAGCTGGCGGGCCTGTGGGTCGACGCGCTCCGTGCGGCGGCCGCGTTCACCGAAACCCCGGCAGCGCAGGCCGCCGCGGCCGAGGAGGCAGCGGCCGTCGCGGCCGGTCAATCGGCCCTGGAAGCCACCCTCGGGCTGGACGTGGTGTTGCCGATCCGGACGCAGGGCACCGAGCCCGCGTTGTTCTGCATCCACCCGTCCTCCGGAATCTCCTGGAGCTACCTGGGATTCGCGCAGGCGCTGCGCCCGGGCCGCCCGATCTACGCGTTGCAGGCACCTGATCTCAGCGGCAACGAACCGACCCTGCGCTCGATCGAGGAGTTCGCCGCCCGGTACGTGCGCGAGATCCGCGCCATCCAGCCGTCCGGCCCGTACCACCTGCTCGGCTGGTCGTTCGGCGGGCTGATCGCGCACGCGATGGCGGCCCTGCTGCAGGAAACCGGTGACCGGGTCGGGCTGCTCGCGCTGCTGGATTCCGATACCGCCGACGTCGACGGTGACGCCGTCGAGCAGCTCACGGCGGGGGCCTTCGTGAACAGTTTCGGCGCCATCTTCGGGATCCATGATGTGCCCGCCGAGGCCACCGCGAGCGAGGCGGCCGACCTCATCCGCGACCGGCTCGGCGGCGTGACGGTCGTCGACGCGGACATGATCGAGCGGCTGGCCGAGTCGTACAACGCGGCGGCGCGCGCCCGAGCGGGCTATCAGCGGCCGGTATTCGACGGTGATGTGCTGTATTTCAGCGCGACCGTGGACAGCTCCGACGTCGTCGGCCCGGACGGCTGGCGGCCGTACGCGACCGGGGACGTCATCAACTACGACATCGACGTCACCCACAACGAGCTGACCGCACCGCACGTGCTGCCGGTCATCGCGCGCGTACTCGACGAACATTTGAAGGGACAGGCATGAATTCCGATCAGGGCGTAGTCGTCGAGGGAGTCGAGAAATCCTTCGGCACCGTAAAGGCATTGCGCGGCGTCGATTTCGCGGCGGCGCCGGGTGAGATCCTCGGCATCCTCGGCCCGAACGGCGCGGGCAAGACCACCATGGTGAACATCCTCTCGACGCTCATCGCGCCGGACCGGGGACGGGCGCTGGTCGCCGGGCACGATGTCGTCGCCGATCCGGCGTCGGTGCGCCGCTCCATCATGCTGACCGGGCAGTATGCCGCGCTCGACGACATGCTCAGCGGTTACGAGAATCTCGTGATGTTCGGCAGGCTGATGGGGCTGCGCAAGCGGGCCGCCCGGGCTCGCGCGGACGAGCTGATCACCGAGTTCGATCTGGTCGGCGCGGCGGGCCGCCGGGTCGGCACCTATTCGGGAGGTATGCGGCGACGCATCGACATCGCCTGTGGTCTCGTGGTCCGACCGGATGTGGTGTTCCTCGACGAACCGACGACCGGGCTGGATCCGCGCAGCAGGCAAGGGGTTTGGGACCTGGTGCGCAGCTTCAAGAAGGCGGGCATCACCACGTTGCTCACCACCCAGTATCTGGAAGAGGCCGACGCGCTGAGTGATCGGATCATCGTGATCGATCACGGCGTGGTGATCGCCCAGGGCACCGCGGACGAACTGAAGTCGCGGACCGGTGGCAGTTATTGCGAAGTGGTGCCGCTGGATCTGAAGGATCTGTCCGTCATCGCCGAGGCGCTCGGAACGTTGCTGCCGGAAGACAATCGGGCCGCGATGACACCTGACTCGGACCGCATCACCATCCCCGCGCCGGACGGCGCGAAAACGCTCGCGGAGGCATTGCGGCGGTTGGACGGGGCGGAGGTGGAACTGGTCGACATCGCGCTGCGCAGGCCGTCACTCGATGATGTGTTCCTCCAGTTGACCGGGCACCTTGCGTCCACCGACGGCCAGGCCGACGCGAAAGCTGTTGAAGTGGAGGCTGTCTCGTGACCGCCGGTACCTGGCTGGCCGATGTCAGAGCGACGCCGGATCGCGCGCGGCAGTGGTGGGTGCTCACGACGCGGCTGATCGTTCCCTCGGTCAAGACCGGTGAGGTGTTGACCTCGCTCTTGGCGCCAGCGACCTTCACGGCGGGGTTCTACATTCCGCTGAAGACGGTGATGACGTTCGCGGGCACCGGATTCAGCAGCTATGCGCAGTTCATGATGCCGCTCGTCGTGCTACAGGCCGCCGCGTTCACCGCCATCTCGGCGGCTTTCCGATCGGCCACCGACTCGGTCGCCGGTCTCAATCGGCGATTCGGGTCGATGCCGGTCGGGCGGCTGGTGCCCGCCGCGGCACGGATGTCCGGCAACATCTTCCGGCTAACGCTCTCCCTGTGTGCTGCTATCGCCTGTGGCTATGTGATCGGGTTCCGGTTCTATCTGGATACCGCGCACACCATCGGCTTCCTCCTGTTGTCGATGCTTATCGGGACCGCATTGACGCTCGGAGCTGACGTGATCGGTACGGTGTCACGCAGCCCGGAAGCGGTCACCCAGGCACTTGTGCTGCCGCCCTTGATCTTCGGCATGCTGTCGGCGGGCCTTGCTCCGGCGCACCAGTTTCCGGCATGGGTGCAGCCGTTCGTGCGCAATCAGCCGGTGTCGCAGTTCGTGCTCGCGCTGCGCGCATTGGCAGGCGACACGTTGGGGAACGCGGGCCAGGTGACGTGGGCGCTGATGGGACCGTCGCTGGCCTGGACGGCCGCGATTCTCATCCTGTGTATTCCGCTGACCATCCGGCTGAGCTCGGGGAGGGCATGATGGCACTACTCGCCGATCGCACCGAAGAGGTTCGCATCCAATCCGAGGTGTCGTCCGCATCGCTGGTGCGGCACACCATGATTCAGACGCAACGCCTGTTGCTTCGCTGGGTGCGCAACCCGATCACTCTGCTGGAAGCCCTGATCATCCCCTGCCTGCTGCTGATCATGCTGGAAACAGTTGTCGGCGGCCAGATTCGGAAGTTCACCGGCGACAGCGCCCTCTACGGTTCCGTCCCGATGGTCACCATCACCGGCGCCGTCTCCGGCGCCGTCGCCTGCGGTGTCCTACTCGGACGTGAACGCGAAGCAGGCCTACTCGCCCGCTTCTGGGTACTCCCCGTACACCGCGCCTCCGGTCTCGCCTCCCGCATCCTCGCCGAAGGTTGCCGCATCTTCGTAGGCACCCTGGCCATCATCGTCGTCGGCTACCTACTCGGCTTCCGCTTCCACCAAGGCTTCCTCCCCACCCTCGTATTCCTCACCATCCCGGTACTTTTCGGCCTGGCCTTCGCCACCGTCGTCACCTCGATAGCCGTCTTCACCGCCAAAGCCGCCCTGGTAGAGGGCATCACCATCCTCACCTCCCTGATGATGTTCTTCAGCACCGGTTTCGTGCCTTTGGCCGCCTACCCGCGGTGGATCCAACCGGTAGTACGCAACCAGCCCATGTCGGTCGCCGTGGACGCCATGAAAGCCCTTGCCCTCGAAGGCCCCTTGGCCCGCCCCCTGACCCTCACCCTCATCTGGTGCCTCGGCGCGATCATCCTCTTCGCGATCCCCGCCACCATCGGCTACCGCCGCGCCAGCAGGCGATAACAGCCGAACCCGTCTGTTCAGGGTGATCGCTAGTCGCTGCGCTCGCCGGACAAGCGGCGGGCGATGAGCCAGCTGCCGCCGATTATCAGGAGGGCGAAGAGGAGGAGACCGGCGCCGAGGACAGTGACGATCCACAGGCGCTCGGACAGGCGCAGATTGCCATTCAGGGAGACATTCAAGGAGCCGACGGCGAAGGCGATGACAGCCGCGAAGATCGAGACGACCTCGATGGTGCGCAGCATCGAGTTGCGCACCGTGTCGGTCATTCCGGCGATGCTGTGCTCGTGTCGCTGCACGCGGGCACGGTCGGCCGCGGCGCGCTGTGCTTCGGTGCGGCCGTTGAGAATCGCTTCGCGCTTGGTCAGGTATTGGCCTTGAAACAGTTCGTGACTGACCCGCCAGCCGATCGCGGGCAGCAGGCGCAGGGCGGTGTCGATGCTGTTCAGCGCGGCATCGTGGGCTCCGGACAGATATTGGCCGGTGGCCAGCCGGTAATGGAAGAGGTGGCTGTCGGGATAGTCGGCCAGCGCCTCGGTCGCGTGGGTGCTCAGTAGTTCGCCCTGATCGTCGAAGGGCACACCGACGGCAAGACCGTTGAGCGCGATATCCGTTGCCGCGTATGTCCGCTCAGGCGCGCTCCACGCGCGGTCGAGCAGGCTGCGCGCGAACTCCTCGGTGATCCGGCGGCTGCCGAACGCCGCGAAGGCCTGCAGTGCCACGAAAAGCGTTGTCTCGCGATGTGATCCGGCGGCCATCGACAGCGGCGACGACTCCAGGAACTGGTTGAGCTCGTCGAAACAGAAGTTCGCACGCAGCTTTCCGGCGTGATAGAGCGTGGCGAAATAGGCTCGGCTGCACTCCTGGTCGTCGTTGGCGACGATGTCGCGGGTCGCGTCGGCCACCTCGTCCAACGACTCCACCGAGTCGCGGGTGATGAATGCGTAACCGAGCGCCCACTTCTCGCGTATCGCGGTGCGGCAGCCCGGTGCGACGTGCTCGCGGAGCCACCCCGCGCATTCGACGGCGATCTGCAGGGTCGGTTCGTTGGTCAGCCGGTAATTCCAGTATCGGTCGGCACAGATGAGATAGGGATCGCTATCGAAATCCGTTGAGCTGACATCGAACTGTGGTTCCACCCCTTCGGCGATATAGCGCCGCGCATAGAGATCGCAGTCGCGGTCCAACTGTCGCGAACCCGACGCCACCAGTGCGGCGAGTGCCTGTTCGACCACTTCGTGATCCATGCCTGCCCCTGCCTCCCGACGACCCCAGAATGCCCGAGTCCACTGCCTACCACATCCGAACCACGATCGTCACGATGGCACACTGCTCGATATGCGGGTAGAGGTCGTCACAGCGGTGCACGCCGACTACGCCCGCTATCTACCGGCGGCGTGGCGGTCGCTGCGCGCGCAAACCCATCCGGACTGGCACTGGTTGGTGCAGGTCGACGGCGACGCCGCGGCGGTGCGCGCGACCCTGATCGACTGCGGCGCCGCGGACGATCCGCGAACCCGCCTGGCGTTCAACGGCACCCGCGAGGGCCCCGCGATTACCCGGAACGTCGCGCTCGGCCGCGCCACAGCGGCACTGATCCAGAACCTGGACGCCGACGACGAGCTCGAACCGACCGCCTTGGCGATACTCAGCGCCGCGCTGTACCGGCATCCGTCCGCCGGTTTCGCCGTCGGCCCGGCCGGTGACCTGCTGAATTCCGGTGAGCTGGTAGATGTTCCACTCCCCTTCGAGCCCGGCCTGCTCCCCCGCGGCGCGCTGTTCGACGCTTGGACAACCGACCCGGAACATCGCCTACCTGTGCACCCCGCCGGTGTGATGTGGCAGCGCGATCTCCTCCTCGCCACCGGCGGCTGGGCGGCCATGCGCGGCATGGAGGACACCGGCCTGATCATGTCCGCGTCCGCGTTGTCCCCCTGCGCGATCGTCGATACCCGCACCCTGCGCTACCGCCGCCACCGCAACCAACGCTCTACCCAGAAGTCGCTTTTCACAGGGGGGGGGGATCAGATTTCGCTGATTCGCCAGCGCGCCGCGACGCTTCGCGCTGGACCAGGGTGGTTCGGCCTACTCCCCAACAGGTGAGCAGCACTCAGCAGGTCATCGGTGCTCGGTTCAGGTCGGGCAAACGTGTCGCGCCTCGATCAGCCGGTGGTGCCCGCGCACGGCGGACCAGGAGAAGTCCGCAAGCAAACAATTGGCGATCTCGTGCGGCGCGCCAGCACCGATGTGGCTGTTCGCGCGATCGTGGCGCAGAATAGGGGCCGCGCGCGATGGCTCCCGGCGATTCTCGCCTCGGTGACACGCATCGCAGCGACACAAGGTGTTGTGCTGCACGGACTTGTCACCCCCAAGGAGTAGTGTCCCGGGGAGAGAAGATCCGTCACGGCAGCGGGCTCGGGAAAGGTGTGGAGGCAGGATGAAACTGATCGATCGGGTATCGGCCATCAACTGGAATCGGGTGCCCGACGAAAAGGATGCCGAGGTCTGGGACCGGCTGACCGGCAACTTCTGGCTGCCCGAGAAGGTTCCGGTCTCCAACGACATCCCCTCCTGGGGCACGTTGACCGCCGACGAGAAGCAGCTCACCATGCGGGTCTTCACCGGCCTCACGCTGCTGGACACCATCCAGGGCACTGTCGGCGCGGTGAGCCTGATCCCGGACGCGCTCACCCCGCACGAGGAGGCGGTGTACACCAACATCGCGTTCATGGAGTCGGTGCACGCCAAGAGCTACAGCTCGATCTTCTCCACGCTGTGCTCCACCAGGGAGATCGACGACGCGTTCCGCTGGTCGGAGGAGAACCGCAACCTGCAGCGCAAAGCCGAGATCGTGCTGGACTACTACAACGGCGACGATCCGCTCAAGCGCAAGGTGGCCTCGACGCTGCTGGAGAGCTTTCTGTTCTACTCCGGCTTCTACCTGCCGATGTACTGGTCGTCGCGGGCCAAGCTCACCAACACCGCGGACCTGATCCGGCTGATCATCCGCGACGAGGCCGTGCACGGCTACTACATCGGCTACAAGTACCAGAAGGGCCTGGAGCTGGTCAGCGAGGCCGAGCGCGACGAGCTGAAGAACTACACCTTCGAGCTGCTGTTCGAGCTGTACGACAACGAGGTCGAGTACACCCAGGACCTCTACGACGAGGTCGGCCTCACCGAGGACGTCAAGAAGTTCCTGCGCTACAACGCGAACAAAGCGCTGATGAACCTCGGCTACGAGGGCCTGTTCCCGAAGGACGAGACCGAGGTGAATCCGGCCATCCTGTCGGCGCTTTCGCCGAACGCCGACGAGAACCACGACTTCTTCTCCGGGTCGGGTTCGAGCTACGTGATCGGCAAGGCCGTAAACACCGAAGACGAAGACTGGGAGTTCTGAGCGACCCACCCGGTAGCGACGGCGGCGGATTCTTCCGCCGCCGTTTCGCGTCTCGGGGATGGGGTGCGGCGACGCTTGCGTTGACACCGGCGACAACGTTTAGCGTGGCCGTGACGGTCGCTCGGAGGAGGTCGGATGCTGATCGGTGAGCTGGCGCAACAGGCCGGCACGAGTACCCGCACCCTGCGGTACTACGAGCAGCACGGGCTGGTGCGGGCGCGGCGCTCCACCAACGGGTATCGCGTCTACGACGAGACGGAGCTGCCGGTCGTCCGGCAGATCCGGCGGCTGCTCGACGACGGTTTCGATCTCGACGACATCCGCCCGTTCGTCACCTGCCTGCGGGCGGGCAACAGTTCCGGCGACGGCTGCCCGGATTCGGTGGCGGTGTTGCGGCGCAAACTCGACGAGGTGGACGACGCGCTCACCCGGCTGACCGCGTTGCAGGCCGAACTCCGGCTCCGGCTCGCCGGTGCCGGGAAGCCTGCCTGCGAATTCGGGTAATCACCTGTCCGGCAGCCGGTTTCGATAGGCCGGTTGTGCGATCGTCGCTGCCCACGTCACCCGAGGAACGCTCGATGAAGTTTGCGATCAGTTACAGCACACCGTTTTACGGCACCGATCCCGATCGGCTCATCGCCTTCGCCCAGCATGCGGAGGCCTGCGGATTCGAGGGGCTGTATCTCCCGGATCACATCGCGCTGTATCCGGGAGCGAAGGTCGGCAATTTCGAGATGCCTGCCACCCTGCCCTATCCCGATCCGCTCGATTGCCTGAGCTTCGTCGCCGCGGCCACCCAGCGGATCCTGCTCGGCACGGGGGTGCTGCTGCTGCCGTATCGGCACCCGGTGGTGCTGGCCAAGCGGCTCGCGACCATCGATGGGTTGTCTCGCGGACGCATGCGGTTGTTGACCGTCGGGCTCGGGACATTGCCCGGCGAGGCCACCGCGACCGGCGTCGATTTCGCCACCCGTGGTCGGCGGACCGATGAGGCGATCGATGTGCTGCGGCTGCTGTGGTCTGGCGGGGCGGACGGGGTCAGCTTCGACGGTGAGTTCTTCGGTTTCGACTCGCTGGTCAGTTTCCCGAAACCTGTTGGCGTGTCCCAGTTGCCGATCCACGTGGGCGGTTCCAGTCGAGCCGCCGCCCGGCGGGCCGGGCGACGGGGCGACGGGTACTTCCCCGGTGGCATGCTCAGCCCCACTGAGCGCGGCATCCAATTGGACCTCGCCAGGTCCGAAGCCGTTGCCGCGGGGCGTGATCCGGCGGCGCTCGAGTACACGCGGTGGGGATCGATCGATATGCCCGTCGAACGGGTCGAAGGGCTTGCGGCAGAGGGCGTTACCCGAATCGTCGTCGGCAGCATCGATCCCGAGGACCAGTTCGACGAAATGTCGCGCTTCGCTGAGCGATTCGGTCTCAGCGGCTGACCTGACCGATCAGCCGTACTCGGCCCCGGCACTCCCCTCCGAATGCCGGGGCCGAGCGCTGTCCGCCCCGGTTGCCCGCCTAACACCTGCGGCTATAGAGGTCCCGGAGCAGGCACAGCACATCCGCGCTGTCCGCCGCGAGACCGCCCACATCGAACCGGACGGCACCGACGGCTGCCTCCAGCGATCGCAGTCGCTCCTCGATCCGCCCCGTTCGGTCCGCGAGCGCCGATAGCCCGAACTCCACGTGGGACTCTCGATTTTCGATGGCATCCAGCCGACATTTCATGTTTCCGCACACTTTCTATTGAACCTTTCCGATAAGGAATTGCCGTTCTGGATTGTTCCTGTTGTCGTGCGGCACTGAGCAATTCGGCAATTCGGTGCACCTCCATTACAGTCAGCTGATTGTATGAGCACGGAAGCCGATTGGGGTCGGCTTTCTGACAGACCAGCAGTACAACTTTCGCAGCCAAACATTTGGAACATTCCAGGACTGAGCTCGCCAGCATTTCTGGAATGTTCCACAGTTGCTGCCGCATATGAATTCCACAACAGACCCTCTTCAGCAACCTTCGGAGAAGCCACCATGACGACTGGTTCGACCCTTCCGCGCAGGCTACTGGCCCGCGAGCTTCGCAACGCCCGTGCGGCGGCGCGTATGAGCTCGGAAGCCGCGCGGAATCAGATCGGTGTCAGCAAACAAACGTTCTGGCGGATGGAGAACGGAATCCCGACGCGGTTGAACCCGTTGTTCGTCAAGCGGTTATGCGAAATCTACGGGATACCGGCCGACCTGACGCAGACACTGCTCACGCTCGTCGAAGAGACGAAGGACAAAGGGTGGTGGCATGCGTTCGACGAGGCGGTCCCCAAGAGCTTCGAACTATTCCTCGGGTTGGAAGACGCGGCTCACCGGGCTATTTCATATCAGACAACGTTCCTGCCTGGAATGTTGCAAACCAATGAGTACCGCCGCGCACTGCTGTGGATCGAGAAGCCGAACAGGCCGGAATCGAATGTCGAGACGGCGATCAATATCGTGGCACTACGACGGGCTCGGCTGTTCAGTGACGACAACCCCATGACACTGGAGGTGTTCATCGACGAATCGGTGCTACGCCGCTCGACCGGCGACGCGGGAGTCATGGCCGGTCAGTTGACGCATCTCGCCGAAACCGCACAGCGGCCGAATGTTTCCGTGCGGGTGGTGCCGACTTCGGCGGGCACCTATCAGGCGCTGACGTTCGGCACGTTCGTCCTGCTCGAGTTCCCGCCACACCCCGTCGCGCACCTGACGGAGCCGCCGGTGGTCTACGTCCAAGGCTTTACCGACGATTTGTATTTGGAGAACCCCGGGGAGGTGGCGATGTATCGATCGGCGCACAGAGACCTCGAGCGCCTGGCATTGAGTGCGGCCGATAGCGAAGCTGTCATCGTTGCTATCGCAAAGGAGTTCGGGGCATGAACAGCGCCACCCGCGTTGCGCACGGCGATTTCAGCCGCCAATAGAGCGACTCAGCACACGAGGCCCCCACTTCCCGTGGGGGTCTCGTGCGCTGCGTCGAACTACTTGTCGCCGTTGGGCTTCCGCAAAATACTCAGGATCTGTGCGACATCGGTCTTGATATCGCCGACCCCCGACTCCACTGTCGCCAGCCGACCATACATCGACCCAATCCGATCATCCATCGACCCAATCCGATCATCCATCGACCCGATCCGATCATCCATCGACCCGATCTTGGCGTCCATAGAATCCTGCCGAGACATCAAATTTCCGATGTCGATACTCATCGAGATCAATCGGGACGCAACCGAGCGCCCGTCCAAATCGCCGATACGCCCGTCCAAATCGCCGATACGGCTGTTCAAGTCGCCGATACGGCCGTCCAAGCCATCGATACGGCCGTCCACCAAGGCGATGCTGGCTCGAATGTCACGCAGGCGTGCGTGGACGGCGTCGAACTTCTCCCCGAATCCGGTCACTGTGACAGTATCGCGCGTGATTTGCTGATCCCGCCACCTTTCCAGCTCACAAACACGTGCTTCCAAAGACTCCTTGCTACCGCTCATGGTCGAGTTCTCCCCTCGTCCGGTACTGCATCGAAAATTACGAGCGGAGCGTAGCTCGGGGCACCGACACTTAATTGCTATGCGAGAGAGCGGTTTTCAGGATGTGTGCGATTGCCGCATTGCCTCGGCAACGTCGTCGTGACCGTCGGCGGCCAACCCCGAGATCACGCCATCGATGTCCGCGGCCGACCGGTTCTGACTGAGCTTGAACTTGGCCTCGACGCGAGTGATCGCCAACTCGACTCCGACAATGGCGCGCAATTGACCCGCGATGAACCGCAGCGGCGCGTCATCGACGGACCACGGTTGCGGCCGGCCCGCCTCGTGGCGTTCGGTCAGGTCGCGCACCAGCCGTTCGACCCAGGCCGGGTCGTCGTGCACGGTGAGCCGTCCATAGACGTGCGCGGTGACATAGTTCCAGGTGGGCACCACCCGCCCGTGCTCGGCCTTGCTCGGATACCAAGTCCACCAGAGCCACTTCGCCCCCGGTGGCACTGGTGAACAAGGTCAGTGGCCGACTACTACCAGGACGAATTGTTGGGTCGGGTTGTTCTGTGCCGGGCGGCTTACTACGCCGTAGTCCTTTTCGGCGTATTCGTGGGCGTCCATGTAGCGGTTGTTGGAGGCTTGCTGGATGGTGTACTTGCCTGCGCCGATGGAGTTGATGTGCCAGACCTGGGTGGAGTTGTTCTGGGCAGGGCGAGTAACCAGGTGGTAGTCGAGGGACTCGATCTCGTGGGCGTCGAGGTAGCGGTGGCTGCTCACTTGCTGCACCGTGCCGGTTCCGGTGCCGCTCTGATCCCAGTGAATGCGCCATTGCTGGCTGGCGTCGCCCTGCTTCGGTCGGGTGACGACGTTGTAATCGTGCGTACCGTCGGCCCATGCGTCGAGATAGCGGCCACTGGAGAACTGCTGGATCGTGACGACGTCGTCCGGCTGTGCGGCGTTCGCGGTGGCGGGAACTGCGACGATGCTGACGGCGGTCAGGGTTCCGAAGAGCAGTCCTGCTGCTGCGCGGCTGATGAATTTAGTCAAGGACTGATCTCTCTGGTGGAAGTTGTTGCGTTGCTTGCCTGAACCAATGTTCGAGCAATCGCAACCACTTCATAAGGCACCCTTGGGCGGTAGCTGGGCCGCAACGGGGTGCGGAAATCACCCCCGAGGGTGGCAGTTCGTGAACGAGAGGGAATTGTCCCGGTGCCGCACCGTGACTTGTGCTTCGCCACCACGTCGGGCGCGGGCCGCGCGGCGGATCTGCTGGGGGGTCGCACCGAACCATCGGCGCGCCGCGCGGGTGAGCGCGGACTGCTCGCGTAATCCGATCAGGGTGGTGATGCGCGACAGCGGCATGTCGGTTTCGCACATCAGCCGGTATGCGGCGTCACGGCGGGCGCCGTCGAGGATTTCGGTGAACGTGGTGCCCTCGGCGGCGAGCGCCCGCTGCAAGGTGCGCTCGTGGATCGACAGCGTTCGAGCGACCGCGTCGATATCAGGCCTGGCGTGCGTGATCAGACCCTCGATCGCGACCCGGACCTGGACCGAGATGGACTTGTCCCGCTCGGAGAACTTTTCGGTCAGGAAATGCATCGCCATCGTGTACGTGGTGGCGTTGCTGCCCGAGATCGGCCGCGCCAGCAGCTCTTCGGGGATCCGCAGCAAGGTCGTCGCGGAGTCGAAAAATACTTCGGCGCTGAAGAATTCGACGTATCGCGCGGCAGGCGCGAGCGGCGGATGCGGCAGGTGGACCGAGCGCGGACCGTAGTCGCCCGCGACGGCTTGCCGCAGTGCCCGGTGGATGTTCCCGGCGGCCAGATCGATGCTCTGGGCGAATCCGTTGGACTCGGCCGGGTCGCGGAAATTGATCGCGACCGTGCCCGGCTGCTGGTGCGGATCCGCGATCAGCGCGATCGAGATTCCGGGATGGTTGGTGAACAGGAAACGCGACGCACAGGCGATGGCCGCACCCACCGTCGCGGCATTGGCGACCGCGATCGCCAGCGGTCCGGTCACCGTACCGAGTTGGCGCTCGGCGAGCCGCAGGCCGAAATCGGAGCAGCCGAGCTCAGCGGCGGCGATCTCGAGCGCCCAGCCCACCGACTCGCCCGACACGACGGCGTCGTCATTGTCGGTCGCCGCGGCCGTGATGCCGAAACGCTCGAGCATTGCCGCGCCGTCACCACCGAGTTCATCGACGAGCGCGGGGTATCCGCGCAGGTTCGCGGCCCTTGTCATCACCACCATCGCCGACTCCCTTGCCTCCGCTCGAGACACCTCGTCCCGTCCGGAGGCAGGTAGACCCGATTGCCGGAGCGTAGCGGAGGTGCCGGTCCGCCCGGAAGGTAAATCTTTGTCGCCTCAGGGCAATTCCGCGCGCTGCCGGTCTGGACATAATCAGTCGGCTCGAGATCAGCAACCAGGCTGGCCACAGTTCCGAGACACTGTGGCGGGCGCGGTGCCGTGACCAGACCGGTCGGTGCCCCGCCGGCCTGCCACTCACTGCGCGCGACCTCGCACATCAGCGATCCGGCAGCGAGATTCAGCGTCGACTTGGAATGGATCGAGATGAGATTGCGGGCACGGACAAAGCGGTTCGCCCCACGAGTAACGGTGATCGTTGCGGTCGTCGTATGCGCTCCCTTCGTCACACCGCTGGCCGGGGCCGAGCCGCCGGACGGTTTCACCGATATCGACGGCGGCGGATACGCACCCGCCTGGACGGCCGCGGTCGACGGGCCCCAGCCGTACACCGGGATCTTTTCCGATCTCGCGATACCGGTCACCATGCGCGACGGCACCGTGATCAAGCTCGACGTTCAGCGACCGGGGAACGGCCGCGCGACCGACGAAAAGCTACCGACCATCGTCGAGTTCGAGACCTACAGCAAGCTCGCCGTCAACGTGGCCTCCGCGCTGCTGCAGATTCCCGGCATCGACGACGTGCTGCTACCCGCACTGGCCTCCGTCGGTGCGCCGCCCGGCTCCGGCCTGGAAGGTTTGACCGATTTCAGCAGGCAACTCGATGCCGGCGTACTGCAGACCGCCGCACACAATTTCGACCTCGTCAGAGGCGGCTACAACCTGGTGCACGTCGATATCCGCGGCACCGGAAGCTCGACGGGACAGTGGCAGTTGTTCGGCGACAAGGAGCGCGACGACGCGGCCGAGGTGATCGACTGGATCACCGCGCAACCGTGGAGCGACGGGGCAATCGCGGTGAAAGGCACCTCCGCCACCGGCATCGCGGCACTGCGCGCCGCCGACCGCGGCAACCCCGCTATCAAGGCCGTCTTCAGCTACCTCGCCAGCGGCGACCTGGTCGACGACATCGTGATCCCCGGTGGCGCTGTGGGATTCGGTTTCGCGGCGTTCTGGCCGCTGGCGGTGAACCTGGCCAAATTCGCGCCGGACGTCGAGTCGGTCATCGCGGGGCGGTTCGACCCGGCGCAACAGTTGCAATGGCTCAAAGACCGCCTCGCCGAACCACTGACCTTCATGGACGTGGTCGTCAACGCGTTCACCGCGATGGACACCGGTCAGCTCACCCCGAAGACCCGCGAACTCGTCGATCCGGACTCGGATCTGCGAAAAGGGTTGCAGGCGAACATGGCACAGATCACCGCACCGACGTTCATGGTCAGCGCATGGTGGGACGAGTTCGGCAGCACACCGACCGAAACATACGGCGACATCACGCAATCGCCGGAGCGGAAGAAACTGATCGTCGGCGAGGGATACCACACGGGCGGTGGCCTGGCCGGGTTCGGGCACGCCGGTATGCCGCCCCGCCTTGATGTGCTACAGCGGGCCTGGTTCGACAAGTGGCTCAAGGGAATCGACAACGGCATCGACAAGTACAGCCCGCTCACCCTGAAACAGCAAGGTGGCCAATGGACCTCGGCACCGTCGTTTCCGCGTGCGCAGCACACCCAGCAGCGGATGTACCTCGATGATCGTCGTTCCGGCACCGCGAATTCGCGATACGACGGCAGCCTGTCCGCCACCGCGGCGCAGCGCGCCGTCACCGACTTGACCGTCGCACCGAGCTTGCTGAGCCTGTGCTCCCGTGACACCTCCCGAATCTGGGCGGGCGTTCCGGCCGTCATCCTGGCCTGCGACCAGGATTCACGGATCTGGGAACGCGACGGGCTCACCTTCACCAGCAACCCGGTCGCCGAACGCACCGTGATCTCCGGACCGATCAACGCGCACCTCAACACCGTCCTCGACCATCCCGACGGCTACTGGGTGGTCACGGTCAACGATGTCTTTCCCGATGGACGCTCCCGCGAAATCAGCTCCGGCCAGCTGGTTTCGTCGCTGCGGCAGATCGACGACGCCAAGAGCACCACATCACCCAATGGCGACTACATCGATCCGGCGTATTACCTCGACCTCGGCCGCCGCGACCTCGTCACTCCCGGACAGCCGGTCGTCCTCGACATCGGGATCGACCCGACCGACGCGGTACTCGAACCCGGCCACCGGCTGCGCGTCGACGTCTACGCCAGCAATCTCCCGAAAGGGTTGCCGCCCATGCCGGTGCTGGTCGACAGCCAACTCGCGCCGCAACATCTGCGACTGGACCCCGGCCAGCCGAGCTGGGTGAACATCCCGCTCAGCGTCGCTATCCCGGAATGAGCTGTCGGCCAACGCGGGTCAGCCGATGGCTGCGAGGTATTCGCCGTAGAAAAGCATCAGGCCTACTGCGGAGGCTATCCCTGCCAGTAGCCAGAAGCGGATGATGACGGTGGTTTCGGCCCACTCGCTGAGTTCGAAATGGTGGTGGAAGGGGGCTAGTTTGAATAGTCGGTTGCCGGTGGTGCGGAAGACGACGATCTGTAGCAGCACCGAGAGGATTTCGGCGAAGAACAGGGCGCCGACTACCGCGGTGAGCAGCTCGGTGCGGGTGGTGATGGACAGCCCTGCGAGCATGCCGCCGAGTGCGAGGGAACCGGTGTCGCCCATGAATATTTTGGCCGGGGCCGCGTTCCACCACAGGAAGCCCATGCAGGCGCCCGCGCCCGCAGCGCAGACCACGGCGAGGTCGAGCGGGTCGCGGACGTCGTAGCAACCGGCGTTCGGGGTGGCCGCGCAGGAGTTGGTGTACTGCCAGAAGGTGATGATCACGTAGGCGCCGAGCGCGAAGCTCATCGATCCGGCGGCCAGGCCGTCCAGACCGTCGGTGATGTTCACCGCGTTGGACCAGGCCACCACCAGGAAACTGACCACCAGCAGGAAGCCGATCAGCCCGAACGACACCGTCTCCACGTCTCGGACATAGGACATGTGCCGACTGCCCGGCGTCAGCCCGGTGCTGTCCGGAAACCGCAGCGCGAGCACCCCGAAAATGATTGCGGCAGCGAGCTGGCCGATGTATTTGCCGGTCGCGGTCAACCCGAGGTTGCGCCGCTTGTGGATCTTGATGAAGTCGTCGAGGAAACCCACCACGCCGAGCGCGGTGGCCAGGCCGAGCACCAGCAGCCCCGACACGGACAACCCTTGCGGATCGTGTCGGACGCCGAGCAGGTGCGCTCCGAGATATCCCGCCCACATGCCGATCAGGATCGCGATGCCACCCATCGTCGGCGTGCCGCGCTTGGCCTGGTGGCTGGCCGGCCCCTCGGCTCGGATCTCCTGCCCGACCTTTCGCCTGGTCATCACCTTGATCAACAAGGGTGTCAAGGTGATCGAGACCGCCAGCGCGATCATCGCCGAGTACAAAATCTGTCTCATGCGCCCCTCATGCGGCCGTCATCGGAAAGTCGGGTAATTGAAACATCAACGCACGGGCACCTTTTCACTGCCCGGCCTGGTCCATACCCGACGCATGCGCGCACCACCGTTGTCACCGAACCCACCATCGTCCCTCGCGAATTGCACCGACGTTAGCAAGCCGAACGGATCCGTGCGGTGTCCTGAAGGTGCGCTAAACACCGCTGCCGCGACCGTCCGGCGGGACGGCCGCGGCAGCGGAAGGCGTCGGCTCAGATGCCGAGGACCAGCTTGGCGGTGGTGAAGTAGATGATCAGGCCGGTGGCGTCGACGAGGGTGGTGACCATGGGCGCGGACACCACGGCCGGGTCGATCCGCAGCTTCTTGGCGAGCAACGGCATGGTGCCGCCGATGGTCGCGGCCCAGCCGCAGATCAGCACCAGGGTGATGCCGACGACCACCGCGACGCGCGGCCCGACGAACAGCCCGCCGATCACCAATCCGGCTGCGGCGAGCATGGATCCGAGCACCAGACCGACCCGGCATTCGCGCCAGATCACCTTGAACAGGTCGGACACCCGCACCTCGCCGACGGCGAGCGCCCGCACACAGGACGTGGCGGCCTGCGCCCCCGCGTTACCGCCCGCGCCGATGAGCAGCGGAATGAACAGCGCGAGATGCGCGGCCTGTTGCAGCGTGCCCTCGAACATGTCGGTGACGCTGACCGTCAGGGTGGCGGCGAACAGCAACAGCAGCAACCACATCGCGCGATACCGGGCCAGCTGGAACACGCCTGCGGCCATGTAGTGGCCCTCCCAGGGCGCCGAGCCCGCCTGCCTGGCCACGTCCTCGCTGTCCGCGGCCTCGATGACCTCGACCGCGTCGTCGATGGTCAGCAGACCGACGAGCCGATTCTCGCTGTCCACCACGGGCATGTTGAGGTCGTTGGTCTCGCGCATCAGCCGGGCCGCCTTCTCGGCGGAGTCGGTGGCGCGGGCGCAGACCGGTTCGGTGACGACCAGTTCGGCGATCATCGTGTCCGGCTTGCTGAGCACCAGCTCGCGCAGTTCGACGATGCCGGTCAGCCGTCGGCCCGCGTCGACAACGGGCAGCGTGTAGACGGTTTCGGCGTTGGCGCCCTTGGCCCGCACCATGGCCAGCGCCTCGGCGACGGTCAGGTTCTGCGGCAACGCGACGACCTCGGGGGTCATGTACTGGCCCGCCGACCCCTCCGGGTAGCCGAGCAGCGCGGCGGTCATCCGCCGTTCGCGCGGGCTGAGTCCGGCGAGCACCTTCTTGGCGACCTTCGCGGGCGCCTCACGCAGCATCCTGGCCCGGTCGTCGGGGGCCATGCCCTCGATCAGGTCGCGGAAGCTCTGGTCCCGCAGGCCCTGCAGGATCTGCTGCTGGTCGACCGGTTCGAGTTCTTCGAAGACCGCCAGCGCCAGGTCCTTGTCGAGCAGCCGGAACGCCATCCCGGCCTGGACGGCGTCCATCCGGGCGAGCTGGTCGGCGATGACATGCGGCGGGTGGTTGTCGAGCCAGGCGAGCGCGGCGTCGACGCGGTGGCTGTCGTCGATGTCCCGCAGGGATTCGGACAGCGTCGGACGTACTTCGATGATCTGCGACATGGGATGTCCTCAGCAAATACGCGTGAGTGAATGGGAGCGCGAAAATTCACACCGCGGGCGCCGGCCCCATCCGTCGCTGACTACTCAGGAGTGCGAAGGGGCGACGCCGCGCGGCCTTCGACTGGGAGGTTCGCTGCGCATGGCAACCCCACCTCCTTCTCGTCGCTGCCGCAGACCTGACTCGCCTGCACCATCAGTGAAACGTTGATCGAATGCGAAAGCATCCTTGTGCAGGATACAGCCAAAAGGTTGAAGTTCTCACCACGAACGAGCGCGATGGTCAGTCGATCAGGGTGGCTGTGACGGCCGTCTCCACGTCACGCCAGGCAGGCACGTGCTGGACCCAGTCGGGCACCGGCTCCGATTGCACGCCGAACAAGTAGAGGTGCGGCACCAGGTCGCGCAGCGCGCGGTGCACGTCGATCCGGTCATCGATCATGTGCGTGATGCCGAGGTCGGCACAGTGGCCCGCCTTGTCCGCACGCTTGCGGCAGAAGCGCAGGTTGTCGCGCGAGATCCCGGTCCGGTCATAGAAGTCGTGATGGTCGAGCCATTGCCGGGTGCGCTGTTCGATCCGCTCCCCGCACTTGGAGATCACCCACGCCCGGCCCTCGAACAGCTGGACCAGCCGGGGTAGGACGTCGAAAGCGTTGGGGCTGGGCGGAGTTCGCAGGGCCTCGTCGAGTCCGCCTGCGAGAAATACCGTGTCCGCGACACCGGCCCGCAAGGCCGCCCCCTGGATGACCCGACCGAAATCCACGCCGAGTCTTGGTTGTCTATCTGTATTCATTCTCGTCCAAGCATGACCCGGACGGGCGGGCCGAGTCCAGCGAATTTCCTTCCCGCGCAGCGGATCAGACGGGCGGCATCGGGTCGTACTGGATGAGGCGGCGCACCGCTTCGGCGCGCTCGGCGCTCGCCAGCCGTCGCACCAGGTGCAGTGCCATATCGATGCCGGCGGAGACACCCGAGGAGGTGATGATGTCGCCGTCGTCGACGTATCGATCCTCGGCGCGTACCTCGATGGTCGGATCCAGTTCGGCGAGCCGACCGAGTGACTTCCAGTGCGTGGTGGCCGGCCGCCCGGCCAGCAGCCCGGCCGACGCGAGGACCAGCGAACCGGTGCACACGCTGGCGATCAGCGGTGTCGTTTCGCGTTGGGCCCTGGTCCAGGTCAGCATCGCCTCGTCGTCGATCATCGGCCGGGTGCCCATGCCGCCGGGGAAGATCAGCACGTCCCGGCGCGGCGCGGTGCCGAACGAGTACTCCGCCTCGATCGTCATCCCTTTCGCGCACTTGATCGGTCCGCCGTCCATCGAGAACGTGAAGGCCGTGTAGCCGTCGTCGGGGTAGTACTGGGTCCAGAAGGCGAGCACCTCCCACGGGCCGACCGCGTCGAGCTCTTCGACTCCGGGGAACAGCAGCAGGCCGATGGTGCGCGTCATGGTTCTCCTCACGCCGGGAGCTCGTTGGATCTGGTATCGACCGTAGCGGTCGATGGCGGACGGCAAGGTGTCCCGAACTGTCAGCCAATCGTTTGCCAAGAAACTCACGATGAGTTAGAGGCTTTCGCATACCTCAAGTTTGGTTCCCACCCGGCTGACGGACCGGACATCGCGGTCGCCTGGCATAAAGCCGCTGGCATCAAGCGTTATGGTCCATAGAATCACGGACTGCAGCCCACTTCCATGGCCCATAACGTTATCTTCGAACAGGTGACGCGACTATTAGCTGCAAGTTAGCCTGTGGCATGACCAAAATACTGGCATTCACCTCACCGGCAAAAGGACACCTGTATCCGGTCGCGCCGGTCCTGGCGGAGCTGGTATCGCGTGGCCACGACGTGACCGTGCTGACGCTGCCCGGCAGCGAGGAGGCGTTGGAACCGTTCGGCATCACGGTGCTCGACCTGCCGCCGGCGCTGGCGCGCGACACCCTCGACGACTGGGCGACCACCTCGCGGATCGCGACCCTGCGCGCGGCGCTGCGCGCCCTCATCGGCCGCATCCCGGACGAGATCCAGGCCTTGCGCAGCGCGATCATCGCCGAACGACCGGACGCGCTGCTGATCGACGTCACCGCGCCCGGCGCCCACATCCTCGCCGAGGCCAGCGGGCTGCCGTGGGCGTCCTGGGCACCGGCGCTGCTGCCGATCCCCTCGCGCGACGCACCGCCCTTCGGCCCCGGACTGCGGCCGCGCACCGGCCTGCTCGGCCGGGCCCGCGACAACAGCCTGGCCTGGTTCCTCAATCGCCGGTGGAACGAGGTGCTGCCGCAGCTCAATCACATGCGCCAGTACTACGGGCTGGATCAGTTGGACAACACCGTCGACTATCTGCGGCAGCCGCCTCTCATGCTCAACTTCACCGCGCCACCGTTCGACGACGCGCGCGGCGACTGGCCGTTGACGGTGCACCAGATCGGGCCGGGCCTGTGGGCACCGGACGTCGAACCGCCCGCCTGGCTGGCCGAGATCGATCGGCCGCTGGCGCTGGTGACCTGTTCGACCGAGTTCCAGGACGACGGCAAGCTCGCGCAGGCCGCGATGGACGCGCTGGCCGACAGCGGGCTGTACACGGTCGTCACCTCGGGCGCCATCGACCCCGGCACGTTCACCGTCCCGCCGAACGCGCGGGTCGAGCAGTTCGTGCCGCACCACCTGCTCCTCGACCGGGCCGCCGTCGTCGTCTCGCACGGCGGCATGGGGATCACCCAAAAGGCCTTGGCCGCAGGCGTTCCGGTGTGTGTGGTGCCGTTCGGCCGTGGTCAGTCCGAGGTGGCGCGGCGGGTGGTCACCAATGAGGCGGGTAGCTGGGTGTCCGCGAAGCGGCTCACCGTCGCCACCCTACGCGCCGGTATCGACAAGGCGATGGCCTGTCGCCCAGGTGCCGCCGGAGTGGCCGCCGGTTTCGCCGCCGCCGGTGGCACACTGCGCGGCGCGGAGCTACTCGAACGGCATTTCGCCGGGCACCCGATCGGACACCAGGCCAAGACCGGTGCCATGCCGATCCACAGTTCACATCCCTATCCGACCAATGAGGTTGCGCCGGAGATCACTCAGGGCGAGCCGGACCCGATTGTCCTGCCGCCCAACGACTCTCCGCCCACCGAAGACCGCTACTGGACGACCTGGCAGCGGCGCGATCGCTGACCCGGCAGACCAGGACGCGTGAAAAGCATGTGCGCCGTGTGGGTTTGGCGCGGTACGGTCCGGCCATGGACGACCACTTCGGCGAGCGGGTAGCGGCCAAATACGACGAGTCGTACGCGGAATTGTTCGAGCCGGACGTCGTCGGACCGATAGTCGAGCTGCTCGTGCGGCTCGCGGACGGTGGCCGGGCCCTGGAGCTCGGCATCGGCACGGGCCGGGTCGCCTTACCACTGGCACGCCGCGACGTCCCAGTGCACGGCATCGACCTGTCGCCCGCCATGGTCACCCGGCTACACGCCAAACCCGGCAGCGCCGCGATCGGCGTGACCATCGGCGACTTCGCGACGACCCGGGTGGACGGCCCGTTTTCCGTCGCTTACCTGGTCTTCAACACCATCATGAACCTGACGGCACAAGCCGAGCAGGTCGCGTGTTTCGCCAACGTCGCCGCCCATCTCGAGCCCGGCGGCTCCTTCGTCATCGAGGTCGGCGTCCCCGACCTGCGCAGCCTGCCGCCCGGTCAGACCATGGTCCCGTTCCACGACAGCCCGACCAGCTGGGCCTTCGACCGCTACGACGTCGCCACCCAGCAGATGAGCTCGAACTACCTCGATATAGCCGACGGCCGCGGCGAATACCGATCGATCCCGTTCCGCTACGTGTGGCCCGCCGAGCTGGATCTGATGGCGCAGCTCGCCGGGCTGCGACTGCGCGAGCGCTGGGGCGGCTGGCTGCGCGAACCGTTCACCAGCGAAAGCCGCAAACACGTGTCGATCTGGGAAAAGCCCCTCGGCTGACAGGGTTAGAAGCATCCGGCGTCGAAGGGTTGTTCGCGCCGTCGTGCCACGGGAGAGTTGGCCGGTTGGAGCGAAACAGCCAGGAGGGCGCTATGGCTACTGCCGACCAGCCACGTTCGGGATCGCAGGCCGTCGAGCGGGCGGTGCATCTGCTGAATTGCTTCGAGGGTGACGATCCGGAGCTGTCGATCAGCGAACTGGCGCATCTGGCGGGGGTGCCGGTGAGTACGGCGCATCGGCTCGCCCAGGCGTTGGTGCGCGGGCGGCTGCTGGAGCAGGATCCGGTCACCGACCGGTACCGGGTCGGGCAGGGGCTGGCGACGCTGGCTCGGCCCGCGCTGACCAGGCTCGGGATCGACTCGGCCGCACCACATATGTACGCCCTCGCGGCGGGGATCCGGATCACGACGAGTCTGAGCGTCGCCGACGCGCGCGATGCGGTGACGGTGCTGCAGGCGCGGCCGCCGGTGCGGTTCTGCACGCATCAGCTGCCGCGGTTGCGGCAACCGCTGGGGTCGAGCGCGTCGGGGCGGGCGCTGCTCGCCCATCTGCCCGCCGCCGCCTACCTCGCCACCGAGCTGGATCTGGTGCGGCGCAAGGGTTTCGCGGTCGAGGAGTTCGAGGGTGCGGACGATCCGATCCGATCCGTCGCGGTGCCGGTGTTCGGCGCGGACAAGCAGGTGTGGGGCGCGTTGAGCGTGCAGGCGCGGTCGGCGCGGCTGAACGAAGAACTGGTGCGCGAGATCCTGCCCGCGATGCGCCAGATCGCCGTGCGGATCGGCGGGGTCGTGCAGAACAGCTCCGCCCAGGGCATATACACGCCGTAATTAAACTCACCGCGGTTTTCACAATGTGGAATGGCCGTTGTCTGGCGCAGCGCAGGGCAACACCATAGAAGGCCACGGGCACCGAATCCGGCGCCCGCCACAGTTCACGGAAGTCTCGAAGAGTTGACACCTACCGCGCTGATCCGCCGCCGCGCGATCGACCTGATGCGGGTGCCGCACGGGATCTGTCGCCGCTGACGCCAGTTTTTCCGGCGCCCGCATTCCATTGTCGCTTCTCTTCTGTTGTCGCCGTGCCCTTTTCCCTTTCGCACGCGCTTTTATTCGAAGGACTTCCATCATGCCCTCCTCCGCTCCCCCACGCCGCGCGGTCCGCGCGTTCGCCGTGGCCCTCGCCCTGCTCACCGGCGTTTCCGTACTCGCAGGCTGCGGCAAGTCCGAGCCGGGCAGCACCGCCGACGGCAAGACCGTGCTCCGTTATCAGGGCGCCACCGGTCAGGTCTCCGCCTACGAATTGGCCGAGGATCTCGGCTATTTCAGCAAAATCGCGTTGCGCTGGGAGGGCGACACCACCAGCGGCCCGGCCAATATTCAGGCGGCGGCCACGAATCAGGTGGAATTCGGTAGCGCATTCAATGGCGCGGTGGTGAAACTGATCGCGGGTGGCGCGAAGGTGACCGCGGTGCTCAGTTCCTATGGTTCGGACGAGGATTCGTTCACCGGCTACTTCGTCCGCGACGATTCCGGCATCAATTCGGCCCGCGACCTCATCGGCAAGAAGGTCGGCGTGAACACCCTCGGTGCGCACCACGAGTTCATCACCCGGGAATGGCTGCATCAGCAGGGCCTGTCCGACAAGGAGATCAAGCAGGTGGAACTGACGGTGGTGCCGCCGGCGAACACCGAGGACGCGCTGCGCAAGAACCAGATCGAGGTGGGCACGCTGGGCAGCGTCTTCCGCGAGACCGCGGTCGAGCGCGGCGGTATCCACCCGCTGTTCACCGACAAGGGGCTGTTCGGCACCTTCGACTACGGCACCTACGTCTTCCGCAACGACTTCATCGCCAAGAACCCGGCGGCGGTCCAGGATTTCGTGCAGGGCACCGCACGCGCGACCCGCTGGCTGCAGGTCACGCCCCGTGATCAGGTACTCGCGCGGTTCACCTCGATCATCGAGAAGCGCGGGCGCAACGAGAACACCGGGCTGATCAAGTATTGGAAGAGCTCGGGGATTCCGGTGCCCGGCGCCGTGATCGCCGAGAAGGAACTGCAGATCTGGATCGACTGGCTGGTCCGCAACGGCGAGCTGAAGGACGGCCAGCTGAAGGCGGCGGATCTGTTCACCAACAAGGACAACCCGTACGCCAACGGCACCTTCACCCCGCAGAGCGGCCCGACCGGCGAGGCGGTGGCATCGAAATGACCGCGAAACTGTCGCTGACCGGGGTGCGCAAGCAGTTCGCCATCCGCGGTTCGAACGAGAAATTCACTGCCATCGACGACATTTCGCTGGAGCTGCGCGAGGGTGAGTTCCTCGTGCTGGTCGGTCCGAGCGGATCCGGCAAGTCGACCCTGCTCGATCTGCTCGGCGGGCTGAGCAAGCCGACCTCGGGCGAGATCCTCCTGGATGGCAAGCCGATCACCGGGCCGGGACTCGATCGCGGCATCGTGTTCCAGCAGTACGCGCTGCTGCCGTGGCGCACAGCGCGCGGCAATATCGAATTCGGCTTGGAGGCCAAGGGATTACGCCGCAGGGCCCGGCGCGAGATCGCCGAGCACTACCTGGAGTTGGTGGGGCTGACCGGGTTCGGCGATCGCTACCCACATGAGTTGTCCGGCGGCATGAAGCAGCGGGTCGCCATCGCGCGCAGCCTGGCCTTCGATCCGGAGGTGCTGCTGATGGACGAGCCGTTCGCCGCGCTCGACGCGCAGACGCGGGAGTCGTTGCAGGACGAGCTGTTACGTATCTGGCGGGCCACCGGCAAGACCGTGCTGTTCATCACGCACGGCATCGACGAGGCGGTGTACCTCGGCCAGCGGGTCGCGGTGCTGACCTCGCGGCCGGGTCGGATCAAGGCGGTCGTCGAGGTGGCGATCGATCGGGAGGCGGGCGGCGACATTCGTTCGTCCGAGCGGTTCCGGGACTACCGCCACGAGATCTGGACGCTGCTGCAGAGCGAGGTGCAGCGTGCCGCGTCGTTGGAGCGAGAGTCACTGTCGGACAAAACAACCCAGGCCGAAGCGCCCATCGAGAGGCTGACCCATGTCTAGTGCAGTGGACTTCACCGAGCGGACGATCGCAGTACGCGTGGCCCCACCTGATCGACCCGCGCCGGATCGGTCGTTCGACGCCGGATCACGTGCGATCCGGCTGGTCGGTCGCTTCGCCTGGCGGGTGTTCAAGCCGACCATCGTGATCGCGCTGTTCCTGCTGCTGTGGCAGGTCGCGCCCGCGCTCGGGCTGGTGGACGAGGTGTTCCTGCCGCCGTTCTCGGTGGTCGCGCAGGCCTTCGTCGACCTGGTGGTGAGCGGTGAGCTGTGGACGCACATCTCGGCCAGCCTGAGTCGCTCGCTGGCCGGTTACGCGATCGCGCTGACCGTGGCCATCCCGCTCGGCGTCTCGATCGCCTGGTACAAGCCGGTGGCGGACTTCCTCAACCCGATCCTGGAGCTGTTCCGCAACACCGCGGCGCTGGCCCTGCTGCCGGTCTTCATCCTGATCCTCGGCATCGGCGAGACCTCGAAGATCGCCCTGGTGGTGTACGCGAGCGCCTTCCCGATCCTGCTGAACACGATCAGCGGCGTCCGTACCGTCGAACCACTCCTGATCAAATCCGCAGTGTCGCTCGGCCTCTCGCCGATCCGGTTGTTCCAGAAGGTGATCCTGCCCGCCGCGCTGCCGTCCATCTTCACCGGCCTGCGGATGGCGGCGGCCAGTTCGATCCTGGTGCTGCTGGCCGCCGAAATGTTCGGCGCCAGAGCCGGACTCGGCTATCTGATCACCGCGGCGCAGCAGAACTTCCAGATCCCGAACATGTACGCGGGGATCATCGCCATCTCACTGCTCGGGCTGGCCTTCAACGGCCTGCTGGTCGCCCTCGAACGCCGATTCTCGCGCTGGCGCACCGAACCGAACGCCTGACCATCCGCTCCGCAACGCAAGGAAGAACCATGTCCGGTAAACAGTTCCACCTCAATGCCTTCCTGATGGGCGTCGGTCATCACGAGGCCGCATGGCGGCATCCGCGCACGGAAGCGCACCGGGTCCTCGATGTCCGGCACTTCCAGGAGTTGGGTCAGATCGCCGAACGCGGCAAGCTGGATTCGGTGTTCTTCGCCGACGGGCTCGCGGTCGGTCCGCGGATCAAGCGCAACACCCTCGCCGTCTTCGAGCCGATCACGCTGCTGGCCGCGATCGCCGCCGCCACCACGCATGTCGGGTTGATCGCGACCGCGTCGACGACTTACCACGAGCCGTTCAACCTGGCCCGCAAGTTCGCCTCGCTCGACCACATCAGCGGCGGTCGCGCCGGGTGGAACATCGTCACGTCGGCGGGCGAGGACGAGGCGTTCAACTTCGGCTACGACGGCGTGCCCGAGCACGCCCGGCGGTATGAGCGAGCGCAGGAGTTCGTCGAGGTGGTCAACCAACTGTGGGACAGCTGGGAGGCCGAGGCGATCCTGCTCGACGCGGAGTCCGGCATTTTCGCCGACCCGGACAAGGTGCACACCATCGACTACGACGGACCGCGCTTCCGGGTGCGTGGACCGCTGAACTCGCCGCGCACACCGCAAGGTAGACCACTGCTCGTGCAAGCCGGATCATCGGAGAGCGGAAAGGAATTCGCCGCCAGGCACGCCGAGGCGGTGTTCACCGCGCAGCGGACCCTGGCGGAGGGGCAGGCGTTCTATCAGGATCTGAAGTCGCGGATGGCGAAGTACGGCCGCGCGGCCGACGAGCTCAAGGTGCTGCCGGGGCTGGTGCCGTTCATCGCCGACAGCACCGAGGAGGCGCAGGCGCTCGAGCAAGAGTTCACCGATCTGATCTCGCCGGACTACGCGCTGCGCCAGCTGTCCACCATGCTCGGCGTCGACCTCACCGAGCACGCGCTCGACGCGCCGCTGCCACCGCTGCCGACGGAGGACGAGATCGAAACGCACAAGAGCAGATTCACGTTGGTCAAGGAGTTGGCGGCGAACGAGAACCTGACCGTGCGGCAGCTGATCGGCAAGCTCGGCGGCGGGCGCGGGCACCGGACGTTCGCGGGCACGCCGACCCAGATCGCCGACGAGTTGCAGAGCTGGTTCGACAACGGGGCCGCCGACGGGTTCAACATCATGCCGCCGTATCTGCCCGGCGGGCTGGAAGACTTCGTCGACCAGGTGGTGCCGATCCTGCAGGAGCGCGGGCTGTTCCGCACCGACTACCAGGCGGACACGCTGCGTGGGCACTACGGGCTCGGGCCGGTGGAAAGCAGGCACACGCAGGAACGGACCGAGGCGAGCGCATGACTGTCGACGTCCTCGTACTCGGCGGCGGCCCGGCCGGTACCTGGGCGGCGCTGAAGGCCGCGGCGGCCGGCGCCTCGGTTATCTTGGCCGACAAGGGTTTCTGTGGTTCCAGCGGTGCGACGGCCGCCGCGGGGACCGGGATCTGGTACGTCCAGCCCGAACCGGAACTGCGCGAGAAGGCGATGGCGAGTCGCGAGGCGCTCGGTGGGTATCTCGCCGATCGCGGGTGGATGGCCCGGGTGCTCGACGAGACTTATGCCAGGGTCAATGAACTCGCCGAGGCCGGTCGGTATCCGTTTCCGGCCGATCGCGAGGGGCGGCCGCTGCGGACCGGCGTGCAGGGGCCGGAATACATGCGGCGCCAACGACTTCGGGTGCAGCGTGCGGGCGTACCGATTCTCGATCATGCTCCGGCGATCGAATTGCTCACCGCCGGCGACGGTTCGGTAGCGGGTGCCCGCCTGCAACGGTTGTCCACCGGTGAGCTCATCGATATCACCGCGCGCGCAGTCGTGCTCGCCACCGGCGGGTGCGCGTTCCTGTCGAAGACGCTGGGCTGCAACGTCAACACCGGCGACGGGGCCCTGATGGCGGTCGAGGCAGGCGCCGAGCTCTCCGGCATGGAGTTCTCCAATGCCTACGCCATCGCGCCGGAGTTCACCTCGGTGACCAAGACCGCCTACTACTCCTTCGCGACCTTCTACCTGGGCAATGGCGAACCGCTGGCGGGTGCGTCGGGCAAGAGCCGCTCGCCCATCGCGCGGGCGCTGATGGACGGGCCGGTGTACTGCACGCTGGATCGGGCCGACGCGGCGCAACGGCGGGCGATGCGGCTCGGGCAGCCGAACTTCTTCCTCACCTTCGACCGGCTCGGGATCGACCCGTTCACCGATCGGTTCCCGATCACCCTGCTGCTCGAAGGGACCGTGCGGGGCACGGGCGGGGTTCGCGTCGCCGGCGCGGATTGCTCGACCAGCGTGCCCGGGCTGTATGTCGCGGGCGATGTCGCGACCCGGGAACTGATCTGCGGCGGTTTCACCGGCGGCGGCAGTCACAATGCCGCGTGGGCGATGTCGTCGGGCAGTTGGGCGGGCGCGGGGGCGGCGGAATACGCACGGCAGCACGGTGATTCGGTCGACGATCGGCAACGGTTCGGTGCGGGCGGGGTGGGTGTCCGGCCCACCGGGCGGCCGGACGCCGAGTTGCGGCCCGTCGATGTCGTCGCGGTGGTGCAGCGAGAAGTGCTGCCGTACGACAAGAACTACCTCCGGCACGGCGATCGGCTGCGGCCCGCGTTGACGACGTTGCACGAGATGTGGCAGCAGGCTCGGACGAGTTTGACCTTCGCGGAACAGGATCCGTCCAAGGTGCGCTCGGCGGCGGCGATGCTCGCGCACGCGCGGTGGATGTACACGGCGGCGCTCGCCCGCACCGAGTCGCGCGGCATGGCGCGTCGTCAGGAGTTCCCCGAGCTCGATCCGGCGCAGCATCATCGGCTGATCACCGGCGGGCTCGACGAGGTGTGGACCGCACCGGAACCGACGTTCCTGGCTCAGTCACAGCTGGTGTCAGCATGATCGAACTGGTCTCGGTCGACCGATGCATCGAATGCGACAAGTGCATCGAGGTCTGCCCCACCCACGTCTTCGATCGTGGCGCGGACGGAATCCCTTTGCTCGCACGGCAATCCGACTGCCAGACGTGCTTCATGTGCGAGGCGTACTGCCCGGCCGACGCGCTGTTCGTCGCCGCGCGCACGGAACCACTCGCACCGGACGACGCGCAACGCGACGAGGCCTACCTGATCGAGCACGGCCTGTTGGGCAGCTATCGCAAGGCGCTCGGCTGGGGCGGCGGCCCACTGGGCGCGCGCTACGCGATCGGACCCGAATTGCCATGACGCCGTTGACGAAACGCCGCGAGGTCGACTTCATGCGCAGGTGCCGCAGCGCCTGTCGTCCGGGCGATCGAACCCGCCTCCCCCACTCCACTTCTCCCTAGCGAGGTCCCCATGACCACGGTGCACGAACCAGCCACGCTCGCCACCACGGACACCCTGCAGATCACCCCGGTCGCCGGGTACATCGGCGCCGATATCGCCGGCGTCGATCTGCGCGCGACGCTGACCGACCAGCAGGTCGAGCAGATCACCGCCGCACTGCACAAGCACAAGGTGCTGTTCTTCCGTGACCAGCACATCGGCCACGCCGAGCAGATCGCGTTCTCCCGGCGGTTCGGCGCGGTCACCCCGTCGCACCCCTACGACACGGACGCGCCGACCGAGTTCCCGGAGATCCTCGCCGTGGACAGCCGGTTGTACGAAAAACGGTTCGGTGTAAAGAAATTCAGCTACACCAACTTCTGGCACACCGATGTCTCGCCGCTGATCAACCCGCCCGCCGCCTCGATCCTGCGCGCCGAGATCGCGCCCGCGCAGGGTGGTGACACCGGCTGGACGAACCTGGTCGCCGCCTACGAGAACCTGCCGGAATCGCTGCGGCGTTTCGTCGAGGGACTGCGCGCCGAGCATCGGTTCGGCGGGCGCAGGCCGGTCTGGCAGGAGGACAGCGACTACGCGAAGAAGGTGGCCGCCGCGCCGTTGGTCACCGAGCATCCGGTGGTCCGGGTGCACCCGGTGACCGGTGAGCGGGCGCTGTTCGTCAATCCTGGCTTCACCACCCGCATCGTCGGATTGAGCCCCAATCAGAGCGACGCGCTGCTGAAGCTGCTGTTCGACGAGGTGTCCAACCCCGCCTACACCGTCCGGTTCCGCTGGGCGAAAGGCAGCATCGCGTTCTGGGACAACCGGGTGACGGCGCATCTCGCGCCGAGCGACCTCGATCATCTCGACGTCACCCGGGTGCTGTACCGGACGACGTTGGAGGGCGACATCCCGGTCGGCGTGGACGGTGCGCCGTCCACGTCCATCGCCGGGGCGCAGTTCACCGGCGCGTAGGAGTAGACAGGTAGGTGCCCGGCCGGGCGGCGCTCGGCCGGGCACTGCGCTGCCGCCACGCCACGATCGACCCGGCACGGGATGATTGACTAGGTTTGGGGCAAACACACGAAGGAGAAATCTGTGCGCTTCGGCATCTTCATCCCGCAGGGCTGGCGGCTCGACCTGGTCGGCATCGACCCGGCGGACCAGTGGCGGGTGATGCGGGATCTCGCGCAACGCGCGGATGCCGGCGACACCTGGGAGTCCCTGTGGGTGTACGACCACTTCCACACCGTTCCGCTGCCGACCGAAGAGGCGACGCACGAGGCGTGGACCCTGATGTCGGCGTTCGCGGCGTCCACCTCGCGGATCCGGCTCGGGCAGATGTGCACCGCGATGAGCTACCGCAATCCGGCCTACCTGGCGAAGGTCGCGGCCACCGTCGACCTGATCTCGGGCGGCCGGGTCGAGATGGGCATCGGCGGCGGCTGGTACGAACACGAATGGCGCGCTTACGGTTACGGCTTCCCCGGCGCGGGCGAGCGGCTCGGCCGGTTGGACGAGGGCGTGCAGATCTTCCGGCAGGCGTGGACCACCGGTAAGGCCACCCTGGACGGCAAGCACTACCAGGTCGACGAGGCCATCGTGCGGCCACTTCCGCTGCAGGACGGCGGGATTCCGATCTGGATCGCGGGCGGCGGCGAGAAGAAGACCCTGAAGATCGCGGCGAAGTACGCCCAGTACACCAACTTCAGCGGCGCGCCCGACGAATTCGCGGCCAAGTCCGAGATCCTGCGCGCCCACTGCGCCGACGTCGGCACCGACTTCGACGCCATCGTGCGCTCCTCGAACTTCAACGCGGTGATCGCGTCCACCGAAGCCGAGGTCGAGGAACGACTCGCCGAGATCCAGGCCAAGCTGGCCTCGGTGATCGGCGACGACCAGGCAAAGACCTTCGTCGACAACATGTTCCGCCCCTCCGCCGCCGTCGGCACCCCGGAGCAGCTCATCGAACGCCTCCTCCCCCTCCGCGACCTCGGCCTCGGCTACGCCATCTTCAACTTCCCCGAGTCCGCCTACGACACCTCCGGCATCGAGCTCTTCGAAAAAGAAGTAGCTCCCGCCCTCGCCTGAGCAACGGGAACCGGTGCCGCCGACCTCTCGGCCGATGTCGGCGGCAGTTCGCTCGATCGGTTACCCGAAGCGACCGTGGATTTCATATTCCACTGTCAGACTTGGCGCATGTACGACTACGACGTGCTGGTGCTCGGGTCGGGTCCCGGCGGCCAGAAGGCGGCGATCGCCACCGCGAAGCTCGGGAAACGGGCGGCCGTGGTGGAGCGGCGGGACATGGTCGGCGGGGTGTGTATCAATACCGGCACCATTCCGTCCAAGACGCTGCGCGAGGCGGTGCTCTACCTGACGGGTCTGAGTCAGCGCGAGATGTATGGGCAGAGTTATCGGGTCAAGGACGACATCACCGTCGCCGACCTGCTGTCCCGGGCCCAGCACGTGATCGGCCGTGAGGTCGACGTGGTCCGTAATCAGTTGTCCCGCAACCGGGTTGCGCTGCTGCCCGGCCTCGGCTCGTTCGTGGACGAACACACCGTCGAGGTGATCGACGGCACCGGTCAGGAAGCGAAGGTGACTGCGGCGAACATCGTGATCGCGACGGGCACCCAGCCCGCGCGGCCGGACACGGTGGACTTCGACGGCAAGACCGTGATCGACTCCGACGGCATTCTGGAGTTGGAGCGGGTGCCGCAGTCGATGATCGTGGTCGGCGCCGGCGTGATCGGCATCGAATACGCGTCGATGTTCGCGGCGCTCGGGTGCAAGGTGACCGTGGTGGAATCGCGGGAACGGATGCTGGACTTCTGCGATATCGAGGTGGTCGAGGCGCTCAAGTATCACCTGCGCGATCTCGCGGTGACCTTCCGCTTCCAGGAGACGGTCACCGCGGTCGAGCGGCATCCGCGCGGGGCCATCGCGATCATGGCGAGCGGCAAGAAGATTCCGGCCGAGGTGGTCATGTATTCGGCGGGCAGGCAAGGCATGACCGCGAGCCTGCGGCTGGAGAAGGCCGGGCTCAGCGCGGACAGGCGTGGCCGCATCGAGGTGGACGAGTTCTTCCGCACCGAGGTGCCGCACATCTACGCGGTCGGCGACGTGATCGGGTTTCCCGCGCTGGCGGCGACCTCGATGGAGCAGGGGCGGCTGGCCGCGCACCACGCGTGCGGCGAACCGGTGCAGGCACTGTCGTCGTTGCAGCCGATCGGCATCTACACGATTCCGGAGATCAGTTTCATCGGTAAGACCGAGGACGAGCTCACCGCGGCACGAATTCCGTTCGAGGTGGGCGTTTCCCGGTACCGCGAGCTGGCCAGGGGCCAGATCATCGGCGACTCCTACGGCGTGCTCAAGCTTTTGGTCTCGTGCGAGAACCGGTCACTGCTCGGTGTACACGTATTCGGCACCGGTGCAACCGAACTCGTGCACATCGGCCAGGCCGTGATGGGTTGCGGTGGCATGGTGGACTATCTGGTCGACGCGGTGTTCAACTACCCGACGCTCGCCGAGTCCTACAAGGTGGCCGCGCTGGACGCGATGAACAAGATCCGGCAGATCGAGCGGATGGACTGACCGGCGTCAGCGCGGGCCCGGTAGATGGCGCGAGGATCGCGATGCGGACGGCCGCCGCGCCGCCGGGCGAGGACTGCGCATCGTCCGGCGGCGGTGGGCTCGGTGGCGGCGAATCCGGCTCGGACGCTGGTCATCTGACGCATCGCTCATGCATTCCCCCGAATACGGTTGCTCGCATAATATCCGAATCCGCTACTCGCCCAGCCATTTTCACTCAACTGCGGAAACCTCAGTGCACCGCGGACTCAGGCGGGTCCGGGAGGCGCAGTGTCGCGAGTTCGGCGGGGTCGGACACGATCGCGATGGCTTTGATGCGGTCGTCGATGACGGTGAACGAGATGACGGAGTACACGGAGCCGTCCTTACGCCAGGAGACGTAGCCGGGCAGGCCGTTGACGAGCACCGCCCGCTGTTGCGCGACCGCGCCGGCGACCAGCTGCGCGCCTGCCGCGACCTCGGTGGCGCCGAGAACGACCATCTCACCGCCCTGGGCGGCCACGGTCAGTCGCACATCCGGGTCGAGCACCCGCAGCAACGCCGCGAAATCGCCGCCGAACGCCGCGGCACGGAAGGCTTCGGCCACCGCTCGCTGCTCGCGTCCCGCGGCGGCCGGCGGCGCGGTCGACCGCACCTTCCGGCGGGCCCGGCTGGCGATCATCTTGGTGGCGTCGGCGGATTTGCCGAGGATCTGGCCGATCTCGTGGAACGGCACCGCGAACATATCGTGCAGCACGAAGGCCAGTCGCTCGCTCGGCCCCAGCGAGTCGAGGACGACGAGCAGCGCGAGGCCGACCGAGTCGGCGAGCGCCACGTGCTCCGCGGGCTCGGGACCATCGTCGGGCGTCACCACGAACTCCGGCACACTGTCGCCGTACGTCGCTTCGGGATGAGTGTGCCGCGACCGCAACACATCCAGGCTGATCCGGCCGACCACCGTGGTCAGCCAGCCTGCCAGGTTATCGATGGCCGCCGCGTCCTGACGCGCGAGCCGCAGCCACGCTTCCTGCACCACGTCCTCGGCGTCGGCGTGCGAGCCCAGCACGCGGTACGCGACCGCGCGCAGCCGATCGCGCTGGGCCTCGAACGCCGCGGCCACCAGGTCCGGGTGGTCAGCCATCGGCGCGGCTCTGTTGACGGAGCGCGATCCGGTTACCGTCCGGATCTACCGCGTCGATGCGAACCCCGAACGGATAATCCTCCGGCTCGGGCCGGGTAAACGTCACGCCTCGCTGCCGAAGCACCTCGAAATCGTTTCTCAGGTCATCGGATTCGAGAATTACCGGCCCGGGAATCTCCGCCGAGGCCGCCGCGGCCGGCTGCCCAGCGGACGGCGCATGCGACCACAGGATGAGCCCGACCGGACTGCCGGGAACGCCGACGGTGAGGAACCGTCCAGCGGGCCCCTGGGCGTCGATACGCTTCTCCATCCCGAGCGCCTCGGTGTAGAACGTCAGCGCCCCGTCTTGATCGGTCACGTAGATCGTCGTGTACATGATGTTCGTCAGCATTGTGTTCTCCACTCCCATTGTCACCCGGACGACCTCGGAAATTCCGATCGTCGTCTGTATGACGGATGCTGACGGGAGAAGGTAACAACGAATCAGCCGGAAACACGAAAACCTCAGTGCGGCTATGGCACTGAGGTTTTCGCGAGCTAGCTGATCCCTACAGCATGCAGGAGACGCAGCCCTCGACTTCGGTTCCCTCCAGGGCCATTTGGCGCAGGCGGATGTAGTAGAGGGTTTTGATGCCCTTGCGCCAGGCGTAGATCTGGGCGCGGTTGAGGTCGCGGGTGGAGGCGGTGTCCTTGAAGAACAGGGTCAGCGACAGGCCCTGGTCGACGTGCTGAGTGGCGGCCGCGTAGGTGTCGATGATCTTTTCGTAGCCGATTTCGTAGGCGTCGTCGTAGTACTCGAGGTTGTCGTTGTCGAGGTAGGGGGCCGGGTAGTAGACGCGGCCGATCTTGCCTTCCTTGCGGATCTCGATCTTCGACGCCACCGGGTGGATGGAGCTGGTGGAGTGGTTGATGTAGGAGATCGAACCGGTCGGCGGGACGGCCTGCAGGTTCTGGTTGTAGATGCCGTGCTCCATGACCGAGGCCTTGAGCTCGCGCCAGTCGTCCTGCGTCGGGATCCGCACCTCGGCGTCGGCGAAAAGCTGAGCGACCCGTTCGGTTTTCGGCTCCCACACCTGCTCGGTGTACTTGTCGAAGTACTCGCCGCTGGCGTACTTGGACTCGGGGAAGCCGCCGAAGTAGCTGCCGCGCTCCTTCGCGATCAGGTTCGACGCCCGAATCGCGTGGTAGACCACGGTGTAGAAGTAGATGTTGGTGAAGTCGATGCCCTCTTCGGACCCGTAGTGCACCCGCTCGCGGGCCAGGTATCCGTGCAGGTTCATCTGGCCGAGGCCGATCGCGTGCGACTCGTTGTTGCCCTGCTCGATCGACGGCACCGAGTAGATGTGCGTCTGATCGGACACCGCGGTGAGCGCCCGGATGGACGTCTCGATGGTCTGCGCGAAGTCGGGCGAGTCCATCGCCTTGGCGATGTTGAGCGACCCGAGGTTGCAGGAGATGTCCTTGCCGACCTTGGCGTAGGACAGGTCGTCGTTGAAGATCGACGGCGTCGAGACCTGCAGGATCTCCGAGCACAGGTTCGAGTGGGTGATCTTGCCCGCGATCGGGTTGGCCCGGTTCACCGTGTCCTCGAACATGATGTACGGGTAACCGGATTCGAACTGCAGCTCGGCGATGGTCTGGAAGAACTCGCGCGCCTTGATCTTCGACTTGCGGATCCGCTTGTCGTCGACCATCTCGTAGTACTTCTCGGTGACGTCGATGTCGGCGAACGGCTTGCCGTAGATGCGTTCCACGTCGTACGGCGAGAACAGGTACATGTCCTCGTTCTTCTTCGCCAGTTCGAAGGTGATGTCGGGGATCACCACGCCGAGCGAGAGGGTCTTGATGCGGATCTTCTCGTCCGCGTTCTCCCGCTTGGTGTCCAGGAACCGGTAGATGTCCGGGTGGTGCGCGTGCAGGTACACCGCGCCCGCGCCCTGACGCGCGCCGAGCTGGTTGGCGTAGGAGAACGAGTCCTCCAGCAGCTTCATGATCGGGATGACGCCCGAGCTCTGGTTCTCGATCTGCTTGATCGGCGCGCCGTGCTCGCGAATGTTGCTGAGCAGCAGCGCGACCCCGCCGCCGCGCTTGGACAGCTGCAGCGCGGAGTTGATGGAGCGCCCGATGGACTCCATGTTGTCCTCGATGCGCAGCAGGAAGCAGGACACCGGCTCGCCGCGCTGCTTCTTGCCCGAGTTGAGGAAGGTCGGGGTGGCCGGCTGGAAGCGGCCGTCGATGATCTCGTCGACCAGCTTGCCCGCGAGCACCTCGTCCCCGGCGGCGAGGGTGAGCGCGACCATGCAGACCCGGTCCTCGAACCGCTCCAGGTAGCGCTTGCCGTCGAAGGTCTTCAGCGTGTACGAGGTGTAGTACTTGAACGCGCCGAGGAAGGTGGGGAACCGGAACTTCTTGGCGTAGGCCTGCTGGAACAGCTGCTTGATGAACCCGCGGCTGTACTGCTCGAGTACCTCCGGCTCGTAGTACTTCTCGTCGACCAGGTAGTCCAGCTTCTCGTCCAGGTTGTGAAAGAAGACGGTGTTCTGGTTGACGTGCTGCAGGAAGTACTGGTGCGCCGCCTCGCGGTCCTTGTCGAACTGGATCTCGCCGTTCGGGCCGTACAGGTTCAGCATCGCGTTGAGGGCGTGGTAGTCCATGACCTCGCCGGCCTCCGCACCGCGGCCCGATGCCTGCTCTAAGCGAGCCGTTTTTCCGGCCGGTGCTGTCGTTGTTGTTGCCAAAACAATCCCAATCCCTCTCGGACGCGCTCGACGTCCTCAGCGGTTCCCATGAGTTCGAAGCGATACAGGTACGGCACCCCGCATTTACGCGAGATCACGTCTCCCGCATAGCAGTAGGTATCGCCGAAGTTCGTGTTTCCCGCCGCGACCACCCCGCGCAGCAGAGCGCGGTTGTGCGGATCGTTGAGGAACTTGGCGACTTGCCGCGGCACGAAATCCTTGTCGGATCTGTTCCCACCCAGGACGTGCCGACCGCCCCCGTAGGTGGGGACGATCAGCACGAAGGGTTCGTCGACGCGCAGCGAATCGGCGGTGTGCAGTGGAATGCGAGTTGCCGGGAGACCCAGCTTCTCGACGAAGCGGTGCGTGTTCTCCGAGGCGCTGGAGAAGTAGACGAGCGCGGCCTGATCGGACACGGTCACCCTCTCCTCTCGGAGGAACGGAAAGCGGAGGCGGTCAGGCCGCCACGGTGGCGAGCGACTTGATGCGATCGGGACGGAAGCCGGACCAGTGGTCCTCGCCGGCGACGACGACCGGAGCCTGCAGGTAGCCGAGGGCCATGACGTAGTCACGTGCCTCGTCGTTCTCGGAGATGTCGATCACCTCGTAGTCCACCCCGGCCTTGTCGAGGGCCTTGTAGGTGGCATTGCACTGGACGCAAGCGGGCTTGGTGTACACGGTGACGGTCATTGGTATCCCTCTTCTCCTTGTGCCTGATCCACAGCCTGATGATCCGTATGCAGTGCACGATCGGCCTTGCTGCGCAAACTCCTGGATCTGGCTGTAAATCCCCTGCTCAACCCCTTCGGGCTGGTGCTCGCAGAGCGGGGTGTCATGCCGTCTTCCAGTACCGAAGACACTACACCTAGTGGCCGACAGAATCATCCAACACGACATGTTGCGAGTCACATTGATGAAATTCGAAGGCAGTAAGTACCTGGACGCTCGATTCGCAACCCGACACGACCGTGGTGCAGATCACAATTTCGTACCGTAGCTGATTTCCAGCAAACCTTCCGGGCAGACAAAGAGGGCCACCTCCACCGCCTGGAGATGACCCTCGAGAAGACCGGACGCGAAGCTTACACGGCGGCGAATTCGCCCCGAGCGGCCTGGACCAGTTCGTGCACGGTGGCGGCCAGCTTGGTGAGCGCCTCGGCGTCCTCGCGCGGATGCGTCGCGCCGAACCGCTCGCCGATCGTGGCGAAGTGCAGGTGCGCGGATTCCACCACGCCGGCGCCCGCCACGCCGAGCGACTTGACCGTGTCGCCGTGCGCCCACTGCGCGGCGTTCGGGCTGATCGACGCGCTGACCACGGCGGTCGGCTTGCCCTTGATGGCACCGGCGCCGTACGGACGGGAGGCCCAGTCGATCGCGTTCTTCAACACGCCGGGCAGCGTGCCGTTGTATTCGGGGGTCACCACGAGCAGGCCGTCGGCGGCGGCGACCGCGTCGCGCAGCGCCTGCGCGGCGGCGGGTACCGCACCCTCGACATCGAGGTCTTCGTTGTAGAAGGGGATGTCGGCGAGGCCTTCATAGATGGTGATCTCGACGCCTGCGGGGGCCGTCTGTGCGGCGGTCTCGGCAAGCTGCCGGTTGATCGAGGCGGCGCGGAGGCTGCCGACGAGAGCGAGGATGCGGGTCTGGCCCATGACAACTCCTGGTGTACTGAGTAAGTGGTGTCCGAACTTTCATTGATGACTAACCGGACCGTGGTCCGATTACTTCCCGCGGAGAATGTGTGGCTGCTGTGAGCTACCCCACATCGGATCTCCCCATGCCCGCGGCACGTCCGCTGCTCGGGATCGGCGCGCCGCCACCCGGCGCGGCCGCACCGACCGAACGCGCCGACGCGGCACGCAACCGGCAGCTGCTGCTGGACGCCGCGCAGCAGCTGGTGCGCGAGCAGGGCGTCGACGGCCTCACCATGGACGCACTGGCCAAGCGCGCCGGGGTCGGCAAGGGCACCGTCTTCCGGCGGTTCGGCAGCCGGTCCGGGCTGCTGCTCGCGCTACTCGATCACTCCGAGCGCAAGGCGCAGGAGGCGTTCATGTTCGGGCCGCCGCCGCTGGGACCCGGCGCGGCGCCGGCGGAGCGGCTCGTCGCGTTCGGGCGCGCGCGGCTGCTCGATATCGATGTGGAGGGCGAGCTGTATCGCGCCGCGGAGGTCGGCGAGGCGCGCGATCGATACTCGGGTGCGCCCTACCTCTTACTCAAGGCGCACGTATCGATGCTGCTGCGCCAGGCCGGGGTGCCCGGCGAGATCCCGTTGGTCGCCGACAGCCTGCTCGCCGCGCTCAGCGCCGCGCTGATCATGCATCAGATGCGCGCGCAGGGATACACCCGCGATCAGATCGGTGACAACTGGGAAGCCTTGGTTCGCCGCGTTGTTTCGCGGTGAACAGTCAGTAAAGTGGGCTGCCATGCGGAACCTGCGCGAACAGATCATCACGGAATTGGGCGTCCAGCCGACCATCGAACCGAAGACCGAGGTGCGGCGGCGGGTCGATTTCCTCAAGGATTATCTGAAGGCCACTCCCGCAAAGGGTTTCGTGCTCGGCATCAGCGGCGGACAGGACAGCGCGCTGGCCGGGCGGCTCTGCCAGTTGGCCGCGGAGGAGCTCCGGGCCGACGGTGCGGACGTGACCTTCCTCGCGGTGCGGCTTCCGTATGGCGTGCAAGCCGACGAGGTCGACGCGCGCACCGCGCTGCGGTTCATCCAGCCGGACAAGTCGGTGTCGGTGAATGTCCGCCCGAGCGCCAACGCGACCGCGGGCGAGGTGGCGTCCGCGCTGAAGATCGATAAGCTCCGGGATTTCGTGCGCGGCAATATCAAGGCGCGCGAGCGGATGGTGATCCAGTACGCGCTGGCCGGTCAGGAGAACATGCTCGTGGTCGGCACCGACCACGCGGCGGAGGCGGTCACCGGCTTCTTCACCAAGTACGGCGACGGCGGCGTCGACCTGACCCCGCTGACCGGGCTCAGCAAGCATCAGGGCGCGGCGCTGCTGCAGGAGTTGGGCGCGCCGGCCAGCATCTGGTCGAAGGTCCCCACGGCCGACCTGGAGGACGATCGGCCGTCGCTGCCCGACGAGGAAGCGCTCGGCCTGACCTACCGCGAAATCGACGACTACCTCGAGGGCAAGGACGTCACCCCCGAGGTCGCCGAGCGAATCGAGTCGATCTACCTGAACACCAGGCACAAGCGCGCGGTTCCGGTCACTCCGCTCGACACCTGGTGGCGCGACTAGCTGGTCGCGGTGCCGGGCGGGTCGGCGCTGGCGGCGTAGTTCTGCATCGCGTCGGCGATCGCGCCGGTGTTGTCGGTCAGCGCCTTGTCGCTGATGTTGGTGGTCGTGTCGCAGGACCGGTGGTAGCAGGAGTCGTAGGCGCGGCCCACCTGGCCGCCGAACATCCGCTGTTCCTGCTGAGTCTTGATGCCCTCGGCACCGGTGAACAAGCCGCCGACCGCGATGCCCGCACGCATGAACGCGCCGTAGTCCGAGCGGCCGTCGAGCGCAGCACCGTTGTGCCGCAGGCCCTTCGAATCGAAGTAGCGGGCGAAGTTCTGCTCGATCCGGTCAGAACCGGCCGGGCCCTGGCTGCCGTTGTAGATCTTGTAGGCGTAGTTCGGCGAGCCGATCATGTCGAAGTTGAGATAGAGCTCGAGCTTGGCGCGGTTGGCTGCGGACAGGTTCGCCACGTAGTACTTGGAGCCGACCAGGCCGAGTTCCTCGGCGCCCCACCAGGCGAACCTGACCTTGTTCTTCGGTGTGGTCGTGGCCATTTGGAGGGCGACCTCGAGCAGACCCGCGCTGCCGGAACCGTTGTCGTTGATGCCCGCGCCGGCGCGCACGGAGTCGAGGTGTGCCCCGGCCATGACGACCTTGTCCGGGTTGCCCTGCGGGGACTCCGCCAGGATGTTGTGCGTGGTGGCGGGGAGCGCCTCGGTGTCGGTCTTGAGCCGGACCACCGTGTTCGCCTTGGCCAGGTCCTTGCCGACGGCGAAGCTGGTGGCGACCACCGGCACGGTGATGCCGGTCTCGTCGAGCGGCTCGGCGAAGGTGTCGGTGCGGCCGGGCTGGCCCTCGTTGCAGATGATGACGCCGGAAGCCCCGGCGGCCTGGGCGTTCCGGGCTTTATCGGCGGACGTGCAGGTGCCGCGCTGCAGCAGCGCGATATTGCCGCGAGTGAAGTTGGCGAAGTCCGCGGTATCGCAGCCGGAGGTCGAGGCGTTGGCCGTCGAACCAGGCGACAAGGCGAGATCGACGCCTTGGACGGTCGCCTTCGTTTCGCCCGAGCCCGAATAGGTGAGGGTGGCGAAGTCACCGAGCTGGTTGCGGTCCGGTGCGGTCGGCTTGTACGCGATGCGGGCGGACGAGACCTGCTCCAGCACGGGCGTGGTCCGCTCCCGGAAGGACTGGAAGGTGAACGGCTGCAACGTCACCTGGTAACCCGCGCGGCGGAGTTCGCCGGCCACGTAGTCGCGGGAGGCGTCGTAGCCCGCGGTGCCCGCGGCCCGGGTGCGGCCGTTGGCGTTGGCGATCGACTGGAACTTCTCCAGGTGTTGCTTGACGGCGGGCGCCTTGATCGAGTCGGCCAGTCGCCCGGGCGGCGGACCGGGGTCGGCGTACGCCGACCCCGCGATGGCGAGGGATAGCGCTACTGGCAGCGCGGCGGCGGTGGCGAAGACGCGACCGGCGGTGGCACTGCGGAAGATTCGGGGCATAGTCAGCTCCTCCAAAGGGACGGATGAATCCCGATGGATCGGAGGTTAAGCCGGGGTGTCAGCCTGATGAAACCCCAGTTGTAGTGGGGAAATGGGTTGGGCCGGTGGGCAATCCGCCCGCACACGCGCCGATCTCACCCCGCGTGCGGCGCGCGCGATCGCCTGCCGACGGCCGGGACGAAGCGCCCGACCTCGGCGGTATAGGCGTGGTAGCGATCGCCGTGCACGTCACGCAGATATGGCTCCTCGACCACGCGCACCTGTAGCTCGAGCACGGCGACGAGTAGCAGAAAGCCCACTACCGCAACAGGATTGGGTGCCATGAGGGTTACGCCCGCGGCGAAGGTGAACATGCCGGTGTAGATCGGGTTGCGCACCATGCCGAACACGCCGGACCGCACCAGGGTCGTGCGTTCGGTGGCGTCGACGCCGATCCGCCAGGATTCACCCATCGCGTGCTGCGCGTAAAGGGTGCCCGCGACACCGGCGAGCGCGACGGCGAGACCGATCCACTGCACAATTGGCTTGTCCAACAAGTGAATTGGTGCGAATACGTCGGCCAGTTGAAGTATCGGGGCGGCGAAACTCAGGATGAGCACGACGACCAGTCCCACTCCGGCAAGCCATTCCAGCGAACCGGGGCGACCGGCGATGCCGTGAAACCCAGTCGATCCGGTGCGGTGCCACTGCCACCAGCTGCGCCAGCCGAACGCTGCTACAGCGAATACCAGATACAACACCAGCGCGGCTGCCACCATGGCACTCCCCTTCCTTGCCTTGCGGTCACCATATATGCAGTACTACGCATGTGTCTACAGCTTCGGAAGACTCTGCCGCTCAGCAGTTCCCACCGCGACCTCCCACACAGCGCCATGCCGCCTGGCACACACCACCTACCTCGTCAAAGGGCGTGGCGGCACGCCGCTGACTCCACTTCGGCGAGACGCCGGGACAGGAAGCGGTGTACCTGTTCGTTCGGTGTGCGTTCCAGTGCGGTGCGGTAGTTCGTCGCAGATTCCGTGTAGCGCCCCGCGCGGCGGAGCAGGTCGGCCCGGGTGGCGGGGACGAGGTGCGAGGCGGCCAGCCGTGGATGGTCGGCTACCTCGTCGAGGGCGGCGAGGCCGGCGTCGAAGCCGCGCAGGAAGCCGACGGCGATCGCGCGGTTCACCGTAACCATGGGCGAGTCGGAGTACTCGAATAGCTCGTCATAGGCGGAAACTATTGCCGCCCAGTCTGTTTGCTCCCAGGTGGCGGCGATGGCGTGGGCACCGGCGATACGGGCCTGGGCGAGGTAGGGACCGACACCATCCGCGGCGGCGGAGATCAGACAGCGCAGCCCGGCTTCGATCTGCGGGCGGTTCCACGCGGTGCGATCCTGGTCCTCGATCGGCACCAATTCCCCTTCCGCACTGCGACGTTGGGCGCGCCTGCTGTCGTTGAGCAGCATCAGCGCGAGCAACGCCCGCGCCTCCGAATCGTCCGGCAGCAGACCGCACAGCAACTTGCCGAGCCGAATTGCCTCGTCGCACAGCTCATCCCGGACCACGGTCGGGCCCGAGGTGGCGAAGTAGCCTTCGGTGAAGACCAGATAGACGCACGCCAGCACCGCGGGCATACGCTCCGGCAACAGCGGCGCGGGCGGCACCCGCAGCGGAATCCCCGCCTGCCGGATCTTCGCTTTCGCTCGAGTAAGTCGTTGCGCCACTGTATGTTCCGGCTGCAGGAAGGCCCTGGCGATCTCCGCGGTTCGCAACCCGCACACCAGCCGCAGCGTCAGCGCCACCTGAGACTCCGGCGACAGTGCCGGATGGCAGCAGGTGAAGATCATGCGTAGCTGGTCGTCCGATACCGCCGACATGTCGGCCTCCTCGCTCGGCGCGGTCAGCAGGAAGGCGTCCTGCTCCTTGCCATTTCGGGCCGACTCGCGCCGCAGCCGGTCCACTGCGCGATTGCGAGCCGCGGTGGTGATCCAGGCCCCCGGATTAGCAGGCACACCACGGTCCGGCCAGCTGCGCAACGCGTCGGTGAACGCCTCCTGCACCGCGTCTTCGGCCAGCCCGATGTCGCCGACCAGCCGGGCGACGGTGGCCAGGGCCCGGCCGAATTCGGCGCGGTAGATACCGTCGATCGAGACCGCCGGGCCCGCCATCGTCAGAAACCGACGTCGACGATGCGGCGAACCTCCGAGCGCCCCTGCGGACCCCGGGGGATCAGGGCCGCGATGTCCGCCGCTGCCGCCGGACCGGCCGCGGTGAAGACGTACAAACCATCGACCACCTCCGCGCCCTCGGTGAACGGCCCGTCGGTGAGCAGCAATTTCTCGTCGCGCACCCGAACGGTGGTCGCCGTCGCCGGTGGCTGCAGCGCCCCGCCGCCCCGGATCGCGTCGCCGACCTTTTCGGCGAACTGCCCGTGTCGCACGATCATCGCGTCCCACTCCGGCGAGCCCGGCGCGATCACGTCCGCCTGCGGCTCCCACAGCAGCGCGACCCACCAGTCGGCCGACGGTGTGTCGTGCGGCGCCCACATCACCATCGGACGCACCTCGACCGCACCGCGCGCGGCCGCCGGGATCTGCCGGGCGAGCTGGATGGCCTCGTCCAGGTCCTTCGCGTCGAACACGTAGAACCCGGTGACCACCTCGGCCTGCTCGGTGAACGGCCCGTCGGTGATCAGCGTCCGGTCGCCGCGGTGCCGGACGTTGACCGCGGTGGCCGACGGGAACAACGCCGCACCGCCCGCGATCGCCGCGCCCGCCGCCTCCTGGAAGGCCGCGTACTTCGCCACCCCCGCGGCGAACTCCGGACTCCCCGGCTGAGCGCCCTGCCCATCTCCCACAATCGTCGCCAAGTAGTGCATGGTCGCCAACCTTCCTCGAATGGAAGAGTCCGTCACCCTTCCCTACCCAGACGACGAACGACAGACAGCCATATACACACGGCCGCGAAACTATTTCTACTCCGGTTTCGCGTGATCCCGACGCAGAAGTTCGGTGGTCATCGCATGAATCGCCCTGGTCAGCTCGGTATTGGTCTTGAGCTCGAGCTCCTGCTCGGTGAAGTCGTGGTCGGCCTTGATCTGCTGGAACTGGGCCTGGCGGTTCTGACCGATCATCACGAACGTGGACAGGAAGATCGCCTCGAGCGAGACCACCAGGGTCAGGGTCGGCCATGGGCTCGTCTCGAACCACACCATCCACAGGGCGAACAGCACGGCGTGGATGTAGACGAACTGCATGGACCCGGCGAACTTGGTGATGGCGTCGGCGACCCGGAGCTGCAGGCTGGACGCCCGGATCTCCTGCTGTCGCAGAATGGCGGGATGGCGTAGGAACTGCGGCGGCTGTGACATGTCCGGTCGGCCTCCTCGAGCGGCGAAAGGCGTTGGCGCGCCGATGCTAACCCGCTCGTGCCGACCGAGCAGGTAACCGCGAACCGCAACGCGCCCGAGGGCGGGTTCAGCCGCCCGCGAACGGCGGCAGCACGTCCACCCGCGGCGTCAACGCGGTGTGCGGGTCGCGGGTGAGTTCGTCGCCGACGAGGTAGGCGCACACCGACAGCATCTTGTCGAGGTTCGGCCCGTACGAGGCGGACAGCGTCGAGCGCAGGTCGGCGACGGTGGCGCCGATCGGCAGGTCCAGGGTCTCGCGGTCCTTGCCGACGGCGTCGGCGATGGCGGCGAAGTAGCGGATCTCAACCACCGATGGCTCCCATCGTGCGTTCCGGCGGCACGAAGCCCTCGATGTCGATGCCGTGGCCCGCCCACTTGTTCCACATCGCGCCGCGCCACAGCGTGGCCAGTTCGGCGTCGCCGGCGCCGGAGCGCAGCACCTGCCGCAGGTCGTACTCCTGGTCGCTGAACAGGCAGGAGCGCAGCATGCCGTCGGCGGTGAGCCGGGTGCGATCGCAGGTGTCGCAGAACTTGCGGGTGACCGAGGCGATGATGCCGACGGTGGCGGGACCGCCGTCGACCAGCCATTTCTCGGCGGGAGCCGAGGGATCGTCGCGGCCCGCCGGGATGAGGTCGAAGCGGGCGCCCAGCACGCCGAGCAGTTCGGCGGCGGTGACCATGTTGGCGCGGGCCCATTCGTGGTCGGCGTCGAGCGGCATCTCCTCGATGAACCGCAGCGAGCACGATTCGTCCAGGCACCATTGGAGCAGATCCGCTGCGCCGGAGAGGGTTTCGCGCATCAGGACGGCGTTCACCTTGACCGGGGCGAGCCCGGCGGCGCGGGCGGCGCGAATGCCCGCCAGTGCCGAGTCGAGCCGGTCGCGCCGGGTCAGCGTGGCATATCCGGCGCGGTCTACCGTGTCCAGCGAGACGTTCACCCGGCTCAGTCCGGCCGCGGCGAGCGCGTGCGCGCGGTGCTCGAGTCCGACGCCGTTGGTCGTCATGGCCAGGGGTGTGTCCGGCACCTGTTCGTGGCAGCCCGCGATGATCTTTTCGAGGTCGCGGCGCATCAACGGCTCGCCGCCGGTGAACCGGACCTCTTGCACGCCGAGTTCGCGCACCGCCAGCGTCACCAGGCGCACGATCTCCTCGACGGTGAGCAGTTCGTGCTGCGGTATCGCGGGCAGCCCCTCCTCGGGCATGCAATACGTGCAGCGCAACGAACACTTCTCGGTGATGGAGACGCGCAGATCGCGAGCCACGCGCCCGAATCGGTCCAGCAGGAACGGCGTATCGGGCCGCCCGTCGAGCGAGGGACGCCCGGAACGCACGGCAGGAATCCCCATCTCGACCAGAGTCACCTGTCCATTATGACCTCTGCCCGCCATTGGTCAGTCGCAGAAGGTACGGAATCGCGCACCGCGCGCCCCACGAGATTGTGAGGTTCACACAAGCCAGACGGCCGATTGACCTCGATCGGCGGACGTTAGGCTGGCTCACATGAACCCTCGGCCCGCCAGCGTCTCGGCCCGGCCCGTCGACGACTACCGAGACAGCATCGAACAGCTGTTGCGGCCATTGGCCGCGCGCTCGATCGAGGACGTCGCGGTGCCTGCGGCGCTCGGCAGGCAACTGGCCGACGACCTCCGTTCCCCGGTGGATCTGCCGGTGTTCCGCAACTCGGCGATGGACGGCTACGCGGTGCGCGCCGCGTCCGTGGTGGTCGCGCCGGTCACACTGCGGGTGGCCGGTGTGGTCGCGGCGGGCAATGCCGGGCAGACGCCGCTGCCACCCGGCGCCGCGATCAAGGTGATGACCGGCGCGCCGATCCCGCCCGGCGCGGACTGCGTGGTTCCGGTGGAGGACGTGCGCGCCGACAACGGCACCATCACCATCGAACGCGGCCGCAGCGCAGGCGAATTCGTGCGCGAGGCGGGCACCGACGTGCGGGCCGGTGACCTGCTCGTGCCCGCGGGCAGCACGCTCGATCCACGGCATATCGCGGCGCTCGCGGCGGTCGGTTTGCCGACCGTGCCGGTGTTCCGCACGGTCCGGGCGGCGGTCATCACGACCGGCGACGAGCTCATGCCCGCGGGCAGCACGCTGGCGCCGGGGCAGATCTACAACTCCAACGGCATCGCGCTGGCCGCCGCGCTCACCGCGAACGGGGTCACTGTCGTCTCGGTCGCGCACAGCACCGACGATCCCGGCCAGTTCCGGGCGCTGCTGGCGGACGCGACCGGATCCGCCGACGTCGTTTTCACCTCCGGCGGGGTGTCCAAGGGCGACTTCGAGGTGGTCAAGGACGTACTCGAGCCGCTCGGCGGCACGTTCGGCTCGGTCGCCATGCAGCCCGGCGGGCCGCAGGGCCTGACCGTCGTCGACGGCGTGCCGGTGCTCAGCTTTCCCGGTAATCCGGTCAGCACCATGGTGTCGTTCGAGGTGTTCGCCCGGCCGATCCTGCGCGGTCTCGCCGGGCTGCCGCACGTCGACATCTACGAGCTGCCGCTGCGCAATGAAGTGGCCCGCTCGCCGCACGGCAAGCGGCAGTTCTTGCGCGGCAAGCTGATTCGCGCGAAGCACGGCGATCTGCCCGCGCTGCACCAGCATCCCGAGGCGGTGGAGGTGGTCTCCGGTCCCGGGTCCCATCTCGTCGCGAGCATGGCGTGGGCGGACGTGCTGATCGATATTCCGGCCGAGGTCACCTCGCTGCCCGCGGGTGCCGTCGTACGCGTGTGGTCGCTGTGATCCGCCCTGTCCCAGGAGTTTTCGATGAGTGAGTTGTCCCATGTGGACGGCGAGGGCCGCGCCCGCATGGTCGATGTCAGCGCCAAGTCCGACACCACCCGGATCGCGGTGGCCGGTGGCGAGCTGCTGACCACCGCCGAGGTGATCGCGCTGGTGCGCGCCGACGACCTGCCCAAGGCCGACGTGCTGTCCACCGCGCGGATCGCGGGCATCGCCGGGGCGAAGAAGACCTCGGAGCTGATCCCGCTGTGCCATCAGCTCGCCCTGTCCTCGGTAAAGGTCGAATTCGGCTTCACCGAGTCCACCATCACCATCGAGGCCACGGCAAAGACCAAGGGGCCCACCGGCGTCGAGATGGAAGCGCTGACCGCGGTCGCGGTCGCCGGGCTGACTTTGCACGACATGGTGAAGGCGGTCGATCCGGCGGCGACGCTCAACGGAGTGCGGCTGCTCACCAAAGAGGGTGGCAAGCATGGACATTGGGTGCGTCCCGAGTCCGCTGACCATCATCAGGCAAGCGCCGCAACGGAATCCGTCCCGAATGCCAGTGAATCCGCGACGAGTGGCGCTTCGCCGGAACCCATTTCGGATGTTCGTTCCGCGGTTGTCCTCGTCGCCTCGACCGGAGTCGCGGCGGGCACCCGGGAAGACACCACCGGGCCCGTCCTCACGGAATGGCTTGCCGGTCTCGGCTTTTCGGTCCGCGGACCGCTCGTCTACGCCGACGCCGACATCGCCGTCGGACTGGCCGACGCGCTGCGCTTCGAACCGTCGCTGGTGATCAGCACCGGCGGCACCGGCGCCTCCCCCACCGACGCCACCCCGGAGGCCACCCTCGCCGTACTGACCCGCGAGCTCCCCGGCGTCGCCGAGGCGATCCGGCAGCGCGGCACCGCGAAGTTCCCCCTAGCAGCGCTGAGCCGCGGCGTGGCCGGGCTGGCCGGACGGTCGGTGATCGTGAACCTGCCGGGCTCCCCCGGCGGTGTCAAGGACGGCATCGCGGTGCTCGAACCACTGCTCGATCATCTGCTCGCGCAAGTAGCCGGAGGCGGAAGCCATGACAACAACTGAACCCACCGTCCGGCTGGCCCGGATCAGCGACCAGCCGCTCGACGCCGCCGCGGTCGAGGCCGCGGTGACCGGACCGCACTACGGCGCCGTCGTCGTGTTCACGGGCAAGGTCCGCGACCACGACGGCGGACAGGCCGTTTCCGCGTTGGAGTACTCGGCGCATCCCGAGGCCGAGCGCTTCCTGCACAAGGTCTGTGCCGAGCTGGCCGAGTCCGCAGGCCTGCCGGTCGCCGCCGTACACCGGATCGGCGCGTTGACCGTGGGTGACGACGCGATCGTCGTCGCGGTCGCCGCCGCGCACCGCGCCGAGGCCTTCACCACCTGCGCGGCCCTGGTGGATCGGATCAAGCACGAGGTGCCGATCTGGAAAAGACAGCTGTTCGCCGACGGATTATCCGAATGGGTCAACGCCTGCGGTTAACCGATCCGTGACAAGAACCCCATGACGAATCAACACGCCGAAGATAGCGTTTCCGCACACGCAGTTCGCCGGAGGCGCGGGAGGACGCGATGGGTACCGATCAGGTTTTGCTGCACCGGTTCGTCATCTCTCAACTCAGCGCGGCCGGTCTCGATCGCGATCGACTGATTCGCGAGACCGGGCTGCCCGAGTGGACGCTGGCCGATGACCAGGTGCACCTGCCGAGCCACACCTTCTCCCGGCTGTGGGAGATCGGTGAGCACGGGCTCGGCGATCCGGACGTCGCGCTGAACGTGGCCAGGCGCTACCAACTGCCCACCCTCGGTCTGTACGACTATCTGTTCTCCACCGCGCCCACCCTCGGCGCGGGCCTGGCGACCTGCGGGCCCTACGTCACCGCGGTCACCACCAACCACCGCTTCGACCTGGTCGCCGAGCAGGACGGCGAGGTGACGCTCTACCTCGACATGATCAAGGGCGAGGGCCGTGGCCGCGACCTCACCCAGCTGTGGGGCCTGGCCGCCGTGCTCAGCCGGGCCAGGCGGGTGGTCCGCGAGCCGGTGGTCCCGCTGCGGGTTTCGCTGCGCCAATCGGCACCGGTCAAGGTGGAAACGTTCGTCGAGGTGTTCGGCACCGCCGCCATCGAATTCGACGCGCCGTTCGACGCGATGGTCTTTCGTGCCAGCGATATGGAGCTGCCGCTGACCACCAGCGATCCGGTGCTCGCCGCGGTACTGCAGCCACTCGCCGAGGCCTTGCCGCCACCACCGCCGCTGGCCACCGCCTGGCCCGAGCGGGTCGCGGCCGCGCTGGCCGACGCGCTGGAAACCGGCGAGGTCTCGCTCGATCAGGTGGCACACCGGCTGGCCACCAGTCCACGCACGCTGCAGCGCCGTTTGATGGAGGCGGGCACCACCTGGCGGCACGAACTGGATCGGGCGCGCACGGCGCGGCTCAACGAGGCGACATCGGCCGGTCCGCTCACCAGATCACGGCAGGCCGAACTGCTCGGCTACTCCGACGCGGGCTCGATGCGCCGCGCGGCCCGGCGGTGGTCGGCGGCGCCCCGCGGGCAACAGGCCGCGCGCTTCGACTGAGATCTCACTGTTTGAGGAAACGCGCCACGGTTCCCCAGAACGTGGTGTCCTCGATCGCGCGGAAATCCCAGCCGTTGGCGATGGCATGCGATTCGGCAACAATGCCGGGAACGTCGAAGTCGTAGCGCGTGGCGGTCCCCTTGGCCTCCAGCGCTTCGATCACGTACGCGGTGGCGCTCTCCAGCGAATCTGACATGGAAAACTCCCATCGGTCGCAAAACGAATCTGCTCGAACATGAATCGGTGCGCCGACCCGACACCACGCGCGGCATGTCGCACCATTGCGCATGTGCCGACGCGGCGGGCACCAGGACAGTCTCATGTCCGCCCGACGCCGCCGCTAGCACCGAACGCGCCAGATTGGGGCCGAATGCGCCAAACTCGTCGTTTGGGAGACGGTGGGTGAACTCAGTGCGGCGTGTAGCGCCACACGCCGAGCAGGGATTGCGGGTCCAGCGGGGCGTCATCGAGGTGCACGGTGTCCTGCAATCGTTTCGTAGCCACCTCGGCGTCCATGCCTGCGCCGATCAGCACCAGCTGAGTGGTGCGGGATTCGCCGCGCGCCCAATTCGCCGGCTTGAATACGAGATGGCGGCCGACGAGGTGCAGCACGAACTTGCGGCGCTCGTCCGCGACGGCGAAGGCGGCGAAGCCCTTGGCGCGGAACAGGCCGGGCGGTGGGTCCTCGAGGAAACCGATCAAACCGCGTGGGTCCAGCGGCTGCTCGCTGGTGAAGGAGACGCTGAGGTAGTCGTCGTGCAGATGACGGTGCTCGGCGTGGTCGTGATCGTGGTTGTCGAGCAGTTCGTCGAAACTCAATTGCTCAGCAACCGTGGATGTTTCGCGCAACGGCTCGTCGAACAGCAGGCCCGGTTCGAGCCGGCCGTGCGTGGTCGCATACACCGGTACCTGGCCGATCAACTCCGCGATGTCCTGTCGCAATGCGCTCAGCTGCGTGGCGGGCACCCGGTCGGCCTTGTTGACCACCACCAGGTCCGCCAGCCGCAGATGCGTGGTCAGCTCGGGATGACGCGCGCTGCTCGCCGGGAACTGCTCGGCGTCGACCACCTCGACCAGACCGCCGTAGCGGATGCGCGGGTTGTCGCTGCCCACCACCATCCGGATGAGGTTGCGCGGTTCGGCGAGGCCGCTGGCCTCCACCACGATCACGTCGATCTTGGCGCGCGGCTGTGCGAGCCGGGTGAACAGCTCGTCCAATTCGCTGACGTCGACCGCGCAGCAGACGCAGCCGTTGCCGAGCGAGACCATGGCGTCGACCTGCCCGGCGACCAGCATCGAGTCGATATTGATCGCGCCGAAGTCGTTGACAACCACGCCGATTCGCGTGCCACGGCTGTTGCGCAACAGGTGGTTGAGCAGCGTTGTTTTCCCGGAACCGAGAAACCCCGCGACGATCACAACAGGAATCCGGTCAGCCACGCCGACCACCATACTTGGCGGCTCGATGACTCCGGAAAGGCCGAATGTCACCCTCGGCGCGGGTGACATTCGGCCGTGCCGCGGGTGCTATTTGGCGGGGGCGATGAACTTGGCCGCCAAGGCGTAGGCGAGGTTGATCAGCTCCGCTGTCACCAGGTTGTTGTCCACGCCGAGGGACTTGGCCAGCGGCATCAGCAAGGTCAGGACCATGTCCATGATCTCGCGGACGGACTGCATGTCGCTCGACTCGCCGGGCACGGTCGGCTGGGTGCCCGGCATGGTCGGGCTCTGCTGGGTGCCGGGGGTGGTCGGCGATTGCTGGGTGCCCGGCCACGGTGTGGTGCCCGGGCTGGTCTGCGCCGGTGGCGTGAAGGGCGACGCCTGACCCTGGGGTGCGGTCTGTCCCTGGGGTGCGGTCTGGAACTGCGGTGCGGTCTGGAACTGCGGTGCGGTTTGTCCCTGCGGTGCGACCTGGCCCTGCGGTGCGTTCAGCGCCTGCGGTGCCTGGGCACCTGCCGGAGGTTCAGTGGACGCCGGATTCGGCTGCAGTTGCGGCGGATTCGACTGCACCTGCGGTGCGTCCAGTGCCTGCGGTGCCGCCGCTCCCGCCGGGGGCTCGGTCGACGCGGGATTCGGCTGCAGTTGCAGCGGATTCGATTGCGGCTGCGGCCCGGCCAGCGCCTGCGGTGCGGACTGCGCGGGCGGTACGGACTGCGCGGGCGGTATCGCCGCCGGTGCGCCCGCCTGCGGTTCGGTCGACGCCGGATGCTGCTGCGGCAGCGGTGCGGCGGCGGGCCGCTCGCCCGTCACATTCGGCGTTACCGAGTGCGTTCCGAGCAGATAACCCACCAGCCCGGTGGTGATCGTGACGGCGTGCTTGAGCTGACCTTCCTTGCTCTCCAACTCCGCGGCATCCTCGGCATTGGCGCCATTGCCCATCTCGATGAAAACATCCGGCACGGCGGTCAGTGCGGGTCCGGCGATGTCCTTGCGCGGCATCAGGCCATCCGCGCTCGCGTACTGCGCCGGACGGAACCCGGCCCCGAGGTAGGCGTCGCGCATCGCGGTCGACGCGGCCAACCCGGCATTGGACTGGATGGCATTGATCGTCGGATCAGGAATCGGCAACTCGGGCACGATCAGGTGGAAGCCACGCTGGTCGGCGGGCGCACTGTCGGCGTGAATACTCACCGCGACGGCAGCACCGGACTCGTTGGCGGCCCTGGCGCGGTCGTCGATGCAACCGCCCCAGCCTTGATCATCCGGGCGACTCAACTTCACCTGCGCCCCGAACTGTTCCAGCGCGGTCTTCACGAACTGCGCGACGTTCCAGTTGATGGTGTGCTCGGGCACCCCGTGCACCGTGACCATGCCGGTGGTCTGGCAGTCCTTCGTGCCCCCGCGACCGTCACTGACCTGCTTGGCAACATTCTCGCCATGGCCAGGCCCCTGATGCCCCGGATCAAGGAACACGGTCTTGCCCGCGAGCTTGGTGGCCAGATCCGGCTGTCCCGGCTCGGCGGCGGCGATCACCGGAACCAACCCGGACAGCGTCACCGTGACCGCGGCCGTGACGGCAGAACAAATTCCGGCTCTGACGATGCTTGGTTGCTTCATGTTCGGTCGGTGCCCCGGGACAGGGCACCCCTCCCTTCCCATTAGTAACACCAAACCCAGTGGTTCACTCTCGCAACGCAAGCATCAGCATAGCAACCCCAGTTATCCAACCGTTACCGCTAGCGCGGCGTGTTCAGGAGCAATCAGGCGCCGCGGGGCAGGCTGCGTAGCGACCGCAGGGCGTAGTGCACGCGGGTCTTCACGGTGCCGACCGGGACGCCGATGTCGTCGGCTACTTCTTGATAGGCGCGGTCGCGCAGGATCACCTCGACTACGGCCTCGCGCTGTGGGTCGGGCAGGCTGGCCAGTAGTTCCGCGACCAGCAGGCCGTCGACCAGGCCATCCGAGAAATCGGGGTGGGCGTAGCGGATGTCGCTGAGTTCGCCGATCTCGTCCCAGCCGGTGTCGCCCGGCCGGGAGGCCCGCGCGCGGACGGTGTCGATGATGACGTTGCGCAGGATCGCCAGCAGCCAGGTCCGCACGCTGCCCTTGGTGCTGTCGAAGAACGCGCACGAACGCCACGCCCTGAGCAAGGACTCCTGCACCGCCTGCTCGGCCAGTCCGCTATCGCCCAGCGCACGCATTGCCCGCCAATGCAATAACGCGCGATCGGTCGCCAGCACAGCGGCTAGCCCGTCGTCGGTGCACAGTCCCGCGCACTGCGCGCCGCATGAGGTGGACTGCCGCACCGTCCGGACGGACTCGAGCCGAACACATGTCATACCTCGGATATCGCGGCCCGCCCGCCCGATGACAACATCGTGCGCGATTTAATAATGCATCCGCATAAGAAATTTGGAATGCGGCACATTCAGCCGGATGGTCTGGTAGACCTTGGCCCCGGAGATTCCGGGGATCTCCCAGGTCAGCCGCTGCGCGGCGGTTGCAGCACGATTCGAGGAGAACATCGCCATGCGCGCAAGCACACTCCTCATCGCCGGCGCCATGACGTCCGCGATGACCATGCTCGGGGCCGCGACGGCGGCCGCCGAACCCGCGAACACGATGCCCGCGGACGGCGTCTACCTGGTGGGCGTCGACATCTTCCCCGGCATCTGGGAGGCACCCGGCACCCCCGACCCGGCCTACGGCTGCGATTGGCGCAGGCTGTGGAAGGTGGAGGGCGACAACACCAAGATGGAAAACATCATCGGCAACAACTTCACCCGGCTCGGCCCGATCCGCGCGGAGATCAAGCCGACCGATGTCGCCTTCAAGACCACCAATTGCGGGCCGTGGCGGCTGCTGCCCCCGCCGCCGCGCACCGGATCGTTCGGCGGCTGAGGCCGGCGCCTCGCTAGGGTCAGGCCCATGACGAGGACCAAGATTCTGATCACCGGCGCCAGCGCGGGCCTCGGCGCCGCGATGGCCCGCGACTTCGCGAGCAAAGGCCGCGATCTCGCGCTGTGCGCCCGGCGGCTGAGCGCGCTCGAGGCGCTGCGCGACGAGCTCGTCGCGGCCCATCCCGGCATCACCGTTGCGGTCCGCGCGCTCGACGTCGACGAGCATGCGGCCGTACCCGGGGTCTTCGGCGAGCTGCGCGACGAGCTCGGCGGACTGGACCGGGTGATCGTCAATGCGGGCCTCGGCAAGGGCGCGGTAATCGGCACCGGCCGGGCCGCCGCCAATATCGCTACGGCGACAACGAATCTCGTCAGCGCCCTCGCGCAGGCCGAGGCGGCGCTGGAGATCTTCCGTGCGCAGAACTCCGGGCACCTGGTGCTGGTGTCCTCGATGAGCGCGGTGCGCGGACTGCCGGGCAAGAAGGCCGCGTACTCGGCGAGCAAGGCGGGCCTGGCCGCGCTCGGGCAGGCGCTGAGCACCGAATTGGCCAAGTCGCCGATCGCGGTCACCACACTGCTGCCCGGGTTCATCGCCACCGACATGGCGGCCAAGGCGGGCGACACCCGTTTGGTGGCGCCGCTGGACAAGGGTGTCGCCGCGATGGTCGGCGCGATCGAGAAGGAGCAGCGGCGGGCGTGCGTTCCGGCGTGGCCGTGGCGCGTGCTCGATCTGGTGCTGCCGGTACTGCCGGGCGCGGTGGTTTCCCGCATCAGCTGAATCCGCGTGTTCGGCACAAAGCCGAATAACGTGTCGCGCGCCACATTATCGAATGCTAAAAGTTAGCCAAATGTCCGAATTTATGTTTCTTTAACACATTCCGCATCTATTTGACGCTTCCCTTGCGCCCGCTGTTACATCTTCGTAATGAAGTGCGACGAGCCTTTGCGGAGGTTCGTAACGATGGGCCGCGCCAGCTCGAGACCCAACGAAGGGCCGAAGGTGCTCCTGCTGAGGAAAGTGTTTGGAAAAGTATGAGGGTCAAGAAGTTCGCTGCCGCGTCCACACTGGTCATCGCGGCTGTTGGGATCACTAGCGGCACCGCCTACGCAGAGCCTGCCGCACCGGCTCCCGTTCCGGGGTCGACCGTGCAGACCGACATTCTGCCCGGTATCCACTACACCGCGAATGTGGTGGATAACTCGGTCGTACTGAAGACCGAGGCCGGGTCGTTGACGACACAGGGCACACAATTCCAGGTTCTGGATAACCAGGGACATCTGGTTGCTGGCATGCCGCTGACCTATCTCAAAGACGGCATGGAATGGCCCATTGCGGCCCAGATCGACGGCAACACCGCCACTTTGACGCCGAGCACCAACGTGGCGGACGCGCACCCCGCCGCGATGCTGAAGCCGGTGGACGCGAAGGATGTCGCGGGCGTCGACTTCAACACCGCGCTGAGCACGGCGGCCACCCAGTTCGGCCTGGCCACCGCCATCGGCACGCTGGTCGGCACCATCGTCGGCGGCGCGCTCGGCTGTGTCGCGGGTGCAATCATCGGTGCACCACTGGTCGTGCCGACGTTCTTCGCCGGCCCGATCGGCCTGTGCATCGCGGGTGCCGGCGTCGGCATCGCGCTCGGCGCGGCGGCGGGCATGATCCTGCTCGGCGTTCCGGTCGGTATCGCCAGCGCGGTCCAGTTCTTCAGCTCGGTGTATGGGTAAATAACACCGAATATCGCCGAGGCCCGGCAGGTGACTCTTCGTCGCCTGCCGGGCCTTGTCGTCGTTGTCTGACCCCTGCCGCTCAGCGCCAGGGCCCCATGCTCGCCCCTTGGGAATACTTCTGTCTCGAAGGTCGTTGACCCCAACGAGACCATTGCGCGCCGAAGATCGAACCTGTACTCTCGGCCACGTCTTCTACTTGTGGATGTAGGTAGTTCTCCCACAAGAATTCCGAGATCCCCTTCCGACCCGGTCAACAGAGCCGTTCCGGAATATCACTCAGGATCCTGCCCCGCGACGTGCCCTACGCCGTCGCATTCACGGCTGTTCGCCGTACCCAAAACTCACTCCCCAGAAGGAAATCCCATGAACACCAACACAATCAACGAAACAACCACCGACGACCCAGCGGCCGAACAGCATTCGACCCGCACCGTCACCGGCATCCTCGACCTGCACGACAACCGCGGCACCTTGCGCTTGGACGGCTACCTGCCCGGACCAGACGACATCACCGTGCCGCAACGCCTGATCCGCGAACACCGCCTGCGGCGCGGCGACTTCCTCACCGGCACAACACAATCCGCAGCCGCCAACGGCAAACCCGCGCCGCTGCACACCGTCGGCACCGTCAACGGGCAGCAGCCGGACAAGATCCGGCACCGGCCCGCCTTCGCCGACCTGGTGCCGATCTACCCCAACGAGCGCCTGCGTCTGGAGACCGAACAGCACGCCATGACCACCCGGGTCACCGACCTGGTCATGCCGATCGGCAAGGGCCAGCGCGCACTGATCGTCGCGCCGCCGAAAGCGGGCAAAACCTCTGTGCTGCAGTCTATCTCGCACGGCATCGCGAAGAACCACCCGGAATGCGAGCTCATGCTGGTACTGGTCGGCGAGCGGCCGGAAGAGGTCACCGACCTCACCAGGGCCGTGCCCGCCGACGTCGCGGCGGCCACCTTCGACCAGCCCGCCCGCGAACACATCGCGGTCGCCGAACTGGCCATCGAACACGCCAAACGACTCGTCGAAATGGGCCGCGACGTCGTGGTCCTGCTCGATTCACTGACTCGCCTGGCCCGCGCCTACAACCTGGCCAGCCCGGGCTCCGGCCGGGTGCTGTCGGGTGGCGTGGAGGCCTCCGCCCTGGCCCCGCCCAAGCGCTTCCTCGGCGCGGCCCGCAATATCGAGAACGGCGGCTCGCTCACCATCATCGCCACCGCGCTGGTGGAGACCGGCTCGCTGGCCGACACGGTGATCTTCGAGGAGTACAAGGGCACCGGCAACGCCGAACTCAAACTGGACCGCGCCGCCGCGAACCGCCGCGTCTTCCCCGCCGTCGACATCAACCAGTCCAGCACCCGCAAGGACGAACTCATGCTGGCACCCGACGAACTGGCCGCGACCCAGATCCTCCGCAAAACCCTTGCCACGCTGGACAACCAGCAGGCCCTCGACCTGCTGCTGGAAGGCCTGCGCAAGTCCGAGACGAACGCCGAGTTCCTCGCCCCGATGCGCGCCGGGCGCGGCTGAGCGGGTTTTCGCCGCCATATGGCGGTGGCGTAAACCCGCCAGAGCCGCGACCGCGCCGCTGGTGGACTTGGCGAGGTGTCCACACTTCTCACCACTCCCGCCCCGGCACCCGCCCGCAGCACACTGACCGGCTGGCTCGCCGTCGTCTCGGTGATGATCGCGATCTTCTCGATCGTCACCACCGAGATCCTGCCGATCGGCCTGCTCACCTCGATCGGCGCCGACTTCACCATCTCCGACGGCATGGCCGGGCTGATGATGACCATGCCCGGACTGATCGCCGCCGTCGCCGCGCCGGTGGCGACCGTGGCGACGGGACGGATCGATCGGCGAATCATGCTGTGCCTGTTCATGTTTCTGCTGGTTCTTGCCAACGCGCTGATGGCGGTCGCGCCCGAGTACTGGGTCGTGCTGGCGTCCAGGGTGCTGATCGGCATCACCATCGGCGGATTCTGGTCCATCGCGGCCGGGTTGGCCGAACGCCTGGTGCCCGCGGCCTCCGCGAGCCGGGCCAACGCAGTGATCTTCTCCTCGGTCCCGCTCGGCTCCGTGCTCGGCGTACCGGCGGGCACGCTGCTCGGCGAGATCGCCGGCTGGCGAACGGCATTCGTGGTGGTCGGGGTGCTCTCGGCCGCCGTCCTCGGCATGTTGATGACGTTTCTGCCGCCACTGCCGGCTCGGACCGTCACCCGGGTGTCCGTGCTGTGCGGACTGCTTCGCGGCAGCAATATCCGATTCGCCTTGCTGGCAACGTTTCTCGTCGTACTGGCGCAGTTCGGCGCCTACACCTATGTGACCCCGTTCCTCGAACAGGTCACCCAGGTCCGGCCGGGCATGATCACGCTGTTACTCCTGATCTATGGTGTCGCAGGCATTCTCGGCAATTTCCTCGGCGGTGCGGCGATCACGCGGCGACCGCGTACCACCCTCGGCTGCGCCGCCGCGCTGATGGCGGTCGCCACTCTGGGACTTCCCGTCTTCGGCCGGTGGGAGGCGGGTGCGCTTGTGCTGCTGATCATTTGGGGCATCGGCTACGGCGCGGTGCCGGTGTCCACCCAGGCCTGGTTCGCCAAGGCCGCGCCGAACGCGCCGGAGGCGGCCTCGGTGCTGTTCACCGCTTCGTTCCAGGCGACGTTCGCGCTCGGCGCGCTGACCGGCGGGCTGGTGGTGGACCGCGGCTCGCCCGCCACCGTGATGCTGCTCGGCGGGCTCATCGCGGCGCTGGTGATCGTCGCGGTGGTAACCCACGCCGCGCAGCGCCGGACCTGGCCAGCCCAGTAGCCATTACCTCGCCGGTAATCGACCAGCGCCGCCGGATCGGGCAGGATCGCGAACATGATCGATGAGACGGGCACCAAGCTGTTCCACCAGACCATGCCGTTCACCGAGCGGCTGGGCATCGAGGTGCTCGAGCACGGGCCCGAGCTGGTGCGCAGCCGCATCGCCTGGCACGAATCGCTGTGCACACTGGGCGGCATGCTGCACGGCGGCGTGCTGATGTCACTGGCCGACGCCACCGGCGCGGTGTGCGCCTACCTGAATCTGCCGGAAGGCAAGGCGGGCACCACCACCGTCGAATCGAAGACCAACTTCGTCAGGGCGGTCCGCTCCGGCTACGCCACCGCCTCGTCGACGCCGCTGCACGCGGGGCGCACGTTCATCGTGGTGGAGACCGAAATCCGGGACGACGCAGGCAAGCTCGTCGGGAAGGTGACCCAGACCCAAGCCGTGCTGTAGACCCGGTAGCGGCGTCCTCGTCGGCCGACCACACCACAAAAGCCCGCCCCGGCAACGGTTCTCGTTGCCGGGGCGGGCTTTCTCGTACTCAGCCGAAGAGGACCATACCCAACGCCGCGATGAAGACGACCTGGACCAGGGTGCGCAGCGGGAGCGGCATGGTCTTGATGCCGAGTCCTGCCTTCGCTGCGCGAATGTTGGCCGGGAACAAGCAGATCAGCAGCACGATCAGTGCGGCGGCGGCGAGTTTCGAAGTGGCCGGGATGAGTAGGCCGACCGCGCCCGCCAGTTCGAAGACGCCGGTAAGGGCGACCAGCGCGGCCGGGTTCGGCAGTTTCGGCGGCACCATCGCCACCAGTGCCTCGCGGCGCGGCGACAGGAAGTGCGCGCTGGCGGTCAGCACGAACATGGCGGTGAGGCCGAGTGCGACGGCGTGCGGCCAGGAATCGAGCCACTCGGGTCCGGCCAGCCAGCCGATGAGCCGGGCCAGTGCGGTGACGACGGCGAGTACAACCAGCGGTGCCATCAGGGTCTCCTACGTGTTCTTGCGATCAATCTTGACAGTGGAAAGATTAGATCGAGCGCGCAAACTTGTCAATGCCTAGATTCTCGGGCACCATCGAGGCATGGCGAAAAGCGGTTATCACCACGGGGATCTGCGGGCCACCATCCTGGCCGCGGCGGCCGATCAGATCGCGAGCGACGGCGTCGACGCGGTCTCGCTGCGCGAGCTGGCCCGCCGGGCAGGCGTCTCGCACGCGGCGCCCGCACACCATTTCGGCGACCGCGCGGGCGTGCTGACCGCGCTGGCCATCGAGGGCTTCGAGCTGCTCACCGCGGAACTTGCGCAGGCCGGTACCGACTTCCGCGAGGTCGCCGTCGCCTACATTCGTTTCGCGCGCGAGCACCCCGGGCATTTCGACGTGATGTTCCGGCACAGCCTGCTGCGCGCCGGCGATCCGCGCCTGGACGCGGCCCGCCTCGGTGCCGCGAGCGCGCTGCGCTCCGGCGTGTCCGTCATCCACCCGGCCGACGCCGAGCAGCAGCAGGCCACCCAGTTGGCCGCCTGGTCGCTGGTGCACGGTTTCGCGGCGCTGTGGCGCGAAGGGGCGCTGGATAATTCGAGCCTGGCCGCCGACACCGACCCCGAAGTGCTGGCCCGCCGTATGCTCGCCACCGTGCGCTTCGACTGACCGGCAAACTCCACCGTCCGACAGCAAATCCCGGACAACGCGAGCAACCGCCGCGCGCGTACGGCACAGTGGGGCACCAGGATTGCGGAAAGGAGTTGGCGCCACCACCGGTGGCCGCCGTCGACACCATGGACATCCATGCTTACCCGACCGAGTGCACCACTCCGGTGACGCTCGCCGAAGCGGAACGCCTCACCGAGCGCTACCTGGCCTTCGACGACGACGCTGGACGCGGGATCACCAATCGGATCACCGAATTCGACAGCTGCTTCGTGGTCGTCGCCATCTTCACCCCGCCACCGCCGACCGAAACCCGCACTCCGCCAAGCCCGCTGCCCATCGGCGGCACGGTGAGCACCATCGACAAGGCCAGCGGCGCCATCACCCTCTGGCCGACCTACCCGCCCGACCTGGTCGCCGAGCACCACGCGGCGGCGGTGCGCACCGACCGGCTGATCATCGAGGAAACCTGGCCCGCGAGTAGCTGATCACGGCGACCACCCTCTCATCCGCAGGGGTGAGAGGAGATCACCCCGGAGAGTGAGGCCATAGCGCCTGCGAACAGTCCAGACTGATGTTTGTGAGGTCTATCGATGCGGTTACCCGGGCCGCGAGTGCGGTGGACGACGCGACCCGGCGGGTGACCGAACGGTTCGAGCGATTCCCGCCCGGTGCGGTCGATCTCGTGTTGACCGTGGTGGTCACCGTCGCCACCGTCGGGCCTGCCGTGTTCGCGGGCCAGTCGTGGTGGGTGATCGTGCTGTCGGCGGTCGCGTCCGTGCCGGTGCTGTGGCGGCGGCGCGCGCCGATCACCACATTCTTGGTGGTCGGTCCGGCGATCACCGTGCTCGCCTGCCTGCACGCCATGCCCGATCTGCCCTACGGCACCGTCGTCTGTTCGTACACGATCGCCGCGTACAGCCCGCCGGTGCGGCGGCGCACGGCCTTCGTGACAGGCACGATCGGCATTCTGCTCTCCCTGATCATCCCCAACGAGAGCCCGGATTCCTACGCCTACGCGGCCATGTCCTTCCTCACCGCGTGGACGCTCGGCACCGGCGTCCGGGCCAGACGGGCGCAGATCGAGATGCTCGAGGAACGCGCCCGCCGACTCGACGAGGAACGCCAGGCCGCCTTGGACCGGGAACGCCTGCGGATCGCCAGGGACATGCACGACATCGTCACGCACTCGGTGGGCGCGATGATCGTCCAGGCCGAGACCGGCCCGCTGTTCACCGGCACCGACCCGGCGCGGGCGGACGCCACCTTCGCGAGCATCGCGGAGACGGGCCGGGTTGCGGTGCACCAACTTCGGCGCAGCCTCGATACGCTGCGCGGCGAATCCGCCGACCCGCGCCATCAACCCGGCATCGAGACGATCGCCGACCTGGTCGAACTGTCGCGGCGCGGCGGGCTCGCCGCGTCGCTGGACGAGAACGGACCACGCCGCGCGGTGTCCGACGATGTCGGCGTCACCGCGTATCGCGTGGTGCAGGAGGCGTTGACGAACACCATGAAGCATGCGCGGGCCACCGGCGTGCGGGTCTCGCTGCGCTGGTCGGATCAGCTACTGACGGTACAAGTTTCCGATGACGGCGCGGGGCCGGTGCACCCGAAACCCGGTGGCTACGGACTGCTCGGGATGCGCGAACGGGTCACCGGCACCGGGGGAACGCTGCGACACGGCCCCTCGGACCACGGTTTCGACGTCGCCGCCGAACTGCCGCTCGGACAAAGGAGTTGACCGTGCGCGTACTGGTGGTCGACGACCAGGACCTGTTCCGCGCCGCCTTCAGCCTGATCCTCGACGCTCAACCGGATATCACCGTGGTCGGCGAGGCCGCCGACGGACTGGAGGCGATCGAGAAGGCCGGCACCCTGGCACCCGATGTGGTGGTCATGGACGTCCGCATGCCGCGCCTCGACGGCGTGGCCGCTACCCACCGCATCTGTGCCGAGACCTCAGCGAAAGTGTTGGTGCTCACCATGTTCGACCTCGACGAATACGTATTCGATGCCCTGCGTGCGGGTGCGAGCGGATTCCTGCTCAAAGACGTTCGCCGCGAGGAACTGGTCGAGGCGGTCCGCATCGTCGCCAAGGGCGAGGCCCTGCTCGCGCCGACGGTGACCCGGCGCCTGATCGCCGAGCTCACCGAGCGCGGGCACCCGCGACCCGAGCTCGCGCGGCGCCTCGACGAGCTGACCGAGCGAGAGCGAGATACGTTGCGCCAGTTGGCACGTGGGCTGTCGAATGCCGAGGTCGCCGCGGCGATGATGGTCAGCGAGCACACGGTGAAGACCCATGTCAGCTCGGTGCTGGCGAAGCTCGGCCTGCGCGACCGGGTGCAGGCGGTGGTGTTCGCGTATGAGGCGGGTCTGGTGCAGCCGGGGGCCGCGCAACCTAGGTGACCCGCCGCGCGAGGGAGATCGAATTCGGTCGTCTCGGCGATGTGCCCGACCGGTCGCGCAGCGAATATCGAAGGGGTGAAACGCTTTCTGCTCGCCGTGCCGGCGATCCTGATCTCCGCGCTGCTGTGGCATTTCGGCACCGGCCTGCGGCCGCTACCCGGGCTGGCCTTCCTGGCTCCGCTACCGGTGTTGCTGCTGATTCCGCGGGTGTCGGCGGCGACGGCATTTCTCGCCGGAGTCCTGTCCTGGCTGGGTGGCGAGCTCCACATGTGGTCCTACTTCACCGAAACCCTCGAACAGCCGGTCCCGGTGACGGTGCTGCTGCTGGGCGGAACCGCCTTGCTGTTCGGCGGGATCGTCGCCGTGACCCGTGCGCTGCTGCGGCGCGGGCGACCCGGTCTCGCAGTGCTCACGCTGCCCGCCGGTTGGGTGAGCGTGGAATTCCTGCTCGCGGTGGCGGGTCCGTTCGGCGCATGGTGGAGCATCGCCTACACCCAGGCCGATGTGCTGCCGGTGATCCAGACGACCTCGCTCACCGGGGCGTGGGGTGTCACCTTCCTGATCCTGCTGGTGCCGTCGGCGATCGCAGTGCTGGTAGCGCCGGAAGTTAGTCGGGCACAACGCCTTCGAGTGGTCGGCGCAACGGCGACGGTGCTGATCACGCTCGGCGCCTTCGGCTTCTGGCGATTGGCCGTGCCACAGCAGGGGGCTGCGGTGCGGGTCGGGTTGGTGGCGGTGGCGCAGCCGCCGGACTATGTTCCGATCGATTCGGCCGACGGCCGCGACATGGTGGCGCGGGTTGTCGTCGAGATCGAACGACTGGCCGACCAGGGTGCGCAGGTAGTGGTGCTACCGGAAAAGGCTTGGCGCGCCGATGATTCCACCATCGCAGTGCTGTCGGGGCCGCTGACCGAGGTCGCTACTCGCCGCAACATCGACGTGGTCGCCGGACTGATCCTCACCACGGGTGGCATCAGCTACAACGCCGCGATCGACTACCCCTCCGGGGTGCGCTACGCCAAGCACTACCTGATTCCCGGACTGGAGGACGAGCACCAGCCGGGCACCCAGTGGCAGAGCGTTCCCGGCAAGCCCTGGGCCTTGGCGATCTGCTACGACCTGGACCACCCGAACCTCGTCCTGGCCGATCACCGCCGCGGCGCGACGTTGCTGCTGGTGCCCGCGCTCGACTTCACCGACGATTACTGGCTGCACAGCCGGATGGCGGTGCTGCGTGGCGTCGAATCCGGGATGGGTATCGCGCGAGCACCGCAACTCGGCGAACTCGTGGCCAGCGATTCGCGCGGGCGGGTACTAGCTTCCGCGACAACGGATGTCACGGTGACCAGGGCGGTGCTCGCGGAAATACCGTTGGCCTCGGGCAACACCGTGTACGCGCGATTCGGCAACTGGTTCGGCTGGACCTGCGTTGCACTGTTCGGTGCCACGCTCGGCGCGACAGCGTGGCGACGGCGCACGGTCTGACCGACGAAGCCGGGACCCGCCGACCGGGCAAACCTCGGCGGGGTGACGCTGCCCGGTTGCGGGTCCGTTATCAATTCGTTACTCTTCTGACATACGCGCACTTCACCGCAGGTCGTGACGTTCGTCCGATGTGTACGCATCAGAGGGTCACTGTTTGCGCCGATTGAAACGTGGGTATCGGTCTAATTCGTGCCCGGTCTCTGGTGTCAGGACCCGGAGGTAGGACGAAACGAGGTCCGCTCGACGGGCTGGAGAGGACACGCACGTGACTGATGGGGACCCGGAGAGTTTTCCGCTACGGCGATCGGTCGCCGCTTCCGCGATGGGCAATGCCACCGAATGGTTCGACTACGGGGTGTATGCCGCGACGGCCACCTACCTGACCGACGCCTTCTTCCCGGGGAATCTCGGCACGCTCGGCACCATGCTCGGCTTCGCGGTCTCGTTCCTGCTGCGCCCGCTCGGCGGCATGGTGTGGGGCCCGCTCGGCGACCGGATCGGCCGAAAAGCCGTGCTGGCCACTACCATTCTGCTGATGGCCGCGGCGACCGGCGCCATCGGCATCCTGCCGACCCACGCCCAGGTCGGCGTGCTCGCGCCGATCCTGCTGATCTCCCTGCGCGTCGTGCAGGGCTTCTCGACCGGCGGTGAATATGGCGGCGCCGCAACCTATCTGGCCGAATGCGCGAGCGACAAGCGACGTGGTTTCCTCGGCAGCTTCCTCGAATTCGGCACGCTCGCAGGCTTTGTCGGTGGATCGGCGACGGTGCTCGTCTGCCAGCTCGCGTTCGGCTCCGACGCGATGCACAGCTGGGGTTGGCGCATCCCGTTCCTGCTCGCCGTGCCGCTGGGCCTGGTCGGCTGGTACCTGCGCTCGAAACTCGACGAGAGCCCGGTGTTCAGCGAGGTCGCCGAGGAGGACACGAACCATCCGCCCGGCGGGCTGCGCGGCCTGCGCGAGCTGGTCACCACCTATCGGCGCGAGCTGCTCACCATGGCCGGGCTGGTCGTCGCCCTGAACGTCGTGAACTACACGCTGCTCACCTATCAACCCACCTACCTGCAGAAAACCATCGGCATGGGCGAATCGACCGCCACCACCATGATGCTGATCGGCCAGACGGTGATGATGCTGGTGCTGCCGTTCTTCGGCCGGCTGTCCGACCGGGTGGGCCGCCGCCCGATGTGGCTGTTCTCGCTGGTCGGCCTCGGCCTGCTCGCCATCCCGATGTATTGGCTGATGGGCCAGGGCACCGGGTGGGCCATCACCGGCTTCATCGTGCTCGGCCTGCTGTACGTCCCGCAGCTGTCGACGATCAGCTCGACCTTCCCCGCGATCTTCCCGACGCAGGTCCGCTACGCGGGCTTCGCGCTGGCCTACAACGTGTCCACTGCGGCCTTCGGCGGCACCGCCCCGCTGGTCAACGAGGCCGCGATCGAATGGACCGGCTGGTCGCTGTTCCCGGCCGCCTACATGGTCGGCGCGAGCCTCGTCGGCTTGGTCGCCTGGTGCTTCCTGCGCGAGACGGCGGGCACGTCGCTGCGCGGCACGGAGGTCCCCGACGCGGGCGACGACCTCTCGCTGGACTCCTTACTCCCCCACAAGGCCGCTGTAGCCCCATAACCGCGCATTGCACGGGCCTGGTTGAGCGTCTGCGCCGCAGCCAGGTCCGTGCGCTGCCCATTGTTCGCAATTCGCGGGTTTAAATTCCTTCGATTCGGGAATAGGTCGCGCCCGATAAATGGCCGGACTCGATTAATTCGAATTCCGGCCCGGTGGGTTGCGGGACGTGATCGCGAGTGACTTGCCTGGACTACCGGCGTCCTGCTCATTTCGAAGTAGCGGCACTAACGTGTGGAACGTTTGCACAGCATGTACCACTTCGAAACGAGAAGGGGCTACACATATGATTTGCAAGATCGGAGCCGCGGCCGCCGCAGGGCTGACCGCGACACTATTGCTAACCGGTGCCGCCGGGGCGAATACATTCCAGCCCGATCAATCGGTCGGCGGATTCACGGTGGTCAGTCAGCCCGACGACAACCAACCGTGCCCGGACGGCAAGAAGGGCGAGACCGGGACAGACGGCACCAAGAAGGGCCAGTCCGGCACCCAGCAGGAAGGCGCCAACCCTGCCCCGCAGGGCGCCGGAAACGGTCTGCCCGCCCTGCCGACCGGCCTCGACACCGGCAGCGCATCCGGCAAGACCACCGGCCAGCCCACCGACGAAGAGAACAAGAAGGCCGAGCCGAAGAAAAAGAAGTGCGAAGCCGCTCCGGGCACGGGCGCTGATACACCCAGCACCGGCACGGACACCCCGAGCACCGGCGGCACGAACACTCCCGCTACCGGCGGTACGAACACCCCCGGCACCGGCGGCGCAAGCACTCCCGGCACCGGCGGCGCAAGCACTCCCGGCACCGGCGGCACCGAGACCCCCAGCACCGGCGCGGGCACACCCGGGACGGGGAACAGCACCACTCCAGGAACCGGCGCAGGCACGCCCGGCGCGAACACACCTGCCCCGGGCAACGGCTTCACCACTCGCTGAGACTCACCCCGGTGCAGTCCTGCGATTGAACAGACGATCTGCCCGCCCAACGTGTCCACCGAAGACCCTCGCTCCGACAGCTTCTTCAGGCGGTAAGGGTCAGGCGTCGAGGCGACAACAGAACTGTTCGGCGTCGTCGCCGTGCTTCCGCTCGGCGACGACGCGCTCCGGCTTCAACTCCGCCTCAGCTGCGTCGAGTTGACCAAATCCTCCAGTCGGGCTCTCCTGCGCCCGTTTCCTCGACAGTCCACCGGAAATGGTGCTGAAACGCCTCGCCGACACAGACCAATTCCCCCACGTCACACCCATTCCATACCGACCAGTTTTGCTCATTGTGATGTGAGCCACTATCGTGTTGAACGTTTGATCAGCATGTACGGATGAACCACTTCGATACGAGAAGGGGCTCCACATGAAAATCATGCTAGGAACCGCGGCCGCCGTCGGGCTGACCGCGTCACTCATATTCACCGGCATCGCGGGGGCGCAAACCCCGCAGCCCGGCGGATTCGCAACGGTCAGCCAACCCCCATCGGGCGGCGCAGGTGGCGGCGTCCAAACTCCTAACGGCGGTGGGCAAGGCGGCGTACAGGCCAACCCGCAGGGCGGCACCGCACAGGGCGGCGTCCAGACCCCCAACGGCGGCGCAGGCGGCAACGGCCAGGTCGACCCGCAGGGCGGTACCGCACAGGGCGGCGTCCAGACCCCCAACGGCGGCGCAGGCGGCGGCGTCCAGCTCCCCCAGATCCCCGGCGTGCCCCCGCTGAAGCTTCCCGGCGTGCCAGGGCAGGGCGGCGGCGGTGCACCCGCACCGCAAGGCCAAGGCGCGCCGAGCATGCCGAGCTTCGGCGACCTGCCTCGCTTGGGCGGCTGAACCCCTAGCGACGCAGCCAGTCCAGCCGGAACGCACCGGCAAGCGCTTGCGCTCGAGCGATACGGATTGGCCGTAGCAGCGGATTCGAAACTGGTCGGCGTCGTCGCCGAACGTGCTCTTAGGCGACGAAGCACGGCCGTACTCCCGACCGATCCGATAGAGGACCATGACACCCCCCAGGGGCCGCGGGTAACTGTCGACGGCGTAGGCCCAGCAAGTCGGACGTTTTTACGCATTGTGCTGAGCGACTAGCGGGTTGAGCGTTTGATAAAACTGCACTCATGTACCACTTCGAGACGAGAAGGGGCTACACATGAAGATCCTGATCGGTACCGCGGCCGCCGCGGGGCTGACCGCTTCACTGCTACTCACCGGCGTCGCTGCGGCGAACCAACCGGCACCGGCACCCGCGGCACCCGCACCCGCCGCACCGGCTCCCGCGCCCGCCGCTCCGGCACCGGCACCGGCCGCACCAGCGCCCGCACCGGCACCTGCGGCACCCGCGGCACCCGGCGGACAAGCGGCGCCTGCCGCGCCGGCACCGGCGACTCCGGCCACACCGGCCAACCCGGCCACACCCGCGAATCCGGCCAGCCCGGCCAGCCCTGCCAGCCCTGCCAGCCCGGCGGCACCTGGCGGCGGCGGTCTGACGGAAAACCTGGGCAGGCTGACGCAAAGCTTGAACGATCTGAACAATCTGCTGAAGCCGTCCGGCCCCCCGGCAGCTCCTCAGGCAGCACCGCCCGCGGCTCCCTAGGGCGTCGGCGTCCGGTCGTCCCCGCGACGCAGGACGCCGCGAACCTGCGGCCTGGTCATTGTGAACTCCCGCAACCCTTTCTGAGGAAGGGTTGCGGGAGTTCACATTTGAGCAGTACTACAGCGGCGTCACGTATGCGCCGGAAATACCGCCGTCCACCAAAAACTGGGATGCCGTGATGAACGAGGCGTCGTCACTGGCGAGAAACGCTACGGCGGCGGCGATTTCCTCGGGTTCGGCGAAGCGGCCGGTCGGGATGTGTACCAGACGACGCGCGGCCCGCTCCGGGTCCTTGGCGAACAGTTCCTGCAGCAACGGCGTGTTCACCGGTCCGGGGCAGAGCGCGTTGACCCGGATTCCATTGCGGGCGAACTGAACTCCGAGTTCGCGGCTCATCGCGAGCACGCCGCCCTTGGAGGCGGTGTAGGAGATCTGCGAAGTGGCCGCGCCCATGACCGCGACGAACGAGGCGGTGTTGATGACCGACCCCTTGCCGCGTTCCAGCATGTGCCCGATGGCGTACTTGCTGCACAGGTAGACCGAGGTCAGGTTGACCTCCTGAACGCGTTTCCAGGCGTCGAGGCCGGTGGTGAGGATCGAATCGTCTTCCGGCGGTGAGATTCCCGCGTTGTTGAAGGCGATGTCGAGGCCACCGTAGGTATCGACCGCGGTCTGGAACAGTGCTTGGACCTGCGCCTCATCGGTCACGTCGACCTTGACGTACAAGCCGCCGACCTCGGCGGCCGCCGCTTCACCGGTGGTGGCGTCGATGTCGGCGACGACGACCTTCGCCCCCTCGGCGGCGAAGCGGCGGACCGTGGCGAGGCCGATGCCGCTCCCGCCGCCGGTGACGACGGCGACTCGATCCTGTAAGCGCTGCAAGGCATCTCCTGTCGGGTATGGGGTTTGGTTCACTGGGTGGCGATGAAGACGTTCTTGGTCTCGGTGAACGCGAGCGCGGCGTCGGGGCCGAGTTCCCGGCCGAGCCCGGACTGCTTGAAGCCGCCGAACGGCGTCCAATACCGCACGGAGGAGTGCGAATTCACCGACAGGTTGCCTGCCTCGACGGCGCGGGAAACCCGCAGCGCGCGGCCGACATCGTTGGTCCAGATCGAGCCGGACAGCCCGTACTCGGTGTCGTTGGCGATCCGGATGGCGTCGGCCTCGTCCTCGAACGGGAGCACCGCGACCACCGGGCCGAACACCTCCTCGGTCAGCACCCGATCGGTCGGCGAGTCCGGCAGCACAACCGTTGGCGGATACCAGAATCCGGGGCCATCGGGCCGTTCACCGATGAACGCGACCTTCGTCGACGGCTCGATGAACGCGGCGACTCGCTCGCGATGGGCTGCCGAAATGAGCGGTCCCATCTCGGTGGATTCCTGCGCGGGATCACCGACCCGCACACCGCGAACCGCAGGCTCCAGCAGCTCCAAGAACTTGTCGAAGACACTGCGCTGCACCAGAATTCGCGACCTGGCGCAGCAATCCTGGCCCGCATTGTCGAACACACCGTACGGCGCGGTAGCCGCCGCCCGCTCCAGATCCGAATCGGCGAACACGATATTCGCGCTTTTGCCGCCGAGTTCGAGCGTCACCCGCTTCACCTGCTGCGCGCAGCCGGCCATGATCTGGGTGCCGACCTCGGTCGAACCGGTGAACACCACCTTGCGCACCGCGGGATGGGTGACGAATCGGTGCCCGACCACGGAACCCTTACCCGGCAGAACCTGGAAAACGTGCTCCGGCAAGCCTGCTTCGAGCGCCAGCTCACCCAGGCGAATCGCGGTCAACGGCGTCAGTTCGGCGGGCTTGAGCACCACCGTGTTCCCCGCCGCCAGCGCGGGCGCGAAGCCCCACGCCGCGATCGGCATCGGGAAGTTCCACGGCACGATGATTCCGACGACACCGAGCGGCTCGTGGAAGGTGATGTCCACCCCGCCCGCGACCGGAATCTGGTTGCCCAACAACCGTTCCGGGATGCCGGCCGCATAGTGCAGCAGGTCGCGGACATTGCCCGCCTCCCAGCGCGCGTTGCCGATGGTGTGCCCCGAGTTGGCGACCTCCAACAGGGCCAGCTCGTCCAGATGCGCGTCGACGACGTCCCCGAACCGGCGCAACAACCTGGCCCGATCCCCCGGCGCCACCTCGCGCCAGGTGACCGCCGCCCGCTGGGCCCGCTCGATCGCGGCGTCGGTCTCGGCCTCGCCGACCAGTTCGACCCGCGCCACGACCTGCTCGGTCGCCGGGTTGACCACCTGCGCTGTCGTCACGAATTCCGCTCCCTTCGATAGTCTTCGGCCGCCACGACCAGTGCCCTGATCAACCGGCGGTCGACCGCATCCACCTCCGGATGCCATTGCACGCCGACCAGAAACGGGCCGTCCGCCGTTTCCGCCGCCTCGATGGTGCCGTCCGCCGCGTGCGCGGTCGCCACCAGCTCCGCGGCGAGCACGTCGATCGCCTGATGATGGTGGCAGTTGGCTTTCACCTGCGGCCCCGCGATCGCGGCGACCTTGCTCCCGGCCACCGTCACCGCCTCGGTCGCGGTGAACCCGCCGACGGTGCCCGAATGCTCGGCATGCCCGACGACGTCCGGCAGATGTTGCAGCAGCGTCCCGCCCAGCGCGACGTTCACCACCTGCAAGCCGCGGCACACCGCGAGGACCGGCAATTCCGCCGCGCGCGCCAGCGCGAACAACTCGAACTCGGACTCGTCCCGATCGGGCCGGGTGTAGGTCTGCTCGTGCTCTTGCGCGCCGTAGCGCGACGGCGCTACATCCGCGCCGCCGGTCAGTACCAGCCCGTCCAGCCGCGCCACCAGCTCCGGCCGGGCCACCTCGACCGGCGGCAGCAGCACCGGAATGCCGCCCGCCTCGACCACCATCTGGACATAACTGGCGGGCAGCACGGCACTGTCGACGTGCCACGAGCCGAACCGGGCAGGCTCCAGGTAGGTCGGCAGGCCGATCACGGGACGCGGCCCGGTGTGCACAACTCCAGCGGGTACAGCCTCAGAGTCGTTCGAATCCACGAATTCGCTCCCAGTCGGTGACGGCCGCGTCGAAGGCGTCCAGTTCGACCTTCGCCGCGTTGCGGTAGTGCTCCACTACATCATCACCGAACGCGGTCCGCGCCACCTTGCTGTCTCCGAAGAGCTGCGCGGCCTCGCGCAGCGTGCGCGGCACCCGCGGCCGCTCCGATCGATAGGCATTGCCGGTGAATTCCGGCTCCAGCGGCAGCCGCTGCTCGATGCCGTGCAGCCCGGCCGCGATGGCGGCGGCCACGGCGAGATAGGGGTTCACGTCGCCGCCGGGCACCCGGTTCTCCAGCCGCAGCGACTGCCCGTGCCCGACCACGCGCAGCGCGCAGGTCCGGTTGTCGCGGCCCCAGGCGACGGCGGTCGGCGCGAAGCTGCCCGGCACGAATCGCTTGTAGGAGTTGATGTTCGGGGCGAGCAGATAGGTGAACTCGCGCAGGCAGTCCAGCTGGCCCGCGACGAAATGCCGCATCAGCGGCGAGAATCCGTTGGCCTCGTCGCCGGCCAGCACGGCCTCGCCGGATTCGCCGCGCAGGCTGATATGAATGTGGCACGAGTTGCCCTCGCGCTCATTGTATTTCGCCATGAAGGACAGACTGCGCCCCTCCTGGGCGGCGATCTCCTTCGCGCCGGTCTTGTAGATGCTGTGGTTGTCGCAGGTGGTCAGCGCCTCGTCGAAGCGGAAGGTGATCTCGTGCTGACCGGGGTTGCACTCCCCCTTGGCCGACTCGACATACATTCCCGCGCCGGCCATTTCGGTGCGGATGCGGCGCAGCAGCGGTTCGATGCGCCCGGTGCCGAGCAGCGAGTAGTCCACGTTGTATTGATTGGCCGGACGCAGATCGCGATAGCCCGAAGACCACGCCGCCTCGTAACTGTCGTCGAACACCAGGAATTCGAGTTCGGTCCCGACGAACGCGCGCAGCCCGCGCTCGGCCAGCCGGTCCAGTTGTGCGCGCAGCACCTGCCGCGGCGACACCCCGACGGGCTCGCGTTCCGGCGATACCTTCTCGACATCGCAGAGCACCAGCGCGGTGCCCGGCCACCAGGGCACCTGCCGCAGTGTGTTCAGGTCCGGCCGGAGCACGAAGTCCCCGTAGCCGGTGTCCCACGACGAGATCGCATATCCGTCGACCGTCGCCATGTCCACGTCGACGGCGAGCAGATAGTTGCACGCCTCGGTCGCGTGCCGCACCACCTCGTCCAGGAAATACTGTGCCGCGCAACGCTTCCCCTGCAACCGACCCTGCATGTCGGTCATCGCGACCAACACCGTATCGATCTCCCCGACCGCGACCAGTTCCCGCAACCGCGCCAGACTCAACATCCCGCTACGCATCCACAGCCCCTCTCGGCACCAATCGTGCCCACGCTAGAGCAAAACCCGGACATTCGTGATCGGACACACAAACTTCAGCGCGGACAGTCCTGGATCGGCGATCACGGCATGCCGGAAAGTTGCCGCATCATCCGAATCGGGCGAGCGAACAACCTTCGGGCGAGGAGGCTGGCGAAGTCGAGGTGGCCGGCTGTGGCGCGGCGCGAGAAGGCAAGTGACCAGGTGGTTTCGGTGGGAAGGTCGCGGGCGGCGAGGCGATCAGCGAGCCAGTCGATCATTTCTCACATTGACGTTCCATCGCCCGTGACCCGGCGGCCGACGCGCAGCCGCCGGGTCACGGGGTCGATTAAATGACGTGCCAGGCCTGCAACAGGTAGGTGATGTTTGCGGCAATGGACGTCACGACGTTCGCGAGATTCAACGCTGACGAACCCAGATCGATAAGCGGCACCGAAATTCCTCCATCAGATGGGACTGCGAAATCCCCTCCAATGTAATGATCGCGGGCGGTGTCCGGGCCGGTCGATCAGCGGAATCGGCACGACACGATTCATAGATATATCGCGAAATGAAGTGCCGGACAGGGGTTTCAGCGTCCGCCGAAGAAACTCGGCCAACAGTTCGGACCGTGGCCTTTGTGAGACAGTTCACCGGAGATTCCGCCACAGCAACCACAGCAGGCTCATACCGGAAGAATCGGTCGCGATCCCCGGTCGACGACGGCCCTTTCGACCGCACCGCGCGATCGAGACGGACGGCCCGGCCAGGCGAGGCCCGCCACGCCGCCTGCATTTGCCCCTTGCTTTCCGCAGATGCGGCAATAAACTACGGATCGTGTCGGATTTGCGGATCAGTGAAGTGGCGGTGCTCGCGGGCGTCAGCGACGACACCGTGCGACGGTGGATCGATCAGGGCAAGCTCACCGCGATCCAGCTCGGCAACGGACGCAAGGGTGTGCGCGGCCGGGAACTGGCCGAATTCCTGCAGGCCAACGCGGAGACCCCGGAGCCGGGCGTCACCGTGGCCGCGTCCGCGCGCAATCGGATGCGCGGCATCGTGACGCGGGTACTCAAGGACACGGTGATGGCGCAGGTCGAGATGCAGGCCGGACCGTTCCGGCTGGTCTCGCTGCTGAGCCGGGAGTCGGTCGACGAACTCGGGCTCGAGGTCGGCAGCGTCGCGGTGGCGTCGGTGAAGTCGACACATGTCGTAGTCGAAATTCCAGAAAGTTGATGAGGTCGAAGATGATTCGTTCGCTGAGCGTCGCCGCCGTTGCCGGTGTGGCCGCGCTGACCCTGGTCGGCTGCGGCTCCGACGACAAGGCGGCGCCTGCGGCCACCGACAAGGTCGGCGGCACCGTCACGGTGTTCGCGGCGGCCTCGCTGACCGAGACCTTTACCGAGCTCGGCAAGCAGTTCGAGGCCGCGCACCCCGGCGTCAAGGTGGTCTACAGCTTCGGCGCCAGCTCGGCGCTGGCCGAGCAGATCAACCAGGGCGCCCCGGCCGACGTCTTCGCCTCGGCGGCCCCGAAGAACATGCAGCAGGTGCAGGACAAGGGCGAGGTGACCGGCGCGCCGTTCACCTTCGTGCGCAACCGGCTGGAGATCGCGGTGCCCAAGGGCAACCCCGGCCACATCACCGGCCTGGCCGACTTCGGCAAGACCGAGCCGAAGATCGCGCTGTGCGCCGAGCAGGTGCCGTGCGGCGCCGCCGCCAAGACGGTGTTCGACGTCGCCGGCGTGAACCCGCAGCCCGATACCCGCGAGGCCGATGTCAAAGCGGTGCTGACCAAGGTCAAGCTGGGCGAGGTCGACGCCGCGCTGGTGTACCGGACCGACGTGCTGTCCGCGGGTGCGCAGGTGGAGGGCATCGACTTCCCCGAGGCGTCCAAGGCGATCAACGACTACCCGGTCGCGCCGCTCGCGCACGCCCCGAACGCGGCCGCGGCCGCGGCGTTCGTCGACTTCGTGAAGTCCGATCAGGCCAAGACGGTGTTCGCCAAGGCGGGATTCGACGCCCCGTGATGCGGGTGCCGCGGCGACGGGCAGCCCAGGGACGGCGACCGCTCGTTCTGGTGCTGCCCGCGCTGTGCGCACTGGCGTTTCTGCTCGTTCCGCTGGTAGGGCTGCTGTGGCGGGCGCCGTGGCGCGGTCTGCCGAGTCGGCTGTTCAACGCCGAAGTCGGTCAGGCCCTGCGGCTTTCGCTGCAATGCGCGAGCCTGGCGACACTGCTCTGCCTGGTGTTCGGGGTGCCGTTGGCATGGCTGCTCGCACGCGGCGAGGTGCCGGGACGCGGGGTGCTGCGGGCGCTGGTCACCGTGCCGCTGGTGCTGCCGCCCGTGGTCGGCGGTGTCGCGCTGCTGCTCGTGCTCGGCAGGCGCGGGCTGTTCGGGCGTTATCTGTACGAATGGTTCGGTGTCTCACTGCCTTTCACGACGGCGGGTGTTGTTGTCGCGGAAGCGTTTGTGGCGATGCCGTTTCTGGTGATCTCGGTGGAAGGCGCACTGCGGGCGGCGGATCCGCGCTTCGAGGAGGCGGCGGCCACGCTGGGCGCGTCGCGGTGGCTGACCTTCCGGCGGGTGACGCTGCCCTCGGTGCTGCCCGGCGTCGTCGCGGGCGGAGTGCTGTGCTGGGCGCGGGCGCTCGGCGAATTCGGCGCCACCATCACGTTCGCGGGCAACTTTCCCGGGAAGACCACCACCATGCCGCTGGCGGTCTATCTGGCGCTGGAAGCTGATCCGGAGGACGCGATCGTCCTCAGCCTGGTGCTGCTCACGGTGTCGGTCGCCGTGCTCGTCGCGTTGCGCGAGCGGTGGATTCGGGGCGCGGTATGACCGTGCATGCCGAATTGCGGGTCACCCGAGGGAAATTCGAGCTCGACCTGCAATTGTCCGTGGCGCCGGGTGAAGTCGTCGCGCTGCTCGGACCCAACGGAGCGGGCAAGACCACCGCGCTGCGGACGCTGGCCGGGCTCACGCCGCTGACCGGCGGCGTGCTGCGGATCGGCGAAAAGACTTGGGACGCACCGCCGAAGGTGTTCGTGCCCGCCGAGCGGCGCGAGGTCGGCGTCGTCTTCCAGGACTACCTGCTGTTCGGCCACCTGAGCGCGCTGGACAACGTCGCGTTCGGCCTGCGCGCTCGCGGCCAACGCCGCCCCGCCGCCCGCGCCCGCGCCGCCGAGTGGCTGGACCGCGTCGGCCTCGCCGAGCACCAGCACGCCAAACCGCGGGCCCTGTCCGGCGGTCAGGCCCAGCGCGTCGCCCTCGCCCGCGCCCTCGCCACCGACCCCGCGCTGCTGCTGCTCGACGAACCCCTGGCCGCCCTCGACGCGAGCACCCGGCTCCGCGTGCGCTCCGACCTCGCCCACCACCTCGCCGACTACTCCGGCCATACCGTCCTGGTCACCCACGACCCACTCGACGCGATGGTGCTGGCCGACCGCCTCGTCATCCTCGAAAACGGCGTCGTCGTCCAGGAAGGTTCCCCGAGCGAGGTAGCGCACCGCCCCCGCTCCGACTACGTCGCAAACCTGGTGGGCCTCAACCTCTATCGCGGCACCGCCACCGGCACGACTGTCGAACTCGACACCGGCGGCACCCTCACCGCCGCCGAACCCGGCACCGGCGCGGTCCACATCGCCTTCGCCCCCACCGCCGTCAGCCTGCACCCCGACCGCCCCACCGGCAGCCAGCGCAACACCTGGCCGGTCACCATCACCGACATCGAACAACACGCCCACACCATCCGCCTCCGCCTCGACGGCACCCCACCCGTCCTCGCCGACGTCACCCCCGCCACCGTCGCCGACCTCCACCTCCGCCCCGGCCTCGAACTCTGGGCCGCAGTGAAAGCGACTGAAACGCATACCTATCCGGCGTAACTCACCTACTGGCGCACGACCACCAGCACCTACCCGCGAACGCCGAAACAGACTGTGTGCGAACCTAATCGGCGTGTCTCAGCCGACACGACCCGAGCCACAAAAACCTGTCGGTGCCCCATGCCAATCTTCCCGCCATGCCGACTATCCAACACGAAGCCCCTCTCGAATTGCTGCGCCACAACCCCCTTTTGGCCGCCGCACTGCTAGTTGGTACCGGCATCCAACTACCCACCGGAGCGACCGCCACGGTCAGCGACAGTAACCTCACCACCTGCAACCCACCCGAATTCCATGCCGACGCCGTGACGCTGCTACGCGGCACCGACGGCAGCAAGCTCGCCGTCATCACCGAATCCCAGTCGGCCGCACCGAAACCCCGCAAACGCAGGGCCTGGCCCGCCTACGTGGCAGTAGCCCAATCCCAGCACAACTGCGATGCCGTCCTGGTCGTCATCGCCGCGAGTCGAGCCACCGCCCGCGCCTGCCGCCGCACCATCCACACCGGCCACCCCGGATTCAGCCTCACGCCCATCGTCATCGGCCCACACAACACCCCGGATCCCACGGACCCCGCCTTCGCAGAAGTCGCCCACGAACTCATTGTCCTCGCCACCCTCACCCACGCCCTAGATCTGACCGAAGACGCCAACCGCCGCATGGTCCTCGACAAACTGGCCACGCTCGATCGCGAGACCCGCACGACCTACACTCGATTTGTCCAGCAAGCCGTATCGCAAGCGATCAGAAAAGCCCTGGAGGAGCTCATGGCCAGCCCTACCTACCGAGATGACTTCATCGATGGCTTCATCGCCGAAGGCGAAGCGAGAGGCGAACTGCGAGGCGAAGCGAGAGGCGAAGCGAGAGGCGAAGCGAGAGGCGAAGCGAAGATGCTGATGCGCGCCCTCGTCGCCCGCGGATTCACGGTCCCGGACACTCTCCGCACACGCATCCTCGCCTGCATGGATACCGAACAGCTGGAAGCCTGGATGGACAGAACCGTCGTCGCCGATTCTCTGGATTCGATCTTCGACCACTAACCGAGCCAGACTCGACGTCCAGATAGGTCACGGTCGGACCTGTGTTCAGCGGCAAATGATTCGCCTCCTGGTGGACGGCGCTTTCCTGTGCCACCAGGAGGCGAATCTGTGTTAACTTAGATCGGAATCGCTACTAACTTAGTTGATCGGAGGCGACCATGCGGTCTGCCGTCATCGTGGATGTGGTCCGGACGCCGTCGGGGAAGGGCAAGGCCGGGGGTGGGTTGTCGGGGGTGCATCCGGCGACGTTGCTGGCGGGGGTGCTCGGCGAGTTGGTGGCGCGGAATGGGCTGGATCCGGCGTTGGTCGATGATGTGGTCGGCGGGTGTGTGACGCAGAGTGGGGAGCAGGCGTTCAACATCAGTCGGACGGCGGCGCTGGCGGCGGGGTTTCCGGAGTCGGTGCCTGCAACGACGGTGGATCGGCAGTGTGGGTCGAGTCAGCAGGCGGCGCATTTCGCGGCGCAGGGGGTGATCTCGGGGGCGTATGACATCGCGATCGCTTGCGGGGTGGAGTCGATGAGTCGGGCGCCGATGTTCTCGAACGCGCAGGATAAGGATCCGAATCAGGGGCCGCTGGCCCATCGGTATCCGGAAGGGCTTGTGCAGCAAGGGATTGCGGCGGAGGTGATCAGTGCGCGGTGGAAGTTCGATCGGGCGGCGCTCGATGAGTTCGCCGCGCGCTCGCATCAGCTGGCCGCAGCGACGGCTGCGGCGGGTGGCTTCACGAACGAGCTGGTTGCCGCAGGCACCTTGACTGCGGACGAGACGATCCGCCCGACGACGACCGCCGAGGGCTTGGCGGGACTGAAGCCGGCGTTCGTGGATGAGCAGTTCAGCCAGCGGTTTCCGGAGATCGAATGGTTGATCACGCCGGGCAATTCCTCGCCGCTCACCGACGGGGCCTCGGCCGCCTTGATCATGAGCGAGGAGTCGGCGAACAAGCTCGGCCTGCGTCCGCGCGCCCGGTTCCACTCGTTCTCGGTGGTCGGCGACGACCCGCTGCTCATGCTCACCGCCGTCATCCCGGCCACCCGCAAGGTCCTGGAACGCGCCGGGCTGAGCATCGACGACATCGACGCCTATGAGGTGAACGAGGCGTTCGCGCCGGTGCCGCTGGTGTGGCAGCACGAGCTCGGCGCGGATCCGGCGAAGGTGAACCCGCGCGGCGGGGCAATCGCCCTCGGTCACCCACTCGGCGCCTCCGGCACCCGTATCCTGGCCACCATGGTCAACCATCTCGAGCAGACCGGCGGCCGCTACGCCCTGCAAACCATGTGTGAGGCAGGCGGATTGGCCAACGCCACCATTATCGAGCGCCTCGGATGACGCCCGCTGTCAGGCACCGGACCCTCGACGAGGCGAACCGATGACGGCGGCCCTGGCCGGACTCGATCTGCCAGCGCTGCAACGATATTTCGAGGCACACGTGCCACAGACCGCCGGACCACTCACCGCTTCGCTGCTGAAAGGCGGCAAGTCCAACCTCACCTACCGCCTGAACGACGGAACGAACGACTGGGTACTGCGCCGCCCACCGCTCGGCCCGCTCACCCCCACCGCACACGACATGGCCCGTGAATACCGCATCGTCGCGGCTCTGCAGCACACGAACGTCCCTGTCGCACAGGCGATCGCGTTGTGCGAGGACATCGAGGTGATCGGCGTCCCGTTCGCGGTGGTTTCGTTCGTGGACGGCCATGTCCTCCAGGACGGCGATCAGACCGCCGCACTCACCACCGACCAGGCCCGCGCCTGCTCGGAAGCCCTGATCGACACCCTGGCCGCATTGCACGCGGTGGACTACACTGCCGTCGGCCTCGCCGAATTCGGCCGCCCCGCCGGCTATCTCGCCCGCCAGGTCAAACGCTGGCGCGGCCAGTGGGACCGGGTCGCCACCCGCGAACTCGACGCCCTCGATCGCCTCACCGACGCACTGCGCACCGCACTGCCGGAACAGACAGCCGAAACCATCGTGCACGGCGACTACCGCCTGGACAATACGATCGTCGACCGCAACGACTTCGGCGCCATCGCCGCCGTGGTCGACTGGGAGATGGCCACCCTCGGCGACCCGCTCGCCGATCTCGGCCTGCTCCAGGTCTATTGGGACGCCCGCTGCGAGCCGGTGCTCGGCGTCCGGCACGCCCCGAGCGCCAACCCCGGCTTCCTGTCCGCTGACGAGATCGCCGAACGTTACTCCGCCGCAACGGGTTACCCGCTCGAACACCTCCCCTTCTACCGCGCCCTGGGCTACTTCAAGCTGGCGGTCATCGCGGAGGGCATTCACCAGCGCTTCCTCGCGGGCAAGACGGTAGGCGACGGTTTCGCCACCATCGGCGCGGCCGTGCCGCTGCTGCTCGACGCGGGACTGGAGATGCTCGGATGACCGTCCGCAGCGCCCTGGTGACCGGCGGCTCCCGCGGCATCGGCGCCGAGGTGGCCCGCCGCCTGGCCGACGAGGGCTATCACCTGACCATCGCGGCCAGGAACCAGGACGTGCTCACCGACACCGCGACCCGACTGCACGACGAGACCGGCGTCGAGGTGAATCCCGTTGTCGCCCAGATGAACGACCTCGATCAGGTGCGCGCGCTGGTCCAGGCCCACGCCGACCGCTTCGACGGCCTGCACGTCCTGGTGCTCAGCGCGGGCACCGGTACCGCGGGCACCATCGCCGACATGCCGGTGAAAACCTACGAGCGCATGCTCGACGTCAACTTCCGCGCACCCATCACCCTCATCCAGGCCGCACTCCCGCTGCTTCGCAAGAGCGCACAGGACGACCCGCGGCGCGGCGCGAAAATCATTGCCCTCGCCTCCATCACGGGTGTCGCGGGCGAGGCGGGTCTCGCCGCATACGGCGCGACCAAGGCCGCACTGATCTCCCTCTGCGAAACCCTCTCGCTGGAGGAGTCGGCCAACGGCGTCAGCGCGACCGCCATCTCCCCCGGCTACGTCGACACCGACATGACCGCGTGGAAACGCGACGTCCTCGATCAGTCGGCCATGCTGAGCACCGGCGACATCGCCGAGCTGGTCCTCGCGATCACCCGGCTCTCCCGCAACGCGGTGGTGCCGAACATCGTCATCTCCCGCGCAGGAGACCAACTCTGGCGGGCCTAGCCGCGACCACGTGATTTGAGCCTCAGCCGCCCATTGAGACCTGGCCCCGGAGTTACGCTCGAAACTCGAGTCCTGTTCATGGGACGACTAGGGAAGGGGCCCCGATGGCGAAGGTCTTCTCGCATCTCGATGACGCGCTACGCAAGTTCATCGGCGAGCAGTCGATGTTCTTCGTAGCGACCGCACCGGTCGACGGCGGACTGGTCAACCTGTCTCCCAAGGGTTATCGCGACACCTTCGCCGTCCTCGACGATCACACCGTCGCCTACCTCGACCTCTTCGGCAGCGGCTCGGAGACCATCGCGCATCTGCGCGAAAACGGCCGCATCACCGTCATGTTCTGCTCGTTCGACCGCACCTCGAAGATCCTGCGGCTCTTCGGCACCGGCCGGGTGGTGCGCCCCGATTCCGCCGAATTCGATACCCTGCGACCGCATTTCGGCCTGCAACACCCCGGCCTGCGCGCCGCCATCGTGATCAGCGTCGAGCGCATCGCCGACTCCTGCGGCTACTCGGTCCCCTACTACGAACTCGTCGACGAACGCCCGGTGCTCGACGCGCTGCACAACCGCCGCACCGACGAGGATTTCGCGCGCCGCATCGCGGGCGACAACTCGATCAGCCTCGACGGCCTGCCCGCGCTCGAGCCGGACCACCCGCTGCCCTCGGCCATTCCCCGCTAGACACCGTTCGCAGATCCCGCCTCGTCGGCACCGGTCTGCGTATGCTCGCCGACATGCGACTGAGCACCCGCAATCAGATGGACGGCACCGTCATCTCGGTCACCCGCGGCGAGGCCATGGCGGTGGTCCGGGTCCGCCTCGCGGGCGGTGACGAGATCACCTCCTCGATCACCCGCGACGCCGTCGACGACCTCCAACTCGCCGACGGCGTCCAGGTCAAGGTGCTGATCAAGGCCACCGAGGTCACCCTCGGCGTCGAGTAGCCCCGCCGGTTACCTGGCGGGTATCGGCGTCAACTCCGCCAGTTCCTGCTGCACCAGCCGGTCGTGCGCCGCCGCCTCGGCCGCGGCCTTCTTCGGGCTCCAGTGCCCTGCCATCAGGAAGACGAACGGCAGGAACACGATCTGGGCGATCAGGCAGATCCACCACCAGCGTGCCCACTGATGCGGCGAATCGGTCTTGGCCTGCTGCACCTCGGTCGCGTGCGTGGCGAGGTAGGCCTGGTCGTCGGCGGGGATGGTGCCGACCGACTGGAGTTGCGCGCCCGCTTGCGCGAGCTTCGGGCCGACGGTGCCGAGAACGGCGAGGTCGGCGGGCGGGATCTGCTGCACGGCGGTCAGCCGCGCGATCGCCTGATCGACCGGGATGCCGAACTTCTTGGCGACCTGCCCCACCGCCGCGAGGCCGGCGTTCCCGTCACTCGGATTCGCGGCGAGCGCCGCCTGCGTGGCCGGTTCGATGGCCTGCAGTGTCGCGAGTTCCTCCGAGTATCGGGCGGTGAGCCCGAACGCCGTCTGGATGTCGGCGGCTGACGCGCCGGTCAGCTTGGTCAGCGCCGTCACCTGAGCGACCTGGTCGTTCGGGTTCTTACTGAGCGCCGCAAGGGTTTCCGGCCCGACCTGTTGGATGGTCGCCAGCTGCGGGCCGTACTTCGCCTGAATCTCCTGCAGCCGCGGACCGTAATTGACCAGCGGGCCGGCCGCGTTCACCACGACCAGCAGGCCGAACAGCACAACCGTGACGACGCTGCGCAGCGTGCCGCCCCAGACCGCGAGACCCACCGCGGTCGCCGCCGGATTGCGCTCCTCGACGGTCTCGGTGAAGCTCGCCATCCAGGTCGAGTAGGCGATGCCGGTGCCGACGGCGATGATCACGAACACCCAGGCGAAGGTGTAGTAGCCGGTGTCCGGTTTGTCGGTGTATCCGATGAACAGATACATGCCGACGACGCTGATCACCGCCCCGACGATCATGAACGGCTTGCGCACCTTGAGGTAGTCCGAGGCGATCCCGGCCAGCACCAGCGCGACCGCGTTGGCGGTCCAGTACCAGTTGCCGAGCGCGTTGGCCTTGGCCGGGCTGAAGCCGAAGTTGGTCGCCATATAGACGGGCAGGAAGGACACGATCGTGTAGAAGAAGGCCAGGAACAGGCTGATCGCCAACGCCGAACCGATGATGTTGGGGCGCAGCATCTGGCGCCACTGCCCCTGCTCCAGCTTCCCGACGTCGAGTCCGCGGGCCCGTGCCTCGATCAGCGCCCGATCGCGCAACGACACCATGATCTGGTCGCGCAACCGCGGGCTGAGCTCACGCAGACCGATCACCGCGATCACCGCGATGACGAGGCAGATCACACCGCACAGCCGATAGTGGTACTGCCAGTCCGGGTGCGCGTCCAGCGACCGGGTGGAGATCTGGGTGGTGACCAGGGCGCCGATCACCGGGCCGAGGGTCCAGAAGCCCATCGCGGAGGCCCGGCCGAGTTGCGGCGAGAAGTCGCGGATCAGCGCGGGCGTGGCCACCAGCACCGCGCCCTCGACGATGCTCACCACGACGTAGACGAAGAGGTACTGCTCCTTCGTGGTGGTCGCGGGCACCGCGAACAGCGTCAGCAGCGAGCAGATCACCACGCCGTAGGCGACGATGTTCGCCCGGCCCCACCGGTCGAGCAGGCCGGCCAGCACCGAGGCGGCCGCGCCGAACGCGGCGCCGATGATGAAGATCCAGACGAAGTAGGCGAACGACAGGTGGAAATAGGCGATCAGCTCATTGCCCACCGCGCCGGTGACGAACAACTGGTAGTAGAGCCCGATCGACGCGATGACTACAACGGTCAGATACCAGGAGCGGGCGGGCGTATCGGGATAGTGCGGTAGCTTGCGCTGCCACAGCCCGGTGAGAATGGTGGGCGGTGCGGCGGTCTGGGTCGAACTCATGGTCGAGATGCCTTTCTAGCCACGGCATCTCGTCCGGCTCTCCCTCGAGCCGGCACGAAGGAACCGGGTGGCAACAGGCTAGTGATTGACACCACGGCCCGCAGGCATTTCGCGACACGAGACCGAAACGTGTTCTAGTTCTAATTCGTGGGATGAAATACCTGGGCACTAACTCGACGCGCCCGGATTTGGAATTGCGAAAAGTATTTCAACTCGAAAAAGAACCTGACGAAGTCAGGCAATTTCGCCGGACATTCGGTCGCCCCGAAATAGCCCGGCTCCTACCGCGTTTCACGATAGGAGCCGGTCAAGCTTTAGAGGTAGGCGCCGCAGACGGGCCACGCACCGGGCCCCTGGGTGGCGAGCACGTTCTCCGCGACGCGGATCTGCTCGGCCCGGCTGGCGTTGCTCGGGTTGCCGACGCCGCCGTTGGCGGACCAGGTGCTCTGGGTGAACTGCAGACCGCCGGAGAAGCCGTTGCCGGTCTCGGTGCCCCAGTTGCCGCCGCTCTCGCACTGTGCGACGGCGTCCCAGTCGTGGGCCGACGCGGTGGCGGTGGACAGGCCGAACGGGACGGCCACGAGGGCGCCCAGTGCGGCGGTGACGCCGAGGACGCGGGTGAACTTGCGGTTATGCGACATGGAGGATTCCTGCCTGCGCCCACCGGCACGGCACGTGCTCACCGTGTCCCTGCCCCCAGGTGTGTCGGGGACCCTCGAACCGCGGGGCAGGGTTACCGGCATTCAGCGGTTCGAGTTCGAGCCCGTCATCGATCGGGCTCCGGCGACGGTAGCGAAGAAGTCGCTGCGAATCACGTTTCGATCACGTCGAAACTCTCTAGACCGTAAGTCGAGGGTTAACTTGCTTAAGGGTCGCGAGCAGGCAAAAGGAATCGCTGAAGCAAAAGTCAATTGTTACGTTATGTGCCCGAGATCACTCATAAATTGTGTCTTCGGTCGCACGAAGAACGTCGAGCGTCCCACTCAGCGGGACAAGATGAAAACTTCGCTGTGCACGCCTCGAATACCCGTGCGACGTGTGCGATGAACGGAGCCGCGGCAATCTCCTACTTGCCGTGCGCCCGCAGTTGATAAAGCCCCTCGGTCTCCGCGACAAGCACGCCGTCGGCATCGGTGACAACGGCGCGCAAGGTGAAGTTCGACTTCCCGTTCGCGGCAGCCTCTTCGGCGATCCTGGCGATCTCGTCCGCGGGCAAACTCGCTTCCGCGCGCACATCGGTTTTCGCGGGCTTGCGGAAGAACACGTGCAGATCCTTGACCAGCGGATAGAACGCGGAGTTGTCGAAAGTGGCAATCGCGATCGCGCCGCCGAGGATCTCCGCCACGGTGAACAGCACTCCCGCGTACATCGTGCCGAAGTGGTTGCCATTGCCCTCGATCGGCACGGTCGTCGCCGCGAACCCCGGCCGCACCTCGACCGCGGTCACCCCCATCCGGTGCGCGACCGGAATGGTGAATTCCAGTGCTCCGTTGACGATCTCCGCGAACGGCGGCGTCTCCACCTCGTCACTCATCCCACATCATCCCTTCGCGCCGGAGGCGACCAGCACCTCGTCTCGGCCGCCGCACCGAAGCGTAGCCCGCCCGATGGCAAACCCGGTGCGGCGCTGACCGTCTCGCGGATGCCACGCCAGGATCACCGGCGTTACGTGAATCTCGCGCGCCACGGGCGCATACTGCACTGGGTTCGCCAGGCCCATTCGGCGATTCGTGCCCCGTCGCGGCGAATCGCACCCATCACCAGACAGCCGAGGTGTGCAATGACCAGCATGGACAAGGCAACGGTCGCCGTGACGGCGCTGACGTTCGCCGCGTTGTCGGCGGTTGCCGCGCCTGCGGCGAGCGCCGCTCCGGTGTGCGGCGGGGCGGGCCAGCCGACGGTAGTGGCCGCGGCACTGCCCGGCGCACTGGAGGGATTGACCGTCGACGCACGCGGGCGGGCCTATACAACTGACCTGGCGACCGGTCGGGTGTATCGAATCGACGCACCGGGCGCGGCCCCGGTCCCCATCGCGACCGTGCCCAGCGGCGGTGGCGGCGCGCTCGCCTGGACACCGGACGACAAACTGCTGGTCGGCTACGGCGCGGACGCACGGTCCTTCGTCGGCGACACCCTGCGCCATGCCGGAATCATCGAACTCGATCCGGACACCGGCGCGGTCCGTCCCTTCGCCGCGGGACTCAGCGCCGCGAACGGCATGGACGTCGCGCAGGACGGAACCGTCTATGCCACCAACGATTTCGGCAATCTCGTCGGCCGCGTCTATCCGAACGGGGCGGTGCAGGCCGATTGGACGTCGTTCCCGAGTGCGAATGGCGCTGTCCTCGGCAAGGACGACGAATACCTTTACGTCAGTAGGACATTCGCCAACCCCGGAGTGAGCCGGATCCCCACCGCCAACCCCGGCGCACCCCAGTCACTGCTCGATCTCGGCGGCGGCGACGCGCTCGCCGCGCCTGACGGCCTGACCCTGGACTCGCTGGATCGCCCGGTGGTCCCCCTCAATACGGCGGGCCAGGTCATCCGGATCGATGCCCCGAACCAGTACTGCGTCCTCGGCGGCGGTAACCCACTGACCAGTGTCCTCACCTACGGCCGCGGCCCGACCGGCTTCTCGGCGGGCCGCCTGTTCGGTGCCACCTTCACCGGCGTGATCTACGAAATCCCCGGTGGCTTCGACCCGAACGCCCGCACCGCGACCCCCTGACGCCGAGACCTACCGCTCTTCGGCGGCCGCCCAGCCGATCATAGGATGGCTGGTGCAGGGCTGTTCCGGGTCGCATGGAACTCGGGCCGGGTAGCCGAGCACGACATCGTCCATGCGGCACGTGGAGGTACGGATTGCGTTCTCGCACCAAGATCCTGATCGGCACCGCATTGATCGTGGCGATCGCGCTGGTGGCCGGCGGGATCCTGGTCGCTGTCCGGAACGCCGCACGGGACGAGGCCGCGCCGATTTGCCCAGGTGACGAGGCCTCCTCCGCGCCGGGATGGACGTCGACGAATACCGATGTGGCCGCCGGGTTCGAGCAGCATCCGTTCGTCGGCAACGGCTATCTCGGGCTGCGGGTGCCGCCGCGCGGCACGGGATACGTGTCGACCGGTGAGATGAGTGGCTGGCCGCTGTACACGCCCCGGTACGACGGCGCTTTCGTGGCCGGTCTGTACGGGCACACGCCGGGGCTGGCCGACGATCGTGAGGTCGCGGCGGCGCTGCCGAACTGGTCCGCGCTCACTGTCGGCGTCGGCGACGACACGTACTCCGCGAGCACACCGGCCGCCCAGATCACGAACTTCTCGCAAACCGGTTATCTGCGCTGCGGATTGGTGCGCACGGCGCTGACCTGGACCAGCCGGGACGGCAAGGCCACCGATCTGGTGTACGACGTCGTCACGGATCGAGTCGATCAGCATGTGGGCGCGGTGCATCTCACGCTCGTCCCGCACTGGTCCGGTGCGATCACGGTGACCGATCTGCTCGACGGCGCGGGCGCCCGCCGGATGACGCAGACCGAGGGCGGCGCGGGCGACGGCGCTATCCGGGTCGGCTTCCGCACCGAGGGCACCGGAGTCGTCGGTGCGGTCGCGTCCGTGTTGAGCACCGGAGCCGCGCAGCAACCTGCTCCGGCGCGCGATCTGACTGTCAGTCAGCAGAACCGGCTCACCGTGCGAGACGGAAGGACTTACGAGGTAACCAAATTCGTCGGCGTCGACACCGCGCTCACCGCGCGGGATCCCGTCGCCGCGGCTCAGGACGCGGCGCAGCGGGCGGCGCGGCAGGGCTGGCCGGAACTGCTGGCGGGCACGGCGGCGCAGTGGCGTGCACTGTGGCGCGGTGACATCGAGATACCGGGCGGGTCCGACCTGCAGACGTGGGCGCGCGGCGCGCTCTACTCGCTGTACTCGAGCACGAATTCCCAACAGGACAACAGCATTTCGCCCGTCGGGCTCAGCAGCGACAACTATGCGGGGGCGGTGTTCTGGGACGCCGACATCTGGATGTTCCCGGGTCTGCTCCAGTTGGCGCCGGATCTCGCCCGATCCGTGGTGGACTACCGGTTCAAGACCTTGCCCGCCGCGCGGGCGAACGCCGAGCAGCTCGGCTACCGCGGCGCCTTCTATCCCTGGACCAGCGAGAGCCGGGGTGCGCTCGCGGAATGCCACAGCTGGGATCCGCCGCACTGCCTGACCCAGATCCATCTGCAGGGCGATATCTCGCTCGCGGCCTGGCAGTACTACCTGGCGACCGGCGACACCGATTACCTGCGTGGCCGTGGTTGGCCGATCATGCGGAACCTGGCCGAATTCTGGGCCTCGCGGGTGACGCCGAATGCTGACGGCAGCTACTCGATCGACAATGTCGCGGGCCCTGATGAATACAGCAACGGCGTCAACGACGGGGTCTACACCAACGCGGTTGCCGCACTGGCACTGCGCGATGCGGCCCGGGCCGCCGAAATCCTCGGCCAGCCAGTCCCGCCCGAGTGGACCACGATCGCCGACCACCTGCGTATGCCCTTCGATCCGGCACGACAGATATTCGCCCAATATGACGGCTATCCCGGGACGCCCATCAAACAAGCCGATACCGTGCTGCTGCTCTATCCGCTGGAATGGCCTATGTCGCAGGATGTTTCGGCCAACACCCTCGAATACTATGCCGAGCGCACCGATCCCGACGGTCCGGCGATGACCGACTCGGTGCACGCCATCGACGCCGCGGCGATCGGCACGCCGGGCTGCGCGACGGACACCTACCTCGAACGCGCGGTTCGGCCGTTCGAACGCGCGCCGTTCGGGCAGTTCGCGGAGGCGCGCGGCAACAAGGCGGGCGTCAAGGACGCACTCGCGGGTGCGCCCGCGTTCACCTTCGTCACCGCCGCAGGCGGATTCCTGCAGACGTTCACCAATGGTCTGCTCGGGTTGCGCTTGCGGGCCGACGAGGTTCGCATCGATCCGACGCTGCCGCCGGAACTCGGTGCGGGACTGCATATTCGCGGCATGCATTGGCAGGGACGGACTTTCGACGCGGAAATCGGTCCCGACGACACGAAGATCACGCTGAATGACGGTGCGGCGATGCAGGTCCGGACCGCGACCGGCACGCAGCTGGTCAGCCGCGACCACCCGCTGAGCGTCAAGACCCGCCGTCCTGACCTGGCACCTACCGACAACCTCGCGCGCTGCAAGTCCGTGTCCGCGAGTTCGGCCGAACCGGGCCGGTACGCCGAGGCCGCGGTCGACGGCAGCATCGCCACCGGTTGGGCGCCCGACGCCGATCGCGGCACGCTCACCGTCGATCTCGGCACGGAAACCCCTGTCGGACGGATACTTCCGCACTGGTCGGATCCGGCGCCGACGGCACCCACTGTCTCGGTGTCCCCCGACAACAAGGCCTGGACGGCAGTCACCGTCGACCCGGCAACCGGGACCCTCGCGAGCCCGATCTCCGCCCGCTACGTCCGGCTGGACATCGCGGCGGCGGACCCGACTGTCCATCCGGGTCTGCGCGAGCTAGAGGTCACCGCCCCACCGAAGTAGGCCTCGCTTCGTGTCGAGCCGAGTCCGCGGAGTCTCGGTACAGTGAGCGACGATGAACCCCGATCGTGCCAGCGAGCTTGCCGCGCAACAGGTCGCCGCCGCGCACGCGGACCCCGAGCAGCGGTTGGCGCTGGCGGCCAGCTGCTATCCGGCGCGGTTGAGCGCCTACGCGCGCGCCGAACTGACCTTCCTGCGCTGGGAACTGACCCGCGGCGTCCTGCACCCGGTTTCGGGTAGTCCGTGGTGGCGTGCGGTCAACGATCGTCTCCTGCACGATCAACTGGAAGCCACCCTGCTCGGCGACAGCGGTCCCGCGTCGACGCCCGGCGCGCGACTGTGGCAGCGGTTTCTCGCCGCGCCGTCGCCGGTCACCTGGTATCGGGCGCACAACCTCAGCATCGTCTCCGGCTACCTGGAGAACCAGCAGCTGGCCGAGGCCGAACTCGATGTCGAGCAACTCATGATCAACGTGACGCTCGCTCGGGTGCTGTTCACGCACGCCCTGATCGAGTACCCAGCCCTGGCTCTCGGCCGCTTCGCCCGGCTCGGACCCCGCGTCGCCGATCCGCGCAGCAGCTCGGTCGGACTGTTCCTGGACCTGCGCAATGTCTTCCCGCGGGAATACCCGTTGCACGACTACTCGATTCACCAGTTGCTCGCGGACGAGGGCCGCGCGGCACGTGCCATCGACTTCGGTCTGATCCTGCCGAAACGCGTCCCGATCTACACGTTCGCCGCGAACAGTCTCGGCGAGCCACGACTGGCGGCGCTCGTCGAGGGCGACCTGTTCCGTTATGGCGGACCGAGTGTCGACCCGACACAACTCGAGACCGACGCGCTCACCCGTGTCGTCGCGGCCGCCACCCGCACTCGTGGCGACCGGCGGATTCGAGCCAAGCGCGCGGACCGGGTTCAACGGCCGACGGCGTAACCCTGCATGCCGCGCGGGTTCGCCGCCGCGGACAGCATCCCCGACTCCGGGTCACGCGCGACGGCGCACAGGCGACCCTCCGACCATGGTCCGCCGACCGTGACGTCGTGGCCGCGGTGGCGCAGGTCTTCGATGACCGACTCGTCCATCCCGGACTCGACGACGACCCGGCCGGGCTCCATGTCACGCGGGTAGAAGGAGTTGGGGAACGACGAGTTGTGCCAGTTGGGTGCGTCGATCGCGGCCTGCAGGTCGAGGCCGCCGTAGGCGACGGACAGGAAGAAGTGCACCTGCCACTGGTCCTGCTGATCGCCGCCGGGGGTGCCGAAAGCCAGCACCGGCACGCCGTCGCGCAGCGCCAGTGTGGGAGTCAAGGTGGAGCGCGGGCGATGGCCCGGGACAAGGGTATTCGGCAAGCCCTCGTCCAGCCAGGCCATCTGCAGGCGGGTGCCGAGCGGGAAACCGAGCTCGGGGATGACGGGGTTCGATTGCAGCCAGCCGCCGCTCGGGGTCGCCGAGATCATGTTGCCCCACTGGTCGACGATGTCGAAATGGCAAGTGTCGCCGCGTACTTCACCGGTGCCGGCGAGGGCTGGTTCACCCGCGCCGATCGCGTCCGGCACCGGCGCCGAGCCACCGATATGCGAGCTGAGCAGCGGTGTACGCCCATCCGGGCTGCCGGGGCGCAGCTCGTAGGATGCCTTCGCTTCGATCAACTTTCGCCGCTGTGCGTTGTATGACGCCGAAAGCAGCGCGGGCACCGGCACATCGGGCACGTCGCCGTACCACGCCTCGCGGTCGGCCATCGCCAGCTTGCAGCCCTCGATGAGCAGATGGACGTACTCGGCGGAGCCATACGTGGGCAGTTCCTCGGGCAGCAAAGCCAGCTGCTGCAGGAAAGCAGGCCCCTGACTCCACGGCCCGACCTTGCAGAGCGTCCACCCCTGCCAGTCGTAGGTCGTCGGCGATTCGTAAGTCGCCGACCAGTCGGCCAGATCCGCCGCCGTCAGCGTGCCGACGTGCCGCTCGCCGCTGGTATCGAGGGTGGGTCGCGCCGACTGCCGCACGATCGCCTCGGCGATGAACCCAGTGCGCCAGATCCGCCGCGCCGCTTCGATTTCGGCGACCCGGTCACCGCCACCTTCGGCGACGGCCTGATCGATCAACCGCCGCCAGGTCCGGCCGAGCGCCGGATTGCGAAACAGCTCACCGAGTTTCGGCGCCACACCGTCCCGCAAATAGACCTCCGCCGAGGAGGTCCATTCGGTCGCGAACAATTCGCGAACCTTCTCCACCTGCTGCTGAAACTGCGGCACGGGCGGATGCCCGTCCTCCGCATACCCGATGGCATAACGCAGCAGATCAGCCAAAGACCGTGTGCCGTAATCACGCAACAACACCATCCAGGCATCGAACGCACCGGGCACCCCCGCCGCCAACGGCCCGGTACCGGGCACGAAGTCGAGCCCGAGCCCACGATAATGCGCCGCGCTCGCACCCGCAGGCGCCGGCCCCTGCCCACACAACACCCGCACCGACTCCCCCACCGGAGCCACCATCATCGGCACCTCCCCGGCCGGCCCATTCAAATGCGGCTCCACCACATGCAACACGAACCCAGCGGCAACCGCCGCATCGAACGCATTCCCACCCCCCTCCAGCACCGCCATCGCCGACTGCGACGCCAGCCAATGCGTAGCCGACACCATCCCGAACGTCCCCCGCAATGTCGGCCTGGTGGTGAACATCCCAACCCCTCCGATCTCACTCCGCACCCGGACAGCGCGAATCCCGCTGAAAAACTACCGACCCCAGAGCCATACCCCCTGCACCCGTCCCCAACGGCGCGCCCTCTAGCAGCGTGTGGCCTACGACGATGTGGGCGCGCTCAGAAGTGCCGTGAGGTCGACTGCGTTGAGGTGTTGCCGAACCCGCTCGGCAAACAACGGTGCACCGGCCTTCTTCAACATCTCAGGTAGCGACACGCTGCTATGCAGGCAAATTGGTCATTCGACCAGGCCCAAGTCGTCTTCGAGTTGACGGAGTTCGTCGAAGGCGTGGCGTTGCTCTGCGCTTTGCTGCTCCTTGAATGCGAAAACGTCTTTGCTGAGCAGCCTGGTGTGGGATCGGACCTTATGCGCAGGGATCGCGCCCTCCTTGACCAGCTTCATCAAGGTGGGGCGGGACATACCGAGAATCTTCGCGGCGGTCGTCGTGGTCAGTTCGTTGGGCACGCTGGCCACGGTGACTGTGCAGCCACGGCTGACCAGGTCGAGGACCTGACCGATGAGCGAGGACAGTTCGGCAGGCATCTCCACGGTGTCGCCGCCGCGGAGCCCGATCAGCACGCCAGCCGCGTCCGCGTCCGCATGTTGAACCTGGTCGACGCGGGCCTTGAACACACGAGCCTGCTCGACTTCACTGGAGGTAATCGACAGGACTGCCCTGTCGTCGCGAATGATCGTCTCGCCCATCGGCTCGTGCTCCTTTCCTGCAATATGTAGTCAGTCCAACGTAGCTCTTTGCACTTATAAGTGCAACCGGAAGACCTCGCGCGGGTCAGGTGAGTTTGTGGGCGTAGACGGCTAGGCGGACTCGGTTGTCGCAGGCGGTTTTGTCCATCAGGTTGGCTACGTGGGTTTTGATGGTGGTTAGGCCGAGGTGGAGGTGGGTGGCTATTTCTTGGTTGCTGAGGCCTTCGGCGATGAGGGTGAGGACTTCGCGTTCGCGGGGAGTCAGGGGTGGTTGTGCGGGTTGGGGTTTGGGGGTGGGGCGGGTTTCGGTGGCGCGGGCGACCAGGCGGCGCATCAGGGGTGGGGAGAAGAGGATGTCGCCGTCGGCGGTGCGGCGGATCGCGGTGAGCAGGTCGGTGGGGGCGGTGTCCTTGACGAGGTAGCCGGTGGCGCCTGCGGCCAGGGCAGGAAAGAGGTGATCGTCGTCGTCGAAGGTGGTGAGTACCAGGACTTTCGCCTCGGGGCGGGCCGCGACGATCTGTTCGGTGGCGGCGACGCCGTCCAGGCCGGGCATACGCAGGTCCATCAGGATCAGGTCGGGGGACAGTTCCGCGTTCAGGCGGATGGCTTCGATGCCGTTGGCGGCCTCGCCGACGACCGCGAAATCGGGGGTGGATTCGATGAGCATGCGCAGGCCGGCGCGGACCAGGCGTTGATCGTCGACCAGTAGCACGGTGATCATCGCGCGGCCTCCGCTCTGGTCGAAGCCTCGACGCCAGGGAGCCAGGCGTCGACTTCCCATCCCTGTGCGGTCGCTCCGACAGCGAACGTACCGCCCGCGAGCTCGACTCGTTCCCGCATACCGATGATGCCGTGACCGGCGGGGTTCGTGCCGGAGGCGGCGGTACCGCTGCGGACGTGGACGGCGATCCCCTCGGCGCGGCGAACCACTCGGACCAGAACCGGAGTGGCGGGCGAAGCGTGCTTCATCACGTTGGTGAGCGATTCCTGGACGAGCCGCAACAGGGTGAGCCTGCCGATGGCGTCGAGCCCGGTCAGCTCCGGCGCGATATCGGACTCGACGACGAACCCGGCCACCTCGACTCGGCGCACCGCCGCGGCGAGCTCGGTCCGCACGGCGTCCGCGTCCACCAGCGCGACCTCGCCGAGCGCGGGATCGCGCAGCGCGGCGAGCAACCGGCGGATGTCGGCGAGCGCGTCGGCGGCGGTCGCGCGTACGTCGTCGAGCACCGCGTTCACCCGGGGATCCTGATCGGCGACGACGTGCCGGGCGATGCCGACGCGCAACACGATCGAGGCCATGTGGTGCGCGATCAAGTCGTGCAGTTCTCGCGCCATGGCGCTGCGCTCGGCCGCCCTGGTGCGCAATTCGGCTTCGGCTCTGCGGGTTTCGGCGTCGGCCGCGCGCAAGCGCAGGCTCGCGGCGAGGTCGCGTTGGCCGCGCAGGTACAGCCCGAGCAGCAGGGGCACACCGACGTAGGTGCCCGTCTCGATGACGGGGGCCGCACCCCAGAGGGTGGCTTCGTGGCTGCCCCACTGGCCGAGCAGCACGGCCAGCGCCCAGCACGCCGCCGCGACCGCCACCCGCCAGTTCTGCCGAGCGCGCATCGCCACTTCGACCAGCGCGACCGCACCGAGAAACGGCACCAGTCCCGACAACCCCCACGGGTGCATGCGGAACATCGCCACGGCGAGGGCCGAGAGCGTGATCGAGACGGCCAGCGGCCACCGATCCCCCACCAGGAACGACCAGCACGCGAACATGGCAAGCAGCCAGTAACTCCATGGCACCTGATACTGGCCGGGGAAGGTGCTCGCCACCAACAGCACCGGAACCAGCACTTGCGGCAGGCAGCGCACGACCAGCCGCACATCGCGCCGCAACCGGATCTCCGTCACACGTCAACGGTAGGGGACTGCGGATCGGCCGCCGCGGATGGCACCGGGTGCATCACCGCACGACGGCGTGCCGTTAGCACGTCGTGGCCGCTTCCACAAGGGTCCGCGGGCGGAGCGAACGCCTACAAAAGGCGACTCCTCGAACGATCCCTGCAACCCCTCGGCAATCAAAGCTGGATGGGACACCGATCGAAGGAGTAAACCGTGGTCTCGAGACGAGGCTTCCTCGCTGGACTCGCCGTAGTGCCGCTCGCCGCCGGATGCGCGGCGCGATCCGGCGCGCCGATTCCCGGTTCCGCGACCAGGCCACTCCCGATACCCCCGCTCGCCGCGTCGTCGGTGAGCGCCGACGGCGTCCGCCACTTCACCCTCGACATCCAGCAGGGCACGTCGGAGATCCTGCCCGGCAAGCGCACGCCGACCTGGGGCTACAACGGCGCGATCCTCGGCCCGACGCTGCGGGCCGAGCGCCACGAGTCGGTGGCGTTCACCATCCGTAATTCCCTGCCGGAGCCGACCACGGTGCACTGGCACGGCATGCACGTGCCCGCCCGGTGCGACGGCGGCCCGCACCAGACGATCGCCGCCGGCGGCACCTGGGAACCGGCGTGGACCATCGATCAGCAGGCCGCGATGCTCTGGTATCACCCGCACCCGCACGGCGCCACCGAAAAGCATGTCTATCGCGGACTTTCGGGGCTGTTCTTCGTCGACGACGAGACCACCGACACCCTGGATCTGCCGAAAGAGTATGGGGTCGACGATATTCCGCTCGTCATCCAGGATCGGCGCTTCACATCGACCGGCGCACTGGACGAATCCGATCCCACCGACGTCGGCCTGCTCGGCGACACCATCGTCGTCAACGGCATCGCGGGCGCGCATCTGGACGTTCGCACCGACCGGGTTCGCCTGCGCGTACTCAACGGATCGTCGGGCCGGATCTACAATCTGGCCTTCGACGACCAGCGCGCCTTCCAGCTGATCGGCACCGACGGCGGCCTGCTCACGGCACCGGCGACCCTGCGCAACATCCAGGTGAGCCCAGGCGAACGCGTCGAGATCGTGGTCGAGTTACGCGGCGACGAGCGAATCATGTTGCGCTCATTGCCGATCGAACAGCGCAGAGACATCGACCGGGCCGCCGCCTTCGGGTTCGACGACACCTTCGACATCCTGCAGCTCCGCGCGGGAAAGCTCACAAAGTCTGCGCCAGTGCCGGATTCGCTCACCACGATCCCCGCGCTCGTAGCACCAGGAACCACACCGGATCACACCTTCGAATTGAAGTGGTTCATGATCAACGGCCGCCGGATGGACATGAACCGGATCGATATGACCATCCCCGTCGACAGCACCCAGGTGTGGTCGGTGCGCAACAACGACAACTGGCCACACAACTTCCACGTGCACGACGTCCAGTTCCAGGTTGTCGACATCGATGGACAAGCCCCACCACCCGCCTTGGCGGGCTGGAAGGACACCCTCTACACCGAGCCGCAATTCACCTATCGGCTGGCCATGCGTTTCGCGCAGCACAGCGACCCGGCCTATCCCTACATGTTCCACTGCCACCTATTGCTGCACGAGGACCACGGCATGATGGGTCAATTCCTGGTGCTCGCCCCCGGCCAGCAGGCCGCGCCGATGCGAATGGACATGCCCGGTATGGACATGCCGGGCATGGGTTCCGGGACGACCGGGAGCAAACCGGGTCATCACGGCTGACCCGGGTCAGGAGCGGTTACGAACGTCACGAACGTAGGTGACGGCCTGCTTACCTTCCCCGGGGCTACGCGTATCCAGGTCGAAAAGTGTTGTGGCGGCGAAGAGTTCACCGAGCTTGCTGTATCCGTAGGTGCGCGGGTCGAAGTCGGGCCGCTGCTTGTTGATGATCGAGCCGACACTGGACAACGTGGCCCAGCCGGAATCGTCCGAGGCGGCATCGACGGCATTGCGGAGCAGATTCATCAGCTTCGCGTCGCCCTTGAGCTGATTGGCGGCGGGCCGCCGCGTCGGTGTCGGCGACTCCTCCGTTGTGCCGGTGAGGTTTTCGGTATAGATGAACTTGTCGCAGGCGGCGACGAACGGCTTCGGCGTCTTGTGCTGGCCGAATCCGTAGACGGTGCGCCCGGATTCGCGAATGCGGCTGGCCAGGCGGGTGAAATCGCTGTCGCTGGAAACGATTACGAAGCCGTCTAGATTGCCGGTGTACAGCAGGTCCATCGCGTCGATGATCATCGCCGAGTCGGTGGCGTTCTTGCCGGTGGTGTAGCCGAACTGCTGGATCGGCTGAATCGACTGCGCGAGCAGCTGATCCTTCCAGCCCTTCAGGTTCGTGCTGGTCCAGTCGCCGTAGGCCCGCTTGACGTGTGCCGTCCCGTACTTGGCCACCTCGGCCAGCAGCCCGTCGGCGATGCCGGGCTGGGCATTGTCGGCGTCGATCAGCACCGCAAGCCGGGTAGCGTTGTCGCTGCTCAAGGCATTCCCCATTCGTCGGTCGGCTACCGGACCACGGTAGCCCGCCGGGCCCGCCCCGACGCCCTGACACCGCCGCAGCCGACCGCGTCAGTCGCGCAGCGCCTGTTCCCGCAACGTACTCAGCGTTTTGGACAGGATGCGCGAGACCTGCATCTGCGACACACCCAGCTGTGCGGCGATCTGATCCTGGGTCTTGGACTCGAAGAATCGCATGATCAGCACCTGGCGTTCGCGGTCCGGCAGCGCCGCGATCAGCGGTTTCACCGCGAGATAGTCCTCGACGGTCTGGTATTCCGGCTCCTCGGCACCGAGGGTGTCCAGCGGCGAGCGCGGCGCGTTGTCGTCGTCGCTGTCCAGACCCACGTCGATCGAGGAGGTCTGGTAGGCGTTGCGGGCGATCAGCGCCTGGGTGACCTCGACGAGGTCGGCGCCGAGTTCCTCGGCGATCTCGCGCGCCTTGGGCATCCGGCCGAGCCGCTGCGCCAGCGTCTCGATGGCCGGCGCGATGGTCTGCTGAATCTCCTTGAGCCGCCGCGGCACTCGCACCGACCAGGTGTAGTCGCGGAAGTGCCTGCGCACCTCACCCATGATGGTCGGCACCGCGAACGCCAGGAACGGCGAACCGTGCGAGGCGTCGAAACGATCCACCGCGGCCACCATGCCGACGCGGGCGATCTGCAACAGGTCGTCGAAGTTCTCGCCGCGCCCGGTGAACTTGCGGGCGATGTGCTCGGCCAGCGGCAGGCAGCGACTGATCAGCTCCTCGCGTACCACCGCACGCTGCGGATCGTCGGCGTCGAGCTCGCTCAGCTCATGGAACAGCGGCTCGATATTGTCATAGCTGTCCCCACCACGCCGGCGCGGCTCATGGCCGACGCCCGACGCCGTTGCCTCATTGTTCATCGACGTCGCCCCGGGCCCAGACGAAGTCGACGACAGTCGGGTAGCCGGATACGGCGGCATCGAACGGCGCCCTGGTCGCGGTGACCGATTCGGTCAGGGTCTGCACGATGTGCCAGCCGAAACTGCCTGTCCCGACCTCGGTTTCGGACCTGCCCACCGCGCGGATATTGGCGTTGAGCACACCTTCGCGGTAGGAGAACGTGCAATCGATCGTCGACCCCGCTGCCGCGTCCTGCATCAGCACGGTCGCGATCTCGTCGAGCGCGAGCCGGATATCGGTCACCTCGTCGAGCCCGAAATCGGCGATCAGCAGCACGGTCTCGGCGAGCGCGCGCAGCATCGTCAACTGCTCCGGCGACGCGGGCACCGTGACGGCGACCGTGGTTGTCCCCGTCACGGATTCGGATACCCGTTCACTCATTCCGCCACCACCTCATTTACCTGCGCGTGTCCGATCGACGGGTCAGCCTACCCGGATCGCACCCAACCCGGCAGCGGGCACACCCGAGCCGTCGCGCCGTCGTTGCCGGCGGCGCGACGCATCGGGCTGTTACTTCTCGATATTCTCGAAATCGAACTGGCCGTTCCAGGTCAGTTCGCCCTTCTTCACCTGCTTCCCCAGGCCCGCGGTAGCGATGAAATCGAGCACCGGAATGTCGGGCATATCGCGGAACAGCAAGCTCTGCGCCTGTGCGACCAGCTTGTAGGAATCGTCGTACGTCGGCGCGGCCAACGCGGCATCGATGAGCTTGTCGAACTCGGGGTTCGCGTAGTCGACGTTGTTGGTCCCCGCACCGGTGTAGTACTCGGCGGTGAGGAATTGCAGCATCGTCGGGTAGTCGCCCTGCCAGCCGTAGCGGAACGCCTTGCCGATGGTCCGCGCGGTGATCGCGGTCCGGACGTCCTTGAACGTCGGGTACGGCGCGCCGATGGCCTCGATGCCGAGGGTGTTCTTGATGCTGTTGGCCACCGCTTCGATCCAGGCCTGGTGGCCGCCGTCGGAGTTGTAGGCGATCTCGTAGCGGCCCGACCACGGGGAGATGGCGTTGGCCTGGGCCCACACCTTCTTGGCCTCGTCCGGGTTGTACTTCAGCACCTCGCTACCGGGCAGATTCCCGTTGAAGCCGGGCAGCGTGATCGCGGTGAAGTCGCGCGACGGCACCCTGGTGCGGTGGAAGATGTTCTCGCAGATCTGGTCTCGGTTGATCGCCATCGAGAGCGCCTTGCGGCGCAGCACGCCCTCTGCACCCCCGAAGTGCGGAATGTTGGTCTGGCTGCTGATGTGCTGGTTCTGCGCCGTCGGCTTGCGGATCGCCCGACCGCCGAGGTCCTTCTCGAACGTCGCCACCGCGCTGTCCGGGATGGTGTCGAGCGTGTCGAGGTTGCCTGCCGTCAGGTCCGCGTAGGCGGTGTCGTATGACTGGTACATCACGAACCGCAGGCCCTTGTTCTTGGCCGGGCGCGCGCCCTTGTAGTCCGGGTTGGGCACCAGATCGACCTTGACGTTGTGCTCCCACGCGCCGGTCCGCGCGAGCTTGTACGGGCCGTTGCCGATCGGGTTCTCGCCGAACGCCTTGATGTCCTTGAACGCCGCCTCCGGCAGCGGATAGAACGGGGTGAAGCCGAGCGCGAGTTCGAAGTCGATCGACGGGCTCTTCAGTGCGATGGTGAAGGTACGGTCGTCGACGACCTTCAGGCCCGACATCGTCTGTGCCGTCGGCTTTTCCGCCGCCACCTCGTCGTAGCCGACGATGTTGGCGAAGACGTAGCCCTGCAGCTGCGTGTTGCTGCCGAGCGCGGCGTAATTCCAGGCGTCCACATACGACTTCGCCGTCACCGTGGTGCCGTCGGAGAACTTCCAGTCCGGCTTGAGGGTGATCTTGTAGTTCTTCCGATCCGTCGAGTCGATCGACTGCGCCATGTCGTCATGGGCCACGCCGTTGGCGTCGTAGTACTTCAGCCCGGCGAAAAGCCGGTCGATGATGCGGCTGCCGTTGTTGTCGTTGCTGTTGGCCGGCAGCAACGGGTTCTGCGGCTCGGTGATATTGGTCGTGACGATGCCCGCGTCGGTGCTGTCATCCGACGAGCACGCGGCCAATCCCAGGCTTGTGGCCAGTAACACCGCCGCCGTCAACGCACCAGCTCTTGTGAATCTCACTGCGTTCTCCCCAGGTAGAGAAGGGGCAGAACCCGCGACATGCCTGAGGTCCACCAGCGCTTGCCGACACGATCTGCCTTGAATGTCCTCGGACAGTAGCGATTCCGCCGAGCGCTGTCATCAGATCGGCAGCTCCCGGCCGTTCTGGGCGGCGTTCGGCGCGCCCACGGCCTGGTGGATGGCGGCACGGAGTTGTTCGCGCAGCCAGCTGTGGGCCCGGTCGCCGTCGTAGCGCTGATGCCAGGCCGCGATCACCGGAATCGATATCGGCGCCAGCGGGAGCGGCACCAGCCGCAGTCCGAGTTCGGCCGCCACCGCGCCGGTCATCCGCTCCGGCACGGTGGCCACCAGCGCGCCGCGCTGGACGAACCGCAGCGCGGCGGCGACCGTCGGCACGGTGGCGACGACGCGACGGGTCAGCCCGCGCGCCTGCAGTAGATCGTCGATCGGATCGTGCAGGCGGCCGCGCCGGGACACCGTGATGTGTTCCGCGGCAACGTAATTCTCGATGGTGAAGGTGCCCGCCGGATGGTCGGCGGGCACGGCGACCACGAGGCGGTCGCGCGCCATGACGTCGTGCCGAATGTCTGCCGACACCGGCGGATTCGACCCGATCTCGAGATCGACATGACCGTGGCGCAGTTCGTCGGTATCGGCGTCCGTCTCGGCCAGCAGGCGCAGCCGGACGCCGGGTGCTTGCGCGCGGACCGCCGCGAGCAGCTCGGGTCCGATCGTATTGGCCACGGCGTCATGCCATTTCAGCGTGAACGTGCGATCGAGCGTCGCCAGGTCGAGGTCGTGTTCGGTGGACAGCACCAGCTGCGCCTGCTGCACCAGCGCGTGGACCTGTTCGCGCACCGCGAGGGCACGCGGCGTCGGCGTCATCGTCCGGCCGGTGCGGACCAGGATCTCGTCGCCCATCACCCGCCGGATCCGCCCGAGCGCCCGACTCACCGCCGGCGCGGTGAGATGCAGCCGGTCCGCCGCGCCGGCCACGCTGCCCTCCTCGAGCAGGGCGTCCAACGCGGTCAGCAGGTTCAAATCCAATTGCATGTGGGTAATTCTACAACTTACTGGAATGCATTTGACGACAACGATCGTGGCTCCTAGCGTTGCAGTAGCAACTCACGAAAACACTTCTCCCGATTTCTCTTTCGAACAGGATCACCATGTCGAACTTGCTGAATACCGAGACGGACCGCGAACTGCTCGGCGCGGTGGTTACCGCGGTGCAGGCTGCCGGGGCACACCTACGCGAACGCTTTGTGCCGAGCACCGAGCTGGACGATCTCGCGGCCGTAGTCGCCGCGATCCACGCCGCCGACGCGGAATCGCTGCCATTCCTGCGCGAACCCCTGCTGGCGGCCAGGCCGGGCTCCGGATGGATCGACGACGAACTGGCGGCAGGCGACTTGCCCGCGGGCGAATGGTGGGTAGCCGACACCGTGGAGGGGAATATCAACTACATCCACGGCATGACCGACTGGGCGGTGACCGCCACCCTCGTGCGGGACAACCGGCCGGTGCTGACCGCGGTACACCTCCCGCTGGTGGACGAGACCTACACCGCGGTGCTGGGCGGTGGCGCCTTCCGCAATGGCGTCCCGTTGCGCGCGTCGGCCAAGACGGACCTCGACGCCGCCCTCGTCGGCACCGGGCAGGCGAAGCCGGGCGAGGACCGAAACACCTTCCGCCGCATCGGCGAATCGGTCACCGCCATGCTCGACGCCGCCCTCGTCACCAAGGTGTCGGTGCCGGCGACGCTGCAGCTGATCCAGGTCGCGGCCGGGCGCTCGGACGTGTTCTGGCAGTTCAGCGACGTCCGCTCGGGACTGCTGCCCGGCGCGCTACTGGTGGCCGAGGCGGGTGGCACGGTCACCGACACCAGCGGCAACCCGTGGCAGCTGAGCAGCCCGGACTTCCTCGCGGCGGCTCCCGGCCTGCACGCGGCGGCGCAGCGTGTCCTCGCCACCATCCGTTGACCGAAACCCGTTGTCCCACAACCACTGAGGAACGCATCATGAGCACCATCGGAATCCTGGGATCCGGACGCGTCGCGACCGGGCTGGCGAACAAGCTGGCCATCGCCGGACACGACATCGTCGTCGGTACCAGAAATGTCGACGCGGTGAAATGGACCGGCGCCCCCGTCACCATCGCCGATTACGAGTCGGCGGCGCGACGCGCACACATCGTCATCAATGCCACCCCGGGCGACGGCGCGGTCGAACGACTCGGCGCACTGTCCGCCGCATTGGCCGACAAGATCCTCGTCGATGTCTCGAACTCGCACAGTCCCAGCGGATCCGGGCACAGTCTCGCCGAACGACTGCAAGAAGCCCTGCCCGAAACCCGAGTCGTGAAGACACTCAACACCATGTTCTTCACCGTCATGACCGACCCGCACAGCCTGCGCGTGCCCCCCACCGTATTCCTCTCCGGCACCGACACATCGGCGAAAGCAGTGGTCAAGACGCTGCTCACCGACCTCGGCTGGCCCACCGAGTGGATCGAGGACCTCGGCGACCTAACCACGGCCCGCGGCACGGAAGCCCTGATGCTGCTTGTCCCTTCGCTGATTCGAAATCGGGGATTTGTCCCTTTCGCCTTGACCATCGCGGCCTGAATACCCTGTGCCCTGGTGATTTCCGACAAACAATTTCGCCGGATTTCGTTGCGCGGAATTCGCGGAATCGATCACTCGACGCGGGCCGCGGAGTGAGAATGGAGGTGGCCTGATCCGGCTTCACGGGGACGTATCGGCTGTCGTGGCCGACAGAACATGTGGGGAAACACGATGAAAGTCAAAGGATTTGCCACCGCCCTGCTCGCAGTAGGCGCCACCGGAATCACCGCGGGCATCGTCAACGCCCAGCCAGTTATGCAACCATCGGCCGAGGTCAGCGTGTCCAGCGTCGATCATGGAGTCGGATACACCACGGCAACCGACGGCAGCGGGGTGAGCACCACCGTCAACGCCGGTGTCTTCGCGCTGACCAGCGATGCCGCCGCGGTCACCCTGACCGACGGCATCGGGAACGTCATCGCGACCCTGCCCACCTCGTTCACCGCCAACGGCCAAACCTTCGGCCTGCGGCCACAAATCAGCGACACCGGGCGCACCCTGACGATGACACCCGTCAGCGCCCCGGAAATCACCTCGCACCTAGCACAACTCGTCGATCAGCAAGACGACACGACCGCCCGCAAGCAGTACAACGCGGGCATCGGCGCCCTGATCGGCGCGGGCATCGGCGCGGTGATCGGCTTCTTCCTCGGCGGCGTCGGCGCACTGGTCACCATTCCCATCGGCGCGGGCATCGGCGCCCTGATCGGTTACTCCACACCGTGATTCCCTGAACCTCGGCTGACGCGGACACCCGCAGACTGTCCGCGTCAGCCGAGCAGTACGGCGGGTGCGCGTCGCGCCCGCCGCGATACCGCCGCGTAACGACCACGCTCGCACCCATTTCCCCAGTTCACATCTCGGGCTAATGTCGCAAGTCGTGGGACCCCCGGAAAGCGGGCAACCGCGCGAGGATGGTCGCCATGACCGACCACGTGCTCGCGATCGACCTCGGTAAAACAGGGTGCCGCAGCTCCCTTCGGCTCGACGGACGCGAGACGCGATCCGCCGACGGACCCGGCGCACCAGGGCTGGCGTACGCCGGCGGAGTCGCGGCGGCGGAGAGCGCTATCCGCGCGGTAGTCGATCAGTTGGCACTGACCGACACCGCATTCACACTGTTCATCGGTGCCGCGGGTGCCGCCGCCGCACCCGATGCGGCCGAACTCCTCGCGCGAGCGCTGACCGATATCCCTGGCGCGCAAGCGGTCGCAGTCGCCTCCGACGCCGTGACCGCGCATGCCGGGGCACTCGGTGGCGCACCCGGCGTCGTCTTGGCGGCCGGGACCGGAGCCGTGGCCACCGCGGTCGACGCGACGGGCCGATTCACCAGAACCGACGGCTGGGGCCCGCTACTCGGCGACGAAGGTGGCGGCGCGTGGATCGGCGTCGAAGGCTTGCGCGCCGCGCTGCGCTGCTATGACGGGCGCGACCCACACACCGAACTCGCGGCCAAAGCCGCCGAGCACTATGGGGTGCGGCTCGACGAACTGCCGAAACACCTCGGCCAGCACGAAAATCCGGCTCTGCTCGCCGCTCGCTTCGCCCCGGTCGTCGCCGCGACCGCCGCGACCGACGACACCGCGGCCGCCATCATGACCGCGGCCGGCCGCGCACTCGCGCGCACTGTCCGCGCCGCGATCGACCGCTCCGGCCTCGCCGCGCCCGTGCCGTACGCCATCACCGGCGGACTGGCCAACCTCGGCCCGGCGCTGCTCGATCCGCTCGACGCGGCGATAGCGCAGGTGATCGACCGCCGGACCGCACGCGGCGGCCCGATCGACGGTGCCGCGCTGCTCGCAGTTGACACGACAACTGTGCTGGAGACATTGGTGGTGCGAATCACGTGACACTCGTTGACAGAATCCACATCGACCCTGACACTTAATTTCATTCCGCCAGTCGCGTTACCGAGGAGCTGCGATGAACGCACTCAACGTCGCCGTCATCGTCGTCTACCTGATCGTCGTCGCGTGGATCGGCCTGCGCCTTTCCGGCAAACAGAAGTCGAGCAACGACTACTTCGTCGGCGAGGGCAAGATGCCGTGGTGGACGGTGTGCTTATCCGTCGTGGCGACCGAGACCAGCGTGCTCACGGTCATCTCGGTGCCCGGCGGCGCGTACACCGACCAGGCCTTCGGCAACGTCGAGCTGGCCATCGGATACATCATCGGCCGCACCGTCGTGGCCACCGCGCTGATCCCGCTGTACAAGCGCGGCGGGTTCGTCAGCGCCTACCAGTATCTCGAGCTGCGCTTCGGCCGCTACCTGCAGGGTGTCGCGTCGGTGACGTTCGTGTTCACCCGGCTGCTCGCCGAGGGCGTACGGCTGTTCGCCTCCGCCATCCCGATCAAGCTGCTGCTCGCCGAGTTCGGCCTCGACCTCGGCTACGACATCATCATCATCGTGCTGACGCTGCTGACCGTCGTGTACACCTACCTCGGCGGCATCAAGGCGGTGATCTGGACCGACGCGCTGCAGATGGGGCTGTATCTGTCCGGCGCGATCATCGCGATCGGCGTGCTCACCGGCCACGTCGGGGCCAAAGGCTGGTCGGACGCGTTGCACAACGGCAAGTTCCACATCTTCGATACCGACTTCGGCCTGGCGCACGTACTCACCAGCACCTTCGCCCTGCCGACGGCGATCATCGGCGGCGCGATCTTCGCGATGGCCTCGCACGGCTCCGATCAGCTGATCGTGCAGCGCATCCTGTCGACGCGGACGTTGCGCGACAGCCAGAAGGCGATGATCGGGTCCGGCATCTTCGTCGCCATCCAGTTCGCCGCGTTCTCGCTGGTCGGCGCGTTGCTGTGGTCGTACAACGGCGGCAAGACGCCCAAGGAGCTCGGCCTGGCCACCACCGACAACCTGTACCCGAACTTCATCCTGCACGGGTTGCCGGTGGTGATCTCCGGGCTGCTGGTCGCGGGCATTCTCGGCGCGGCCATGGGCTCGCTGTCCTCGGCGCTGAACTCGATGGCGAATTCGACCGTCGCCGACATCATCCGCAGCTTCTCCCGCCGCGAGATCTCCGACGAGGCGCTGCTGAAGCTGGCCCGCTACATGACGCTCGTCTGGGCGGTGCTGATGGCGCTGTTCGCGATGGGCTTCAGCGCGACGACCGGCAACGTGTACCTCACCGCGCTGACCATCGCCGGGTACACCTACGGCGCGCTGCTCGGCGCCTTCCTGCTCGGCCGGCTTGTCAAGCGCGCCAACCAGTTCGACGCGGTGCTGGCGTTCGTGGTGACGGTGATCGTGATGACGTTCGTGGTGCGGGTGATCAAGATCGACGTGACCGTCGCGGGCAAGGTGACCCAGAAGGGCATCGCCGCGCAGTGGCTGGTGCCGATCGGCGTGCTGGTCACGCTGGTCGTCGGCGGGGTGTCGAGCCTGTTCCATCCGGCGCCCGAACCCACACCTGCCGAGCCGGTCGAGGCGGTGGCCTAGTGCGCGTCATCGGTTTGATGTCCGGCACGTCGCACGATGCGATCGATGCGGTCGGCGCAGATATTCACCTGCGGGACAGCACCATTCACGTCGAGGTGGTCGGGCAGCTCAGCCGCACCTACCCCGATCGACTGCGCGCCGAGCTCATCGCCGCGTTGCCGCCCGGCACGGTCGATATGGCTACCGTGTGCCGACTCGATACCGCGATCGGACAGGAGTTCGCCGCGGCCGCCGATGCGGCGGTGCGCGAGTTCTTCGGCGGCACCGCCGATCTCGTCGCGTCGCACGGACAGACGGTTTACCACTGGGTGGCCGACGGAAAGGCTTACGGCACACTGCAACTCGGCCAGCCGTCGTGGATCGCGGAGCTGACCGGACTACCGGTCGTCAGCGATTTCCGCTCGCGCGATATCGCCGCCGGCGGGCAGGGCGCCCCACTGGTGGCGCTGTTCGACCTGTTGTGGCTCGCGGGTCGGTCCGGACGTTCGGCCGCACTCAATATCGGCGGCATCGCGAACGCGACCGTCACCGGCGCCTCCCCCATCGCCTTCGACACCGGACCGGGCAACGCCCTCATCGACGCGGCCGTCGAACTGGCGACCGGCGGCGCGGAACACTTCGACCGGGACGGCGTGCGCGCCGCCCGGGGCACGGTCGACGAGCAGCTGCTGAAAACCCTTCTCGCCGACAGCTACTACCGGGCGGCGCCGCCGAAGACGACCGGCAAGGAGCTGTTCAACCGCGCTTATGTCGAACGAGTGTTGCCGGACTACCCGCTGACCGCGGACGATATCGTCGCCACCATGACCGCCCTGACCGCACATACCATCGCCGACGCAGTGGCCCCCTTCGAGCCGGACGAAGTGATCGTGTCCGGCGGCGGGACCCGAAATCCGACGTTGATGGGCATGCTCGGCGCGCGACTGGGTACCGCGACCCTATGCACCTCCGACCAGCTCGGGCTGCCCTCGGCCGCCAAGGAGGCCGCGGCGTTCGCCGTGCTCGGTTTCCTCACGATGCACGGGCTGCCCGGTAGTCATGCGACGTGCACCGGTGCCACCCGTGCGACGGTGCTCGGTTCGATCACGCCGGGCGCGGGCCGGCTCACGCTGCCCGAAACGCCCGGCGCGGCACCGCGACAGCTGAGGCTGGTGAGCCATGTCCGAGGGTGACGACGTTCGCACGCGCTTACTCGGGGCGATCCCGCGGCTCACACCGACCGGGCTGCGGGTCGCCCAGGTCATCCGCGACGATCCCGCCGCCGCAGCGCAATTGACGGTGAGCGAGCTCGCCGAGCGCGCCTCGACCAGCACCTCCGCGGTCGTCCGATTGTCCAAAGCCCTTGGCTACGAAGGCTATCCGCAGCTGCGGCTGGCGCTGGCGGCCACCAGCAAGGACGACGGCTCGCCGGTGTTCGCGACCGACATCGCCGGCGACGACCCGCTGTCGAAGGTGCTGCACAAGCTCACCGCCTTCGAGACCGAGGGCATGGTGGCCACCGCCGACCTCGCCGATCCGGCCACCATGGGCGCGGTCGTCGACGCCCTGGTGCACGCGCGGCGGATACAGCTCATCGGAATCGGCGCGTCCGGACTGGTCGCGATGGACATGGGGCAGAAGCTGACCCGGATCGGCATGTGGTGTTTCGCCTGCACCTCGGAGGACGACGCGCTGGTCCAGGCCAGCCTGCTGGAGGCCGACGACGTGATCATCGCCTTCTCGCATTCGGGCGAGACCGCCGCCGTGATCGACGCCGTCGACCGGGCCGCGGGCAGGCAGACCACGACCGTCGCCGTCACCGCGGGCGCACAGTCCAGGCTGGCGCGGTCGGCGGCACACACGGTGCTGGTGGCCGGGCGCGAGGACGGTTTCCGTTCCGCCGCGATGGCGAGCCGGATGAGCCAGCTACTGATCGTCGACGCTCTCTACATCGGAGTCCTGCAACGCACACCTTCGGCCGCGATCGCGCTGCGCCGAACCTACGACGCCGTGGCGGATCGCCGGATCTCGCGCGGCACCAGAAAGGCGCCATGACTGCCCCACTCGTTCGACCGGCACTGCCGTATGACCCAGGAGGCGATATGAGCGAGCTCAGCACTTTGACCACCGAAGAGGCGAATCCGCGGACATCCGCGCTCGACTCCATGTCGGTCGAAGAGTTGTTGCGCACCATGAACTCCGAGGACGCGGGCATAGCTTCCGCTGTCGGACAGGCGATTCCGGAGATCACCAGGGCGGTCGACCTGATCGTCGCCGCGCGCAGGCACGGCGGCCGGTTGATCTATGTCGGCGCGGGGACCAGCGGCAGGCTCGGCGTGCTCGACGCGGTCGAGTGCCCGCCCACCTTCGGCACCGCGCCCGATGAGGTCATCGGGCTCATCGCGGGCGGCTCGGTCGCGTTCGCGCACGCGGTCGAGGGCGCCGAGGACGATCCGGCGCGGGCCGTCGACGACCTGTCCGATATCGACCTGACCGCCGACGACGTGATCGTGGCGCTGGCGGCGAGCGGCCGCACCCCGTACGCGATCGGCGCATTGCGGCACGGCCGCGCCATCGGCGCCGCCACCGTGGGCGTCTCCTGCAATCGCGGCGCAGAGCTGACCGCGTACGCCGACGTCGGCATCGAAATCGAAACGGGCCCCGAGGTTTTGACCGGTTCCACCCGGCTCAAGGCGGGCACGGCGCAGAAGATGGTGTGCAACATGCTGTCGACCGCGACCATGGTGCAGTCCGGCAAGGTCTACGGCAACCTCATGGTCGACCTGAAGCCGACCAACGCCAAGCTCGTCGACCGGTCCCGCCGCATCATCGCCGACGCCACCGGCGTAGACCTCGACACCGCGGCCGCGCTGCTCGATGCGGCCGACGGGCACCCGAAGACCGCGATCGTCATGCAGCTGGCCGGCGCCGACGTGGCGACGGCCCGGCGGCTGCTCGCGGGGGCCGGTGGATTCGTCCGGACCGCCGTCGGCAACGACGGGTAGGCGCGCCAGCGGCTCCGGCGCCGCGCCCGGCGGTACCGTGCAGCTATGCCCTTCGTGATCGATGGTCCGATGACGTGCTACCTGATGCCCGACGACCACGCGGAAGCCGAGCAACGGTTCCTCGAACTGGTCGCCGGGCCCGGCGAAACCTGGCTCATCGCCTACGGTTTCACGCTGACCGGCGCCGCCGACAACCTGATCGCCGCCCACCAGAAGGGCGTGCCGCTGCACCTGTATCTCGACTACACCCAATCCTCGGGCCACACCCAGCAGCCGATCGTGCAGCGGCTCGTCGACGCGGGCGTCGAGGTCACCATCGGCACCAGCACCAGCGGCCGCAAATACATCTGCCACACCAAGGGGCTGGTGGTGGACGCGCCGAGCGGCCCGCAGTGCTGGGAGGGCTCGGTCAACTTCAGCACCAGCGGCTGGTTGCAGGTCAACACCGCGATGAACTTCGGCGCGCAGACCTGGCGCGACCATTTCGTCGCCCAGTTCAACACCCTGCGCCACTACGCCTGGACCGAGGAACGCGAACTACAACTCATGAAGGCACCGCCGGTCGACTTCGGCGACGACTCCATCCCGATGCTCCCGCTCTCCGTCTGAGCGCGACGCGGCTGAGCCGATCGCACCGATAGGAAGGGGTACCCGCGATGGGTATCAAAACCGCAGCGCGCCTGGCACTTTCCGCGCTGGCCGCGGTCGCGTTCTGCGCCGGATGCAGTTCCGGCAAGACACCCGACAACACCGAGCCCATCGCGTGGGGCCCCTGCCCATCGGAGTACGGCACCGCCGTCCAGTGTGCGACCGTCGATGTGCCGCTCGACTGGAACAGCCCGGGCGGCAAGAAGATTCAGGTCGGCGTCAACCGGCTCCCCGCGACCGACCCGGCGCGGAAGATCGGGGATCTGGTGTTCAACCCGGGCGGGCCCGGCGGCGCGGGCACCGAGCTCGTGGCCGCCGAAGGTGCCCGACCCGGCCTCTTCCCGGCGAGCATCCGGCAGCGCTTCGACCTGATCGGATTCGATCCGCGCGGAGTCGGCACCAGTCAGCCCGCCATTCATTGCGATCCGGACCTCGCCAACCGGCCGCCGAACCAATTCCCCAGCAGCCAGCAGGAATTCGACAGTCTGGTGGCCGCGAATCGCGCGTTCGGCGAGTCCTGCCAGCGCCTGACCGGCGATCTGCTCGACCATGTCGACACGGTGAACGTCGCCCGCGATCTGGAGGTGCTGCGCCAACGCCTCGGCGGCGCGCCGTTGAACTACCTCGGCCTGTCCTACGGCACCGAGATCGGCGCGGAGTACGCCCGCCTCTTCCCCGACAAGAGCCGCACCCTGGCGCTCGACGGTGCCCTCGTCCACTCGCAACCGGCCGGCACCATGAGCTACTACGAATCCATCGCCTTCGAAGACAGCTGGAACCGCTTCACTCAGTGGTGCCGTTCCGGCACCGAATGTGTGCTGCGCGACCAGGATCCGTCCAAGGTCTTGGCTGATCTGGTCGCCCGGTCCGGGCAACAGCCGCTACCCGCTCCAGGCTGCCAGACCTCCGGCGCTTGCCGCAACGGCGTCGGCACCTTCGACCTGCTGACCAGCATCCAGGCGCAGCTGATCTTCAAGGACCCCATCCCGAACATCGGCACCCCGGGCTGGCCCGGCCTCGCCGCCGCGCTCGACCAGGCCCGCAACGGTGATGCGAGCGGGTTGGCCCCGCAGGTGCAGACCGCCGAGAGCAACCACGGCGACCTCGCCGTCGGCTGCGCCGATTTCCAGGCCGACTTCCACACCTACCCGGCATTGCAAGCCCAGCAGACACTGCTCAGCACCGTCGCGCCGCACACTCGCGGCGTCAGCCAGTCCTACGGCTACGTCGCGCAGTGCCAGGGCTGGCCTGCCGAATTCTCCAATCCGCCAAGGGAATTCAGCGCCAAGCCGACCATCGCCGCGCTGATCGTCAACGCCACCCACGACCCGTCGACGTCCTACGGCTGGGCGCAGCTGATGCTGACCCAGATTCAAGGTGCCGTCCTGGTGACCCGGGATGGCGACGGACACACGTCCTTCCTCCACCCGGGCCGCACCCAGGACACCATCGCCCGCTATCTCATCGACGGCACCGCACCCGCCACGGGCCTCCTGTTGCCCGACTAGCCGTCAGTCCTTCGGCCAGTGCCGATCCAGGAAGTCGGCGATCAGCGGCGCGATATCGGGGAGCTTCTCCTCCAGGGCGAAGTGGCCGGTGTCGAACAGGTGCAGTTCGGCGTCGGGCACGTCATAGAGGTATGCGTGCGCGCCGGGTTCCGGGAAGAACGGATCGTTGCGGCCCCAGATGATCAGGGTCGGCGGGGTCGCGGTGCGCAGCCAGTCCTGCCACTGCGGATACTGCGCGACGTTGGCGTGGTAGTCGAAGGCAAGGGCCACTTGGGCTTCCTTACGTCCGGGCAAGTCGAGGAAGTGCTGGTCGAGAGTCCAGCCGTCCGGCGCGAGCAGGTCGGGATCGAAGACGCCGTGTTCGTACTGGCCGCGGGTGCCGGGCAGGGTGAGCAGGTCGCGGATCGCGGGCTCGGCCTCGGGCTGGTCCGGGCGCAATGCGACGAAATCGCGGGCCCCGTCGGAAAGGCCTTCCTCGTAAGCGTTCCCGTTCTGCACCACCAGACCGGCGACCCATTCGGGGTGCCTGGTCGCGATGCGGAAGCCGACCGGCGCACCGAAATCGAAGGCGTACAAGAAGAATCGGGTCAGTTCCAGCTGCTCCAGGAAGCCTTCGACGATGTCGGCCAGCCGCTCGAACGAGTAGGTGAACGACTCGGGTGCCTCCGTGTGCCCGAAGCCAGGATAGTCGGGCGCGATGAGCCGGTAGCTGCCACCGAGCGCGTCGATCAGCCGACGGAATTGGTGCGAGGCCGACGGGAAACCGTGCAGCAGCAACAGCACCGGCGCGTCGTCGGGCCCGGCCTGCCGGTAGAACACCCGAACCCCATCGACCTCGACGAACCTGTGCTCGACCCGAGGTAAATCATTAACCGGCATCGCTGATCCTTCTCCTGATAGCCCAATCCCGGCGCCGCAGCGCCGGGCCTTGTGAAACCACCGGGAGTACGCGGGCATTCCCCGCGGCCCCAGCCGCTCGTGGCCGGGGCCGGATCCACTACTGCGACACCGAACCCATCGCGACCCGGTTCAGGGTGAAAGTGCCCAGATCGATCTTCTTGTGATCGGTGGTCGTGTTGACCACGTCGGCGGTAAAACTGATCGGCTTGTTGTTCGCATCGCACATCACCGTCGACACGAGGGCGTCGACCGTACTGCCGTCACCGATAAGCTGCGTTCCGCTCCATTTTGTCAGCACATTCTTTGCGTCCACCGTGAATTGGCCGAGCCAGACCACCGGCTCCGACCCCGCTTTGGTGTACTTCGTCTCCCCGAAGCCGATCATGCCATTGAATCCGGTGACCAGCGTATTGTGCTCGCCCCCTTTCCATCCCCCGTCATAGGCGTTGCGATCCGACACAGCCGCACAGGTAGCCGCATGTGCGGCCGGCGCAACCCCGACCAGCATTCCCACCCCGAACACACCAGCCAACACCAGTACGAAGCCCTTCACGGACCTCAGGATATTTCCAGGTAGCACGTTTTCGAGTCCCTTCCATTTCCGGTAGCCGACATAACCGACCAGCCAGTATTGCAAGAGAATTCACGCGCACCGGCGCGGGCACGCGGAGGAATTAATCCGGCATTCCGTTTCAGGACTCCAGTTGCGGATTTTCGCGGCGGGCGCGGGCGCGGCGTTTGCCCTCGTGCATTGCCTGGACGCGCGCGACGGGAATGGTGTGCCCTTCCGCGACGAGATCGGCGGGCAGCGTTTGTGGTTCGGGCATTTCGTCGGCCCAGGGATCGCGGTCACCGAGTTGGGTCGGCGCGCTACGGACGGTGAAATCGCGGGGCGCGATGTTGTCCAGGTCGGACCAGCCGACGGGGAACGACACCGTGGTGCCCGGCCGAATCCGCGGACTGTAGGCGGCGACCACGGTCGCGCCGCCCGCGCGGGTGGAGTCGAGGAAGACGCGGCCGCCGCGGTCCTCGACGATGAAGGCGGTGGTCGCGAGGTCCGGATCGAGGCGCTCGGCGCGGGCCGCGACCGCACGCGTCGCCGCGGCGACGTCATCGATGGCGAGGCCGGGTACCAGCGGCACGAACACGTGCACGCCCTTGGCGCCGCTGGTTTTCACCGCACCGGCGAGTCCGTCGTTGGCGAGCGCCTCGCGGATCAGCTTCGCGGCGAGCACGGCCTGACGGAACGGCTGATCCGGCGGCGGGTCGAGATCGAGGATCATGTGCGTGGGGCCCTGGCTGCGATCGGCGAGCAGCAGGGTCGGGTGGTACTCGACCGCGCGCTGATTGCCGAACCACAACAGCGTGCGCACGTCGTTGCCGAGGGCGTAAGTCACCTCGCGGTGCGAACTCTCGGCCCACACCGTCACCCTGGGCAACCAGTCGGGCGTGTATTTGGGCAGGTTCTTCTGCATGAACGGTTCCTGCCCCGGCCGGACCCGTTTCACCGACAGCGGGCGGTCCCGCAGCTGCCGCACGAGCCGCTCGCCGACGGCCTCGAGATAGTCGACCAGATCGCGCTTGGTCGCCTCGGCACCGTCGAACAGTGGCTTGTCGAGATTGGTCAGCGTTACTCCGTCGCGGACCTCTTCACTGCCCATCGGCTCACCTTGCCCGCCGTGGCGGACGCGGTCAACCCGGGTGTTTTACCGGCGGCAACGCAGCGAGCGCATCGACGACCGTGCGGTGGCGCCCGTCGGCGTCGCGGCCGAGCTGCGGCCAGCCCGTGCCGTCGGGACCGCACAGCTGCGTCCAGATCGCGCGGGTTCGGTCGAGCAGTTCGCGTTGTTCGTCGTCGCCGAGCGCCCCGAGGAAGTCGTCCGGAAAGCAGGCCTCACCCAGCCAGGCCATCGGATCAATCTTGGCGCCGGGGTCGTACCCGTGCGGCATGACGCTCAGATGCAGGTGCGGGCCGGTCGATCCGCCGTTGTTGCCCACGTAGGCGATCAGTTGCCCCGCCTCGACGCGGTCACCCGCCGACAGCCCGGTCGCGCCCGCATCCCACATGTGTCCGTATTCGCTCACCCCGCCACCGTCCGCGGCCGGATGGTCGATCACGATCCACTCGCCATATCCCGCCGCGGCCCCGAGATACAGCACGGTGCCGCCCGCGCATGCGTAGATCGGGGTGCCGTCGGGTGCGGGAAAATCCTGCCCGCTGTGAAACCCGTCGTCGCGCGGGCCGAACGGCGAACCGATGGTGAGTGTTTCTCGGGCGATGGGCCAGTATCGGGTCATGGGTGCCCTCCTCTCCGATCCGGATATCGGGAGGAGGGCACTGAACGTGCGGGTCGGGTCCGCTCAGCGGGCCGTGATGGTGGTGGGCAGGGCGGCGAAGCCGCGGTTGTTGGACGCGTGGATACGGCGCACGCCGTCGGGATCGATCTCGTAGTCGGCGACCTTGGCGACGATCTCCTGGAGCGCGACGCGCAATTCCAGCTGGGCGAGATTCATGCCGAGGCAGTGGTGGCGGCCGCTGCCGAAGACCAGCGACGCGCTGGTGTCGCGGTCCAGGTCGAACGTGTCGGGATCGGTGAACACGTCGGGGTCGCGGTTGGCGGAGCCGATCAGCAGCAGCATCCGCGCGCCCGCCGGAACCGTCACCCCGTGCAGCTCGAACTCCTCGGTGGCCGTGCGCAGCGAGGTCTGGCTGGACGGTTCGTAGCGCATCGATTCGGCGATCCAGGCGTCGATCTGCCCGTCGAACGCCTTGCGGCGCTGGTCCGGGTGCAGCCACGCGGTGTGCCAGAGGTTGCCGAGGGTCAGCATGGCGGTCTCGATGCCCGCGCCGATCAGCAGGATCAGCACGCTGACGATCTCCTCCGGCGTGAGCCGGTCGTCGCCGTCGGCCGCGTCGAGCAGCCCGGAGAGCAGGTCGTCGCGCCGATCCTGGCTGCGTTCGATGGTCAGCTCGGTGTAGTAGCCGATGATCGCGCCGATCGCCTGGATCGCCTCGGGGCGCAGGTCGGTGGACTCCTCGTCGTTGTACATGATTTCCATGCCGAGCTTGCGCAGCATGTCGCGGTCGCGCTCGGGCACGCCGACCAGTTCGGCGATCACCTCGGTCGGGAACGGACCGGCGAAATCGGTCATGAAATCGAAGCTGCCGCGCGCGACCAGGGGGTCCAGCAGCCGGCGAGCGATCTCCCGCAACCGGGGTTCCAGGCCCTGTACCCGGTGCTGGGTGAAGGCCCGGGTGACCAGCCCACGCAGCCGGGTGTGTCGCGGCGGGTCCATCGCGACGAAGGAGAACATCTGTTCGGCCTGCGGCCCCCAGAACGCCGGTTCCATCCGGATGGCACCGTTCGCACTCGAGAATCGATCCGAATCGCGCAGTGCGGCAAGCACATCCGCGTGGCGGGAGAGCGCCCAGAAGTCGTCGGTATCGTTACGGTAGACCGGCGCCTCGACACGCAGCCTGGCGTAGTACGGATATGGGTCGCGGTGTACGTCAAAATCATATGGGCTGTACTGCAGTGGCATGGCGGAGCCTTCCGGGAGGTGCGACATCACCATCGCTACCGGTTCGCAACTCGAGCTGACATGATGACAATAGTCGAGAAGAATTGAGGGCGTTGTGGACTCGGAACCGGTAGCCGCGAAGATCGATGTGTCGAAACCGCATCCGGCGCGCCGGTACGACTACTGGCTGGGCGGCAAGGACAATTTCCCGGCCGATCGCGAGTCCGCCGACGTGGTGGCCGAGGCCTTCCCCACCGTTCGCCTCGCCGCGCTGGAGAATCGCAGCTTCCTGCGGCGCGCGGTGGCCTATCTGGCCGACGAGGGCGTCCGGCAGTTCCTCGATATCGGGGCGGGCCTGCCCACCGCGGGCAACGTGCACGAGATCGCGCAGAACATCGCCCCCGAGTCGCGCGTCGTCTACGTGGACAACGACCCGATCGTGCTGGTGCACGCCCGCGAGCTGCTCAACAGCTCACCCGAGGGCGCGACCGCCTATCTCGACGCGGATATCCGCGATCCCGACCGCATCCTCAACCACCCTGACCTCACCAGGGTGCTGGACCTGAACCAGCCGGTGGCGCTGATGCTGGTGGCGATCATGCACTTCATGACCGACGACGACGGCCCGTACGAATTGGTGCGCAAGCTGTGCGACGCGCTGCCCTCGGGCAGCTACCTGGTGATGACCCACGCCACCAGCGACCATCTGTCCGCCGAAGAACTCGCCGAGACGAACGCGGCCAACCTGCGCAGCGGGGTCCCGTTCCGATTACGCACCACCGAGGAATTCACCCGCTTCTTCACCGACTTCGACGTCGTCTCGCCGGGCATCGGCTCGGTGATGACATGGCGGCCGGGCGAATGGCGACCGCACCCCAGGCCGGAGGCCGTCTCCATGCTCGGCGCGGTCGCCCGCATCCCCTGATCAGCCGCGGTCGCGCCGGCCGACGCGGGTCGTCGTCACGGCCGATCCTCCTGCCTGGGCCGGGTATCGGCCGGATTGATCCGAATCGGGCGGCGCGACGACCGCCGAACGACCACGCGGGACTTCTCGGCGCGGCGCAGCGCGGTCCGCAGGCCGTTGCGGCCCAGCGGCCTACCGGCCTCGGGTGCGTCGAATACTGTGTCGCCGTTGAACTTTCGTTCCGAGGCGGTTTCCGGGGCGTCGTCGGACGTCGCGGTGAGGAAGCTGTCCGGCAGCGCCAGTTTGTGAATGGTGCGCAGGGTCAGCAGATATTGGTGCAGCAGTGACCCGCTGGTGTAAGGCAGGTCGTACTTTTCGCAGAGCGCCCGCACCCGCAGCGCGATCTCGGCGTACCGGTTGCTCGGCAGGTCCGGGAACAGATGGTGTTCGATCTGGTAGCAGAGGTTGCCGCTGAGGAAGGCCAGCATCGGGCCCGCGTCGAAATTCGCGGTGCCGAGCATCTGCCGGAGATACCACTCCCCCTTGGTCTCGTCCGCCACCACGGTCGGCTCGAATTTCTCTGCGCCGTCAGGGAAGTGGCCGCAGAAGATCACCACGTAGGCCCACAGGTTGCGCAGCACATTCGCGCTCGCGTCCGCGGCCAGCGTGCGCCGCCAGCGTCGCCCGCTCATCGCGGGGAAGAGCAGATAGTCCTTGCCCGCCTGCCTGGCGATCTTCCCGAGGAACGCCTTGGTCTGCGCGGCCTTCTCCGCCGCGCCCTCGGACCGGTCGCGTTCGGAATACAGGCCGTGCAGCGCGATGCCCCATTCGAAGGCGGCCGCTAGCAACAGGTTTCGCAGCGGCTGCAGCAGATGGCCCGGCTTCCACCGTTCGTCGCGGGTCACCCGCATGACACCGAACCCGATGTCCTCGTCCATGCCGAGCACGTTCGTATAGATGTGGTGGCGATAGTTGTGCGAATAGCGCCACTGCGCCGATACCCCGGCCATGTCCCACTCCCAGGTACTGGAGTGGATCTCCGGGTCGTTCATCCAGTCCCACTGGCCGTGGCAGACGTTGTGGCCGATCTCCATGTTCTCGATGCTCTTCGCCAGGGCCAGCCCGACGGTCCCGGCGAGCCAGCCGGTGCGGCCGCGACTGAGCCCGATGGTCAGCCTGGCCGCGGCATCGAGGGCCCGCTGGAAGGCGATGGTGCGACGGATGTAGCGCGCGTCGCGAGCACCACGCTGCTCCTGAATGTCGCGGCGGATCGCATCTAGTTCCGACCCGAGCGCCTCGACATCCGCCGCGCTCAAGTGCGCGTAGGCAGTGACTTCAGTAATTGCCATTCTTGATGTCCTCGAGTTCCGTCACAGCGTGTGTCTACAGCGTAGGCTTACGTCGTTGACAACGCACCCGAGCCGCCGAAATGATTGCCGCGCAACAACATTAAGATTCCGAGGGTGGGGCCGTCAGCCTGGACCGGGCAGGGTGGCGGCAAGCCCGTTGAGCAGGATGTCGAGCCCGCGTTCGAGTTCGACGGCGCCGTCATAGGCGGCCAGCACCGGCGCGAGCTCACGCAGCAGCGGGAACTCCCCGATCGGCAGCCGATGCAGCCCGAGCCGCAGCACCTCGTCGGTTTCCTCGGGGCGTTCGACGATTTCCTGCAACTCGTTGAGCACATGGCCGTACAGGAACCCGAACAGCGCGCGATAGATATGCAGCGCATCGGCTCCCGCGAAACCGGCGCGGGTGAGCAGGGCGAGCAGGTCTTCGAGCGGCCGGACCACCGACGTCGGGCGCAACCCGAGCGGCGTCGCCAGCGGGCGAGTCACCAACAGCGGCACCACCTTTGGATGCGCCAGCGCCAGTCCGCGGAAATCACGGGCGACCGTGCGCAATTGGGCGGCCCAGTCCGGGTCGGTGGCATCGACCGACAACTGCGCGACCACGATCTCGGCGACACCGTCGAGCACGGCGGCCTTGTTCGGCAGATGCCGGTAGATCACCATCGGATCCCGGCCGACGGCGTCGGCCAGTCGCCGCATGGACAGCCCGTCCACACCGTCGCTGTCGATGATCGCCAGCGCCGCGTCCAAGACCGCGGCCCTGGTGACCGGACTCTCGCCCCGGCCCGGCGTCGCGCCGTCGTTGCGCGCGTTTCCCGATCGAGAATTGCCGCGTTTCGCGGGAGGTTCGGTCATCTGCGCAGGCCTCATTCCCTCGGCGCTTTCAGTAGGTCTGACATGTAGACCTACGCTGTTGACACTACGCCACATCCGGTGCTTTCCGAGGCGACCCACCTCGGATTGCCGCCGCTCGGGGCCTGATCGCCGCCACGATGCGAAACGCCGGTAGCGTCCTCGGTTATGACTCCGCCACCGTCCGGACAGCAGTTCTCGATCAGCAGCGGCGACCAGCGGGCGGTGATCGTCGAGGTCGGCGGCGGCATCCGGGAGTTCCGGGTGGGTGGCCGAGACGTGCTGGAGCCCTACGACGTGCAGGCGATGGCCGACGGTGGCCGCGGTGGCGCGCTGATTCCGTGGCCGAATCGGTTGGCGGACGGCAAGTATCGCTTCGACGGCATCGACCAGCAGCTGCCGCTGACCGAACCGGCGAAGCGCACCGCGATCCACGGGCTGCTGCGCTGGCGGCCGTGGCAGGCGACCGATGCGCAGGAGAACGAGGTCACCATGCGGACCACGCTGCACCCGCGCAAGGGTTATCCGTTCTATCTCGACGTTGCCATCCGCTACGAGCTGTCCGACGACGGCCTCACCGTCACCACCACCGCATCCAACCTCGGCGATACCGCGGCACCGTACGGCTGCGGTCACCACCCGTATCTCTCGCCCGGGGAAGGCGGGATCGATACCGCGATCCTGCATTTCGACGCCGCGACCAGGATCGTGACCGACCCCGACCGGCAACTTCCGGTCGGCACCGAAGCCGTCGGCGGCACCCCGTTCGACTTCACCACACCGAAGCCGCTGGGCGCGTTGACGATCGATCATCCGTTCACCGACCTGGCCCGCAATGACGACGGGCGGGCCTGGGTTCGGTTGCGGGGCAACGACGGCGCGGTAGCCGAGCTCTGGGCGGACGACTCTTATTCGGTGATCCAGTTGTTCACCGCCGACACGCTCGCCCCGTCGCATCGCCGGACCGGACTGGCCGCCGAGCCGATGACGTGCCCGCCCAACGCTTTTCAGAGCGGCGACGGACTGATCCGGCTGACACCGGGCGCCACCGCGCAGTCCAGGTGGGGCGCACGGCTCACTCGTCCATGACGCGAGTCAGGCCGTGATCGTTCCGCGCTGGAACTGCTGCGCCACCCGGCCGTCGGCGAGGGGGTATTGGTCGCCGATCGGGTACCCGTAGGAGCCGCTCTCGTATCCGGCCTTGCTCCAGATGTCGTAGATGGTGCCCGCAACCGGGTGCGCGCCTTTGCCTTCGGTCCAATAGATCACCCCGTGCTCGAACTTGCTCCACAGGCCCGGGGTGTCGCCGAAGTAGCCGATCAACGGTACGGCGAAACCTCCGGTGGACAGCTGGTACGCATTGCTGGTCGGATATCCGAGGGGCCCCCGCTCCCAGCCGAGCTCGCCCCATTTCGCGAGGATCGGCCCGTTCACGGCATAGGCCTTGCCGCCGTTGATGTTCGGCTCGGTGTAGAAGACGCCACGTTCGAACCGCTGGAACTGTCCGCCGGCGGTGGGGCGCGCGTCGTCGAGCGGCACACCCCACGCGGCCTGCCCGCCTGTTTCGAGGAAAGCCTGCTCGATCGGCCCGGCGATCGTGAACCTACCGACGGCGGTCTCGGCGCCGGCGGGCACGGCCAGCACCGCGCCCCCCGCGGCCGCGCCGAGGGCGAGCACCGCCAGCACCCGAATCGCATTGTCCCGCATAGCCGTACCTCTCAGAGCTGCCATTGATCGGCCTCGATGTTGCGCCGGACGTTCAGGTAATTCGGGTCGCTCGGCAGCTGCCAGTCCGGACCGGCGAAGAACCGACTCGCCACCGGATCCCGCATGCCCGCGGTGAGCAGCCAGGCCAGCGCAAGGCTGTGCTCGCCGTTCAGCGCGAGAATCGCGTTCTCGACATCGTTGTGCGTCACCGCTTTACGAGTGGCCACGTAGGCGGGCGCCTCGCGTAGCCCCGGGTACTGATACCAGTCCACCCACCATCCGGCGGGTACCACCGAATCCCTGGCGTTCTGGATGATCAAGGTGGGCGTCGGCACGAAGTTGGTGGGCGCCAACGGACCTGGCTCGAGCGCCAGCGATCCGACCACCCGGAAAGTGGGGTCGAGCGCTCGGAATCGCGGCGCGATATTCGAGGCGAGCAACGCGCTGCCGCCGCCTGCGGACTGACCCGCCAACAGGATTCGACCGAAATCGACCTTCCCGGCCAGCGGCGACGCCGGATCGAGGTCGCGCTCCTTCAGCCCGCCGCGGCCGAGGAACTGCGTCTCCGACAGGGTGTTGAGGTAGTCGAAGGACACGGCGACGATGAATCCGTAGCTGGCCCACTGCGTCAGCATCGCGTCGTAGAACCCGGGTTCGGCGAAGATACCGGGGGTGAAGACGACCGCCGGTGCCTTGCCCACCCGGTCGATGTCGGCGGGATAGTAGTACTGGACCCCGATCGGCGATCCGGAGCCGTACGGGAAGGTGCCCTGGCAGCGGCGGGGAACGATCATGTTCTCACCGCTGAGCGCCCCTGGCCCCGCACAGGGCACCGTCGCGGCGGTCTGCACCACTTGGTGCGGCCCCATCCCACCGAACAGCGTGTCCAGATCTTGCCTATCGGGGTCGGCGTGCGCGACGTTCACCGCCAACACCGAAATGACGGAAACCACCACTCCCAGAACGAATCCGGACAGACGCGGCAGTGCAGCGAGTCGAACATCCGTCGTGCTGATACCTCGTCCGAGAAAGAAGATTTGGACCGCCACGCTATGGCCACAATTCAAGACACGTCAACATTGGGAGGGTCGTTCGCCCGGTAATAGTTGTCACAAGACAGCACCCTGCCAACCACCTCCCATTAACCACCCGGACACCCCGCTGCGCGGGCGGCCCGCGGATGCGCGCTGTTATCGTCGGTATTGCCCGCGCCGGGCGGAGGGACCGCGCGAAGCACACCCCCCGCCGACGAGGATGGTCTCTTGAAATACGTGCCGCGTGTTGCCCTTTTCCTGGCGATCCCCGCCATCTTGTTCCTGGTCCCCTGGTGGACCTTGGTCGGCGCGCCCACCGAGGGCACCGGCCCGCTGTTCTGGCTAGGTACCGCGGTGTTCGCGCTGACCTTCGTCGGCCTGCCCGCAGCGATGTTCCTCGGGCACGGACCCGCGCAATCGGACGCCGCGTCCATCGTCGGCGACACGTTGCTCGGTATCGCGTGGGTGGTGTTCAGCTGGTCGGTGATCGGCAACGTCGCCGGACTAGCGCTGGCCGTCGGCGGTGTGCACGATCCGGCCCGCTCGCGCATCGTGGCAGTAGGTGTACTCGCGGTGTCGGTCACCCTGGTGGTCTGGGGAATCATCGAGGCGCGCCGGGTGCCACGGGTGCGCACGGTCGATGTGTCGATCCCCGGCCTCGGCCGCGGCCTCGACGGACTGCGCCTGGTGGTCGTCACCGATACCCACTTCGCCGCACTCGATCGGCTTCGGTGGTCGGAGAAGGTGGTCACGGTCGTCAACGATCAGCGACCCGATATCGCCTGTCACGCAGGCGATCTCGCGGACGGATCGGTCGCGAAGCGGCACCCGCAGGTCGACCCGCTCGGCAAGGTCGACGCGGCACTCGGCCGCTTCTACATCACCGGCAACCACGAGTACTTCGGCGACGCCCAGGGCTGGATCGACCACATGGCCTCGATCGGCTGGCAGCCACTGCACAACCAGCACCAGACGGTGACCCGCGACGGCGACAGTCTGGTGATCGCGGGCATCGACGACCCCACCGGCGTCGGCCTGCCCGGCCACGGCCCCGACCTGCCCACCGCGCTCGCCGGTGCCGACCCGCAACTGCCGGTGGTGCTGCTCGCCCACCAGCCCAAGCAGATCACCGCCGCCGCCGAGGCGGGCGTCGCGCTGCAGATCTCCGGCCACACCCACGGCGGCCAGATCTGGCCGTTCCACTACCTGGTCCGCCTGGACCAACCCGTCGTCGCGGGCCTGAGCCGCCACGGCGAGCACACCCAGCTCTACACCAGCCGCGGCACCGGCTTCTGGGGTCCCCAACTGCGGGTTTTCGCTCCCAGCGAGGTCACCGTGCTGATCCTGCGCTCAGCCCCCGCACGCGACTAGCCCGCCGGAACCCGATAGCGGAGATGACGCGGAAACCGAGCCAAGATCGGTTCCGCGTCTTAAACTCCCACCACTACCGCACTCGCCCAGCAGGTTCGGTGAGTTGGGTTGCGGGGTATCGCGTTTCAGGAGGCAATTATGGGTAGGTGGCTGCACACCCTCACCGCTGCCGGTGTTCTGGTGCTGACCGTCGGCGCGTGCGGTAGTCCGCCGGCCGAGCAGAGCAAGGGCGGCGAGGCGGGCACCAAGGACTTCAAGGCCTGCATGGTGTCGGACTCCGGCAAGTTCGACGACAAGTCGTTCAACCAGACCTCGCTCAAGGGCGTCACCGACGCGGTCGCCGCCCTCGGCATCGCGAAGGCGCAGCTGGAGTCGAAGTCGGACAACGACTATCCGACCAACATCAACACGATGGTCCGGCAGAAATGCAACATCATCGTGACGATCGGTTTCAAGCAGGGCGATGCCACCTACGCCGCGGCGAAGGCCAACCCGGACATCAACTTCGCGATCGTCGACTACGCCTACACCGACACCAAGCAGAACCCGCCGCTGCCGAACCTGCAGGGGCTGACCTTCAATTCCGCCCAGCCGTCGTTCCTGGCCGGTTATCTTGCCGCGGCCCAGACGAAGACCGGCAAGGTCGGCACCTTCGGCGGGATCAACATCCCCACCGTCGCCATCTTCATGGACGGTTTCGCCGAGGGCGTCGCCTTTTACAACAAGGCGAAGGGCAAGCAGGTCCAGCTGCTCGGCTGGGACGAGGCCACCCAGCAGGGCGTGATCACCAATGACTTCCAGGACAAGAACATCGGCAAGACCAAGGCCAACGATCTGATCAGCCAGGGCGCCGACATCATTCTCCCGGTGGCGGGTCCGGCGGGCCTCGGCGCGCTGGAGGCCGCGCACTCCTCCGGCGGCAAGGTCACCGCGATCTGGGTGGACACCGACGGCTGTGTGAGCGCCGCCGAATACTGTTCGTCGCTGCTGTCCAGCGTGGAGAAGGCGATGGATGTCGCGGTGACGAAGACGATCACCGACGCCTACAACAAGCAGTTCAGCAATCAGGCCTACGTCGGCACCATCGCGAACAAGGGTGTCAGCCTGGCCCCCTACCACGACTTCGATGCCACCATCCCGGCTGAGCTGAAGGGCGAGATCACCGCGCTGACAGCCGATCTCGCGAGCGGCAAGATCACCCTCACGTCGAAGGCCCAGCCCGCAGCCAAGTGAGCCGCGGCCGTCACCGGGAGCGATATGCGGCTCGAACTACGCGGTCTCACCAAACGATTCGGCACTCTGCTGGCCAACGACCACATCGACCTGGTGGTCGAACCGGGCGAAATCCACTGCCTGCTCGGCGAAAACGGCGCGGGCAAGAGCACGCTGATGAACATGCTCTACGGGCTGCTGCAGCCCGACGACGGCGCGATCCTGCTGGACGGCACGCCGGTCACCTGCCTGTCGCCGAGCGATGCGATCGCTGCGGGCATCGGCATGGTGCATCAGCACTTCATGCTGGTGCCGGTGTTCACCGTCGCGGAGAACATCATCCTCGGCCGGGAACCCACCAAGGGATTCGCCGTGCTCGATCGCGCGGCGGCACGCAAGCAGGTGCGCGAGCTGTCGCAGCGCTACGGGTTTCCGGTGGACCCCGACGCGCTGGTGGCGAACCTGTCGGTGGGTGAGCAGCAGCGGGTGGAGATCCTGAAGGCGTTGGCCAACAACGTCGAGGTGCTGATCCTGGACGAGCCGACCGCCGTGCTCACCCCGCAGGAGATCGACGAACTGATCGGCGTGCTGCGCGCCATCGCCGCGAACGGCACCTCGATCATCTTCATCACGCACAAGCTGAAGGAAGTCACCAGGATCGCCGACCGGATCACCGTCATCCGGCGCGGCGCCGTGGTCGGCACCGTCGAACCGAGCACGCCCGAGGCCGAACTCGCGGAGCTGATGGTCGGCCGGTCGGTCGAGCTCGTGGTTGCCAAGACACCGGCCGAGCCCACCGGACCCACCCTGGTCGTCACCGATCTGACCGTGGTGGACGCGGCCGGAACCGTAGTGGTCGACGAGGTGTCCTTCCGCGTCGACGGCGGCGAGATCGTCGGCATCGCGGGCGTGGTCGGCAACGGGCAGTCGGAACTGGTCAGCGCGCTGCTCGGGCTGCGGACGCCGGTGGCGGGCACCGTCACGGTGGGCGGGTGGGAGGTGGTCGGCCGATCGCCGCGCCAGCACCTGGACGCGGGCATCGGCTATGTGCCCGAGGATCGTTCGCACGACGGCTGCATCGGCACGTTCAGCGTCGCCGAGAACCTCGTGCTCGATCTGATCGACCGCCCGGAGTTCTCCCGGCACGGCGTGCTGTCCCCCGCCGCGGTGAAACGCAATGCCGCGCAACGGGTCGAGGAGTTCGACATCCGCGTCCGGTCCACCGCCGATCCGGTCAGCACCCTGTCCGGCGGCAACCAGCAGAAGGTCGTCCTCGCGCGGGAGCTGTCCCGGCCGCTGGAGGTGCTGATCGCCGGTCAACCCACCCGCGGCCTGGACGTCGGGTCGATCGAGTTCGTGCACAAACGCATTGTCCGCGAACGGGATCAGGGCACCGCGGTGCTGATCGTCTCGACCGAACTCGACGAGATCTACGCGCTGTCGGACCGGATCATCGTGATGTATCGCGGGCAGATCGTCGGCATCGTCGGCCCGGACACCCCGCGTGATCAGCTCGGCCTGATGATGGCGGGCGCGGCGCCGGGGAGTGATCGATGACGGGGACATCGGATAGCGGTCCCGGCCGGGTGGCCGGTCGGCTCGACCGGCCCTGGGTGCGCGAACTGATCGTCAGCTCGCTGGCGGTACTGCTCGCGCTCGTGGTCGGCGCGCTGCTCATCATCGTCAGCGATCCGCAGGTGACAGGCGCGTTCGGCTATTTCTTCGCGCGGCCGATGGATACGGTGTCGGCGGCGTACAACGCGGTGGCGGACACATACAAAGCCCTGTTCCTGGGCGCGTTCGGCGGCAAACATCAGATCGCCGAAACATTGGTGGCGGCAACGCCGTTGATCTGCACGGGCCTGGCGGTCACGCTCGCGTTCCGCACCGGTTTGTTCAATATCGGCGCGCAGGGTCAGCTCATCGCCGGTGCGCTGTTCGCGGGCTGGGTCGGTTTCTCGGTGCATCTGCCGCCGGTGCTGCACGTGGTGGTCGCCCTGGTGGCCGGAATCGTCGGTGGCGCACTGTGGGGCGGGATCGTCGGACTGCTGAAGGCGCGCACCGGCGCGCACGAGGTGATCTCCACGATCATGGGCAACTACGTCGCGCTGTACGCGCTCACCTGGCTGCTCACCACCTCATGGTTGCAGCGGCCGGGCCGCAACGAACCGATCAGCCCGGTGGTCGACAACACCGCGCAACTGCCCCGATTCGGCGACACCCGACTGCATCTCGGGCTGCTGGTCGCCGTCGGCGCGGCGGTGTTCGTGTGGTGGCTGCTGTCCCGATCGACGCTGGGTTTCCAGCTGCGCGCGGTCGGCGCCAACCCGGACGCGGCGCGCACGGCGGGCATGAATGTCGGGCGCGCGTACGTGCTGGCGATGCTCATCGCGGGCGGCCTCGCCGGGCTCGGCGGCGCTCAGCAGGTGCTCGGCACCGATCTGCCGCTGACCAACGGAATCGCCGGATCGTTCGGCTTCGACGGCATCACCGTGGCACTGCTCGGCCGGGGCAGTCCGATCGGCACGGTCTACGCGGCGCTGCTGTTCGGTGCGTTGAACGCGGGCGGCAACGAGATGCAGGCGGCGACCGGCACCCCGCTCACCCTGGTGACCGTGCTGCAAGCGGTGATCGTCGTGTTGGTCGCGGCGCCGGCCTTGGTGCGCACCGTCTTCCGGATCCGGGCCGAGCGCGCGGACGCGGTACTCGCGAAAGGGTGGAACTGATGGTGACGACCACGACCGGTGCCACCCGGGGGCTCGAGTCACCGGAGAAGCATCAGCAGCGGCTGCGCCTCGGGATCTTGCTGTTGATCCTCGCGGTCACCGCGGTCGCTCTCGCGGTGTTCACCAAGTCGGGCGACGTCGACTTCCGTTTGGCCGCACCGGACGCCGCAGGACCGTCCGATATCAACGTGCCCGCCAAACCGGCGGCGCTGCTGCTGTCGGTGGTCGCCCTCGCGATCGCGATCGCGCACCTGGGGCGTGGGCTGACCGGGCGGTGGGCCGCGGCGCTGTTCACCGTCTTCGGTATCGCGTTCGTGGTGACGTTCGTGTGCTGGGCGGCGTCCGGCAAAATCTTCCCGCTCACCAACCAGATTCAGGGCACCCTCGCCCTGTCGACGCCGCTGATTCTCGGCGCGCTGGCGGGCGTGCTGTGCGAACGGGCCGGTGTCATCAACATCGCCATCGAGGGACAGTTGCTGGCCGGTGCGTTCGCGGCCGCGATCATCGCCACGGTGAGCGGCAGCTTCCTCGTCGGAGCGCTGGCCGCGGTGGTCGCGGGCGTGTTCATCGCCTGGCTGCTCGCGGTGTTCTCGATCCGCTATCTGGTGAATCAGATCGTGCTCGGCGTGGTGCTCGTGGTGTTCGCGACCGGCATCACCGGCTTCCTGTTCGATCAGCTCACCGGCCTGACCGACGGCCCGGCCCGGTTCAACAACCCGGGAACTATGCAGCCGCTGGCCATTCCGGTGCTGTCCTCGATCCCGATCATCGGCCCAACGGTGTTCGATCAGACCGCGCTGGTGTACGCGATGGTCGTCGCGGTCGCCGTGCTCGGCTTCGTGCTGTATCGGACGCGCTGGGGACTGCGCGTACGGGCGGTCGGCGAGCATCCGCGCGCCGCGGCCACCGTCGGCATCAAGGTGCTGCGCGTCCGCTATCAAGCCGTGCTGCTCGCGGGCGCGATAGCCGGACTCGGCGGCGCCTACTTCACCATCGGATCGACCGGCGGTTTCACCAAGGAGATGACGGCGGGCAACGGCTTCATCGCGCTGGCCGCGGTGATCATGGGCCGCTGGCACCCGCTCGGCGCGACCTGTGCCGCACTGTTTTTCGGCTTCACCAAGGCACTGCAGGGCCAGCTGCAAGTATTGGCGACGCCCATCCCGACAGAGGTACTGCAGATGACCCCCTACCTGCTCACGGTGATCGCCGTGGCCGGCGCGGTCGGGCAGGTGCGGCCACCGAAGGCCGACGGCGAACCCTACGTCCCTGGTTGATCACCCCGCGGCGTGCCAGGTGCGCGCCCGGACCCGGCTTCTCGTTTATCGACAGGATGAGCGGCGTGGCTGCCCCTAAAATGTGTCTGATCCCGGTTTTTCGATCTTGACCGCGCGCTCGGCGAAGATCGGCGCGCGAAAACCGGGACGCTCCCGCACTTCTCGTCGATAGTCGATCCGAGGCAGGGCACATGACACTCAGCGGTTCCCGAATGCTCGACGTGGTAGGTAGTCGCCGGATGGCGGTCGCGGTGCTGGCGGCGATCACCGGCTTCTACTACCTGTTCGTCGCGATCACCAATTGCACCGACACCGTCACCAACCGGCGCGGGGTGGCCGCCGTGCTGTCCATGCGCTCCACCATCCACAACTCCGGCACCGACTGGCGGGCCATCACCAGCGGCAACATCGCCCTCGTCGCCTACATCCTGATCGTGATCTGGGAGTTCCTGATCGCCTTCGTGCTGCTGGCCGCCGCGGTGGCCTGGCTGCGCGAACTGAGCGGGTGGCCGCGCCGCCTTCGGGTCGGTCCCGGCGTGGCCGCGAAACTGTCGAGCCTCGGCTGGAGCATGGTGCTGCTGCTGTTCCTCGGCGGATTCTTGACCGTGGCCGGGGAATGGTTCCGGATGTGGGCGAACAAAGAGGTCAATGCGTCGTCCGCGGCGCTGCAGAACTTCCTGATCGCCGCGGTCGGGCTGATTCTTGTGCACTTGCCCGAGCGGGACCTGTCGCGACCGGTGGAACAGGCCGTCTCCGATAGCAAGTAACCAGCATCCAAAATTCGGACAAAAGGGACAAAACGCATAAGTCGGGGCAAATGGAAATTATGTACTGACACATCATGGACAAGGCCCCTGACGGACTTTGCTAAGTTGCCACCGATTCACCACCTTAGTGGCTATACTCCTCGCACGCAGAACCCGGCTCCACCGACCGCTTCGACAACGATTCCGTGGATGACAGACTTTTCCCACGTCAGCCCGTTTCTAAATGGTTCTGCGGCACTTCTGGAATGGCGCCGCGCATGCGCCGAGAACGGTTCGCAACAGTAACCAGATGATGTCTGTAGTCAATATCAAGATCCAGTCAAGAAAGATCAAAAACCTTGCCACGCAGGGTGGTTGGCATGTGTATGCTATCGATTCATCACGTCCCCCACTATGAGGTGGGGGTATGGGCGAGGGCGGTGTCGGTGTGGACGTGAATAGGATCCAGATACGTCGCGCGGCTATTGCCGCGATCGCTCTGGGTGTGCTGGCCCTGGGGATAACGGGCCTGATAGACCGACTGTTGCTCGGTACCTTCATCTGCGCGGGACTCGCGGTCGGTTGGTTGAATGCCCAACTCACGTTGTGGGCCATCACCCGAATTGCCAGTTCCGAAGCGCCGAGCAAGCAGCGTTTGGTAGGTTCCTCCGCGCTGCGCCTGCTCGGCATTACCGCCGTCGCCATCCTGGTGGCTTTCTTCGCCCGCCCCAATGGCGTCGGCATCTTCTTCGGCTTGGCGCTCTTTCAAGTCGCCCTGGTCCTCAACACTGTCCTGCCTGAATTGAAAGGGCTTCGCCAGACGCCATGACGATCCCAGCCGTTTCATTTGCCCAGCTGGCCCCGAGCGTCACGCTGCTCGCGCAAGAGGCGCCCGCCCCCGCCGACGAACCGAAGATCAAGGTCGGCCACCACGCGGTCGCGCACGCCTTCGGTATGGCCTTCAATGTCGACACCATCGTGTCCACCTCGGTCGCCGCGCTCATCGTGCTCGGCCTGGCCTTCTTCCTGCGGCTCAAGATCACCTCCGGGGTACCGAACGGCGTGCAGCTGTTCTTCGAGACCGTGACGACCCAGGCGCGCGCCCAGGTGGAAAGCGCGATCGGCATGAAGGTCGCGCCGTTCGCGCTGCCGCTCGCGGTCACCCTGTTCGTCTATATCCTGCTGTCGAACTGGCTGTCCGTGCTGCCGGTACAGATCGGCGACGGTGAGTTGCTCGCGCCGCCCGCCTCGGACGTCAACTTCGTCTACGCGCTCGCGTTGTTCGTGTTCATCGCCTACCAGTCCGCAGGCATCGCGCGGCGCGGTCCCTTCGGCCACCTGAAGGCGACACTGAAGGGACACACCGGCTGGGGCCCGATGGTGTTCATCAATGTCATCGAAGAAATCGCCAAGCCGCTGTCGCTGTCCCTGCGATTGTTCGGAAACATGTTCGCCGGCGGCGTGATGCTCTCCGTGATCACATTGTTCCCCTTCTGGATCAGCTGGGGTCCCAATGCCATCTGGAAAATGTTCGACTTGTTCGTCGGCGCCATTCAAGCTTTCATCTTCGCGCTGCTGACACTGCTGTACTTCAGTCAGTCGATGTCGTTGGAAGACGAACACCACTGATCGGCGAATTGCCCGATCGAGCCAACATCCGAGAATAGGAAGTAGAAAATGGCAGACCCAACCACCGCGTCCATCATCCAGGGCGCCCTCATCGGCGGCGGCATCATCATGGCCGGCGGCGCCATCGGCGCGGGCATCGGCGACGGCCTGGCCGGCGCGGCGCTGATCAATGGTGTCACCCGGCAGCCCGAGGCCGAGAGCCGGTTGCGCGGCATCTTCTTCCTGACCGTCGGTCTGGTCGAGGCGGCCTACTTCATCAACCTAGCCTTCATGGCGCTTTTCGTATTCGCGACTCCCGGCAAGTAACCGGGCATGTCTCCGAGAACCGATGTAGTTGCCGCGGAGAACTTCCTTATCCCCAACGGCACCTTCTTCGTCGAGTTGCTGATCTTCCTGATCGTGCTCGGCGTCATCTGGTTCTTCGTCGTTCCACCGATCCGCAAGGTGCTGGAGGAACGCGAAGAGCGGGCCGCAGAGACCATGGCGACGACCAAAGAGGCGAGGCAGTTGTTCGCCGAGGCCGAAGCCAAGCATCAAGCGGCACTGGAGAAGGCGCGGTCGGAAGCGGCCGCGATCCGGAGCAAGGCGCGCGCCGAGGGCCGGGAAATTCTCGAGGAAATGCGCGGGCAGGCGCAGCAGGAGGCCAACGGCATTGTCGCGGAGGCCGAGGCGCAATTGCGGGCGCAAGCGGATCAGATCGCCGCGGAGTTGCGTGAGACGGTCGAGCCACTCGCTCGGTCGCTGGCCGACCGCGTGGTCGGTGTCGATGATGAGCGGCGGGCCCAAACAAGCCGAGGCCAGCAGACAGGACGGGCGTCGTCATGACTCCTAGCAGCGACATCCTTGCCGCAGGTATCTACCAGATCCATTTCGAGTGGCAGGTGTTCTTCAGCCAGCTGTTCGGCTTCGCGGTCATTATCTGGGTCTTCGGCAAATATCTTGTGCCGATTGTCAAAAGGATGATGGCCAAGGCGCAGGGCGACATTCGGAAACAGATCGAGGAGAACGAGCAGGCGGCGGTCCGGCTCAGCAAGGCCAAGCAGGTGTACGACGAGGGCCTGGCCGAGGCGAAAGCCGAACTCGCCCAACTGCTCGAGGACGCGCACGCCGACGCCGACGCCATCGTGGTGAAGATGCGGGAGACCGCCGCCGCCGAGGTCGAACGGGTCGGCAAGCAGGGCCGCGACCAGATCGAGCTGATGCGCAGGCAGCTGATCCGCGACCTCAAGGCCGATTTCACCAAGCAGGTCATGACGCACACCACCGAGAGTGTGCGCGAACAGGTCCAATCGCCGCAGATCAAGTCCGACGCCGTCGAACGGTTCCTGGACGACCTGCAGGCGATGGCGAACACCGGCTCGTCCGGCCGGACGCACACGCAGTCCCAGTGGAACTGACAACCCATCTCTGACGGACCCGAGCCCCACTCGCCGCACTCGAGCGGGGCCCTCCGGCAAGAAAATCGCTCGGCTTCTCGCGGCTGCGGTCATTATGCTGGCGCTTGTTCGAATACTGCCATGCCGTTATGGATCGGAGTTCACTAATGACGGAGGCAACGCCCACCCTTTACGAATGGGCCGGTGGCACAGCGGCTTTCGAGGCGCTCACCGAGGTTTTCTACCGCGAGGTCCTGAAGGACGAGCTGGTCGGCCCGCTGTTCGCCGGCATGGATCCGGGACATCCGAAATACGTCGCGATGTGGCTGGCCGAAGTCTTTCGCGGCCCCGAGACCTACAGCACCGAGCGCGGCGGCTACGCGCACATGGTCCGCCAGCACCTCGGCAAGGCGATCACCGAACCGCAACGCCGCCGGTGGGTGAACCTGCTCATGGACGCCGCCGACGAGGTGGGCATGCCCGACGACCCGGAGTTCCGCTCCGCCTTCTTCGCCTACATCGAGTGGGGCACCCGCCTCGCCCATTCGAACTCCCAGCCCGATGCCAAGCCACCCCTGAAAGCGCCGATGCCGCATTGGGGTTGGGGCGAGGCGCCGCCCTACCGGCCCTGAGTCAGCTGAAGTAATCCTTGAACAGGATCTCGCTGACCTTGGTGACCGTCTCCTTGCCGACCTGATAGCCGTCGGCGACCACCTGGGTGTTGTTCATGATGGCGACGGTGAATTGCTCACGCGGCCCGACGAATCCGACCGAGTTCATCAGCCACGAGCCGTCGTCGTTGTCGTCGGACCAGCCGTTCTTGTTCCCCGGCGCCGCCTTGGCGCCCGCGCCCCAGACACCCCACTGCTGGTTGGTGTCGAGCGAGTCGCCGCCGTCCACCGAACGCATCTCGCCGACGAGGTAGTCGCGGTGCCGCGCGGGCACCTTCTCCAGGATGAAGTCGATGAGTTGCTCGAGGTCGTTGGCGGTGGCCTGGATCCAGCCCCAGGTATCCGGGTGCCCGTCGGCGAACTTGATGCCCGCCATGCCGAACGACCGGAACCGCGGCGCGAACGACTTCTCGCCGCCGTAGCGCTCCCACAGAGTTGTCGCGGCATCGTTGTCGCTGGCGTGCAGCATCTGGTGCATCAGCTCGCGGTCCTCGGCGCCCAGCGTGATCGAGCCGAGGTCGTCGCGCAGCAGCAGGTCCACCGCCATCGCCAGCTTCGGCGTGGAGCAGGCCCAGATCGGGGTCGCCGCATTCGCATTGCGCCACACCGCACCGGTGCGGCGGTCGCGCACCACGATGCCGGTGAACCCGGGACGGCTTTTCACGTAGGCCTCGGCCTGGGTGATCCGCGATTTGAACGCGGCATCGAAACCGCGCGATGATCCGCTCTCCTCGCGCGCCGGACCCGTCGGCGCCGGCGCCGCGTGCTCGGCGCCGCGCGGCTCGTACATCAGCGCGGCCGCGACCAGTGACCCGGCGACCAGCAGACCGGATAGCACTAGGGGCACCCTCGATTTCCGCATGAACGTCCATCCCTCGCTGGGTCGCTAGACGGGCTGTGTCGCTAGACAGAAGATGCAGGTCACCGGTATTTCTCAACGCTCTGCATCTTTTCCCAGCAGACCACGCCGGAGCAACCCGACACTCAGGGCGGCGGCAAATCGCAACTGGCGTGTCGGTGCCCCCGACACTGGGGGCACTAGGTTTACTCCGCCTCGAATTAAGTGAAACTCAGTAACACACACCGAAATTGACCCGATGACTAATTAGTCGACGCAGGTTCGTGGATGGAGGACCGCGATCGTGTTTCGGGCGACCGGGGCAGTTGCGAAGACGCCGCACTACGGAGAACTACAGACTGACCACACCGATTCCGGGGGTTCAATGAACGTCAAGTCATGGGCTTTTGCCGCACTGGCCGCCAGCGTCGTCCTCGGCGCGAGCGGCTGCGGTTCCAGCAGCCCAGAGCCGCAGGCGACCAGGACGCCGATTCCGTCGGCCGCACCCGCATCGCCCGGCACGCCGGGTAACGCGCCAGGTCCGGCGCAGCCGGGCAACACCGATCAGCCGACCAATCCGCCGCAGGCGCAACCGAATGCACCCGAGACGAACGAGGCGCCACCGTCGGCGAGCGTGCCGGTCGATCAGAAGGAACCCGCACCCGCCCCGCCGCCGGCCTCGAACCAAGGGCCCTACGGCAGCGGACACGGGTTGTGCTTCGACCTGAACTCCGAACTCGCCCACAACGCGGTAGGCCGGTTGGCGCCGAACGCCGGCGGCTACCCGTGGACCATCGTGGAAGCGAGCACCGATCCGATCTCTGCCGGCTGCTCCGGCTTGCTGTCCTACCTGGTGGTGAACTGGGACGGCAGCCATCCCGGATACCACGTCCTGTACTTCACCGACGGCAAGTACCTGGGGACGGCGACATCCAAGTACTACAGCTACACCACGGTGCTCGGTAAGACCAGGAACACCGTTTCGCTGCAGTACCGTTGGGCCAAGCCCGAGGACGCGCTGTGCTGCCCGTCCGGCGGACCGACCAACGTGACGTTCACCTTGAACGGCACCACCGTCACGGCACAGGGACAGTTCCCGCCGAACCCGGACAAGTAACCACAACCGCACCAAGCTTCGCCTGACGTCTGGTTTGTCGTCGTAGTTCGTGGATGGAGGACCACGTTCGTACGTTGGCAGACCGGTCAGTGGCGAGGACATCGCAATACCGATCCAGCTACCGACCACACCGATTCCGGGGGTTCGAATGAACATCAAATCATGGGCTTTCGCCGCACTGGCCGCCAGCGTCGTCCTCGGCGCGACCGGCTGCGGTACCAACTCGACACCGCAGGCCAGGACGCCGATCCCGTCGGCCGCAGCGCCGGGCCAGTCCGCCGATTCAGCACCAGCCACCATCGCGCCGCCACCGGCGAGCGTGCCGGTCGACCAGAAGGAGCCCGCGACTTCCCCGCAGAACGCCGACCAGGGCCCCAACGGCAGCGGTCACGGCTTGTGCTTCGACGTGAATTCGGAGCTGGCCCACAACGCAATCCAGCGGCTGGCACCGCCCCCGGTGGGCAGCCACGCGGAATGGGAGGTCGTCGGCAGCGGCACCGAACCCATCTCCAGCGGCTGCTCCGGCGTCCTGTCCTACCTGACGGTCGAATGGCAGGGCATCCACCCCGCCACCCACATCCTGTTCTTCGCCAACGGAACCTGGCTCGGCACCGCCACCTCGAAGCCCTACAGCTACACCCAGGTCCAGGACCGAACCAGAAGCACCCTCAACGTGCAGTACCGATGGGCCACCCCCCAGGACGCCCTCTGCTGCCCCTCAGGCGGACCAAGCACCGTCACCTACACCCTGAACGGAACCACAGTCCAGGCCCATGGCCAGTTCCCACCCGACAACTGACCCCACGATCCTGACCGCCCCACCGGCGGTCAGGACATCCACCCACCAGCTCTTATCCAAAGCGCTTGGGACACAACCACAACCCGATGCTGTTCCCCGGAACGCGACTCAACGCACCTGCCCCGCCGCACGCCCACAGTGACAGCCCCACACCCCCGGCACCGGGCACCGGGCACCGGGCACCGGGCACCGGGCACTGGGTGTGAGGTGACACAACGGGTGTACGCCGGTAGCTCGACTACCGCCGGATCCCACGCAGGCCCGACCACCGCCCACTCGCCCTTGTCCAAAGCGCTTGGGACGCAACCACGGCCAGATCACCACGCGAGAACCCGTTCCGTACACCCACTGTGTCAGCCGAACACCGCCTGTACTGGGTGTGAGGCTGACACAGCGGGGGCGCGACAGTAGCTTCACCACCCCCGGGAACCGAGATTCGCTGGTTTTCGAGCTCTCGAAACGCCACCACAGCCAGGTGACCACCTCGGGAACGTGACATCGCGCACCTGACGCACACCTAAAGCCGGGTACGGCACACGACGTGCCCAGCACTACTCACAAGAAAACATGGGATCAGGTCTTCAGCTCACTGGACAGGTCATCGCCTGGAGTCCCTAAGAAGCACTTGCCCGGATAAGTGCACCTTTCCGAGGGGCTGTTTGTGTAGTGGTCCGGGTTGGTATACGCACAGAGAACTCCGGTGGTGTGCTGGCTCAGAGGTTGTCGACTGGTTCATCAGATGACCGGAGTAGTGCTGGGCACGTCAGGTGGGGTACCCGACCTGCTCTTCCGCGGCTTGTGATGGGCAACGCTTGTGTTCCAGCGTGAGGACTGGCTGTGGTCCGGTTGAAAGATGCTCGGGAAAAGCGAGGCGAGTCACGTGGGCGCTGGCGTCATCGAGCAGAGTCAAATGGTCGTTGGGCGTGATCGAGCAGAGTCATATGGTTGCTGGTGAAGATCGTTTAGCGACCATATGACTCTCGACTCGATGGTTAGCCGGTGTTCCTGATGTACAGACACTCCGTACGCCTCACAGCAACGGACGTATAGCGGGTGTGAGGCGTATGGAAAGTCTGTACGGCTGACGGAGGGGTCTGCGGATGCACGGTCAACGGGACCCGGGGTGTGCCGGCGGCGAAATCTGCACTCTGACTTGGGATCTGCACTCGGAATAGGGCCCTATTGCGAGTGCAGGTCCCGAGTGCGAGTGCAGATTTCGAGGGAGCTTGCGGATTTCGGGGGCGGGTTAGGGGCGCTCTGCGGCGGAGCGTAGTAGGGCGAGGTCTCGGCGGAAGGTGTGGGTGAATAGTGGTGCGAGTAGGCGCATTCCGGCTGCACCCGCTAGGCCGAGTGGGGGTTGTAGGCGCTCGGTCCAGTCGAGGCGAGTGCGTCCGTCGGGGCGGGTAGTCAGGTGGATGTCGCCGCGGCCTTTGACCCAACCCAGGTGCAGGATTCCGAGGTGGGCGGGGGTTGATTCGTTCGGCGGATCCCAGATGTCGACGCGGATCTGGTCGCGGGTGGGGATGCCGGCTATTCGGACGGTGGTCGCTACCGTTACGTCGAGGCCGGAACGGTGGGGGGAGGTCACTTCGAAGTCGGAGGCTTCGCGCATCCAGTCGCCCGGTTCTCCCAGTCGGTGAGTAGGTCCCAAAGGCGTTGTGGGGCAGCTGAAATGTCGGTGCTGACGGTGACTACTACGGGGCGCATGGGGATTACCGGCCGATCAAGGCTGCGACGGCTTTGGGGGCGGCTAGCCATTCGCGGATGTTGTTGCGTATCACTGTTGTTCGACGGCAGTCGCAGTAGGCGGTGACTCCGTCGGCGTCGATGCCTTCGGCGCGGCACAGCGCGACGGCTCGTGGCACGTGGCGGTATTGGGTGACGATGATTGCGCGATCGATGCCGAACAGTCGCTTGGCGCGTTCGCAGGTGGCGCGGGTCGATAGACCTTCGCCGTCGGATCGCACGAAGGCCGGATCGATTCCGTGGTCGACGAGATACTTTGTCATCGAGGCGATTTCGTCGCCCGAGGTGCCGGCCGCGTCACCGGATACCAGGATCTCGCGCGCCTTGCCTGCCGCCAGCAGCTCGATCGCGACGTCGAGCCGTCCACGCAGATACGCCATCGGTGCGCCATCCGGGCCGACCTTGGCTCCGGGCACGATCACGACCGGAACCATCGGCGCGGCGCCGAGGCCGAACCGATGACCCGACGACACCATCCACAGCCGGACATTCGAGCCGACCACGACCAGCACCAGTCCCGTCGCCACGACCGCGGTCACCCCGAGCAACCTGCGTGTCCCCGAACCACTCAGCAGCTTCCGATCCCCTACCACAGCAACCTCTTTCCGATCGGTCCAACACAGTGCACGCGTCGACGCGCTATCGCTTGTCCAGGATGGGAACAGGCAGCGGCCGTCGTGGCACCGGCTCGGATACGACGATAGAAGTGGTCGTCTGCCCGAACATGAGGAACCCGTCGAGCACCTCCTCGAGCTCGCCGATTGACGGCCCGTGCACCTTGAGCAGGAAGCAGTCCTCGCCGGTGATGCGGAAGCACTCGACCACCTGCGGCGTGTCCCGTGCCGCCGCAACGACTTTGGGAAGTTGGCCGGGTCCCGGCCGGATGCGCACCAGCGCGGTCACCGGCATGCCGAGGGCGGCCGGGTCGACCTCCATCCGGAAGCCGGTGATCACGCCGAGCCGCTCCAGGCGCTGCACCCGCTCGGTGACCGCGGGCGCCGACATGCCGACGCGGCGGGCGAGTTCGGACATGGACAGTCGCGGATCGTCGTGCAGCTCGTTGAGCAACCGCACATTCACCTCATCTAGCAGGCGCGATCGCTCGGTTAAGGAATCTTGGCCATTTGGCCTTGATTTTCCAGACAACTCACGCCAACTTCCTGGATAGTGCCATTCCGGTCGCGGGTATTTCTTTGGAAGATACTCCGCATGACAAAACCGTCCGGGATCGCGGCAGGGCGACCGGTGCCGCGGGTGCCCGCCTCGGCCTATTTCGGTGTCAGCGCGATCTTTCACTATCTCGGGCCGGCCTTGGCCGTGCTGCTGTTCGCCAGGGTGGACGTGGTCGGTGTGGCCTGGCTCCGGATCGCCAGCGCCGCAGTGGTATTCGCGGTGTGGCGGCGGCCGTGGCGGCTGGTCGGGCGCCTCACCCCGGAGCAGCGGCGGGTGCTGCTCGGCCTCGGCGTGCTGCTCGCGGCCATGAACGCGGCGTTCTACCTGGCCCTCGCGCGGCTGCCACTGGCCACCGTCGGCGCGATCGAATTCTCCGGCATCATCGTGCTGGCCGCGATCGGAATGCGCAACGGCCGCAACGTGATCGCGCTCGTGCTCGCCGTTGCCGGGGTGGTCGCGTTGACCAGCATCCAGTTCGCCGGTCAGGCGCTCGGATTCGCTTTCGCGGTGGTCGACTGCGCACTGTTCATGCTCTACGTGGTCCTCGGCCACCGGATCGCCAATACCGGCCCCGGGATCTCCGGAATCGACCAGATCGGCGTCGCGATGCTGATCGGCGCGATGGCCTCGACGCCGTTCTGCTTCGGCGCCGCCGTTCCGGCTTTCACCAGCCCGGCGTCGCTGCTGGCCGGAGTGGGCGTCGGCATCTGCTCGTCCGTCATCCCCTACGTGACCGACCAACTCGCCATGGCCCGGCTACGCCGGAGCACCTTCGCGCTGATGCTGAGCATCCTGCCCGCCGTCGCCACGGTGATCGGCGTAGTCGTGCTCACCCAGATCCCCACCCTGCGGGAATTGACCGGCATCGCGCTGATCGCCTGCGGCGTCTCGATTCATCAAGAACCACAACACAACAAGGAGAAATGATGGAATACCTCCGCTTGGGCGCCTCCGGCCTCGTCGTGTCCCGGCTCTGCCTCGGCATGATGAGCTACGGCAGTCCCGTCTCGCGAGATTGGATACTCGGCGAGGACGCTGCGGCACCGATCGTCCAGCAGGCCGTCGAGTCGGGAGTGACGTTCTTCGACACCGCGGACATGTACTCCGACGGAGTCAGCGAGCTGGCCACCGGGCGGTTGCTCGCCAAGCTGTTCCCCAGCCGCGACGACTACGTGCTGGCCACCAAGGTCTACTTCCCGATGGGCGCGGGCCCGAACGACAAGGGCTTGTCCCGCAAGCACATCATGGCCGCCATCGACGCCTCGCTCGACCGGCTCGGCGTCGACCACGTCGACCTGTACCAGATCCACCGCTGGGACTACGGAACTCCGATCGAGGAGACCATGAACGCGCTCAACGACGTGGTCGCGGCCGGAAAGGTCAGATACATCGGCGCGTCGAGCATGTACGCCTGGCAGTTCGCCAAGGCACAGCAGGTCGCCGAGGCACACGGCTGGACGAGGTTCGTCTCGATGCAGAATCACTACAACCTCGTCTATCGCGAGGAGGAACGAGAAATGATCCCACTGTGCCGCGACCAGGGCGTCGGCGTCATCCCGTGGAGCCCACTGGCCCGCGGACTGCTGGCCGGCTCGCGCGAGCGCGGCGGCGCGGCGACCACCGTGCGATCCGGCGCCGACCCGATCGCGGACGACATGTACGTCGACGACGACTTCGACGTGGTCGACGCGGTACGCACCGTCGCCGCCGACCGAGGTCTGCCGCCCGCGCAGATCGCCCTGGCCTGGCTACTCGGCCGGCCCGGGGTCACCGCGCCGATCATCGGGGCGACCGACCGGAAGCACCTGGCGGACGCGATCGCCGCGGCGCGGATTCAGCTGAGCGAGGACGAGGTGGCCACGCTGCAGGCGCCGTATCGGCCGCACGCCGTGCTCGGCCACCACTGATCCCGAACGCCGGTGTGGTTATCCGGTCTGAGTCGAGACCTCTTGTGTCACTGCGTCTTCGGGCCCGGTCGGCTTGTCCGCCCGTGACCTGGTGATCGCCACACCGGACAGGCACAGCAGACCGCCGAGCACGGCGAGCGGCCCGGGTACCTCATCGAGCGCGAGCCACGCCATCACAATCACCAAGGCGGGGACGGCATAGGTGGTCACACCCATCTTCCCCGCCGTGGTGCGGGACAGCGCGTAAGCCCAGGTGGTGAACGCCAGGGCGGTGGGGAACACACCCAGGTACACCACGCTCGAGGTCGCGGACAACGGTGCGTCGGCGACCTCGCTGAACAGCTGACCCGCGAACGGCAAGCAGGCGACGGTACCGATGACGCAGCCACCGGTCGTCACCTGCAACGCCGATGCGTGGGCCAGCGCGGGCTTCTGCGCGACAACCGCGACCGCCCAGGCCAGCGCCGCGGTCAAGCACAGGACAACACCCAGCACCGCGGCACTTCCGCCACTCGAATTCGACAGCCCGACCACGACCGCTCCGGCGAACGCCACCGCGATACCAGCGATCAGCCGCGCCGGAAATCCTTCCTTCAGCACCAGCCCGCTCAGCACCGCGATCAAGATGGGACCGATGTTGATCACCATCGCCGCGGTGCCCGCGTCGACATGCTGCTCACCCCAGTTCAACGCCACCATGTACACCCCGAACCACAGCACCCCGGACACCAGGATCCCGGGCCACGCGGCCCGGGCAGGCATGCCCTCACCCCGGATGATCAGGATCAGCACCAGCGCGATGGCCCCGGTCAGCAGCCGCCCCAACGCCAGCGCGCCCGGCGAAAAGTGCTCTCCCGCAGCACGAATGAACACGAAGGCCGAGGCCCACAGCACCACGGTGACCGCGGCCGCGACAACGGCCTTCCGATCGCCCGAGCGAACAACTTGCTCCATCTAGCGAACGCTAGATGACCTACGCCGCGAACTCACGCGGTTTTCGGACACCTCGACTGTCGTGGTCGTCACTTACGGGACCGCGATCGAATAGGCCTGTTCGGCTAGCTTGGAGCGTTGACCGTTCTTGCTGAAATAGACGTCGTAGAACCCGGCGCTGCCCGGCTTGGCGAGCTCGATGGTCGCTCCCGCCGAGGTCTGTGCACGGTCGGCGATCGGCGGATCGAGTGGTGACCAGGTGCGTTGCCTGCTCTGCCAGCGTGTTGTCTGCGCGTCGGTAGGCTTGGTGAAGGCAGGCCAGCGATCGACGGCCAGGGTTGGCCCGTCGAGTGTGTCCCAGCGGAGTTTCAGTGCGCTGGAACAGTTCTCGGGTGACGGGACGGTGGACTGCAGATCGCCCGACGACAGGTCGAGGAAGTAGACGACCGCCACGCTGCACGCCATGTCCCGCAGATAGCTGCTGGGCACCGCGTACTGGGACAGCGCGGCCGACTTGCCGTCGGGACTGAAGACCGCGCTGTAGAAGTACGCCTTCAAGTCGGACAGTGGTCCGTGCGGATGCGTGGTGCCATCGGCATCGATCGTGAAAAGCTGGCATTTGATCGAGTCGTACTGCTGCTCTATCTGATAGCGGTTCAGCAGCAGCCGATCCTCGTGAACGGCCAAGAGATCGATGTGCTCCTGGGTCTGTGGCGCGGGCGTGATCGTGCGCCATGCCGTCGGCTTCGGCTGTGCGGCACCGAGATCCATGCGCATCACGGTGCCCGGCGCTTGCAGCCACACGAGGGTGCTTCCGGTGAGCGGGAGCACCTGACGGCAACCACAGGCGACCCGGACAGGCTCCGTGTGTGCTCCGGTGGCCACCGCCGCGACGAAGGACTCGTCACCGGTGCGCGAATCCTCCTTCCAGAAGGCGAATTTCGCGTCCTTGGTGACGCCGACGTCACGCGTTGTGTCGAAAGATCCTGGCGTTCGGGACAGGGTCGTGGTGCCGTCCGCGACGACCAGTTCGGTGCTTGTCGCGTAAGCGAATACGTCCGTGCGGGGGACGGGTTCGGTCGTGCTCGTCGGCGTGCCCGCGCAACCGGTGGCAACGAGCAGCACCAGCGCCGCGAACGCGACCAGTCGATGTCCGGTCATCTCTGCCTCCTCCGACGGCGGCACAGCCCGACATACGGTCCAGATCAGGGCGCAAGGCCGTCAGACAAAGTCTGTCCGATCACCACGCATCATGGTGGTCGATTCACAGCCAAGGCACGCCCGCACGAAGCAGCACGTTGGCATACGGCCGCGCCTCACCGGTGCGAACGACGAAGCGGCACTGGCCGATCCGCCGTTTGAACTCGTCGTGGTCGAGCAACTCGGCATTCAACCTCGTCAAGATGTCGGCTGCCTCCGAGTTCGCGGCGACTACGTCCGCGCTCCCCCACGCGGCTTCGACGGCGACTTCATCGAGGATCAGCTCCAGCACCGGCGCGAATCGCGGCATGCCGTAACTGATTCCGAGATCGATCACCGGCACACCGGGCGGCACCGGCAGACCCGAGTCGCTGACGGCGAAGGTGTCGGTGTGGCGGAGGGCGACGAGGGCCGACATCAGTTCGGCGTGAATCAATCCACCGGTGCGCAAGGTGCTTCCAATCTGCTTGTGCGGAAAGTCGAGTCGGCGGGCGGCAGCGCGGTGAGCGCCGCGACCACCCGCTCCCGATTGGGATAGGCGGCGTGGGTACCTGACGACTGGACCGACAGCGACGCGGCAGCCGTGGCAAAGGCCACCGCCGCGCTCAGGTCGGCCCCGTCGGCCAGAGCGGTGGACAACGCGCCGACGTAGGCGTCGCCCGCCCCGGTCGAATCCACCGAGTCCACCTGCGGCGCAGGCTGATACGTGACGTCGACGGACTCCGCCGAGCGTCGGGCCAGGATCGACCCGGCGGCACCCAACGTGACCACCACCGACGGCGCGCCCCGCAAACACAGCGACCGCGCGGCGCGACCCGCTTGCTCCCTGGTCGCGGTCGGTGCCCCGCTGATCGTGGCCAACTCGTACTCGTTCACCACGAGCGGATCACACCGGCGCAGCAGTCCATCGTCGAGCTCCACCGCCGGAGCGGCATTGAGGACAAAACGGCGGGCAAGTCCCGCCGCCCAAGTGACCACCGCGAGGGGTATTTCGAGCTGTGCGACAACTACATCCGCCGACGCGAGCAGCTCCGCCTCGGCCAGCACCGCCAGTTCGGCATCGGACTCCCAAACGAAGTTGGCACCGGGATCAACGACGATCTGGTTCTCCCCGGCGGCGACCGTGACGTAGGCCCGACCGGTTCGCACGCCCGGAACCTCCCGCAGCCCACCAGTTTTCACCCCTGCCTCGGCCATCGAATCCAAAAGTCTGACCGCAGCCGAATCACTACCGACCCGCCCGACGAACTGCACCCTCCCGCCCGCCTTCGCCGCAGCGACCGCCTGATTGGCCCCCTTGCCACCCGGATTCGTCCGCGACCCGAGCGCCAGCACGGTCTCCCCCGGTCCGGGCAGCCTGGCCACCTCGCACACCACATCTTGGTTCATCGATCCGATGACCGTGATCCGCCCGGTCACGAGACCTGTTGTTCCACAGCGGGCTTCGCCTCCAGGTTGCCCGGCGCGGCCCCGGTGATCAGCGCGACCAACCGGTCACCGTCGATCTCGCCTACCCGATGCGCCGCCACCGAGCGCCCGCGCCGCAGCACCACCACGTTGTCGCAGATGCGCATCACCTGCGCCAGATCATGACTGATGATCAGCACGGTCACCCCGCGGTCACGCAGACCGCGCACCAGCTTCTCCACCGCCGCGGTCTCCCGCACTCCCAGCGCGGCGGTCGGCTCGTCCATGATCACCATCGACTTGCCCCAGGCGACCGCGCGGGCGATGGCGATACTCTGCCGCTGACCGCCACTCATCCGGCGCACCGTGGTGCGCACCGAGGGCACATCCACGTCGAGGTCCCGCAGGATCTCGCCACTCCTGCTGATCATCGCCTTCCGATTGACGATCTTGATCGGCCACGACGGATAGACGAGTTCCCGGTTCAGGAAAAGGTTCTGCCACACGGTCAGATCGTCGATGAGCGCGAGATCCTGATACACGGTCTCGATGCCCATCTTCCTGGCATCCTCCGGCGAGCCGAGCCGCACCGGCGCGCCGCCGAACAGGATCTCCCCGGAATCGGGTGGGTGCACGCCGGTCAGGCAGCGCACCAGGGTGGACTTGCCCGCCCCGTTGTCACCGACGAGCGCGGTGACCTCCCCTTCCGGAATGGTCAGCGAGACATCGTCGAGCGCACGGACGGAGTCGAACGACTTCGTCAGCCCGCGCGCCTCCAGCATCGGCTTGGTCATGTCATGCCCTACTTCCGGAATCGCGAAATAGCCGCTGCGAGAAGCAATACCGCGCCCACCGCGATCGGCTGGTAGTACTGCGAGATGCCAAGGATGGTGAACCCGTTGATCAGCGAGGTGAACAGGATCGCGCCACATACGGTGCCGAGCACCGACGCCTTGCCGCCGCTCAGCGACGAACCGCCGAGCACCACCGCCGCGATCGAACTCAACAGGTAGGTGGTCTGCAGGGACGGGTCGGCACCGCCGTTGCGGGCGACCAGCATCACCCCGGCGATACCGCACAGCAGCCCGCAGGCGCTGTAGGCGAGCAACCGGATCCGGCGCACCGGAATGCCGGTCTCCCTGGCCGAGTCGATATTGCCGCCGGTGGCGAGCAGGTGCGTGCCGACCCTGGTCCGGAACAGAATGCCCGCCACACCGAGCGCCGCGACCAGGGCGAGCAGCCAGAACCAGCGCAGCGGTCCGGCACCGTCGAGCGCAAGACTCTGCAGGAACGGCGAATTCACCGCCACACTGTTGCCGCTCGTGAGCAGCAGGGTGCAGCCGCTGAGCACGCTCAACGAGCCGAGCGTGACGACGAAGTCGGTCATCTGGAAATGCCCGATCAGCACACCGTTGATCACCCCGACCAGCAGGCCGCCCAGAATCGCCACCACGATGCCGGTCGTCACCGGATACCCGTGACTCGTGAAATAGCCGAGCAGCGCCGCCGACCACGGCAGCGTCGCACCGACCGACAGGTCGATGCCGCCCACCACCACGGCGAACTGCTGACCGAGCGCGAGCACCGTCAGGATCGTGGACGCGACGAGCAAGTCGTCGATGTTGCTGGCAGTCAAGAAGTTCGGCGTCGCGATGAAGAAACCGAGCCACACGATCACCAGCGCGATCGGGGCCGCGTAATCCGCCAGCTTGGCCGGAATACGCCGCTCACCGAGCCGCCCGGGTGCGGCGCGCGCGACCTCGGCGATGCTGATCATTTGTGCACCAGCCCGGCCAGCGGATTGTCGAACGTGGCGATGGGCTGGGGAAACGCGCTGATCTGCTGGTCGACGTTGTCCTGCCCGATGAACGCGATCGGCGCGACCACCCGATCCGGAATGCTCTTGCCCTGATGCTTCGCCAGGCAGGCCTGGACCGCGAGTTGGCCCTCGGCGTACGGGTATTGGGTCACGGTGCCGTAGACGGTGCCCGCCTTCACCGCGGCCAGTGCCGCCTGGATGCCGTCGACCGAGATCACTTTGATCTGTCCGGTCCGGCCCGCGTTCTTGATCGCCTGTGCTGCGCCGAGCCCCATGGTGTCGTTGGCGGCGAAGATGCCGGTGATGTCGGGGTGCGCCTTCAGGATCGCCTCGGTAACCGTGAGCCCCTTGTCCTGCTCGTAGTCGGCGGGCGCACGCTGCACAATCTCCAGCTTGCCCGCGACGGTGTCGGTGAATCCCTTGTCCCGGTTGATGCCGTTCTGCTCACCCGCGATGCCTTGCAGCACAATCACTTTGCCGCTGCCGCCGAGCGCGTCGAGCATCTTCTCGCCGGCGATCTTGCCCGCCGCGAGATTGTCGGAGCCGATGAAGCTCGCGTAGTCGACCCCGGCCTGCTTCGAGGCGTTCACGTCGATCTGGGTGTCCAGGTTGAGGATCGGAATGTTCTTGCGCGCCACCGGAACCAGCGGCGTGATCACGTTGGTCGCGTTCACCGGCACCACGCCGAAGCAGTCGTAGCCCTGCGCGGCCAGGGTGGAGATCTGGGCGTTCTCGCCGTCCGCGTCGGTCTCGGACTGCCCCGCCTGCACTGCGACGTCGACCCCGAGCCGCTTGCCCTCCGCCAGCGCGCCGTCGCGCAGCGCCGCCCAGTACGGGTTGGTGAAGTTGCGGGTGACTACAGCGATCTTGAAGTCGGACGAGGCGTCGCCGCCGCGGCCGCATCCGGCGGTGAGGGCCGCCGCGCTGACGAGGGCCAGGGCCACAAGCCCGATCCGGTATCGAGTGCTCATCTGGTTTTCGACCTATCCTGTACGAGTTCAACTCGTGTTGACAACACGAGTTGATGTGTAGTGTGTGACCCGCATCACGAGACTGTCAAGGGTTCTTCGACAGCTCGCACGAATTGCCAGCACGACAGGAGTGACCCGATGGCAGTCACCCGAGCCGACGTGGCCCGGCTCGCAGGCACCTCCCCCGCCCTGGTCAGCTACGTCCTCAACGACGGCCCGCGCAGCGTCGCGCCGGCGACCAGGGCCCGCATCGAAGCCGCCATCGAGCAGCTCGGCTACCGCCCCAACATGTCCGCGCGCAGCCTGCGGATGAATCGAGGGCATGCGCTCGGGATGGTCATCCCCGATGGCGCCAACCCGTTCTTCGCCGAGCTGTCCGCGGTCGTCGAAGCGGCCGCGTTCGCGCGCGGCTTCCCGCTGATCGTCGGGAATGCCGCGGGCGACGAGGCGCGGGAGCGCGCGTACGTGAGTGCGTTCATCGATCGCCGGGTCGAAGGGCTGCTTGCGATTTCGTCGTCCTGGGAGTCGGGTATCGCCGACGCCTGCGCGGCTGCCGACATGGCTTTGGTCGCAGTGGACCGGATCATCGATCCGGCGCGCTGCGCGCACGTGATGTGTGATTCCCTCGCCGGGGCGCGAATCGCGGTGGAGCATTTGATATCTCACGGCCATCGCGAGATCGCCTGCCTCAGTGGGCCGCACGTGTCGACCGCGGACGAACGGGTCGCGGGCTATCGGCAGGCCCTGGAAGCCGCCGGATTGCCCGAAAGTGTCGTCGTACGTGCCGAATTCGGCGGTGCCGCGGGCTATCGCGCGCTCGGCGAGCTGATGAGCGGAACGACCACGCCCACTGCGGTATTCGTGACCAGCGACCTGCAGGCAATGGGCATGCTGCGGGCGGCCTACGACGCGAACCTGCGCGTCCCTGACGACCTCGCGATCGTCGGGTTCGACGGTATCGAGTACGCCCGCTACACCAGGCCGGGTTTGACGACCATGGTCCAGCCGACCCGAAAGATGGGCGAACTCGCAGTCGAGCTGTTGTTGAAGCAGATCGACACCGGAGCAGCCGAGCCAGGAGTGGTCAGCCTCGGCGCGGAATTGAAGACCCGGGGTTCCTGCGGCTGCGCAGATGAGTTCTGAGCTATATCGCTGGAGCGCAAGGCATTACGCGATTCGAGCACTGTTGCTCAGGTCACCGTCGAGCAGCGCGCTGCCGAGCGTCGTCACCTCGTGGCGCATGGCGTTGCGATGCCGCCAGCTGTCGATCAGCCCGGCCTCGCGCAGGATCGACGCGTGCTCGCTCGCCGTGGCGGGTGAAACACTCAGTCGGCGCGCGAGTTCGGTGGTGCTGCAACCTTCCGCGATCACCTGTAGCGCGGCGGCACGGGTCCGGCCGAGCAGGGCGGTCAGCGCCTCGTTGGTCGCGCGCGGCCCCCACGCGGCGGCGAAATCACTGATATCGCGCATCACCGGAACGACCAGCATCATCGGCGCTTCCTTGTCCGCCAAGGACATCAGGGTCAGCGGTTCGGGCCAGGCGAAGAAGGAGGGCACGATGACCAAGCCACGGCCGCCGAGATTCTCGTTGTGACAGTGCAACATCCGGTGCACCTGGAGCATCGGCGCGCGCCAGGTCACATAGGGCGCCAGTCCGGCGAACAGTTGCTCGACACCTTCGGTGGCGACCGTTCGAGCCATCCGCTCGGCAGCCATTTCGAGATGGGACTGGATATGCGCCCAGCGCCCGGCGAACGCCACCGAGTGGAAGGCCTCCACGGCCACCGCGACATTGTGGCGCGCGGCGCCGTCGCGCTCCGACAGCTCCCGCGTCCACGACGGCAACGGCGGCTGTCCGACCTCCGCGCGGCGGCGGCCGACGCTGTCCAGCTCCATCCGGAGTTCGTCGCGGGACGCCAGATGCAGCGCCTCGATGCCCGCGGGCATCGAGCGGGCGCCGAGGGTGGGCGTGATCAGGTCCAGGAACGCGTCGTCGGCGGGCAGGATGTCGGCGAGCACGCCGAAGTTGTCCGGAATCGCGGGGCGCACCTGGCTCCGCCAGCCCGCGAAACCCGCGATGTTCCGGCGTTGAATCACGCGCGTGGCCAGCATGGTCTCCGCGATGGCGCCGAGCGGGGGGCCGATCCGGACGCGCATCAAATCTTCTGGCGTGCAGAGGATCTGCTTCATCCGCGGCTACCCCGCCTTCGCCCCGATGGACCGGCTACGCCCGGTCCCCCGCCCATTCGATACCGCAAGACGGCACCTCCGATCACCAAGAACCTCGCCACCGTACCGCGATGAGCGGGTCCAGCTCCATCACAAGGTCGTCGACATGCGCCGGAGTCGGCGACTCCCGCGCCGCCAGCTCGTCGCGCCGCGACCACATCGGTGCCAACCGCTGCCGCCCCCGTTTCCATTCCGCCACCACACTGTCGGCCAGTCGAACCAACGTCATCGCGGCACCGCTATGCGTGGGTGCCACTACGTTTTCCATCATCTTCCAACTCCTCGTTGTCACTGTTCAGAGCCTATGAAGGAGCGGGGTGCGCGGTCACCCTCATTCGGTTCAGGCCGAAACACCGAGCATCCGGTGCGGCCCTGGCCAAGATCTCGGTGGTGAACCGGCCCGTAATCAGCCGGTGTCGGCAACACTCGGATTCGTGACGATCGATTGCTCCACCCGGGTGCGAGCCTGGCTCGAACCCCGCGCCGATGAGATGGCCGACCTGCTGACCGCGCTGGTCGCGCACGAGACGGAGAATCCGCCCGGTCGCGGGCTGCGTGATTGCGCGCGTGCGTTGAGCGCGGCCATGGCCGGGCTCGGTCTCGACGGCGAGATCATCGGGGTGCCCGCGGTGGACGCGCAGGAGGATCCGTGCATCGTCCGCGCGACGGTCGGTGACGGCGCGAAAACCCTGTATTTCCATGGACATTTCGATGTCGTGCCGGTGCAGGATCGCGGGCAGTTCGCCGCCCGGCGGGCCGACGGCAAGATCATCGGGCGTGGCGCCGCCGACATGAAGGGCGGGATCGTCAGCATGCTGTACGGCGCCGCGGCGGCGAAGGAACTCGGGCTGCTCGGCGACGGCAAGATCGTGATCCACCTGGTGTGCGACGAGGAGACCGGCAGCGTCGCGGGGTCGGGCTTTCTGCGGCAGCACGGTCTGATCGATCCGGCGGCGGTTGCCATGGTCACCGCGGAGCCGAGCGCGGGCAAGATCTGGCACGCCGCGCGCGGGGCGGTCAGTCTGCGCGTCACCGTGCACGGGCGTGAGGCGCACGTCGGGCAGGCGAACTTCGGCATCAACTCGTTCCAGCACATGGCGCGGATCGCGGTGCCGCTGGAGAAGTACGTCCGCACAATGCTGGACCGGCACACCGCGTTCGCGATGGACGGCAAGGACGCACGCGGGTCGATGGTCGTCGTCGGCGGGCTGTCCGGCGGTGGGTCGAACTTCAATGTGGTCCCCGGCACCACCTGGTTCACCATCGACAGCCGGTTCAATCCCGAGGAAGACCTCGAGGTCGAACTGAAGAACCTGACCACGATCATCGAGAACGCCGCCGACGCCATCGGCGCCGAGGTGACGGTGGAGCTGACCCAATTCCAGCCCTCGGCGAGCACCGATCAGCACCATCCCGCCGGACAGTCTCTCGCCCAATGCATCTCGCACGTGACAGGCGCGCAACCATCCTTCGAGATGTGCGCGGGCATCCTGGACACCCGCTGGTACGCCCAACTCGACATCCCCGCCTTCGCCTATGGCGCCGGACGGCTCGATGTCTCACATGGGCCGCACGAGTACGTCGACGAGCATGAGATGCGTTCGGCCGCAGTCGTTTATGCCCTCTACGCGCGGGAACTGTTGCAGTGACACCGCATCGATCGGCCCTTTTCTGCCGAGAGCCGACACCTGGACGGTAGCGCGCCTTGTTCATCGCCGGCGGTTTCGCCGAGCTCGCCGCGACCACAGGCCGGCCTCCCGTGCGCTCGTTCCCGGAATGCCCACCCGCGACTCGGAATTTCCGCCAGTCGTTGACCTGGTCGGTGGGCGGGTAGGGCCATAGTGGACTCATGGGTAACAAGACGACGGTCGCGGCGGTGTTCGAACCTTTGGCACGGGCCGCGCTCGGGGCGCATCCGTCGGTGCGGTTCGAGTTCTGGGACGGCAGCTCGATCGAACCCGAGGGCGCGAGCGCGGGGACGATCCGGATCAACTCCAAGGACGCGCTGAGCCACATGGTCTGGGCGCCAGGCGAACTCGGCATCGGGCGGGCGTTCGTGTCCGGTCTGGTCGACCTGGACGGGGACATCTTCACGATCCTGCGATCGCTGGCCTCGACGGCGCCCGGTGATGCCAAACTCGGCCTCCCGGCGGCGTGGCAGGCCATCGGTGCGGCCAAGCAGCTCGGCGCGCTCAAGCGCCGTCCGGAGTTACCGCCGGAAGAGGCGCGGCCCCAGCGCGGGCCGCTGCACACCAAACGGCGGGACGCAGCCGCGATCAGTCATCACTACGACGTCGGGAACGACTTCTATCGGCTGGTGCTCGGCGAGAGCATGACGTACTCGTGTGCGCGGTTCGTCGCGGACAGCGACGACGGGCAGGTCGGCGCGAACGGCAGTGTGTCCCTGGTGGATGCGCAGCGGGCCAAGCACGATCTGATCTGCCGCAAGCTCGACCTGCGGCCGGGGATGCGGCTGCTCGATGTCGGGTGCGGCTGGGGATCGATGGCGATACACGCCGCCGCGACCTACGGCGTGCAGGTGGTCGGCGTGACGATCAGCAATGCGCAGGTCGAGCTGGCCCGCAAGCGGGTCGCCGACGCGGGACTGTCCGAGACCGTCGAGATCCGGCTGACCGACTATCGCGATCTGCGCGGCGAGCAGTTCGACGCGATCTCCTCGATCGGCATGTTCGAGCATGTCGGCACCAAGCGGGCGGCGGCGTACTTCGAGACCCTACGTGCGTTGCTCCGGCCCGAGGGACGACTACTCAACCACGCGATCTCCTCCGCGGGCGGGTCCGTGATGGGCAGTCGCTCGTTCGTCGGCCGCTACGTCTTTCCGGACGGCGAGCTGGTCGATGTCGGCGAGGTCGCATTGGCGATGCAGCGGGCCGGGTTCGAGGTGCGCGATGTCGAGGCGTTGCGCGAGCACTACGCGCTGACGCTGCGCGCATGGGTCGCCAATCTGGAAAGTGCCTGGGATCAAGCGGTTTCGCTCGCCAGCGAGGGACGAGCGCGGATCTGGCGGCTGTACATGGCGGCCTCGGCGCTGGGTTTCGAGGACGGTGGGCTCGGGCTGCACCAGGTACTCGGCGTAGTACCGGATCCGCAGGGGCACACCGGAATGCCCGGAACCCGGCGCGCATGGATGTGAGCGCCGGGCGCCGCGAGTTCAGGAGCGGGCGCGCACCGGTTCGCCGCGATAGCGGGACTTGCCGCCGTTGATCCGCAGCAACCGCCACGTCAGCTTCGCGGCCGGGTTCATCAGTCCGATATCGGACGCGAGCATCCGGGCCTCGCCGAAGAAGTCGCGGCGACGGGCGCGCGCTTCGGCGCTGCGCCAGAACAACTCCCGGCGAATGCGCAGCGGAATGTCGAACTCGCGGAACAGCGAACGCGGCGGCTTCACGATCAGGTCGCAGGCGATGAACATGATGATCGGGTAGGCCAGCGACAGCGTGCCGCGTTGCACGCGACCGAGTTTCGGCACCCGGTGGCGCAGGTACTCGTGCGCGAAGGCGATGTGGCGCGCCTCCTCGGCGATGTGGATTCGCATTACGTCGCGCATGATCGGGTGCACGTTCTCCCCCGCGCGCAGCACCGACTTCTGCACATGGTCGATCGGCTCCTCGCCCGCGAGCACGGCGACGAAGAAGGTGGTCGGGAAGAACCGGCCGAGCAGCGGCACCAGCGGTCCGGCCACCTTCATGAACCGGCTCATGCCCGGCACGTCCGCGCCGATCCGGTTCACCATCTCCTGGAACATCAGGGTGTGGTTGATCTCCTCGGCGACCTCGTGATTGAGGTACCGGAATTCGCCGGATCCGTTGGGCACCACGGCGAACAGATAGTTCATCACGCCGCCGATCAGCACCTCTTCGAACTGCAGTCCCACCTTCGCGACGTTGGCCTGCCGCCACATCCCGATCTCGATCTTGCGCGCCTCCGGCAGCGCCAGATACCAGGGATGCGCGCCGAGCGGATCACTGTCCGCAGGCAGAATCCACCGCGGGTCGTTCGGCACCACCGCCCACTCCGGCGCATCCCAATCGATCTCGGTATACGGATCGAAGTGCTTGTTCACCGACCCTTCGGAGAGCGTCGTCAGGATCCCCGCATACGCGCTCCGCGCCGCGGTCCCAGACGGCGCCATTGCCGACTTTGTAGCCATGACGTCTACCTCATATCCAGTCGAGGTTAATGTGACACACGTTTACAGTAACACCCTGTCTCACTCATATCCAGACCTCGACGTGGAACAGATCAGGTAGCTCGGGTGTTGCTTTTGCGGGGGTCGAGACGAGATTTGAGGGATGACGTGCGGGTCGAGATTTGGACCGATATCAACTGTCCGTTCTGCTACCTGGGGAAGGAGCGGTTCGGGCAGGCGTTGGCCGGGTTCGCGCATGCGGGCGAGGTCGAGGTGGTGCATCGGTCGTTCGAGTTGGATCCGACCCTTGCCGCCGACGAGTCGGGGCCGGTGATCACGAAGATCGCGCAGAAGTATGGGATCAGCGAGGCGCAGGCCGCGGCGAACGAGCGGGGCATCGGGGCGCAGGCTGCGGAGATCGGGCTGCCGTATGTGACCGAGGGGCGGGACTACGGGAGCTCGTTCGATATGCATCGGCTGCTGCACTTCGCGCTGGCGCAGGGTCGGCAGGAGGAGCTGCTGGACGCGCTCTACCGCGGGAACTTCGCCGAGGAGGAGTCGCTGTTCGGCGATCATGAGCGGCTGGTTCGGCTCGCGGTCGAAGCGGGACTCGACGAGTCGGGTGTGCGGGCGGTGCTCGCCGATCCGGAGGCCTATGCCGACGCAGTGCGGGCGGATGAAAAGGAAGCGGCGCAGCTCGGGGCTACCGGCGTTCCGTTTTTCGTGATCGACCGCAAGTACGGTGTGTCCGGCGCGCAGCCGGTTGCGGTGTTCGCCCAGGCCCTCGATCAAGCGTGGGGCGAGCGCGTGCCCGTTATCCAGACGATCGGCGGCGCGGACGCGTGCGGTCCGGACGGATGCGAACTGCCAGCACGCGATTGACCTGCCGGACAAGCACATCGATGACAGCACAATGCCCCTGACCGGTAGCGCTGACTACCGGTCAGGGGCAGATGTCTGACTAGGCGCAGTTACTCGGCGCAGGCTTGCCGCTGTATCGGCCGTCGAGCCAGTTCAGCATCGAGGGGAAGCCGATGACAGCGGTGGTCAGATGGTCGGGCGAGGGGAAGAGTTCGGATTCCACCCGCACGCCCGCACGGCAGTAACGGTTGACGGTGTTCGCGATGGCGTCCAGCGGGATCAGGTTGTCCTGCGGGGAATGCCATTCGAAGATCGGCGCGTCGGGCACACCGCCGTAGAGCTCGACGCTGTTCTCGTCCGCCACCGCCCAGGCCTTCGGATCATGCGCCATCACATTGTCTTTCGCGTAATCGTCGAAGCTGTGCCCGACACCGCGCGCGATCAGGTCATTGGTGCAGCTGTTGGCGATCTCCCTGGCCGCGGCGAGTCCGCGCTCGCTCAAGGCATCGGTGATCGGCAGCCGGTCCGGGTATTCCCGCTCCAGGCCGAGTACGGCGGCGAAGCCGAGGCCGAACGCCGGGTGCTGGTTGTGCCCGATGGCCCAGCCCATCGTCTGCAGGTTCATCGGGACACCGCCCTCGGCGGCGCCGACGATGTTCAGCTCCGGCGCGTACTTCGGCGCCAGCGCGGCGGCCCAAGCGGTCGCCATGCCGCCACCGGAGTAACCGGCCAACGCCACCGGGCTCTTCCCGAGGGCGAGCTGCGACAGCCGCTGCGCGGCCCGGACACCGTCGAGGGTGATCTGGCCGCCCAATTTCGCTGCGCCGTAAGCACTGTTCGGGCCGAGGTGATCGGGCAGGGCGACGGACCAGCCGCGCAGCAGCGCGACGTTCAGCGCCGGCGCGAACGGGACGATGAAGTTCGTGTCGTTGGCGTAGAGCCCGTGCGAGATCGCGCACTGGGTGCCGAGCCCGTTGATGATGTGCTGGAACGACAGCAGCGGCGCGTCCGCGCGGTGGCCGTTCGGCGTCAGCACCGTGGTGGTCGCCGCGATCGGCTTGCCCTGCGAGTTGGTCGAGCGGAACTTGATCAGGGTGACCGAGGCATTGGGGAAGTAGAACAGCGGCGGCATCGGGCGGCTGGCCAGCACGTCACCGTTGGCCTTGCTGCCGATGTCGGCGGGCGCGGCGTAGAACGGGTCCGGGTCCGGGTTCGGCCAGATCGGCTGGGCGTTTGCGGTAGCCGCGCCCGAGGTGACCATGACCGCACTGATCGTCAGCGCGCCGACCGCCGCGAGGATCGATCTCGGTTTGGTGCCACCGGTTGCCAACCGAAAAAGTCGTCTACCCACTGGGCTATACCTCCACTGCATCGCGAGAATTTCAGGTGATCCGGTGAACTGCATTTCACGTGCGCGAAACGACAATAGTCATCGACCCGCCACTTGTCGTGGGCGTGCCGGTGCGAAAGTGTCGCAGATTACATGCCGGTCTTTATACGAATTAAAGTTGCGCTTAAAACGCATGCTCAGCTGGTTGCCTGAACACGCAACAAGCTTGCTGGCCAGGGGTTTTCGTCTTCGTAACGACTACCCACGACCACGGCGAGAAAGGATTCATCGGCACTGTTTAGACCGACTTGAATCGTCTGTAGTTTTCCTTAAGAGATTTTCCTGGGATTATCGGTAATTATCCGACCGTGGCGTACTCCCGAGTTGGCTGTCCCGTTGCTGTTGTGCGGTCAGCGTAATGGCGAGGGCAGCGGCGGTCTATCCGAGTAAGTACGGATACAAAGAATTCATGTTGCTCTAACGAGGCGCTCCGGCGAAATTCACTGCGCGTGGGTCACCAACACGCTGAACGAGCCTCATCACTGACTGATAGCCGACCCCACACCCCGGTGTGGCACGCCACCCGAAGCGGGAATAATCAACACCAACCGCACGATTGGACCCGAACATGACCAGCGCTGACTTGTTGATCGACGCCTTCGGCCGGGTGCAGGAGAACGTGCACGGCGCCGTGGCCGACCTGACTACCGACGAACTGGCCGTCCAGCTGGATCCGGGCGCCAACTCCATCGCCTGGCTGATCTGGCATCTGACCCGAGTGCAGGACGACCACGTCGCCGACGTCGCGGACATCGACCAGGTATGGACGGCGGCGGGCTGGGCCGAGCGCTTCGGCCTGCCGTTCGACGACACCGCGATCGGCTACGGCGACACCCCGGACGAGGTGGCCCAACTCGGCGCGGTATCGGCGGACCTACTCCTCGGCTACTACGACGCGGTACACGCGCAGACGATCAAATACGTCTCCGGCCTCACCGACGCCGACCTCCCCCGCGTCGTCGACACCCGCTGGAATCCGCCCGTCACCCTCGCGGTCCGGCTGATCAGCGTCGTCGACGACGACATCCAGCACTCCGGCCAGGCCGCCTTCATTCGCGGAGTTCTGCTGCGCCGCAGGTAAACCCGCCCCCGATCAGGCCGGTGGCCAGTTTTTGAGGACAGCGTCCAGGGCGTCCAGCGCCCTGGACCAGGAGTCCTCCGCTTTGCGCGGGTGGCTGTCGTAGCGGCCGGTTGTCTCCAGCGTCACGTATCCGTAGAAGGTGCCGTGTAGCAGGCGGATCGCGTCGGTCTGGTCGGGCTCGGGCAGGTCGTAGCCGCGCAGGATCGCGCGGGTCATCTCCGCGTGCCGCATCGCCGCGCTCGTGGCGGCGGTCGCCGGGTCGAGGTCGAGTTGTGTTGCGGCGTAGCGGCCCGGGTGCTTCTTCGCGTAGTCGCGGTAGGCGTTGGCGAAGGCGACGAGTGCGTCCTTGCCCGCGCGGCCCGCCAGTGCGTCCGCGACTTTGTCGGCGAGTTCGGCCAGGGCCAGGACCGCCACCTTCACCCGCAGGTCACGGGCGTTCTCCAGGCGTGAGTACAGGCTCGCGTCCTTGACACCGAGCTTGCGGGCCAGTGCCGAGACGGTCACGTTGTCGAAGCCGACCTCGTCGGCCAGCTCTGCCGCCGCCTGGATCAAGCTCTCGTCAGTCATCCTCGCGCGTGCCATGCCGCCTCCTCATTGCCTACACCGCTAACTCATTTGCCTAATATCTCTAGGTAGTTTAGCGTACGTACTTGTTCAATGAGCCAGTAGGTACGACTAAGGGGAGACCCCACCATGAACGCATCGGTTTCCCATGCCGCGCGCCCGACCGAGTTCGGCCGGATCTTTCCGCCCGACGAGAGCTGGCTGGCGGGTCAGGCGCCGGAGCAGATCCTGCTGCCCGAGCTGCCGATCATCGATCCGCACCATCACCTCTGGTACCACCCTGGATTCCGTTATCTCCTAGCGGAATTCGCGGCGGACACCGGCAGTGGGCACAACGTGATCGCGACGGTGTATGCCGAGGCGATGTCGGCCTACCGCACCGACGGGCCGACGGAACTGCGGCCGGTCGGCGAGACGGAGTTCGTCGCGAAGCTGGCTGCGATCGGCGATGAGGCCGGTGGCCCGACCAAGGTGGCCGCCGGAATTATCGGGCGAGCGGACTTCGGGCTCGGCGCCGATATCGTCGACAACGTCATCGAGCACCACATCGCCGCCGGTCAGGGTCGTTTCCGAGGCCTCAGGTTCGGCGCGAGCTGGGATGCGAGCGAGGAGATCAAGCTCGGCCATCCCGGCAATCGTCCGCACATGCTCGCCGAACCCGGCATCCGGGAGTGCGCGCGGGTCGTCGCCGAGCGCGACCTGACGCTCGACCTGTGGATCCTGTCCCCGCAGCTCGCCGACGCCGCCGAGTTGGCCGACGCGATTCCCGAGCTACGGCTGGTGCTCAACCACTGCGGTGCGCCACTCGGCTTCGGGCCGTACGCCACCGACCGGGCCGAGCACTTCGCGACCTGGGCCCGTGGCATCCGTGCGGTCGCCGAGCGGCCGAACGTCGTCTGCAAGCTCGGTGGCATTGTCGCCACCGCCGCCGCCTTCGACTATCGGACCGCACCGACTCCGCCGACCTCGGAAGAGCTTGCCGCCCTGTGGTTTCCATGGTTCGACACGTGCATCGACGCGTTCGGACCGCAGCGATGCATGTTCGAGAGCAACTTCCCGGTGGACAAAATGGGAACTCGATACGCGACGCTGTGGAACACCTTCAAGCGGCTCGCCACCGGTGCGTCGAAAACCGAACTGGCCTCGATGTTTTCGGAAACCGCCCGCCGAACATATCGCCTGTGAATTTTGTGAACTTTTAAGGAAGACGTCATGACCAACTGGATCACCACCCCGATCGACTCCGCCATCCTGCGTGGCGCACTCGACCTCGAGCGCACCGCGAATGGCATACTGCCGCACCGCCTTCCCGCATGGGCGCGCAAGCAGTTCCCGGACGAGTATCTGGCGATGGTCGAAGCCCAGCCCACCGGCGTCCGGCTGTCCTTCCGGACCAGCGCGACCGCCATCGAGCTGGACGTGCTGCCGACGCGGACCGTCTACCAGGGCGCACCGCAGCCGCCGGACGGCGTGTACGAACTGCTCGTCGACGGCAGGCCGGCGGGCCGGGCCAGCATGCCAGGCGGCACCAGGCACGTCGTAGACATGGCCACCCAGTCCAGGGTCACCGAGCAGGGCGGGGTCGGCACCGTCCGATTCGCCGACCTGTCGGCCGAGCCGAAGGACATCGAGATCTGGCTGCCACACACCGAAATCACCGAACTCGTCGTCCTGCGCACCGACGCGCCGGTCGAGGTGACGCCGGATCGTGGCCGCAAATCGTGGGTGCACCATGGCAGTTCGATCAGCCACGGCGCCAACGCCGACGTTCCGACGGCAACCTGGCCCGCGGTGGCCGCCGCGCGCGGCGGTGTGCAGCTGACGAACCTCAGTCTGCGCGGCAACAGCCTGCTCGATCCGTTCGTCGCACGCACCATCCGCGACACCCCGGCGGATCTGATCAGCCTCAAGATCGGCATCAACATCGTCAACGCCGACGTGCTGCGGCTACGCGCCTTCGGCCCCGCCGTGCACGGCTTCCTCGACACCATCAGGGAAGGACACCCCACCACACCGCTACTCGTCGTCTCCCCCATTCTCTGCCCGATCCACGAGGACACCCCCGGCCCCGCCGCCCTCGAATTCGACGGCACCAGAGTGACTTTCCGCGCCACCGGCGATCCGGCCGAGCGCGCGGCCGGACGACTCACCCTCAACATCATCCGCGACGAACTGGCCCGCATCACCAAACAGCGCGCCGCCGATGATGCCAACCTGCACTACCTCGACGGCCGTTCGCTCTACGGCGAAAAGGATTTCGTCGAATTGCCGCTGCCTGACCAACTCCACCCCGACCCCGCCACCCACCGCCGCATCGGAGAACGCTTCGCCGACTTGGCCTTCGGCGAAGCGGGCCTGTTCAACGCCTGAGCACCCGCTGCAGGTTCCTCGTTGGCAATGCTGTCCGGTCGACAGCATTGCCAACGAGCCCGGGCGGAGCGGACCGTGCGTTCGGGCATACTGACCCTCGAAGTGCTCAAATATGTTGTGCCGCTTAAGCGAATTAAGTTGCGGTGATATTTGTTGTGCGGCGGTGACAAAGACAACAGGATGTCAACCGAGGTGTGTTGTCGTGGTCACTTCGCGGACAGATAGTGGGTCTGGACTAATTCGCAGAAAGGGGTCCAGTTATGCGCCGCAAGCCTGTTGTCTGGATGGCCGTTGCCGCGATTGTCGCTGGAGCCATGGCCGCACCCTCCGCTGCGGGTGTGCCGGGCGACTCGCGATCTCAGCTCCCCGTCTCCTACCTGTTCAACGATGCGGTGGACGCCGAGGCGGACAATCCTGGCGCGCCGCCGATCGGCACCAACGACTGGACGTGCAAACCCACTGAGGCACACCCGAATCCGATCGTGCTGGTACACGGCGGGCCGGAGACGGTGCGGCTGGACTGGGGTGCGCTCGCGCCGTTGCTGGCGAACAACGGGTACTGCGTGTACGCCCTGACCTACGGTTCACTCCCCGGCATGCCCGCACCGCTCGGCGCGCTCGGCGGACTGTTGCCGATCGAGCAGAGCGCGCAGCAGTTGCGCGACTTCATCATCAAGGTGCGGGCGGCGACCGGTGCGCACAGCGTCGATATCGTCGCGCATTCGGAAGGCAGCCTGGTCACCGATTATTACGCCAAGTTCCTCGGTGGTGCGAACAAGATCGATCGTTTCATCTCGATCGGTCCGGGCTGGAACGGCACCAACTCGCTCGGGTTCGCGGCCCTGTTCACCGCGCTGGCCGCCAGATTGAAGTTGACGCCCGCGCTGGGGGCGGTCGTCGACCCGATCTGCTCGGCCTGCTTACAGTTTCAGACCGGCTCGGACTTCCTGCGCAAGCTCGGCGCCAGCGGTCCGACAGTTCCCGGCGTCACCTACACCAACATCGTCACCAGTCACGACGAGTTCGTGGTGCCATACACCAGTGGGATCGTGCAGAGTCCGAGCGTCACCAACCATGTCGTCCAGGATTATTGCCCAGGCGATCTCACCGACCACCTGCTGATGCCCTACGACAAGGTAGTGGCCCAGCTCGTGCTCAACGCACTGGATCCGAGCGACACCGCGCATCCCACCTGCACGAGCACCCCGCCGAACAGCTGACTTGGTCGAACCACCTACCACGACAACATAACTCATCGCCCGCCGTACCAAATCTCTTGGTGCGGCAGGCTTTGTGCTCGATGCGAGAGTCGATCAGCACAACTGACGAAAGTCACCACAGACACAACAAATCCGCCGACCGCTGGCCACGGTCGGCGGACAAAAAGGCACCGCCGGACGCGTCGTTGAGTCCGGCGGCACCGCTAGTGAGGCGACTTACCAGCCACCCTTGCCCGCGAGTTGCCCGAGCAGGTCGTCGAATTCCTGACCCCACGCGCCCCACGGCGAATCGCCGCCGTTGCTCGAAGGCTTGTCGAAGCCATTGCTCCACGGGTCCCACGCCGTGTCGCCGTTGCCCGGCTTGGCGTTATCCCACGGATTCCAGCCACCCCACGGATCCGAGGAGTCGCCGCCATTGTTGCCATCGCCCCACGGATCCCACGGCGAATTGTCGCCGTTGTCCGAATCGCCGTCGCCCCACGGATCGCCGCCATTGTCCGAGCCATCGCCCCACGGGTTCCACGGATCCCACGGCGAACCGCCGCCGGGCTTGCCGGGCTTATTGTCGCCACCGGGCTTGCCGGGCTTATCGCCGCCGTCGCCGGGCTTGCCCGGCTTATTGTCGCCGCCATCCGTCGGCTTGCCGGGCTTACCGGGCTCGGCGGGCTTCTCGTCGCCCGACCTATTGGAGGTGCCGAAGTCCTGCGTCCAGTAGGCCGTGCCGTTGCCCGCCTTGGCGTAGCCGACACCGATGTCCTTGAGCCCGCAGTTCAGGATGTTCGCGCGGTGGCCCGCGCTGTTCATCCACGAGTTGACCACCTCGGACGCACTGCGCTGACCGGCGGCGATATTCTCCGCCCAGGTCTGCGCGTGATAGCCCGCGGCGCTGATCCGGTCGCCCGGATCGCCCTTCGAAGAGTTGTGATCCATGAAGCCGCCGGCGGCCATATCCTCCGAATGGCCTTGCGCGGCTTGGGTAAGATGGCTTTCCGCTTTCAGCGGTGCACAGCCCGCCTTGGCGCGTTCATTGTTGGTGAGGCTGACCACCTCATCGGCGGCAGACTGGGATTGCGGCGCCGCGAGGGCCGCTGGGGCCCCGGCGACGGTGCAGAGGGCAAAAGCCGAGATGCCGACTGCGGTGGAAAAGGACAGCATTGTAGCGGGAGAGAAACGCACTATTTCCTTCGAGAGTTGTCGAACTTATAGAAACCAAATACAGCTCAGCCCGCGGTACTCGGGCCGAGCGAGAGCGGGAGCCAGACAGCGTCGTCGCCGGGAACGCCGGGGTCTACGGTGTCGGCACTGTCGGCGGGGTCGCCGGCGGCACCGTAGTTGGCGACGTCGCCGGCGGCACCGAAGTTGGCGGTGTCGTCGTCGGTGGCTTCGGAGTCGTCGTCACCGAAGTCGGCCGTGTCATCGTCGGCAGCACCGGAATCATCACCGGCGGCACCGAAGTTCGCGGTGTCGTCGGCAGCGCCGGAGTCGGTCGCATCGTCCGCGGCGTCGAAGCCAGCGTCGTCAGCGGCACCGCTGTCGGCGTCGCCCTCGTCGTCGGCCACACTCGCGGCAGGCGCGGCAGGCGCGGGTGCCGCGTGCCGAGCCTTCGGGCTCGGCGGGTTGCCGTTGGCGATCAGCTCGATCAAGCCTTTCGCCAGTACCGGACCGACCTGTTTGACCAGGTCCTCCAGCACGGCGCGCAGCGGCGCGGGCAACGCCGCGCTGCCGCTGGCGAGCGCGTCGACGACGGCGGCCAGCGGTGCCCCGGTGCCGGGCTTGGCCGCGCCGCCGGGCTGAGCGCCCATGCCCGGCTTCGCATTTCCGTCCGGCCGAGCAGCCGGTCGATCAGCGCGATGCGCAGGCCGCCTGGTCGCGACGGGCGCGATGCGTTCCGGACGACTCTGCTGTTGGTAGGTGGCGGGCGCAGCCGTGAGCACCGGCTTCGGCGGCGCGACCCACACGCCGTCACCCGAGGTGGTGGTGGAGTTCGTGTCATCGGCGATGGCTTGCCCCGCAGCACCGTTGGCCGAGACCGCCAGGCCGATCAGCGTCGCCGTCGAGAGCATCGCCAATCGGGCGGGGACGACGTTATTTCGCGGCGCGCTGTGCTTGCCCATGAGTGCCTTCCTTCGAAATGACCGATCGCTGGCGAAGCCGACAGCCCACCGCTTGGTACGACCTGGTTCGAACTTGCCGGTCGGGAGCCGTTCGACCGCCGCTCTGCGGTCAAGTACGCGGCAATTCGAGCTGCCGGCTTCCATCTGGAAGCGTAGAACTCGGCGGTGTGACGAACAAGCAGAACGGACATTCTTACATCGAATCAAGATGCGATTAACTGTCGTCTGGACAACTAATCACAGCCAGATCACACGCACTACCCCAGCAGATCACCACAGCATCACAGCACGGACATGAACGGTTCAGTTCGACCGCACACACCGAATCGATGAGAATACCGATATCACAGGTCGCGAATGGTGTCGACACCCTGTTGTTAGGGCAGCTAAAGTCATGTCAGATTTCCCTTGAATCGGCACCTCGGCAAGGCCATTTGTGGTCAAAATGGTTGCGTGACGCCCATCCTGCGACCCCGAAGGAAGGTCATGCGCCCTCACTTCGCGAGTGACCGTTCTCCAATGCCGATCCCCAGGTCGGGGCCTCGGCGAGTTATTCAGTTGAAGTTACAAGGTGATCTGGGCAACAGTAAGGTTTAGCTCGGCGTAACGTTTGACGTAACGATCAACGCAGTAGATACTGCTTGCACACAATCCCGCGTAACACCCCGAAGGCAGTCCTTCAGACTCTCGCCACAATTCGCGGATGAACGCACAGTTAACGAAAGAATGTGATGTGTTTGCCGGTCCACGCCGACCGGCAGGTGCCAGGACTCGGTGACGGAATGCTCACTTAATTTTCAGTGATGGACCGAAGGTGCTGCAGATGAGCCGACGGCTCGATACAAAGGTTGCCGATGTCTGATTATCCCTTGCTAACTTCCAATACGATCACGCTCCGCCAGTTCGATTACTTTGTGAACGCGGTACAACTCGGCTCACTCTCGGCCGCCGCCAGGCGGTTCGGAATAACGCCGTCCGCGATGTCGCAACAGATCGACGCGCTGGAGACCTCGCTCGGCCGGAAGGTGTTCGATCCGCGCTCGCGCAGGTCGAGACTCACCAAGTTCGGCCGCGAGTTCTTCACCCAGGCTTCGGATGTCGTCGAGTCCGCTCGGCAGGCGATGGCCATGGGGCAGACGTTCGGTGACGGCGTGATGACGGTCGGCACCACGCCGACCATCGCGCAGAAGCTGTTGCCGCCGCTCATCTATCGGATGCGGCACGAACGAAATATCGACAGCATCGAGGTCAGGGCGTTCACCGACATCCGCGAGCTCAACGCGACGCTGGAAGAGGGCACCCTCGATGTCGCCGTCGGACCGCTGGAACAGTCCAGCTCGCGGGTGGTGCATTGCTTCGGCGAGGAAGAACTCGTCGTCGTCTGCCATCCCAGCCAGCGCAACAGCTTCGACGGATCGTGGAAACAGCTGGTCGAGGCGCCGTGGATCCGCTGCGGCGCGAATTCCGATCTCACCGATACCGTTTCGCGCGAGGCGGGCCGAGCGGGCGTGCATGTCCGATTCGCCGTCCGCGCCCCCGACGTGACCACCGCGCTGAGCCTGGTGGAGCACGGCGTCGGTGTCGCGCTGGTGCCGAAGATGGCACTGCACGGATCGGCCAGGCTGCTGTCCATCATTCGGCTGTCGCGTCCGATTCGCCGGGAATTGACGGTGCACGCGCGCGACAAGTCGCTGCACGTGGAGAAATTCCTCGAGGTCATCAGCGACTCGGAGCTGGTCCGAAAGTTCGGGGCCGCCGGCCTGCTGGAGGTCCGGCGACCGGAATCCGAAGTGGCGCAACGCACACCGGTGCCAGTTGGACCATTGCCCAGTTGATCCCTGCTGCGGCAGGTGAATTCAGGAAACGCCCGGTAAGCGCCGCGCGATAGCGGCGCTTACCGGCGACTCGGGCAGCTACGCGGCCATCTGCATTTGCATCTGCAGCAGTTCTTCGACGTGATAGATCTCGGTGATCCGACCGTCGACCACCCGGACGATGTCGGTTCCGGTGAACGACACCGGACGCCCGTTCGCGGGCAAGCCGAAAGCCTCGCCGGTGTGCACGGCCGTCATCCGCCAATGGTTCACCACCCAGCCACCCGGCAGTTCCTCTTGAAACACGATCTCGTGCCGCGTATCGGTGAACCCAGCACGCACCTCGCCGATCAGCAGGCGCATGCCGTCGATCCCCGATGTCGCACCGGGAACCGGGTTGTGATCGATCAGGTCGGGCGCGAACACCTCGTCGACGCCGGCGACATCTCCGGTGTCGTACAGCAGGTAGTTGCGCGTGGCGACCGCGAGAGCCTGGCTGATGGTCGTGGTCATGTCTTTCTCCCTTGGTTGGCGTCGTAGCTGGTACACGCCTATAGTTCCTTTAAGGAATCAGTTACCTCAAGGGAACTAATGGAGAAATGATGAGTGAGCTGCCTCACCCGCTACCGGAATGCCCGATCGCGCGGTTCCTCGTCGTCCTCGACGGCCCATGGGCAACCCTGATCGTGCGCGAACTACTCGACGGCCCCAAACGCTTCACCGCACTGCGCACCGCACTCCCCGGCATCAGCCCCAAAACCCTGACCGCACGACTGCAGCGATTCGAACTCACCGGCCTGGTCACCCGAACCGCCTACGCCGAGGTCCCGCCACGGGTCGAATATCAACTGACCCCCGCCGGCCAACGCCTCGAGTCGGTCCTCGCCAGCATGGCCCACTGGGCCGAACACGACCTCCCCCAAGCGAACTCGCCCACTCCAACGCCAGTATGAAACCGTACAAATAGGTCAGGCCCCGCCGAAAGCGGGGCCTGATTGCTATATCGAAACGGTATTACTTGGCCGGCGGGTTAAACGGCTGGTTGATTGTGGTGAAGTACTGGATTGCCGCGCCGATGGCGACGGGGGCGGTGATGAGGATCTGGCCTGCGACGGTGCCTAGGGCGCCGATGGCGATGATGCCGCCGAGGCAGCCGACTGCTGCGGCGGGGATGAACGGGCCGAACATGCCGATGATGGTGGCCGACGCGGCGACGGCGCCGACGATGCCGCCGAGGACGCAACCGACGGCCGCGCCGCCGATGCCGCCGACCAGGGTCGCGATGCTGGCACCGAGGCCGATCGTGCCGGTCATCCGGGACCAGGCGGCCTGCTCACGGTCGTACTCGGACTTCCATGGCGCCTTGTCCTCGAAGGGCAGGGCGACCGGGGTGTAGACGGCCTTGCTCATGTCGAGCTGCGGGGTCAGCGTCGCGGTGTGGCCCGCGATGTCCGCGACGATGGGGAAGGTGAAGTCATCGAGCCGGAACTGCAGCGGGGTGCCCGCGACGACATTTCCGTTGGCGGCCTTGATCTTCAGTGTGCCGTCCTCGGCGACGATGGAGCCCGAGTCGATGGAGACGATGGACTGCGAGTCGGTGGACTCGGCCGTGAAATTGATCGGGGCCTCGGTCTCGGCGGCCGGGGCCGCGTTGACCGTGCCTGCCGCGACGCCGAGCGCGGCGATCAGCAGCGTGGCCGTCGCGGCAAAGTTCCTCATCAACATTCAGATCCTTCTTAGGTGTGGTCGGGATGAGGGCAGCTTAGGGTAGCCACACCTAATCCTGTCAAGCGGTACGTTTTTGCCCCGGCGGCTAGTTCCGGACGCGCTTCTCGCCCCGGACACCTTGGCAGACAACGGTTTACGCGATTCGCCGCCGATCGGCGAGCAGCCGAGCCGAGTCCACTCGGCGCTATCTCACACCCCGAACGCCTTTACTCCCCCTAGACATGTACTTAGCCTAACCTTAATTCTCGATAGAAGTAAATCGGGGCCGTTTCGGTAAGAAGGAGCTCGACAGTGCCGTCTCAACCCGACCTAACCCCTTGGCCCGCAACAGAAGTCGAGAAATATCGAGCGTTGGGGTACTGGACCGGCGAGACCTTGGGCCAGCTGCTCAGCGCCCGCGCCACGGCGACGCCGGACGCGATTGCCGTGGTAGACGACCGACATAGTTGGACCTACGCGGAATTGGAGACGCGCGCCAGATCGCTGGCCACCGGGTTCCTCGAGCTCGGCGTGCGGCCGGGCGATCGGGTGCTGGTGCAGCTGCCCAACATCGCCGAATTCGTCGAGGTGATCTTCGGACTCTGCTACGCGGGCGCGCTACCGGTCCTCTGCCTGCCCACCCACCGGCGGTCCGAGCTGGAGCCGATCGCGCAGGTCAGCGGCGCGGTGGCGATCGTCGCCCGCCATCACCACCAGCGGTTCAACCACGCCACGCTCGGCGCGATCCTGCGGGAGCACGCCCCGGCGCTGCGGCACCTCATCATCGTTCCGGACCAGCCGGGCGCCGCGCTCCCCGGCGGCACCCGCGCCCTCGACGAGTTGCGTGCCGCACCACGGGAATTACCGCAGGTAGACGCCTCCGACATCGCGTTCCTGCAGCTGTCCGACGACAGCATCCCGAGACTCATCCCGCGCACGCACGACGACTACCTCTACAGCGTGCGCCGCAGTGCCGAACTGTGCGAACTCGACAACACCAGCGTCTACCTCGCGGCTCTGCCGGTGGCACACAACTTCGCGATGGGCTCGCCGGGCATTCTGGGCGCGCTGTTCGCGGGCGGCACGGTGGCGCTGGCCATCGATCCCTCCCCTACCACCGCGTTCAGCGCGATCGAGCGGTTCTCCGTCACCATCACTGCACTGGAGCCGCCACTGGCCAAGCGCTGGGTCGAACGCGCGGAAGCCAGTACCAAGTACGACCTTTCGAGCCTGCGCGTGCTGCTCCTCGGCGGCGCCACCTGCCCTGACGAGTTGGCCCGCCGTATCCGTTCCGCCCTCGGTGCAACCCTGCAGCAGGTGTTCGGCCTGGCCGAGGGCCTGGTCTGCCGGACCCGGCTCGACGATCCGGCGGAGGTGGTGCCGGCCACCCAGGGTCGGCCGATGTCCGCGCACGATCAGGTCGCAGTGGTCGACGAGGCGGGCCACCATGTCCCGCCCGGCACCGACGGCCTGCTGATCACCAAGGGGCCGTACACAATTCGCGGGTATTACCGCAATCCCGAGGCCAACGCGTCGTCGTTCACCGAGGACGGCTGGTACCGCACCGGCGAGGTCGTCAACCTGCGCGCGGACGGCAACCTGGTGGTCAAGGGCAGGCGCGGCGATCGGGATGGCGAGAAGATCTCGATCGAGGCGATCGAGGCGCATCTGCTGGAAGCGGCCGCAACCCGAACTGCCATCGTCACGTAGTCAGGCTCAGGCGCTGTCTCGCGTAAAGCTGAGCGGGCTAGGATCCACGATCATCGGATCATGCCCTTATCGCCTGTTGACGTGCACGTATCGTCTGTTGACGTGCACGTCATGACGAGCGAAACCGGTCAGAACGCAGGCCGCGGCGAAGACGCTTCGCCGCGGGCGCTGTTCGCGGCCAGGTTTGCGGAACTCTGGGAGGCCGCAGGTAATCCGACGCTGCAGCGGGTGGCGGCGGCGACCGAGGAACGGATGAAGGGCGCGCGCACACCGGCACAGAACCAGCGCTCATCTATGCAGCGCATCAGCGATTGGCGCAGCGGACGCAATGTGCCGTCTCGTTTCGAATCGTTGGATCCGGTACTGGTCACGTTGATCGCGTTGGCCAGGCAAACACCTGGTCCGGTTCCGTCGGTCTTGTCGAACCGGTCGGGGTGGCGACGTTTATGGAAAGCGGCAAGCACTCAACCCGTGCGCCCCACGGTGCTGACCTCTCTGCGACGCGATATCCCCACGCTCGTCGGCCGCGACCGCGAAGTGCAGCGAATCCTGGATGCCGCCGGACCGGGGCGGGTGGTGTCCATCCACACCATCGACGGCATGCCAGGCGTCGGGAAAACCGCGCTGGTCACCCGCGCGGCACATCTGCTCTCGGACCGGTTCCCCGACGGCAGATTCTTCATCGAATTGAATTCGCACACCCCAGGACAAACGCCCGCGGATCCCACCGGGGTGCTGGCCACCCTGCTCACCGGGCTCGGCATCGCACCGAGCCACATCCCGGACTCCCTCGACGCACGACGTGACCTATGGCGCGACCGCATCTCCAGCAAGCGGGTACTGCTGATACTCGACGATGCCCGCGACCACAACCAGATCGAACCCCTGCTACCCACCGGCCCCGAATGTCTCACGCTGATCACCAGCCGCCGCCGACTCATCGCCCTCGACAGCGCCCTCCCACTGCCACTGGACACCCTCGACCCCGACAGCGCCATCGACCTGTTCTGCCAACTCGCACAACGAGACCCACACCGCGACGACATCGAGGCAGTCGCCGAGATCGTCCGATTATGCGGACACCTACCACTTGCGATCGTGCTGCTCGCCGGCCGGCTCGCCCACCACCCCGCCTGGACACTCACCGGCCTCGCCGAAGAATTCCGCACCGCCCAAGACCGACTCGGCGAACTCGACGCCGGACAACGCGCGGTCCGCGCCGCGTTCACCGCCTCCTACGACAATCTGCCACTCGACAGACAACAACTGTTCCGCACGCTGGGCCTACACCCCGGCACCGACTTCGACGCCTATGCAGTGGCCGCACTCAACGACATACCGCTCACCGCGGCACGCACTGAACTCGACGCGCTCTACACCGACAACCTCATCCAAGAGACCACGCTCGGTAGATTCTGCCTGCACGACCTGGTACGCGAATACACGCGCGCCCTCGCCGCGGCGTCGTTCAGCGACGGAGCCGGCGCGCTACCGCGGCTGCTGGACTATTACCAGCGCACCGCCGCGGCGGCGGACCGCTGGCTGACGCGAAAACAGCGCCCCGCCAACGGCAACCACACCGCCGCCAGGACCGATGCCCTGGTGCGGGAATTCGACGACGCGGTGCACGCGCTGGCCTGGATGCGTACCGAACGAACCAACCTGCTCGCCTGCGTCGAATACACCACCGACCACGATCCGGCGCGAATGGTCGAGCTGACCGAGGCGCTGGCGGAATTGCTGGAACGCGAAGGACCATGGCCCGCAGCCCTGCGGCTGCACCAGCGCGCCGCCACGGCCGCGGACCGTCTCGGCAACCACCTCGGCCAGGCCAACGCCCTCACCAACCTCGGCGTCCTGCAGTGGCAGACCGGAAACTACGACCGAGCCATCGACCTGCTCTGGCAGGCACGCGCCTGGTACCGGGAAACCGGCTACCCCCTCGGCGAAGCCGACACCCTGGCCAACCTGGGCGGCTTCTACCGATACGCCGGTGACAACGGGCAGGCCGCCGACTTGCTCCGACAAGCGCGCACCCTGTATCAGGCGGCCGGCTACCCCGTCGGTGAGGCCGGCGCATTGACGAGACTCGGCGGCGTACTCCGGGACAACGGGGACTATCGGCAAGCCGCGGACCTGATCCAGCAGGCCGTGATCCTGTTCCAGGACACCGACTCTCCCCTCGGTACCGCCGACGCCCTCGGCTTCCTCGGCAGCGTGCGCCGCGAAACCGGGGACTTCGAGCAGGCCGCCGACTTGTTTGTGCGCGCCACGACTGCGTTCCAGAAGATCGGCCATCGCAGAAGCGAAGCCCGCTGGATCGGCAACCTCGGCCTGGTGCGCCGGGATACCGGCGACTATCGGCAGGCCGCCGACCTGATCCAGCAGGCGTTGGCCATGTTTCAGGACATGGGCTACCGCCTCGGCGAAGCCATCAACCTCAACAACCTTGCCACCGTCTACCAGGCGACTCGGGACTACGAGCAGGCTGCCGATCTCTCCCGCCAAGCCCTGACCATGTTCCGCGAGGTCGGTTACCGCATCGGCGAGGCCGAAGCACTCGCCAACCTGGGTGCCGTGTGCCGGGAAACCGGGAAACACGCGAAGGGCGCCGACTTCTCCAGGCAAGCCCTGGCCTTGTACCGCGAGATCGGTTATCGCATAGGCGAAGCCGACGCGCTGAACGACACCGCGAAGGTCCTGCTGGCGACCGGCAGTCCCGGCAAGGCGTTAACGACGTTCACCAACGTACTGAACATAGCCCTCGATACCGACAGCCGAATCCAGCAGGCCCGTGCCTCGGAAGGCCTCGCGCGCTGCCACGCCGCCCTCGGCGACAGCGCCACCGCGGTCACCCACCTGCGCCACGCCATCGACCTCTACGGCCACCTCGGCGCCGCCGAAACCGATACCGCGACAACATATCTCGCCACGCTCGAACCCCCACCGCACCGCGTGTGAGGGGTGTCTGCGGTACGGCACAAGGCGGCCTGCTGCGGCATTGCTCGTCGGCCGTCCGACTGAGCGATTACTACCGAACAAGTTAGCACGCTAGGCTAGGCAAACCTAAATTCAAACCTTACTCGAGGATTGTGTCCCCGCCCGGCGGCACCTTCGCCGAAGGCCTTGTTACAGCTCGGAAGTCGTGGAGAAATAACCAGATGGAAGGTACGCGCGCAGGGGCCAGACGCTGGCCGGGGTGGCTGCTGGCCGCTGCCGTCCTGATGGCTGTCTGTTTACTCAGCCTCATGGTCGGCACCAAGGCCATTCCGATCGGGCAGGTGTGGGATGCGCTGTCCGGTACCGACGGGTCGGCGGACGCGCTGGTCATCACCGAGTATCGGGTGCCGCGCACACTTCTCGGACTGCTCGCCGGACTCGCGCTCGGCGTGGCGGGCTCCCTCATGCAGGGGCTGACGCGCAATCCGCTGGCCGATCCCGGGCTGCTCGGCATCAATGCCGGAGCGGCCTTCGTCATCGCGATGGCGGTCGCTTTCCTGGGCGTCACCGAGATCACGTCGTACGTGTGGTTCGGATTCATCGGTGCCGCGGTGGCCTCGGTGGTGGTGTATCGGCTGGGCACCGCGGGCAGGCAGGGGGCCGATCCGGTCCGGCTGACGCTGGCCGGCGTCGCGATCACGGCCGTGCTGTCCGGACTCACCAAGGGGTTGATTCTGCTGAACCCCAAGGCCTTCGACCAGATGCGGAACTGGGATGCCGGCGCGTTGACCGGGCGCGGGCACGACGTCATCGCCGGCGCCACGCCGTTCATTCTCATCGGCCTGGTGGCGGCGGTGATCGCCGCGCGCTCGCTCAACGCCGTCGCCCTGGGTGACGACCTCGCGCACGCGCTCGGGGTGCACATCAGGCGAACCCGGCTGCTCACCGTCGCGGCGCTGACCCTGCTGTGCGGCACCGCGACCGCCGCGGTGGGGCCGATCACCTTCGTCGGCTTGGCGGTGCCGCATATCGCGCGCTGGATCGTCGGACCCGACCAGCGCTGGATCGTCGCCTACTCCCTGCTGCTCGCGCCGATTTTGGTGCTCGGCGCGGACATATTGGGGCGGATAATCATTCGGCCCGATGAGGTGGCGGCGGGATTGGTGACCGCCTTCCTCGGTGCACCCGTCCTGATCTGGCTGGCGCGGCGGCCTCGGGTGAGTACGCAATGACCGCCATCGATTTCGGCCGTGCGGTGCTGGTGGTCCGAACCCGCCGCGTCGCCGCCCGCGTGGGTGTGCGCACCGTGGTGGTGTGCGCGATCCTCGTCATCGCGGCATTGGCCGTGGCCGTATTGTCGCTCGGTACCGGCGATTACCCGATTCCACCGGATCGGGTGCTGCGCGCGCTGTTCGTCGGGGATCAGCGTTTCGACCGACTCGTGGTGTGGGACTGGCGCTTTCCGCGCGTGGTGCTCGCGCTGGCGCTGGGCGCGGCACTCGGCCTGAGCGGCGCGATCCTGCAGTCGGTGACCCGTAATCCACTCGGCAGTCCGGATCTGGTCGGCTTCACCACCGGCGCTTACACCGGTGCGCTCGTCGTCATGCTGGTGCTGGGCGGCGGCGGATTCCAGACCTCGGCGGGGGCGTTCGTCGGCGGATCGGCTGCGGCCGTTGCCATTCAGCTGCTGGCCTTCCGGCACAACGTCACCGGCTTCCGGCTCATCATCGTCGGCATCGGCGTCAGCGCCATGCTCGCCTCGGTCAATACCTGGCTCATCCTGCGCGCCGATCTCACCACCGCCATGTCGGCGGCCGCCTGGGGCGCGGGGTCGCTGAGCAAGGTCACCTCGGCACAGGTCGCGCCCGCGCTCATCCTGCTCGCGGTGCTGGGCGTGGCCGCGGTCGCCGCCGCGCCCCGCCTGCGGATCCTGGAATTGGGCGATGATCTGGCGCAGGCGTTCGGCATCCGGGTCGGCCGTGACCGCCTGCTGCTGATCGGGCTGAGCGTCGCGTTCTGCTCCGTCGCCACGGCCGTCGCCGGCCCCATCGCCTTCCTCGCCTTGGCCGCACCACAATTGGGCCGCCGCCTGGCCCGCACGGCCTCCACCGCCTTGGCTCCGGCCGCCGCTATGGGTGCGCTGTTGCTGGTGACCTGCGACTGGATCTCGCAGCGGATATTCGCACCGACCACGCTGCCGGTCGGCGTCGTCACCGTATCGGCGGGTGGGTTGTATCTGGCGTATGTGCTGGTCGCCGAGGCGCGACGGAACTAGGGGGGACCGACGATGACCGAGAACCACAGCGCCGGAAGCGAATTGGCTACCGACAGCGCCGATCCTGCACTGACAGAAACGGATCGGTCCAGCACACCGGCGGCACCGATCCGATTGCGCGCCGACCGGGTGCGCCTCGGCTATCGCGGCCGAATCGTGAGTGAGCAACTCTCGGTGGATATTCCGGACGGGGCCTGCACGGTGATCATCGGCCCCAATGCCTGCGGGAAATCCACCCTGCTGCGGGCGCTGGCGCGGTTGCTCGCCCCGGAGGACGGTGCCGTGCTGCTCGACGGCAAGGCCATCACCGCCTATCCGGCCAAGGAGGTGGCCCGCCGCATCGGTCTGCTCCCGCAGTCCGCCACCGCCCCGGACGGCATCCGGGTTGCGGATCTGGTTGCGCGCGGCCGATATCCGCACCAGACCCTGCTCCGCCAGTGGTCGCAGGCGGACGAGGCCGCGGTCGCCGCGGCCATGGCGGCCACCGGCGTCACCGACCTGTCGGCCCGCTCGGTGGACGAGCTGTCCGGCGGGCAGCGCCAACGGGTCTGGATCGCGATGGTGCTGGCGCAGGAGACGCCGATCGTGCTGCTCGACGAGCCGACCACCTACCTGGACATCGCGCATCAGATCCAGCTGCTGGATCTGTGCCGCACGCTGAACCGGGAATCCGGCCGGACCGTGGTCGCCGTCCTGCACGACCTGAACCACGCCTTCCGCTACGCCGATCACCTCATCGCCATGCGCGACGGCCAGGTGATCGCCGCCGGTGCGCCGCGCGAGATCGTGACCGCCGAGTTGGTGCGGGAGGTCTTCGCCCTCGGCTGCCGGATCATCGATGACCCGGAAACCGGTGCGCCACTGGTGATTCCGCTCGCCGAGAATGCGGCGGGCGTGCTCTGACGCCGTATCGGGGAGCGGCCGATGCGGTGGTGCGGGATATCTATTTCCCATTGGAATCGAAATTAGGTTAGCCTATGTTTCCCTCCACTCCCGGTGACTCGCATCGAGCCCCGGGGGACCGAGGGTGGGGTCGCAACACGGTGATTGTGAATGGGTTGGGGTGGGACTGGTGGAAGTGGTCGACGCGCGCGCAGGTCATCCCGGCTTGCCGCGCACCGGAACGCAACTCGACAGCTGGCACGCCCAGCACTTCGACCCCGCATCGCTCAGTTACCCGCAGGTCTGCCCGGCAAGACAGAAAGAACACCCAGCCATGTCGCTTCACCGCATGACGGCACGCGTCCGTGCCGCCGCCGCCCTGCTCGTCCTCGCGCTGGTCGCGCTGCTGGCAGGCTGCGGAAGCTCGGCCTCCGACGAGTCGAGCACGTCCGACACCCGCCAGGTGCAGACCGCCAAAGGCGCGGTCACCGTGCCCGCCGATCCGCAGCGGATCGTGGTCGTCAACGGCGGGCTCGCCGGATTCCTCTTCGACCTGGGCGCGAAGGTCAAGGCGGCGGATCCGCGCATCCTCGGCGTCACATTGAAGCCCGGCGAGTTCCCCACCGCCTGGGCCGCGGACGCCAAGCAGCAGGGCACCGTGACGGTGCCGTCCGGTGACAGCATCAATATGGAGTTCATCGCCGCCCAGCAGCCGGACCTGATCATCGGTGGCGGGCCGGGCTTCCCTGGCCAGCAGTCGATCAACGACTACGACAAGCTCACCGCGATCGCCCCAACCGCACTGGTGCCGTCCAACTTCAGTAATTGGCAGGACCAGCTGAAGTCGGTGGCCGACATCGTGAATCGGTCCGCCAAGGTGGACGACCTGATCGGCGCGTACAACGACAAGGTCGCGAAGGTCAAGGCCGGGCTGAAGGCGCCGAAGGGCGCGGCCTCGGTGTTCCAGTCGCGCGGCGACCTCAAACCGTCCGTCATCGCCCCCACCACGCCGCTCGCCACCCTGCTGACCACGGTCGGTATCACCGTCGACGACAAGGTCGAGGCGAAGGCAGGCAACCCGAGCCGCCCCGCGGCCGCCGACTGGGTGTCCTTCAGCCCCGAACTGCTGAGCACCGTCGTCGACGCCCCCGTGCTGTTCGTCGTGCGGCTCGACGGCGGCCGGACCATCGCCCAACTGAAGGACGATCCGATGCTTGCCAAGCTGCCCGCGTTCCAGGCAGGCCAGGTCTACGAACTGCCCGCGACCAGCCAGCGTCCCGACTACCGCAACGCCATGGCCACCCTCGACCTACTGGCCGAGCGCTTCAAGTGACAGCCGTGGGGGGCCTGCTCATCGATACCTCACCGCTGCGCGCCAGCCGGGAGTTCCGGAATGCGTTCGCGGCCAGGCACAAGGTCATTCCGGCCGCCTTACTGACCGGCACCACCGCCATGATGGTGAGCGGTCCACTGGTATTGCTGCCCGCCTTGGCCGAGAACGAACTCGGCGTGGGCGATACCGCGCTCGGGCTGCTCTACGCCGCACCTGGTGCCGGTGCGGTACTCGGCTCGCTCACCAGCGGATGGATCGGCCGCAGTCACCGTCCGGGCCGCGCACTGCTGATCTCGTTGGCGCTCATGCCGATCGGCGTCATCGTCGCCGGTGTCGTCGGCCAATTCTTCACGCCCGCAACTGCTCTCGTGGTCTACGGACTGGCCACACTGATACTTGTCGCAGTGACGTCGCTGGCCTGCGCGTCGCTGTTGGGAAAGGAAAAGCCTTGATGGATCGTGCCGCCTACGCCGAACGCATCGCGGAGGTGCTCTCGGCTGAACGCGGAGCCAAAGTCGGATATCCGATCGGATTGTGCGAGGTGGTGGTGCTCCGCACCGAAAGGCTCGGGGCCGGCCTGCTGCGCATCACCTTCGGCGGCGCGGACCTGGCCGGATTCCACAGTTATGTTCCGGATGAGCATGTGCGCCTGATTTTTCCGGACGAACAGGGTGTGCTGCTGTTGCCCCGCAAGGACGGGCTCTCCCTCGAATGGGGCTCGCCGCGACCGATATCGCGCGAATACACGGTGCGCCGCTTCACCGCCGAGGACCGTGAACTCGATATCGACTTCGCCATCCACCCCGGCGGCCTCGCCTCAGACTGGGCGGTAAAGGTGCAGCCGGGCACCAGGATTCACATCGCGGGTCCGCCCGGCGGTGTCGTGGTGCCGAAGACCTACGACAAGTATCTGCTCGTCGGTGACATCACCGCCCTGCCCGCCATCGCCCGCTGGCTGGAATGGTTGCCGCGCACGGCATCCGGGTGGGCGATCATCGAGGTACACGGACCGGAGGAGGAGATTCCCCTCGATCCGCCTGCCGCCATCGACGTGCGCTGGGTGCATCGCGGCGACGCCGAGCCCGGCACCGGGGACGCCTTCGAAAAGGCCGTCCGCAGTATCGAAGTGCCCGCCGGAGAACGGGTTTACGCGTGGCTGGCAGGCGAGTCCGGCGTGCTGAAACCACTGCGCCGCTGGGTGCGCAACGACCTCGGCATCGATCCGAAGGACTACCTGATCGCCGGGTACTGGAAACGCGGCGTCGCCGACTACGACCGCGACGAATGAGTAACGTCGACAACGAGATCGGCCTCGGGAGTTCGTTGAAGTCCGCCTGCCCCGCCTTCCAGTAGGAGGACACCTCCGCGTCGCCGGACTCGGCCCGGAGGACCCTACGCACCCAGCAAGGCGGCCGTGCTCAGCGAGCCGGTTGGTACCGGTTCTTCAGGAAGTGGTCGACGACCGTGCGGCCGAGGGTGTAGCCGTTGTCGAGGGACAGCCGGAAACCTGCGGACTGCTGCTCGAGGTGGTCGAGCACGCTCTGGCCGGGATAGGGCTGGTCGAAGTTGCTTACCGTGCGCAGCGACAGATAGCGGTCGAGGTAGCCGTGGCGGTCCAGGACGGCGGCGGTGGCGTTGTCCTCCATCTGCGTCGTGCAGTAGTTGCCCTGGCCGCTGGTGCGCACGCCCATGATGTGGCGCGCGGTGTCGGAGAGTTCCTTGCCGGAGTACCAGTCGTCGCCGGTCATGCTGTCGCACTTGACAACCGACGGTTTGCGGTCGCCCTGCCCGAACTGGGCGCGTTCGGCGGCGGCCGCGGGGCTGTCGGCCAGGGTGGCGTGTTCGGTCAGGCCGAACGCGGTGTCCACCAGCTGCTCGTTCAGGTGGTAGGCGGCGGTGTTGTAGTTCTCGACCGGGCGGTAGCCGTGCGGCAGGCTCGGCGCCTCGGCCGGGACGAGGTGGTTGCCGAGGTCGAAGTCGACGATCCAGCGGGCCCAGGTCGCGGAGCCGAGGGTGGCCTGGTCCGGCGGTGCGCCCGCGGTGCCGACGGTGAGGAAGTGGGCGTTGCTGAAGTCGAGTTTCGGGCTGTCGAGCACGGCCATCATGGTGGCCGCGGCGTTGGTCTTGCCCTGCCCGGTCTCCGCGACGCACAGTCCGTCGGCGTTGCAGTGCACCGACTTGTACGAGGTGGGCACGTCTACGGTGATCGGCAGCGATTCACGCTGCAACCACGGCTCGACCTCCGGATCGAACATCGTGATGACCAGCACACCGACCTTGACCGGTGCCGCGCTCGACTCGCCCCCGCCGCCGCAACCGGCCGCCATGGCGACCGTCGTGAACACCGTCAGTGCGACTATCCAGCGACGTAGAGGCATCGGATGATCCTATGACAAGCCCCCTTACCACCGTCTAGCGGACCACGACCTGGACGAACGCCCGGTCGCGCCAACCGAGGCCGACCCGACAGACGCGAAACACCACCCATGTAGGTTGGACGGCAGGTTCTCTTGCGGCACAAGCGGAACCATCGGACCGTCGCCACCTGCGGTTTCGGTGGGCTCGCTTGATCGAGCGGTCAGCTGCACGCTCGTATGTCGAACAGTCGGTGGAGCGCGGCGAGGTCCGCGCCGAGTGAAAGGCCCATCAGCATGACGTCATCGGCGGGATCGAACGCACGCGCCCACATCGGGGTCACCGGCCTCGCAGTGATGGGGAGCAATATCGCGCGCAACTTCGCCCGGCACGGACACACTGTCGCGCTGCACAATCGCAGCATCGCCAAGACCGACGCGCTGCTCGCGGCGCACGGCGACGAGGGTGACTTCGTCCGCACCGAGACGATCGAGGAGTTCGTCGGCGCGCTGCAGAAGCCGCGCCGGGTGCTGATCATGGTCAAGGCCGGCGACCCGACCGACGCCGTGATCGAGGAACTCGCCGCCGCGATGGACGAGGGCGACATCATCATCGACGGCGGCAACGCGCTGTTCACCGACACCATCCGCCGGGAGAAGTCGCTGCGCGAGCGCGGCCTGCACTTCGTCGGCGCGGGCATCTCCGGTGGTGAGGAGGGCGCGCTCAACGGTCCGGCCATCATGCCGGGCGGGCCCAAGGAGTCCTATGAGGTGCTCGGTCCGCTGCTCGAGTCGATCGCCGCGCAGGTCGACGGCACCCCGTGCTGCACGCACATCGGGCCGGACGGCTCGGGCCACTTCGTGAAGATGGTGCACAACGGCATCGAGTACGCCGACATGCAGCTCATCGGCGAGGCCTACCACCTGTTGCGCGACGCACTCGGCTTCGACGCCAAGCAGATCGCCGACGTGTTCACCGGCTGGAACCAGGGCGAGCTGGAAAGCTACCTGGTCGAGATCACCGCCGAGGTGCTCAACCAGACCGACGCCAAGACCGGCAAGCCGCTGGTCGACGTCATCCTCGACGCCGCCGAGCAGAAGGGCACCGGCCGCTGGACCGTCAAGGCGGCGCTCGATCTCGGTGTCCCGGTGACCGGCATCGCCGAGGCCGTGTTCGCCCGCGCGTTGTCCGGCGCCACCGACCAGCGTCGCGCCGCCGCCGGCCTCGCCTCGGGACAGCTCGCCGAAAAGCCCACCGACGCCGAGCAATTCACCAAGGACATCGAGCGCGCGCTGTACGCGTCCAAGGTGGTCGCCTACGCCCAGGGCTTCGACCAGATCGCCGCCGCCAGCACCGAATACGACTGGGACCTGCACCCCGGCGACCTCGCCACCATTTGGCGCGGCGGCTGCATCATCCGCGCCCAGTTCCTCAACCGCATCAAAGACGCCTACGACACCAACGCCCAGCTGCCGAGCCTCATCCTCGACCCCTTCTTCCAGGAGGCCATCGAGAACGCCATCGACAGCTGGCGCCGCGTCGTAGCCGCCGCCGTCCAACTCGGCATCCCCGTCCCCGCCTTCGCCTCCTCTCTCGCCTACTACGACGGCCTGCGCGCCAAGCGCCTCCCCGCCGCCCTCACCCAGGCCCAACGCGACTACTTCGGCGCCCACACCTACGAGCGCATCGACCTCCCCGGCAAATACCACACCCTCTGGAGCGGCGACCGCACCGAAATCCAAGCCGACTGACCAAGCCCGAACCGAGTGCCCGGCCAACCCACCGGCCGGGCACTCGTCATTTCTCGTCCAAGGCTCACGCCGCGCACAACTTCGTCTGCCGCATTCGATTTAGCCACTGATTTCGCGCGCGGCCCGAAAAACTTGCGCGACAGCGAGTCTCGACTATGCGTCGATGGTGGCGCAGTGCGCGGCCACGGTATCGACGAGCCGCGCACGCAATGCCGCCAATAGGGGATCACTGCTGCTGCGATCGGCTTCTGCCAGTGCCCCGGGCAACCCGGCGGCGATCTCGCGAGTCCGTGCGACGAGTCGATCAGGATCGGTCCCCGCCTTCTGCGCGAACTTCTCGATGTGATGCAAGGTGACTTCGCCGAACTTCGACCGACCACCGATCGGCATCGCCACTCGACCCAGATCCGATCCGCGTTCTGGATCGTAGGGCAGCGAACTCGCTACGTCGTAGATAGGCGCGAGGGTGATGTCGAGACCGTTGAGGATCACCGAGTAGTTCTTGGCATGGGCATCCGGTGCGCCCAGCAAGTATTGGGCGACAACGATATCGGTGAATCGGTCGACATCGCGCTGACCGGCCTCACCGGCAAGTAGTCCCGCGATCGCAGTGGCCGACGGCCCACCTTCGGAGGCATATTTGCGCTCGGGCGGCACCGACAGCGCTTGGCACATGTCCTCCTGATGCAGCCGGAGCACCTGGCCGTCAGCACCGCGTAGCCGGTCGTATCGCTCGACAACAATCGCCGCGACGCCATCGAATTCGATGAATTCAGATGCCGCAGCGACGATCCCGAGCGCCTCCAGTGCGCGCAGGCACAGATGCTCATTGAACGCTTGCCCCGCAAAGCGTTCGATTCCCGGCTTGATGATGTGCGTGCTGGCCGCGTTGCCATGCGCATATCCCCACCCGCCTGCGGTGCGCACGGCAGCGAACTTGGACTGTGCTCCCGCCAAACTCCAGCGCTCATCGGAGCGGGTCCACTGCGCCGGCGCACTCCGCAGACCACGCAACCGCGCACCGATCTGCACGTCGGTGACTTCTTCCACGCTGCCCGGCCGAGTCAGCACATCCTCGACGTCCTCGGGTGCCGCCAATTGCACAGCGCCGGCACAGTCGCGACCGATGTGTTCGAGCAGCGCGGTCGCACTGCGCGATGGCACATCGAACTCGCGAGCCAACCGCTCGCGCACATTGGCATCATCGGGCAGCAGGTTCATCAGCCACGGCGCGGTCACGCGATGGTCGTAGGTGCGTCCCACCGCCGGTGGCATCGACAGCGACAACGGGGTGGCGTCGAGGTCGACAGCGTAGTCGTCGGCATAGGTGAAGCGGGGCCGCCCGCCGGCATGCGTGACGGCCCCGACCACCATTCCGTTGAGGATCACCACCAGATCACTCATGAGGCTCCGGCGCTTGCGGGCTCGGCTGCGCCGCACCCTGCTGGATCCGCGCGAATACATCCTGAATCGCCTGTTGATCACGTGATGTCGTCGTGCGGGGCGACGTGGGCACAGTGACCAATTGCAGACCTAATGCACTGGCGATGTCGACGACACGACCGATTTCTCCGCGCGGGCTACCGGTCTCTACCCGACTCACCAGTTGGCGGGAGACCCCCGCCAACTCCCCCAGCTGATCTTGAGTCAATCCCGCGTCAACGCGTGCCTTGCGCAACGCCGCGCCGAGCTGGACCAGCTGGCGTCGCGTCCGAGGTTGCGTCATGACGTTACAGTACCATCACATGCGTTGCATGTTGTGGATCCATAACATTGCACACGGTCGAATAGTCGGTTGACGAGCCAATTGTTTCGGCTCCATTACACAGCATCCATGTTATGGATCCATAACAACAGTGCTCAGAATGCCATCGGTCGCCAACCGACTCTCACGATCGCGAAGTGGGCTGGAGGGTCAGTTGGCTTGGTATTCGGCGCTGCATTCGCCGTTGGTGTAGTTCGGGCCTTCGCCGTGGTTGAAGACGCCTAGGTTCAGCAGGATTCGGCCGGGCTTGGTGGGGAGGCCGGTGAGGGTGAGGGTGTTGTCGGGGCCCTTTACCTGGGCGGAGGTGTCGGCGACGCCGCTTTTGCCGGTGGTGAGGTTTGCCCAGTTGACGGTGAATTTTTGGTCGTAGGCGAAATCTGTGCCTGCGTTGGTGTGTAGTTTCAGGTCGACGATGCCGTTGCTGGAGGTGGCGAAGGCGTCGCTGACGGCCGGGGTTTGGAAGGGTTCCACGGGGACCGGGTAGTTCATTGTGCATATCGGCGCCGAGGGATCGTTCGGGGCGGCGAAGGCGGCGGGTGCGCCTGCGGCGGTTACGGCGAGGGCTGCGATCGCGGCGATCCGCAATAGGCCAGAGCGGGTTCCTGATTTCATCGGACCGTCCCATCAATCATCGAGATGTACTGGATGAACGTGGTTGCCGCGCTGTGGAATAAAGGTCGGCAACGTCGGCAACCGACACAAGCCTAGCGAGCACAACCGCGGGCTGGCAATGTCTTGGAAATCGAAACATGCTCTAGCAAAAGGGATCTCGACTAGCAAGACGTCAATATATTTGGGGCACAGTAATTCTGGCGATGACCTGCGGAGACAATGTCAACATTCGTACCGCACGATGCGCTTCTCACGAACCGATCACCGTTGCCCGGCTAGTCCGGATCGGTATTCGGCAAACCCGGCCGGGCCGCCCGAGTGTGATCCACGACACGATCGGCGGAGAAATTGCTGGCAGCTTGCAGTTGTCCGGGTCGCCGTTGCGCATCGAGGTGGCGGCACTTTGCACGTCAGGCGCGAATTTTGCCGAACGGCGCGGCATCATGGCAGATATGCGCGTACTTATTCAGCTTCGTCCGTCCGTCGATCTGATTACCGCAGTGGCCGACCGTGCGGTTCCGGTCGCCTCCGCCGATGTTGCCGGGCATCTGCCCGGGATCGTGTTGGATCACTCCTATGTGCCGGTCGCGGTGCCGAAATCCGTTCCCCGGGTGTCCGATACCGGCCCGCTGAGCTATTCGCTCGACCCGGCGGACGCCTCGGTGCTGGTACGCGGCGAGATCGACGATGACGGCATCGCCGACAGCGTGTCGCAATTGACGGCAGCGCGCGGCGTCACCGGAGTTTTCGGCGATCCAGTTATCCAGACCAACCTCACGTGTGGCAGCACCCCCGCGGTCGGCAACTGGCACGATGTCGAAACCCTGTTGCACCACGGCGATCTGGCGGCCGCGGGCTTGGACGGTACGTCGGTGGCGTTGGCCATCGTCGACACCGGCATCAACGCCGCGAAGGTCAAGCAGGTGCGCGGCGGGCTGGTGACCATCGACAAGGCGCGCAGCTGGAATCCGGCCGGGGTCACCGGCACGGCGGGCGAGTTCCCGGTGGACCACGGCTCGATGTGCGCGTTCGACGCACTCATCGCCGCCCCGAAGGCGACGCTGCTCGACCTCCCGGTGCTGCAGAGCAGGCGGCAGGGCGGCACCGTGATGGAGGGCCTGCTGTCGGACGCGCTGGCCGGGTACGCCCACCTGCGCACGGTGCTCACCGATCAGCCTGCCGCGTCGCGGGCCTTGGTGATCAGCAACAGCTGGGGATCGTTCTCGCCCAGTTGGGATTTCCCCGTCGGCCAGCCCGGCAACTACTCGGACAATCCGTCCCATCCGTTCAACGTGATCGTCGGCTCGCTCGAGGCCGCGGGCGCCGACATCCTCTTCGCCGCCGGCAATTGCGGACGCGAATGCCCGGACGGCCGGTGCGCGTACACCGACAAGCCGATCGGCGGGGCCAACTCGCATCCGAGCGTCCTGTCCATCGCCGGCGTCGACACCAAGGGCCAGCGGGTCGGCTACTCCTCGCAGGGCCCCGGTCGATTGACCGACCGCAAGCCGGATATCTGCTCCTACACCCACTTCCTCGGGTCGACGGTCTTCGGCGCCACCGAACCGGACACCGGCACCTCGGCGGCCACGCCGGTCGCGGCGGGCCTGGTCACGGCCATCCGCACCCGATGGTCGGCCACCGAGCTGCCGCCCGCGCAGCTGCGAGCGTTGTTGCAGCGCACCGCGATCGCGCAGCCCGGTGGTTACAACTACGACTACGGATACGGTGTCGCCGACGCCGCCGCGATCCTCGCGGAGCTGAATCGAACGGCGGCCCGCGCGTAACGTAGAGGCCATGCCGTTGCTCACCATTCGGCTCCCGCAGGAGGCGACACTGGAGGCCGCCCTGCGGGAGCTGAAGCTCACCGCTGACGACGTCGATACCGCCTACGGCCTGGTCCCCGTGGATCCCGCGAACGGCCTGTACGCGCTGCGGGTGACCGACGCGGCCGCCGCACGGATGACCGACGCCGGGCCCGGCGTCGTAGTCTTCGCCGACCCGCGCATCGAACCGGGCAACGGATCGGCCTGCGATCCGAAACCCCGCGCGTAAGAATCAGTTCCGAAAAAGCAGAATCCCGGCGCTACCGATCGGTGCCGCCGGGACTCGGACTGCTATCGGGCGATCGAGTCCGCCCATTCGATGACGGCCGCCCGATACTCGGCGGTATTGGGTGCGAGATTCACCGAATGCCCGGAACCGGGCAGGACAAAGGTGCGCAACTTCGCGTCGGGACCGAAGTACGGCGCCTCGGCGGCCTGCAGGGTCGCGCTATCGGTGCAAATCGAGAAACCCGGCCCGCAGGACAGGATGTCCTTGCTGCCGTTGACCACCATGGTGGGTGCGGTGATGAAGCTGGACATGCCGGGCAGGGTGGACAGCAGCCCGTCGGGATATTCGGTGAGCGAGAAGGTTTCCTTGGTCGCCTCGTCGGCCGCGACCACCTGCGGATCGAAATTGTCGGGTCCGTAGAAATCGGCTCGGCGAGCACCCGGCCGCGACACCAGATACCCGGGGTCGTATCCGCGACCGGCGAATGCCGGATCCTGGACGGCCGGGTAATACGTGCCGATCACGCCGAGCACCCCGGGCACGTACAGGGTGTGTGAGTATCCGGTGAGCAGCACACCGTCGACATCGTGATACTTGGTGGCCTCCATGACGGAGGTGCCCGAGCTCAGCGAATGCCCACCGGTGATGACCTTGCCGAACGGCCGTGCGCCACCGAGACCCTGCCGCAGCTGCTGCACGATGAGATGCAACGCTTCCGCGGTCGCCGTAGCGGTCAGCGTCATACTCGGCGGCCGAGTGCTCGCACCGTTGCCGAGCCGGTCGACCACGAGCGTCGCATAGCCCGCGCTGTTCATCGCGCGCCGGAAGTTGTAAGTGTCCGGCTGATACTGGAAATCCCAGTACGAGCCGTTGTAATTGGAACCCGCCATCAACACCATGACGGCGTCCGTCGGCTTGTCCGTCGCCTGGCACAGCGTCCCGGCCAAGGTTCCTTGCGGCACCGGGAAGGTGATCTCCCGGCATTGATCCGGCGGCGAAACTTGATCGGCCAGGGCGACACCCGGCGTCAGACAGAGAATTGTTGACATGACAAAAGCCCGTATTGAGGCCCGCACGCGCCGCGCTCCCCTCGGAGGTACACGAGGATAACCACTTTGGCATCCTTGTTGAGTCATCAACCGGGAGGCTAATCCGCCCCTGGTTGATGCGCAATACCTATCGCGAAGATGCGGCTACCTCGACGGCGAGCCGCCGGCGCCGCAGATGTGTTGCCGCACTTGGCAAACCGGCACTATCGGCCAGACAATGGGGAGGACTTCACTTTTCGGGCAAGCCGGACGGCAACCGCCTGAGGGCGGTAGCCGCACCGGCTCCCGCCCTCAGGTCAGTGGATTATCGTCAGAACGTCGAGGCCAGCCAATCCCGCACTGCGGCTTGATAAGCCGCGGTGTTCAGGGCCAGATTCACCGAATGCCCGCTGCCGGGCAAGACAAAGGTGCGCAGCCTCGCAGCGGGAGCGAAATACGGTGCCTCTTCGGCCGCCAACGTCGCGGTACTCGCGCACGCGTTCAGGCACAACCGATCCAGACTGCCGTTGACAACCATCACCGGGACATTGATGAGATTGGTCGCGGGCGGCAGGGTGGACGTCAGACCATCGGGATACTCCGTCAGCGAGAAGACTTCCTTCGTGGCCTCATCGGTCGCGAGTACCGCGGGGTCGTAGTCACCGGCACCGTAGAAATCCGCCGCCCTGGTACCGGGTCGAGTGGTCAGATAGCCGGGATCGTAGCCCTGGCCTGCGAAATGCGGATCTCCGGCCGCCGGATAATAGGTGGCGACCACGCCGAGCGTGCCGACCAGGTCGAGGCTGTGCGAAAACCCGGTGAGCAGAACACCATCCACATCGTGGTGGGTGCTCGCCTCGATGACCGCGACGCCGGAACTCAGCGAATGGCCGCCGGTAATGATCTTGCTGAACGGCTGCACACCGGGCAGCCCCTGTCGTACCGCGCCGACGAGCTGATGCAGGGCGATGACCGAGCCGGTCGCCGTCAGCAAAGCGCTCGGCGGCCTGGTGCTCGCACCGTCGCCGAACCTATCGACCACCAGCGTCGCATAACCCGCCGCGTTCATCGCGCGCCGAAAGTTATATGTCTCCGGCGCATACGGGAAATCCCAATAGGTGTGGTTGTAATTGGAACCCGGCATCAACACCAGGATGGTATCCGTCGGTGTCGCCGGCATGCAGAGAGTTGCGGCCAACGTACCCGTCGGCGGCACCGGAAAGGAAACCGCCGTACAGGTATTCGGTGGGGGGTTGTTGTCGGCGTGGGCAACCCCAGGCACCAGACACAGAATTGTTGACACGACAAATGCTTTTAAGAAGGCCCGCACGAGACGCGCTCCCCTCGGTGTTACACGAGGATAACCATGGTGGCACCCTACTTCAGTGATAAACCGGAGGCTAGCTCGCAAACTGGTTGATGCGCAACACCTATCGCAAATATCTACACACATTCGTGACTGTCGGAACCGCCGACGGAGAGACTTTGCGACACTTGCAAATACCGCATCAACCAGTTGGACAATTGCTCAGTTATTGATCGGCGGAATGATTTTCGCGAACCCGACCTCGGGGGCGTCCGGATTCATCGCACCGGCGACGACCTCGAACGCCCGCGCGTCCAGCGCCGTGCAGCCCAACTCGGCGAGGCTTGCGAACCGAAACTCGCGCACCGTGATGGCCATCGCATGCGGGATGGTGCCGTGTTGCATGAACGGGACTGCGGTAGCCATGATTTCGTCATGATCGAGCCGCCGCCCGGGTGCGGGCCGAGCGCGCTTCGAGCCATCATTCGGCGAATAATGCTACTCCCCAGCATGATTCACGACAGCAGGATGGTAAGGCAGGTCGAGCGCGCGGCCCCCCGTCCGCGAGAGGTAACAGTACGACAACGAGTCGTACCGCACAGCCCGCACGATCGCGCGCAGCAAACCGTCGGTCTAGTATCCGACCCATGGGTACGCGAGCGGTGCACTTCGTGGGAAGTTTTCCAGCCGAGAGCACTGACGCAGCGATGAGAGCGATGCTGGACAGCGCCGGGCCACAGCTACGGACACTGCCCACGGGCGAGACGGCCCGCTACGAGTTCTACATCCGCCCCATCATCGAGGATCTGGTGAAGCAGGGCGCGCTGGAATCGAAGCGACCCGGCCAGTGGCGCACGAGCCGGGAACGGACCATTTATCAAGGCGCGGGCGGGAAGAAGCTCACCGGCGACATGATGGATCTCGGATATTTCCGCGAGGCCGAGGAAGCGCTGCCGGTATTCAACGCCCTGCGCGCCGAGCGGGATTTGTCCGGTATCACCCTCCAGCTCGGGATGCCCACCGATTTCACCATGGCGTTCATTACGATGGGCGCCGCCGGTCTGCTGCGAAACAAAAAGGCCTTCACCGACGCCACGGTGCGCGACATCGCCGCGATTCGTGAATTGGCCGGGGACAACGTCGTCATCCAGTTCGAAGCGACCGCGGAACTGGTATTGATGGCGAAGACGCAGCCGCTCCACAAACTTGCCGACCGGGTGTTCGGATTGGGCAAGGGCATCGCCGAACTGGCCGCGGCCAGCCCGCCGGGTACCCGCTTCGGCGTGCACCTGTGCTTGGGCAGCATGAACAACAAGGCCCGGGCAACGTTGCGGAATGTGCGGCCGTTCGTGGATCTCGCCAATTCGATAGTCCGGCATTGGCCCGCGGATCGCATCCTGACCTTCGTGCACGCACCGTTCGCGGCCGGCGACATCCCGCCGTCCGAGCAGCTCAAATTCTATGCGCCCCTTAAGAATCTGTCGCTGAACGAAGGCACCGACTTCTACGCGGGCATGGTGCACGACACTCCCACCGAGGCCGAGCAGCTGCACACGTTGCAGGTCATCGAGCAGGCGCTGGGCCGGCCGGTCGATGGGGTGGCCACCGCATGCGGTCTCGGCCGCCGCCCACGTCCGGTGGCCGACACGCTGATGGCGCGAGCGAATACACTTGCCGCGAAAGGGTGATTCGGTAACTGAGCGTCGGCGCGTATGCGCCACTGTGGCATAGCACAACATCCAGCCGGGAAGATCGCTACGATTGTGGTCGAGGATCGGGAGGACACCTTGTCGGACGTAGACCGAGCGCCAGGACTCAATCCGAACGTGCCGAGCTCGGCCCGGATCTATGACTACATGCTCGGCGGCAAAGACAATTACGACATAGACCGCGAAATCGCGCACCGCATGCTAGCCATCGCCCCGGACACCAAGACCTTGGCGTGGTTCATCCGCCAGTTCCTGGTGAAGGCGGTCGAGCTGGCCGCCGACGCGGGTGTCCGGCAGTTCATCGATCTGGGTGCGGGCATCCCCACCTCGCCGAACGTGCACGAGACGGCGCGCAAGATCGAACCGTCGTCCAACGTGGTCTATATCGACAACGATCCAATCGTGCACGCGCACTGCGACGCGCTGCTGGCGCATTCGCCCGGCGTGACCGCCCTGAAGGCCGACATCCGGCAGCCGGACGACATCATCGATCGGCTGAAAACCGGCTCGCTCATCGATTTCAACGAACCGGTCGCCCTGTTGATCATCGGCGTGCTGCATTACGTGATGGACGACGAAGACCCGTACGGGATCGTCGCCAAGTTCCGCGATGTGATGGCACCGGGCAGCTATCTCGCACTCACGCACGGCTCCAACGACACTCACCCCGACTTCATCAGCCAGTCGCAGGACGACACCAACGACAGTCCGTCTCAGGTCTGGTACAGATCGAAGGAACAGACGGAGGCGTTCTTCGACGGCTTCGACATGCTCGCTCCCGGTGTGGTGCCTGCCCAGGAATGGCTCGATGACGACCTGCCCGCCACCCGGCTGGTGATCTACGGCGGTATCGGCCAGAAACTCGCCTGACCCGTCAGCTTCGGCGACGACGGCCGTCCGGCTGGTCCATCGGCGGCAGCCGGAAACCGATCCGCGCGCCGGGACCGTGCTCGGCGAACACCGTGCCGTGGTGTGCGGTGATGATGTCCCCGACGATGGCGAGACCGAGCCCGGAACCCGGTGTGCCCTGGGTGTTCGCGGCGCGATAGAACCGATCGAAGATCGCGGCGGTGTCCTCGGCGGCGATGCCGGGTCCCTGGTCGCGCACCGTCAATTCGGTGCGGTGAATGTGCACGTCGACGGGGGTGTCCGGCGGGCTGAACTTGATCGCGTTGCTGAGCAGATTGTCGATGCACCGCGCGAGGGCCCGCGGCCTGGCCAGCACAGGTCCGGGATGGTCCGCGGTGACGGTGATGGTGCGTCCGCTGCGATGGCGGAAGCGTTGTGCGCAGTCCTCGGCCAGCGTCGGCAGGTCGAGTTCGGTGGGTTCCTCGGCGGTGTGCTGGTCGGTGGCCAGTTCGACGAGTTCGGCGACCAGGTCGTCGAGTGCGGCGGACTCCTGCACGAGGGTGTTGAGGACCTGGGTCTCGTCTTCCGGTCCGAGTCGGCCACGAGCGCGCTGCAGGAGTTCGGCGCTGCCGCGGATGGAGGTCAGCGGGGTGCGCAGCTCGTGGCTGGCGTCCTGAACGAGCCGGTGCTGCTGTGCGCGGGAGCGGCGCAGGGCGGTCAGCATGGTGTCGAAACTGCCGGTGAGCCTGCCGATTTCGTCGCGGCCGGTGGGCGGCAGCGGCACCGACAGGTCCTGGGTGGAGCTGATGTGTTCGGTGGCGGCGAGCAAGCGGCGGACCGGTCGCAGGATGCGGCCGATGGCCAGCCAGCTCAGCAAGGCCGACAGCGCCACCGCGATCGCGGTGATACCGCCGGTGCGCCACAGGAATTCGTTGTCGATCCGTTCCGGCTCGTGGTAGCGCTGCGCCACCATCACCGCACCGCCGCCGGGGCGCGGCTTGGTGAGGATCCCGTAGGGCTCGCCGTCCAGGTCGAGGTTGTATTCGGCGGTGCCGCTGCCGGTTCGGGCCACGACGCGATCGGCCTCGGCCACCGGCAGCGGCATCCGATCCGGTGCCAGCGGGTGGGCTGTACCGTCGGCCGACAGCAGCTGCTCGATGGTGTCGGACCGCTCGGGCAACACCGCGGGCAGCACGGCGACCACGGCGTCGACCCGGTCGTTGAGGCTGCGGTCGATCTGATTACCGACCAGCTCGCTGACCCCGCGATACGACGTCGCGAGCGTGACGACGATCGCCGCCACCACGGCGACGATGACCACGAGGGTGATCCTGGCGCGCAGCATCACGCGGGACGAACGGCGTAACCGACATTGCGGACGGTGTGAATCAACCGGGATTCGCCCTCCTGCTCGGTCTTGCGGCGCAGGTAACCGATGTACACGTCGAGCGAACGGGAATCGGTGTCGAAGTCGAATCCCCAGATGTGTTCGTAGATCCGGCTGCGGGTCAACACGATTCGCGCGTTGCGCAGCAGCAGCTCGAGCACGTCGAACTCGGTCTTGGTGAGCTCGATCGCCCGATCACCGCGATGCACCTCGCGGGTCGCCGGGTTGAGCGTCAGGTCCGCGACCGACAGCACCTCGGTGTCCTCGTCCGGGGCGCTGCGCCGCAGCAGCGCGCGCAGCCGGGCGAGCAACTCATCAGTGGCGAACGGTTTGGGCAGATAATCGTCGGCGCCCGCGTCCAGCCCGGCGACCCGATCGCCGATCTGCTGGCGCGCGGTGAGCACCAGGATCGGCAGCCGATCGCCGCGGCGCCGCAGCAGCCGGCACAGCGACAGCCCGTCCATGCGCGGCATGACCACGTCCACCACGGCCATGTCCGGCTGGATCTCCGCCAGCATTTCGAGCGCCTGCTGCCCGTCCGCGGCCAGGTGCACGGTGTAGCCCTCGAAGCGAAGCAGCTGGTCAAGGGTGCTGCGCACGTGCGGATCGTCCTCGACGACGAGCACCGATGCGGCGGGTGCTGACGAGCTGGGTGTGGTCACGCAGTCATTGTTGCTGGTGGGTAGCGAGTTTGTGGGTATCGGCCTGTTCACTTCGTGACCGCCGTCACCGCGACGACGCCGATAGTGGCCGGGCAGGTTCTCGCACGCATTGCCCAACCCTTGCCGACCTGCGGCAAGGCAGCACGAAACTTGCGCAAGAAGTGGGTAAGAATCCGGTTCGGACTCGGACATATGGATTCTTACCTGATTCTTCCGTAGCCCTCGCAGACCATTGACCTCGACCGCCCAGGATTTCTCTCAACGCTCCGCTGAATGTGGGAGTCGAACCGAGGGAAAGGATTTCGAGGATGCGCAAAGGAATGCGGGCAGTCGCATGTCTGGTAGCAGCGCTCGCCGCCACGACTCTGGTCACGGCATGCGGCGAGACCAAGCCGGCCGGTCCCGACTGGTGCCCGACCGTGCCGGGACATCAGGTCGAGTGCGGCGTGCAGTCCCGGCCGCTGGTCACGGATAAGCCCGAATTGGGCACCGTCGCAGTGAGTTACGCGCTCATCAAGCGCAGCAAGCTCGACGCACCGGCCGCGGGCACTATCGCCCCGAACCCGGGCGGCCCCGGCGTCCCGCTGATCGACCACGCCGCGCAGGCCACGCAACTGTCCGCGCACCTCCTCGACGATCACGACCTGCTGCTCATCGACCCGCGCGGCACCGGCCTGTCCAGCCCGTTGGACTGTGGCGCGGACGAGGCGGGCTACGAGGTCGGCACCCGCGAATACCAGCGGCAGACGGTGGCCCGCTGCGCCGAACAGCTCGGCCCGCGCGCCGCCGGCTACACCTCGGCGGCCACCGCCGACGACTTCGACGCGATCCGCGCGCGGCTCGGCATCCCCAAGCTGGTGCTCTACGGCATCTCCTACGGCACCTACCTGATGCCGATCTACGCCGAACGCCACCCCGACACCGTGCAGTCCATCGTGCTCTCCGGTGCCTACCCGCCCGAGTTCGACCTGCTGTCGCGGCCCAATGCCGAAGCGGTATCGCTTGCGCTGCAACGGATCTGCGATCGCAGCAAGGCTTGTGACGGCGCGACCGCCGTTGCCGACCTGCGCACCGTGGCCCAGCGGTTGGCCGTGCAGCCGCTGGCCGTCACCGGCCGGAATCCGTTGCAGCTCAGCGAGAGCAAGCTCGCAACCCTCGTCTTCGAGGTGGCCAGCACCAATGTCGGCGCCGATCCGACAGCGCCGACGCTGATGGGCGCGCTCCCCGCCGCGCTGCACGGCGCCGCCAACGGCGACGACACCGGGCTGCGGCAGTGGGCCGAGCAGGCAGGCAGTGAGCCGACCGCCGAGAACATCGACCTCTTCATCACCGTCGCCTGCAACGACTACCCCACCCTCTGGCAGCGTCAGTCGTCGCAGGCCGAGCGGGTGCAGCAGTACCGGGACGGGCTCGCCACGGCCGGACCCGACGGCGTCGGCGCCTTCAGCGCCGAGGGATTCAGCGCGGGCATGCGCGACGGCGGCGACGCCTGCATCCAGTGGCCCGCGTTCACCAGCGCATACCCCGGCCGCCCGGTCGCCGCGCTGCCGAACGTCCCGGTGCTGGTCATGTCCGGCGACCTCGACGCCATCACCCCGGACGCGAACGGCAAGCGGGTAGCCGCCGGCTTCCCGAACGCGACCTTCCTGTCCGTCCCGAACACCGGCCACGTCCCCGATCTGGAGCCGAGCGGCTGCGTCACCGACTTGGTGGCCCGCTTCATCCGTACCGGCAACACCGGACCGACCGCCTGCGTGGATTCGATCCCGGCCATCGCGGTCACCCCGGTCCCCCGCTGATCCAACCCGCACGACGCCCAGCCCCGACACAGCGCGCGCTGATCGAAAGCCGAACAGCCGCAATGCCGTTCCCGTGAAAGCGGGGAGCCAGACGCTGTCGTCGGGGCTGGGCGTTTCCGCATGTGCACAGCCTCAAAACTCGCGTGTCCCCAGTCACTCCCGACCTCTTGCGTGACCACCATCACTTCGCTATCTTGTGCAATGTCACACGTCACATGACATCTGGATCGACCGCTGATCCGGACAATCGCGCAGATGGAGGCTTCACATGCCCGAACCGATCACCTCAGCCGTGACCAAGCCCTGGCACGGGATCCTGGTCGCGACGACGCTGCCGTTCGCTGCGGACTACTCGGTCGACTACGACGCCTACGCTCAGCACGTGCAGTGGCTGGCCGCGAACGGCTGCCACGGGGTGAGCCCGAACGGGTCGCTCGGCGAATACCAGACCCTTGACGACGAGGAGCGGGCCAGGGTGGTGACGACGGCCATCGCGGCCGCACCGGACGGCTTCACCGTGATGCCGGGCATCGCGGCATACGGAGCGTTGCAGGCGCGCAAGTGGGCCGCGCAGGCCGCCGAGGCCGGGGCGCAGGCCGTGATGCTGTTGCCGCCGAACACCTATCGCGGCGGCCGCGACTCGATCCTCGATCACTACCGCACGGTGGCCGAGGTCGGCCTGCCGATCGTGGCCTACAACAACCCGTTCGATACGCGCATCGACCTGACCCCCGACATCCTGGCCGAACTGTACGGCGAGGGCTTGATCGTCGGGGTCAAGGAGTTCACCGGCGACGTGCGGCGCTTCTACGAGATCAAGGAACTGGCACCCGAACTCGACGTCCTGGTCGGCTCGGACGACGTGGTCCTGGAACTCGGCATCGCGGGCGCGGTCGGCTGGGTGTCCGGGTACCCGAACGCGATTCCGCGTTCGACGGTCGAGCTGTACAACGCCTCGGTGAACCGGGATCTGGACAAGGCGCTGCCGCTGTACCGCGAGCTGCACAAGCTGCTGCGCTGGGACTCGAAGCCGCAGTTCGTGCACGCCATCAAGCTGTCCATGGATCTGGCGGGCCGACCGGGCGGCAAGTGCCGCCCACCGCGGGTTCCGCTGGCGCCGGAGCTGGTCGCGAAGATCACCGAGGACACCCGCGACGTGCTCGCCAAGGGCTACCGGTAGGCAGTTCGTAGCCGGTGCACACGAAAGATTGAGGAGCACGCAATGACCGAGAGCACGGTCGAATCCGTTCGCGACACCACCGCGGCGGAGGTCGATGCCATCGCTGCGGCGGCCGCCGCGGCCGCGGGACCTTGGGCGGCAATGGCGCTGACCGAGCGCGCCAGGGTGCTACGCGATATCGCCGATCGGCTCGACGCGCATGCCGCCGAGCTGATCCCGTTGGCGATGCGGGAGACGCGCCTGTCCGAGCCGCGGCTGGTCGGCGAGCTGAAGCGCACCAGTTTTCAGTTGCGGCTGTTCGCGCAGGTCGTGCTCGACGGTGATTTCCTCGACGTGCGCATCGACACCGCGGACGCCGAGTGGCCGATGGGTGCGCCGCGGCCGGACCTGCGGCGGATGAACATCGCGCTCGGCCCGGTGGTCAACTTCGCCGCGAGCAACTTTCCGTTCGCCTTCTCGGTCGCGGGTGGCGATACCGCCGCAGCGCTCGCGGCGGGATGCCCGGTGATCGTCAAAGCGAGCCCCGGGCATCCCGCGCTCTCCCAGGTGGTTGGGCAGCTGATAGCTCAGACGCTTGCCGAATGTGGTGCGCCGAGTGGGACTTTCGGGCTCGTCTTCGGCCGCGACGCCGGAGTGCGGGCGCTCACCCACCCTGCCGTCGCCGCCGCGGCGTTCACCGGCTCCACCGCGGGCGGGCGGGCGCTGTACGACCTGGCGTCTCGTCGTCCGGTGCCCATCCCGTTCTACGGTGAACTCGGTTCCATCAACCCGGTATTCGTCACCGACCAGGCCGCGCGGACCCGAACGGCGGAGATCGCGGCGGGGCTACTGACCGCGGTCAGCGCGAGTGCGGGTCAGCTGTGCACCAAGCCGGGCTTGGTCGCGATACCCGAGGAATCAGCGGTTTTCAGCGAGCTGGCCGCGCTGATCCGGAACCGGCCGGTGCCGACCGGGGACCTGCTCAACGCGGAGATCGCCGCCGGATTCGCTCGCTCCGTCGAGCAGGTACGCGCGCACCCGAACGTGGAACTGCTCGCGGGCGGCGGGCCGGGCGAGGCGCTGCTGCTAGCCACGACGGCGCGCACGGTGCTGTCCGATCGCGACGCGCTGATGCACGAGATGTTCGGTCCGGCAACGCTTCTGGTCAGCTACCGAGATACTGACGAATTGCTCGAGCTGGCTCGATCCGTGGGCGGTCAACTGACGGTCTCCCTCTTCGGTGACCACGTCGACGACACCGTCCGCGCGCTGACCGCCGCCGCGGTGGGCGCGGCCGGACGAGTGCTGTGGAACAGCTGGCCCACCGGACTCTCGGTGACCTTCGCCCAACAGCACGGCGGCCCCTACCCGGCGACAACGGCTCCGACGGCGACCTCCGTTGGTACCGCGGCGATTTCGCGGTTCCTGCGCCCGGTGACGTACCAGTCGGTGCCCGAGGACCTGTTGCCGCTCGAATTGCGCACGGACAACCCGGTTTCCGTGCCGCGCTCGGTGAACGGGGCACGCACACAATGACCAAAACCTCGCCCCGCGCCACCTCCCTGCGGGGAACCGACGTCCTGATCATCGGTGGCGGCATGATCGGGTGCGCACTCGCGGATCGGCTGGCACTGGACGGTGCCTCGGTCCGCGTCTGCGAGCGGGGCGGGGTCGCCTCAGGCACCACTGCGCATGGTGAAGGCAATGTGCTCGTCTCGGACAAAGGGCCGGGACCCGAGTTGGCGCTCGCCCAATTGTCCCGGCGACTGTGGCCCACCGTCCTCGAACGGCTGTCTTCCAGCGCGGCAGTCGAATGGGAACCCAAGGGCGGCATAGTCGTTGCCACCACCGACGCCGGTGCCACGGCATTGACCGTGTTCGCGGACGGTCAGCGTGCCGCCGGGGTTCGCTGCGAGCACCTCGATGCGGATCAGTTGGCCGCGGCCGAGCCCGCACTCACCCGCGACGTGTGCGCGGCCGTGTACTACGCCGAGGACGCCCAGGTTCAACCGGCCGGTGCCGCGACCGCGCTCCTCGAATCGGCCATCGCGGCAGGCGCGGTCGTCGAAACCCGCTGCGAGGTCACCGCGCCGCTGATCCACGGCGGCCGACTGATCGGCGTGCAGACCACCCGCGGACCACGGCACGCCGACGTCGTGATCAATGCGGCGGGCCCGTGGTCGGGCGCGGTGTCGGACCTACTCGGCGCGCCGATCGCGATCAAACCTCGACGCGGGGACGTACTCATCACCGCACCTATGCCACCGACGGTGTTCCACAAGGTCTACGACGCCGATTACGTTGGTGCCGTTGGCAGTTCGGACGCGGCTTTGCAATCGTCAGCGGTGGTCGAATCGACCAGGGGCGGCCCACTGCTGCTCGGCTCATCACGCCGCCAGTGCGGCTTCGATGATCGGATACGCCCGGACAGCCTGGCCGCCATCGCCCGAAAGGCGTTACGGCTGTACCCGATCCTCGCCGACGTCACGATCATGCGGGCCTACGGCGGTTTCCGCCCCTACGTAGACGACCACCTCCCGGTCATCGGCCCCGACCCAAGACTCCCCGGCCTCTGGCACGCGACCGGCCACGAGGGCGCAGGCATCGGCCTGTCAATCGGTACCGCCCAACTGATTTCGTCAGCACTAACCGGACAACCACACGAGATCGACATCGCCCCCTTCGCCATCGACCGCCCCGCCGTCCTCACCAGCCCCACCACCGCAAAGGCATCCCGATGACCGAACCCGCCCTCCCCCACCTCGACCGAAGGGCCCCTTCAGTCGTCCAGACCGGCCGAAAGCGCCCTTCGGCCGGTGGCGGATGTTCGACCGGGGGCGACCTTTGGTCGGCTGTACGGGGTGAAGGTCGCCTTCGGTCGGAACGGGGGGTGATGGTGTGAGTCCGCGTCTGATTCGTGCGGATGTTGATCCGGTTGGGCGCTGCGATCGGGCGCTGACGGTGAGTGTCGATGGCACGCCGGTTTCTGGGGTGCACGGTCAGAGCCTCGCGACGGTGCTGCTCGCCGACGGTCGGTCGCACTGGCGCACCGCGCCCAACGGTGGCCCTCGCGGCGTCTTCTGTGGCATCGGTGTGTGTTTCGACTGCGTCGCTACGGTCAACGGCGTTCGGGATGTTCGGCTGTGCCGACGACCGGCTCGGGACGGCGACAGCGTCACCACGCAGACCCGGCTGACGGGAGAGACGCAATGAGCCGACATGTAGTGGTGATCGGTGGTGGCCCGGCAGGCACCGCAGCCGCCGAATCCGCGCTGCGACATGGTGCGACGGTGACGCTGATCGACTCGAACGAGGCGCTCGGGGGGCAGTACAACCGGCGCATCCCGGCCGCGTATGGCGTCCGTCAGCCGCTCACCATCGGACACGGATATGCCGCGGCCGCACGTCGTGCCCGGCTGCTGATCGAGCATCCACGGTGTGAGTACCTGGCATGGGCGGCGGTCTATCAGATCGAGCGTCACCTCGAAGGTGGTTGCCCCGCAGTGCGTTTGCTGATCGGTGCCGAGGGTGACCGGCGGGAGCATCGCGTGGTGCAAGGTGACGCGCTGGTGCTGGCCACCGGCGCCTACGACCGGGTGTGTCCTTTTCCCGGGTGGGATCTGCCCGGCGTCTATACCGCCGGTGCCGCACAGACTCTCGCGAAGACGCAGCGGCTGCTGGTCGGCCGGTCCGTATTGCTTTCCGGCACCGGCCCGTTCCTCCTTCCGGTCGCACAATCGCTGGCCGAGAACGGAGCTCAGGTACGGGCGGTGCTCGAGGCCAACCCTGGTCGCCGCATCGCCAGGCACTGGGCCGCCAGGCCGTGGGAACTCCGGCACAGTGTGGGTAAAGCCCTCGAGCTGGTCGAATATGTGGCATCCGGTGTGCGGCACCGGATTCCGTTACGCACCGCGCACGCGGTGGTCGCGGTCGCGGGTGACGGCCGAGTGGAAGAAGCCACCGTCGCCCGGCTCGACGAGAACTGGACCCCGATCCCCGGCAGCCACACCACGGTGCCGGTGGACGCGGTCGCGGTCTCGCACGGCTTCACCCCGCAGCACGAACTCGCCGTCGCCGCCGGGGCGAAGCTCACCGCGAGCGGCTTCGTGCAGGTCGACGACAGCCAGCTGACCAGCGCCGAATGTGTGTGGGCGGCAGGCGAAATCACCGGCATCGGTGGCGCCCAGGTCGCCGCCGTCGAAGGGACCGTCGCCGGCCTGGCCGCGGCAGGCGCCACCCCGGACCGGGCGCTGCGGGCACACCACCGCACGGCCGAACAGTTCGTGGCCCGCCTCGCGGCCGCGCATCCGATTCGGCCCGGCGTGCTCGCCTGGTCCCGGCCGGACACCGTCATCTGCCGCTGCGAGGGCACCACCTGCGGCGAGCTGACCACCGCCTGGTCCAGCGCCGCGGGTGACGGCTACCGCTCCGCCAAACTGGCCACCCGCGCCGGACTCGGCCCGTGCCAAGGCCGGATGTGCGCGGCGAATATCGAGGCGTTGCGCGGCAAGCCATCCGCCGACCAGGCCACCGCGACAACGGGTCTCGCCGCAGCCAGTCCCGCTTGGCGTCCGCTGGCGGCTCCGGTGCGCTTGCGCGAACTCGCCGAAATCGACAGTGACGCGGTACGCGTGGCAGGCCCGGCGGCTTGCGTGAACTCGCCCAATTCGACAGTGAAGGAAAGTCCTGATGCGTAGCAACACCATCATTTCCGCGATCGACACCCACACCGAGGGCATGCCGACCCGGGTGATCACCGGCGGCATCGGCACCATCCCCGGCGATACCATGGCGGCCAAGCGAATCCACTTCATCGAGCACCTCGACGGATTGCGCAAGCTGCTGGTCAACGAGCCGCGCGGGCACGCGTCGATGAGCGGTGCCATCCTGCAGCAGGCGACCACTGACGACGGCCACTACGGGGTGCTGTTCATCGAGGTCAGCGGCCTACTGCCGATGTGCGGACACGGCACCATCGGCGTGGCGACCGCCTTGGTCGAGGCGGGCATGGTGCCGGTCACCGAACCGGTCACCGAGATCCGCCTCGACACCCCCGCCGGACGCGTCGTCGCCTCGGTCGCGGTGCGCGGCGGCCACGCGGAGTCGGTCACCCTGCGCAACGTGCCCGCCTACTGCGACAGCCTGGACAACGAAGTCGAGGTCCCAGGTCTCGGCACGGTCCGCTACGACATGGCCTACGGCGGCAACTTCTACGCCATCGTCGATCTCGGCAAGCTCGGAATGCCGTTCGACCGGGCACACAAGGACCGCATCCTCGACGCGGGTCTACGAATCATGGCCTCCATCAACGAGTTCCGCCGCCCGGTGCACCTCGGGGACGAGCACATCGCCGGATGCAAACACGTACTGTTCCTCGACCCCGCGTCCGAACCGGCCCACACCCGCCACGCCATGGCCATCCACCCCGGCTGGTTCGACCGCTCCCCGTGCGGCACCGGCACCTCCGCCCTGCTCGCCCGCCAGCACGCCCGCGGCTTCCTCACCGAAGACCAAGTGCTGCAGAACGATTCGTTCATCGGCACCACCTTCTACGCACGAGCCGTCGAAACCACCACCGTCGGCGACCGCCCCGCGATCGTGCCGACCATCACCGGCCGCGCCTGGCTCACCGGCACCGCCAACTACCTCCTCGACCCCACCGATCCCTTCCCCGAGGGCTTCGTCTTTTAACCATCACCACCCGCTCCACAGCTCCTCGAAAGGCCGTCAATGAAGACAGTCACCAAACCCGTCCGCCCGCCGCTCACCAAGAGCGGGGTCATGCGCCGAATGCCGGTAATCGTCGCCGACACAGGCGATTTCAAGAAGAGCATGGGGCTGTGGCAACTGGTCGCGCTGAGCCTCGGCGGACTGGTCGGCGCGGGGGTGTTCTCGCTGGCCGGTGTGGTGGCCAATGAGGTCGCGGGTCCGGCGGTGCTGGTCTCGTTCGCCATCGCGATCATCGCGTCCGGTGCGGCCGGGCTCTGCTACGCCGAATTCGCGGGCATGGTTCCGCGTGCTGGTTCGGCTTACACCTACTCCTATGTGGCGCTCGGCGAGATCATCGGCTTCATGATCGGCTGGGATCTGTTGCTGGAGTACACCGCCATCGTCTCGGTCGTCGCGATCGCGGTGTCCGGGTATCTGAACTACATCACCCACTACATCGGATTCGATCTGCCCACTTGGGCGCTCGGCGCGCCGGGCACCGGATCCGGGCACAAGGTCGACCTGTTCGCCGTGCTGCTCTGCCTGCTCCTGGCGTTCCTGCTGTCGCGGGGCACCCGCGAATCCGCCCGCGTGCAAACGGGACTCGTCGCGTTGAAGATGGTGATCGTCGCGATCGTGGTGGTGGCGGGCGCATTTCATATCAAGTCGGGCAACTATCAGCCGTTCTTCCCGTTCGGTGTCGGCGGCGCGGTTTCCGGTGCGGCGCTGGCCTTCTTCGCGGTCTACGGCTATGACGCGATGAGCGCCGCGGCAGAGGAGTCCAAGGACGGCAAGAAGCTGATGCCCAAGGCGATCATGATCAGCCTCGGCATCGCGTCGGTGGTCTACCTGCTGGTCTGTCTCGTCATCGTCGGCATGGTCAACTACACCGATATCAATGTCTCCTCGCCGTTTTCCAGCGCGTTCGATTCGATCGGCATGGGCGTCCTCGGCCTGATCATCGCGGTCGGCGCGGTCGTCGGCGTCACCACGTCGGCGTTCGCGAACATGCTCGCGGTGACCAGGGTCGGCTTCGCGATGAGCCGCGACGGCCTGCTGCCCTCCTACTTCGCCAAGTCCAGCCCGGTGCGCAAGGTGCCGTCGCGGGTGATCTGGCCGGTCGGCGTCGTGTCGGCGCTCATCGCGGGCTTCCTGCCGATCCGGGAGGCCGCCGAGCTCACCAATGTCGGCATCCTGATGGCGTTCATCGTGGTGGCGCTCGGCGTCGTGCGGCTGCGCCGCACCCGCCCCGAGGTCGAGCGCGCTTTCCGCACGCCGTGGGTGCCGGTGGTGCCGCTGATCGGCATCGTCTTCTCCATCTGGCTGATCAGCCACCTCACCTGGGTCACCTGGCTGCGGTTCGTCGTCTGGCTGCTGATCGGCCTCGGCGTGTACGTAGCCTTCAGCTACCGGCACTCGAAACTGAATGACGTGGAAAGTTAACTAGTCTGATAGAAGTCGTGCTCGCACACAGGAGAAACCCGGAGCGCATTCATGATCGAACGGTTGGATATACCCAAGCGGCCAACGCTGCGCGATCACGTCTCCGATGCGCTGCGGGCGGCGATCATCTCCGGTGAGCTCGAGCCCGGGGTGCTGTATTCGGCGCCATGGTTGTCGGAGCGCTTCGGGGTCTCGCCGACGCCGGTGCGCGAGGCGATGCTGGATCTGGTCAAGCAGGGGCTGGTGATCTCGGTGCCGAACAAGGGTTTCCGGGTCACCGAGATCTCCGATGCGGACCTCGATTCGATCGCCAAGATCCGGATGCTGCTGGAGCCGCCGAGTGTCCGCTCGATCGTCGGCGATATCCCCGAGTCCGATATTCCGGGACTGCGGAATCAGGCCGACAAGATCGTCGATGCGGCCAAGCGCGGCGATCTGGTCGAATACGTCGACGCCGACCGGCAGTTCCACCTGATGCTGCTGGACTACTGCCACAACCCGCGGCTGTCGCAGATCGTCGGCGACCTGCGCGCGCAGACCCGGCTGTTCGGCCTCGCCGCGCTCGTCGAGCGCGGCGAGCTGGACAAGTCAGCGCAGGAGCACCACACGATCATCGACCTGATCGAGGAGCGCCACGACGAGCAGCTAGAGCTGTTCCTGCGCAAGCACATCGGGCACGTTCGCGGCATCTGGGCGGCCGGGAACGCACCGGACCAAGACGTCCCGTAGTCGCTATCGGCTGCGCATCTTTCGCGTCTCGAGGTCGCTGGTCACATTCGACTCCAGCAGGTAATCGGCGGTCCGCTTCGCCAGCGCGTCGGCCCACCAGAACGCGCTGCTGATCTGGAGGAACCCGCGCACGTCGTAATTGATCGCCATGAACGACACCCGCGTGCCCTTGCCCGCGGCATAGAACAGCGTATGGATGTGCAGGTCATCGCCCGCGTCGATCAGCATCGCCATCGCGGGCTCGTGCTCGGTCAGCAGCCTGCGGGCGTCGCCGGGATTCAGCGCGCGCACCGTCCAGAACTCGCCGATCCCCGGGGTCTTGAAGTACCGCAGCCTGCGTTCGGTGAACGACGGCTTCTTCGTGGCCGCCATGTGCACCGCGGCGGCGACCGTGGTGATCGGTGCCGCGGCGGTGAGCACAACGCCGACCTTCGCGGGAGCGATCAGACCTGACATGCGGTTCCTAAAGTAAGCCATGTCTGGCCAACGTTAGGTGTCGTAGCGGCCGGTCTGTATCCGTCGTTCGACCGACTACGCCAATCGTCCCGGCTTGCGCCCGAACACCATTGACGTGGGCCCGATCAGATGCTGCTTCTTGATGTGCACGAAGCCCGCCTCCCGCAGCCAGCCCGCGCACTGGGTGGTGGTGGCCTCGAAGCCCTCGCGCATCTCCAACATGATGTTCAGGCTGGACAGGGAGCTGATGAGGTTGTTCTTGCGATTCGGGTCGGTCATCGCGTCGTAGACGAGCAGTGCGCCGCCGGGCGGGACGGCCTCGTAGGCCTTGGCGATCAATTCGCGCCGGACGGTTTCGCTGTAGCCGTGCAGCACGTGGCCGAAGCTGATCACGTCCGCGCTGGGCAGCGGACCGCCGAACATGTCACCGGACACGAATCGGATCCGGTCGGCGAGTCCGAACGATGCGACGTATTCCTCGAAGATCGGCTGTACCGCGGGCAGGTCGTAGCTGACCCCGCTGATGTGGGAGTGGGTGAGCGCGATCCGGACCGGCAGTGCCCCTTGGGCCGCACCGACATCCAAGAAGGTCTGGAACCGCCGCCACGGAAAGCGCGCGGCGATGAGCATCGCCTCGCCGGTCGAGATTCCGGTCATGCCCGCCAGGAACTTTCGCAGCGCGACCTGATCGCCGTAGAGCGAGGAAAAGAATTCGCTCTCCCCCTGTTCCTCTTCGGCTCCGGGCTTGCCGGTCCGGAGCAGATCGCCCAGCCCGGACCACAGGTCGTAGAGTCGCGTGCTCGACAGCTCCATCAGCCCGCCGATGTAGCTCGGCTTGGCGCGGTCCAGGAACAGCGCGGCCTGCCGCGAATTCGTATATATCCCAGCGCGATCGCGCCGCAGCAGACCGAGGTCGACCAGCGCGCTGAGGAACGGGCCCGCCGCACGTGGCTGCCAGTCCAGCCGGTCCATCAGCTCCCGCTGCGACAGCGGGCGCACCGCCAACTCGGTGAACACGCCGCACTCGACCGCGGTGAGCACGACCCGGGAGGGCCAGAACCCCATCCCGGTCTCCAGGATCTGCTGTGGATCGGCGAAGAGTCGCAGCAGCGGGCCACCGATCCGGCTCTGAAATGCCCGCATCAGCAACTGCTCGCGGCGCAGATCGCCCTTACGCGAGTCGGGGGCCGGGTCGAGCACGGCCGGAATCGCCGGATTCGGCACCGGTGCGCGGTCCTCGGTCGGGCTCTTGGGATGTGCCATCGTGCAACTCCTCAGATGTACTGACCTCGGGTCACTTGCTGCTCATCGGGCAATGACGTAGCCGTCTTCCGGCCGGTGGTCGCGGGAACGGCGGAGGTCGGCCACGGCGAACGTGCGTTGTACCCATCGGTCCGCGCCGTCGTAGCGGGGTTGGAAGGCGGTGCGGCCGTGCACGGTGACTCGATTGTCCACGATGACGAGGTCGCCGGGGGTGAGTCGGGTGATGTGCGCGACCGTGTTGCAGGCCTGGCCGAATTCGGTCAGTGCCGCTTCGGCGCGCGGAGTAAGTGGGGTGGTCGCGATGGTGGCCATGCGGATGTCCGGGTCTTCGATGGCACCGGACAGCAGGGGTTTCGGTGCGCGGGCTGCGCTGTCCGACGGGAAGGACGGCGGTGGCGCGGTGATGAACTCCGGGGCGAACAGTGTTTCGCGGCTCGCGGGTGTCAGCAGTGGCAGCACTTCTCGAAGGCAGGCGGTGCGCAGGCCGGCGATCCGGTCGTGGTCGGCGCGCAGGCACAACAGCAGCACGTAGTCGGGTTCGTGCTGATGGAAGGCGTTCTCGTTGTGGAAGGTCAGCAGCACCGAACCCGCGTTACCCGAGAAGGTTTCCTTGCCGCGCACCGGCACGACGTCCTGCACGAGGGCGCCGGACTTCTCGGCGAGATAGGCGGCGGGATCGCCGAGCCCGCAGGCCAGCATGATGAGCACCGCGGCGGAAACGGTGGCTGCGCGCTGCACCGAATCCGGTGTCGACGGCGTGGCGGGCAGCAACGCCTCGTCGACCGGCAAGCCCTTGATCACCAGCGTGCCGCGCAAGCCGGAGTGGCGACGGAACTCGCGCACGCCGCGACGCAGCGGGTGAGGCAGTGCATCCCAGGAATGTCTTGCGCGAGCGACCCATTCGGGATCGTCCACGCGATCCTCAGCACCACAGAAAGTGCGGGCCAGCTGGTCGATCTCGGCCGTATCGCCAGGCGCCAATTCCACATCGACGACGGCGGTTTCGGTGATCTCGTACGTCAACGCTCGCTCCTGGATCGGAAATATAAAGGCGGCGAACCACTCTCGACTGTTCAGCGTTGCCTTCGGAGGGAGATGGCGTCGGCGAGATAGTGGTCGCCGAAGCGGATCAGCGGGGCGTATTGGGCGGCCCGGCGGTGCCGCATCAGCCGGAGTTCGCCGACGGCGTTGTCCGGGCCGGTGGGCAACTGCGCGATGGAGCGGCGCAACCGCACCATCGAATAGGCAAGCGTGACATGGCGTTCGCTGTCCACCAGGTCGGCTTCGAGCAGCGCGTCCCTGGCTTCGGCGAGCTCCGGGTCGCGGGCGTGCAGCTCGGCGAAAGTGTCCGGGACCACGGTGAGCAGGTCTTTCATCGCGCCGCGGAAGGTCTTGTAGCCGCGATGTTGGCGGCCGCTCAACGGCATCGAGACATCCGGCGGCTGCATGGTCGGGCGAACCGAGGCCATGTAGTACTCCACCGGGATGGTGCTGGCGTGCGTCATCGCCGCGGGGAAGCCGCGCACGTAGGTGGTCGCGTGTTCGAGCCTGGTCAATGCGGCGTCGGTCGCGCCGTCGCGAAGATGTTGTGCGGCATCGGTTACCGCGACCGCCGCGCAGATGTTGAACAGGACGTGCACCTGGTGTCCGACGAGCCAGCGCGCGGTCCACTCACGCTCCAGCGAGATGCCGTCGGTTGCCGATGAGTCGGGCAGGGCCTCGACGGGCAGCCCGTCGGATTCAGCGGTACCGGTGAGGTCGAGCGCGGCCTGCCGCATCCCCGCGACCTCCACCGCCAAGTCGGCACCGGACAGCGGCGCTCGACAGAGGTCACGCAGACCGCGGTGGACAACCAGGACTCCGTGCAGGGCGGCCTGCTGGTCGGTCAGGTCTACCTCGCGGACCCGAAAGAACGACTGGCTCACCGACTCTGCGGGCAGCTTCTCACCGACGATGGCCCCCGCCTCCGCTGCCAGCGCGTTGACCAGCTCACCTGCGGCGGCCGCCGCTCGCTGCAGGGCAGCGGTGCGTTCACTCGGACCGGCGTGCGTCGGCACTTCGGTCAGCGTGCGCGCCGTTCGCTGTGCTTCTGATCGAACATGAGAGTTCAACTGCGGGACGGTTCCTCCGTCCTTCAGTCCCCGGAATACAGCAACGGGCGGATGCGGGTCTGCCACCGAGGTACCCATGTGATGAGGATATCCGGAACAAGGTCGTCCCGCTGGGTTGCCGCATTGGTCGATCCCACGAATTCCGTTGTCTGGTCAGCTATCTCGAGCGCGGCTCCGTCGACCGGGTGCTGGGCGGTCTGCCTGCGGCGCGGTTCGGGCGATCGCGTGTGGCGGGTAGCCGCCGGTCTGCCCGGTCTTCGTTCCCAGGCTCTCACAAAATGGATGCGGCGGTACTTTTTCGGTCATGCAATAAGAGCTCCATTCAGCAATAATAGATCTTGCTAGTAAAACCGTTCAGAAGGCATCCAGATGCCTGTCAGGACCGCGAAATACCCTGCAAGGCCGAGGTTCTCGCGGAGCAGGCTTTTTGACCCATTTTACGCCGATTCTCCTGCCTGTGACATTTCAGCAGAAGTTAATCATTTCGATGTAACCCGACGTCTCAGCTATTGATGTCACGTAGTTATGGCCGGTAACTTTTTAATCGACAGCACGTTCAATTCGCTGCCACGTTGTTCATTCGATTCACTGTCTTTGCTCAAAAGGAGTGTGTAATGCTCAGCAATCTATTCTTCGCACGGGTGGCGCTCGCCGCGGTGAGTTGCACAGCGGCCGCGGTGGCCCTCGGTGCCGGTCCGGCCCAGGCCGCGGCCTCGACCACGGTCGGCCCGGCCGGCGCCGCCGTCTCGGCCGTCAATGTCGGAGCCGTGACGGCCACGGCAGGCCCGGTGACGGTCACCTGCAACACCGTCACCGCGACCGGATCGGTGCCGGCGGCACCGAACAATCAGAACCCGGGCGGCCCGGTGACCGTGCAGATCGGGGCACCGAGCATCAGCGACTGCTCGACCAACCTGCCCGGCCTCACCGCCACCGTCACCACCAGCGGCACCTGGTCGGTCTCGGTGCAGAACGGGTCGCCGATCGTCGGCAGCCTGACGATTCCCCAGGGCGGAATGACGGTCCACAACAGCGGGTTGGCCACCTGCACCACCGTTGTCGCGCCGAACGGGCCCGCGACGGTGGCAGGCACCTTCACCAACGGCAACCCGTCGAAGGTGACCAGCAATGGTTCGGCACCGGTCAAGATCACCGGCGGTTTCCTGTGTCCGACGAATTCGACCTCGGGATCGGTCTCGGCCACCTTGGCATTGACGAACACCACCAACCCGTCGCAGCCGATCACAGTCGGCCCGTAACTCCGCTCGAATCCTGCCGCGGGGCCCGCATACAGAACGTTGTATGCGGGCCTTGCGTTTTCGTCATTTCGAAATGCGCGCCTCTGGGTAGAATCCCCACTTGCCCAACGCCGCGCCGGCATCGATCAGCTGGCGAATGTGACGTCGGCGGCGTTGACTACTGCGGCAGTGCGGCCCGGTGCTGTCTGGTAATGCCAGTAGAGGTTCGTGTGTGCGATGACCTGCTCCGGCGGCGGGGCGCCCCACTGGCTCTTGTCGAAGGTGGTGTGCGCGTCACCGACGAGGGTGACGTCGTAGCCGCGGGCGAACGCGCCGTGGATGGTGGATCGGACGCAGGCATCGGTCTCCGCGCCGGTCACCACCAGGCGGCCGATGCCCGCCTTCGCCAGCACCGCCTCCAGGTCGGTGTCCTCGAAGGAGTCGCCGAACATCTTGTGCACCAACGGTTCCGAGTCCAACCGAACCAGCTCCGGGACGTACTCCCAGTCCGCACTCCCCCGCACCAGCTCCTCGGAGTTATGCTGAATCCAGACGACCGGCGTGCCTTGCTCACGCGCCTTGCCGACGACCGCGGCGATGGTGGCGACGACGGCGTCCCGCTGATGCGCCTCGGCCACGACGCCGTTCTGCACGTCGATCACCAGCAAAGCGGTGTTGGGTCGATCCGACAGCACGGTCATAATTGGTCTCCTCTGCTGGCCTGACAACGCGGATGACGGTAGACCAGGACACCGACAATTACCGTCGACCCGGGATGTCCGGCAAACGAATTCACTGACGCTCGGCGAGTTCGGCCAGTCGGTCGAGCGAGGCCCGCAGCTTGTCCGCGGTGGTGGCGCGGGCCCGGACCTGACGCTTCTCGTCGGTCAATTGCGACCAGTCATAGGTGTGGGTGACTCTGGTGTGCGTCTCGTCGATGGGCTCGACTTCCCAGCGCCACAGGTGCCCCGGCGGCTGCTCGCCCGGCACGGACGGCAGCCAGGCGATGCGACGACCCTCTTCGAACTCGACGATGCGGTTGTCGCGGTCGGCGCCGGTAGTAAGCGTCATGGTGAACACGTCACCCACCGCGCGGATCCGTTGCTCCGTCACGGCTTTCGCCAGATTTTCGTTGCCGTCCCACAGCGGCTGCTGTACCGGGTCGGCGATCAGTTCGAAGACCTGTTCCGGCGTGGCCGCGATGTCGCGGCCGGCGGTCACGGTGCGCGAAGGCTCGATGTTGTCCGTCATGCTCCTGATCGAAGCATCCCGCAGCCGGGTCGCGCCAGGTGTGCGGCCGCGATCACCTAGCCCGTGTCGCCGGGCCGCGCATCGGACCGGGGCTGTCCGCAACCTCCTGTTTGCCCGAATGAGGCGGATTCGTCCCATGTTCACCGCGCGCAGTTCGTTCAGCCCAGTTAAACGTTGTCACTTCAATCCACCGGACAGGGGAGACTGTAAGTGAACGATCGTTATACCCAGCTGTGTATTTCCAGGCGCGGACTGCTGGTCGGCGCGACCGTCCTCGCCGGGAGCCTGGCGCTACCCGGTATCGCCAACGCGGACAGCAAGTTTCCGATGCCGACAGGCCCGGACATCACCGTGCTGATCACCGGCGACGCGGGCACCGGCGAGGCCGGGCAGCGCGCGGTGGCCACGGCGGCGAAGCGGGCCTGCCAGGCCGAAGGGGTGTCGCTGGCGGTGGGGCTCGGCGACAACATCTACGAGGACGGCGCGGAAACCGATGACGACGACGAGTTCTCGACGAAGTTCGAGCAACCCAACGCGGGCATCGACGTGCCGTGGTTGATGGTGCTCGGCAATCACGACTGCAGCGGGACCTTCCCTGGCAGCGGCGGAAATCCGAGCAAGGGCGATCACGAGGTCGCCTACCATCGGCGCTCCGCCCGCTGGTACATGCCGTCGCGGTACTACCAGGTGGCGCTGCCCGCCTCGGGTGAACCGCTGGTCGAATTCTTCGCGCTGGACACCGTTCCCGTCTCCTCGACGGTGCTGCAGACCGATCCGAACTACCAGTGGAACGGTCCCTACATGCGCCAGCAACGCCAGTGGCTGGATCGCGCGCTGACCGCGTCCCGCGCGACGTGGAAGATCGTGCTGACCCATCATCCGTATCGCAACAACGGAAAGCACGGCAACGCAGGCGCTTACGACGGAGTCACCGTCGGCGACTACATGAGTGGCAGGCACCTGAAAGAACTCTTCGAAGAGGTCGTCTGCGGCAGAGCCGATTACATCCTCTCCGGCCACGACCACACGCTGCAGATCCTCGACACCGCCGGCGCGGCCCGTGGCACCCAGCAGATCATCTGCGGCGCCTCCGCCAAGCAGAACGACGGCTCGTCCGCGATCACTAATCAGTCTTTCTGGCAAGACTTTTCGAGCCTCGGCTTCATGATCGCGAAGATCCGCCGCGGCGCGGTCACCCTCGACGCCTACACCGTCGATCCGGCGAACGGCACGGCGCGACCGGCCTATACCCACGTCCGTCAACGCTGATTTTCCCCAGTTCGCAGCCCAGCAGGTGAAGTCAAACTTGTTGGGCCACTTTGTGCTACCTCGCACAATCCCGAGAATCGGCCCGGCCCAGGATGATTCGTCCAGTTTGCCATCGATCCGACGTCCGATAGCGGACGGATGATCATGAAAACGTCACGAACGCGTCATCGGCGCCTGGTCGGATCACCTTCTGCCCGAACCGGAATCTAAGAGATTCGAGGAAGTGCCATGCCGCTACCAAAGCCCACCCGGCTCAGCATCATCGCCGCACTCGCCACCACCCTCATGGTGGGTGCCCCGCAGGCCTCCGCAGCACCCGCGTCGACCCCTGAGCTCAGGGTGCTGACGTACAACACCTTCCTGATGAGCAAGAACCTGTACCCCAACTGGGGCCAGGACCACCGGGCCGCGGAGATCCCGAAGACCGACTTCTTCAAGGGCAACGACGTTGTCGTGCTGCAGGAGATGTTCGACAACGAGGCCTCCGACGCACTGAAGGCGAAAGCCAAGGCCGAATACCCGAATCAGACGCCGGTCGTCGGCCGCTCGAAGGACGGCTGGGACGCCACCGGCGGCAAGTACAGTGCCGCGACACCGGAGGACGGTGGCGTCACCATCCTCAGCAAGTGGCCGATCATCCGCAAGGAGCAGTTCATCTTCGCCGATGCCTGCGGCGCCGACTGGTGGGCCAACAAGGGCATCGCGTATGTGGTGCTGTCGGTCAACGGCAGCAAGGTGCACGTAGTCGGCACGCACAGCCAGTCCACCGACTCCGGCTGTGGCGCCGGTGAGGCCGCGCGCGATAGGTCGTCGCAGTTCAAGGAGATCGACGCCTTCCTCGCCGCGAAGAACATCCCCGCGAGCGAACAGGTGCTGCTGGCAGGCGATCTGAACGTCGACTCGCACAGTGCCGAATACGGTTCGATGCTCGCCGACGCCCGCCTGGAGCCCGCCACCGCCCGCACCGGCCACCCGTACTCCTTCGACACCAAGGAGAACTCGATCGCGAACTACCGCTACCCCGGCGACCCCCGCGAAGACCTCGACTACGTCCTGCACCGCAAGGGCCACGCCAAGCCCGCCAGCTGGCAGAACCGTGTCGTCAAGGAATCCTGCGCCGCCTGGACCGTAACCAGCATGGGCAAGGACTACACCTACACCAACCTGTCCGACCACTACCCGGTAACCGCGGGCGTCTGATCCGCTGAATAGACCGGCCCGCCCCGCAGCCAGGGGCGGGCCCGGTTTCCGCTGGTGGGTTCCGGGATTCGGGGCGCTGATTTCGGCGCGGTGGTCGGCAGTGAAAGTTGTTGCCACGGCACCGGGTCGCGCGTCCTATGATCGCCACACAGTGAGAGTGGAGATGCCCGTATGACCGCAGTTACCGACGCCGGTGCCACCGGATATGCCCGCGTTATCGCGCCGCCGGGGTGGAGCCGCTGGCTGGTTCCGCCTGCTGCGCTGTCGATTCACCTTGCGATCGGGCAGGCGTACGCCTGGAGTGTGTTCAAACCGCCGTTGGAGAAGGCGATGGACATCTCGGGGACCGGGAGTGCGCTGCCGTTCCAGATCGCGATCGTGATGCTCGGGTTGTCGGCGGCCTTCGGCGGAACGCTGGTGGAGCGGCGGGGGCCGCGGTGGGCGATGACCGTCTCGCTGGTGTGTTTCTCGTCCGGATTGCTGATCTCGGCGGTGGGCGCGTACGCGAATGCGTACTGGCTCATCGTGTTCGGGTACGGGTTCGTCGGCGGGATCGGGCTCGGCATCGGTTATATCTCCCCGGTCTCCACGTTGATCCGCTGGTTTCCGGATCGGCCCGGCATGGCAACGGGTTTCGCGATCATGGGCTTCGGTGGTGGTGCGTTGATCGCGTCGCCGTGGACGACTCAGCTGCTCTCGACCTTCGGCAAGGACAACGTGGGTATCGCCGAGACCTTCCTGGTCATGGGCTTGGTCTACGCGGTGTTCATGTCGGTCGGCGTCTTGCTGGTGCGGGTGCCGCCGCCGGGGTGGCGGCCGGCCGGCTGGGTGCCGCAGGCGAAAACGACGAAGCTGGTCAGCGAACACGATGTCGCGGCCAACGACGCGATCCGGACGCCGCAGTTCTGGCTGCTGTGGATCGTGTTGTGTTTCAACGTGACCGCGGGCATCGGCATCCTGGAGAAGGCGGCGCCGATGGTGGTCGACTTCTTCAAGCAGACCTCGACACCGGTGACAGCGGCTGCGGCGGCGGGCTTCGTCGCGGTACTGTCCGCGGCCAATATGGCCGGGCGGATCGGCTGGTCGTCGCTGTCGGATGTGATCGGCCGCAAGAACATGTACCGGATCTACCTCGGCGTCGGCGCGATCGCCTACGCGGTGGTGTGGTCGGTCGGGCAGACCAACAAGCCGCTGTTCATCCTCGGCGCGATGGTGATCCTGTCGTTCTACGGCGGTGGCTTCGCCACGGTTCCGGCGTATCTCAAGGATCTCTTCGGGACCTACCAGGTCGGCGCGATCCACGGCCGGCTGCTCACGGCGTGGTCGGTGGCGGGCGTCGCCGGGCCGCTGATCGTCAACGCCATCGCGGATTCCGGTGCGCGGCACGGTAAGACGGGGCCGGAACTGTACGGGCCCTCGTTCGCCATCATGATCGCCCTGCTCTGCGTCGGCTTCGTCGCCAACGAACTGATTCGCCCGGTGGCGGCGAAACACCATCGGAAGGTCCCCACGGAGGCCGTTCGCACGGAGGGAAGCCCGGCATGACCGAACTCGACAACGCCGAAACGGCTGCGCCGCGGCGCATTCCGCTGTTGATCTTCGCCTGGCTCTGGGTCGCCGCGCCCTTCGCCTACGGGCTGGATCGCTTGATCGTGAACTTGCTCAAACTGTTCCAGTAGGTCAGGTGGTCGTGTGACCGGTGTAGATATGCAGCGGGTGTAGTCCCCACGACCTGGCGACCTTCTTGGCATGGTCGGCTAGTTCAGCTGCGGTGTGCGCCATCTCGGGCTTGAGGCTTTCCAGCGCCCAGTGGATCTTGCCGCCGGATTCCGACAGCCAGGTCGCCAGCGCGACCGGCTGCCTGGCGGTGCGCGGTGCGTCGAGACCCTGGACCACGGCGCGCTTCATGTGCAGCGACGGCTCGAACCGACCGAGTTGCGGCGCGATGTACGAGTCGAGCACGCCCATGTTGGAACACATTCCGACGGTGATCGGCACCGTCTCCAGCAGTCGGTGCACGACACCGTCGGGCAGCACGTCGAGCAGATCGGGCGGCATCTGGCGCGGCTGCGAGAGCACGCCGGAACCGACCGTCGCGACCGCCTCGAACGCCGCCTTGCTCACCGCGCGCAGTGCGGTCAGGTCGTGGCTGTCCAGCCATTCGCGCTGCACCACCACCGGCACCCTGGTGAACGAATTCGCGTCCTGCTGATCGTGTTCGCGCAGGATCCGCACTGCGGGCGTCAGGACCGGCGGGATGTTGTCGATCAGCGGGCAGCGGCGCAGCAGGTCGGCGGTCAGCGCGAGATACAGCGTGTTCGTCGTGCCACCGTCGCGTTCGGCCGCCGACTTCCATTGCGCCGCATCGAAGGTGACGACCGCCGACTGCTCGCGCCAACCCTGTGGGTCCGGCTCGGGTTCCGGCACGTGCGAGAACAGTGCCGCGCGCACGGCCGCGCGATGCCGTGGATCGCGAGCAGCACGCCGCATCTCCGTAACTGCCTGTCGCGCAACGGTGATGCCGCGGTGCGCACCGTCGGCGAGTTCGTCCCACATGCCGACCCTGGCATCGAGGCCGCCGCTCGTGGCGAGTTCCGGGTCGACCAGACCGGCTTCGGCCAGCAATCCCGCGTGGCCGTCGGCGACCGCGTGCGACTTGGTCAGGCAGACGACCATGCCACCGGAATGCGTTGGCACCGCCGACAATCGCCACCCGTATCCCCCATCGGGATCGAGGCGATACTGCGCCTGCTCGTTCGCCCACGTCAACGCGTCGGCCTCGTCGATCGGGTCCGGCGCGATAGACAGCGGAAGCGCGGTGTCGGCATGCACCCAGCGCGCCCGCGCGAACGGCACCGCCGAGCGGTGCACCCGCCGGGTCAACGGCCCGGATTTCAGCAGTGCGTACATCGCGTTCAGCTGCTCGTCGCTCGGCCGACGCCCCAGCACGGTCAGCGTCTGCGTGACAACCGGCATGCCGTATCCGTGGTGCAGCCGCAGGAACGCCTTGTCGGTGAGATTGACATACACCGGCGCAGCCGACAAGGCCTCCCGGTGGCGACTGATGTTGTCCGGCCGGAAGCCGCGAGTGATGGTTGCCATGAACGCTCCTGTACATCAGGCCGCGCGATCGATCACATCTTTCGCCCGCAGCCGACACCGACCCGCTAGCCGGTATCAAGAATTCCGGGCAATACGCCCAATCAGCGGATTCCGGTTATTCGCACCGAATAGTCACGCATCCGACACAGGTTGTCTCCCCGCCGGATTGGAAAGCAATACGCTCCCACCGAATACGAGTACTCATTCGCTGACCCAGCGTAACCACCAATCAGGAGCAGCGGCGATTACCTCTATATAAATAACCCGTAAGTTTTAGTTCTCCGGCCTGACCGGCGCCGCCCAATCAGGAAGGGGTTCGCACCGGTCCAACCAGTCCGCGGGGACTGCGGCCAGGCCGAGACCCGCTGCGAGGATGCCGCCAACGATGGCGCAGGTGGTATCCGCGTCGCCACCGACGTCAGCGGTGATCCAGCAGGCCTCGGCGAAGTCGTCCGGGTATTCGGCGACGATCCACAGACAGAACGGGACGGTGTCGGGAGCGGATATCTCGCTGCCATTGCCCAACGCCTCGGCGGCGCTGTGCGGATCTCGCAGGGCCTGCGCGGCGTCGATTCCGTCGCGCACTCGGCTACGTGGGGTGCGCTCGGCGACCGCGTCGAGGAACGCGCCGCCGCGCAGTTGCGGCGCCGAAAATGCCAGTGCCGCGGCGACAGCGACGGCGATCGCACCGGCGACCCCTTCGGGATGGGCGTGTGTGACCTCGGCCGATGCGGCGGCCTCCCGCACCACACGGTCCATATCGTCGGCGAAGAAGGCGCCGAGCGGGGCAACCCGCATGGCCGCACCGTTGCCCCACGATCCGAGCCCGCCACGGGCCTGCCTGGCGAGGTCGCGCCAATCGCCACCCTTGTTTCGGATCAGCCGCAGTATGCGGTTCGTCCCCGGGCCATAGTCGCGGTAGAGATCATGATGCTCGGCAAACGATGCGGCGAGGGCGTCCTGCTCGATCCGGCCGAAGCGGTCCAGCACCTGGACAATCGAGCACGCCATCTCGGTGTCGTCGGTCCACCGCCACGGGCCGAGCAGCAACGAACGGGATTGCAGCGCGGGACGATTGGCGGGGATAGCGAAACAGGAGCCGAACGCGTCACCAACGGCCAACCCCCGTAGTGAGGCATCGGCCCGGGCGTACGGGCCAGTGATCACGAAACCGATTCTGCCAGAAAGTAAGTGACATCCATTGTCACGTGGCGCTACACGGCCTCTGCGGTGTTTCGATCCCGCGTCGCCGGGTATCTGCCGGACGTTCGGTTCGACGGAGATGAGGGCGTCTGATGAGTGGGTTGTCGGCTGGGACGGAGCGGGCTCGCGGCCAGGGGGGCGGGGGTGGAAAGTCGTCCGCTGCGGGGCGGATCGCGCAGAACGGGGTGTTCGAGAGGTTTGCGCGGGGTGGGTTCGTCATGACGGGGATCGTGCATTTGATCGTCGGGTACATCGCGATTCGGATTGCGCTCGGTGGGTCGGGTGGGAATGCCGATCAGTCGGGGGCCATGGCGGAGTTGGTCAGCAAGCCCGGTGGCGTTCTCGTCATGTGGATCGGTGTTTTCGCGTTTCTGCTGATGGGGTTGTGGCGGATCGCGGAGGCGGTGTTCGGTAGTGCGTCGAAACCCGAAGCCGACAGTAAGAAGAAAGAGGCGTTTCATCGGGTCAAGGCTTTGGCGCTGGCGGTGATCTATTTCTCGTTCGCCTTGTCCGCGTTCGGATTCGCGCGCGGCAGTGGCAAATCCAGCAGCCAGCAGAGTGCCGGAACCACCGGGCGGTTGATGCAGAATACGGCGGGCAAGGTGGCACTCGTCGTCGCCGGACTGATCATCATCGGGGTTGGTGGATACCACGTGTACAAGGGGATCAGCCGGAAGTTCCTCAAAGACCTCGAGGGCAACACCGGTGATCTGGTGCGGCGGCTCGGTATGGCCGGGTATGTCGCGAAGGGGCTTGCCGTTGCCGCTATCGGGTTGCTGGTGATCCTCGCCGTGGGCCAAGCGCAGCCGGACAAGGCCGCCGGGCTCGACGGGGCGCTGAAAACCCTTGGGGCGCAGCCTTATGGCGTGATCCTGCTGATCGTGGCCGGTCTCGGCATCATCACCTACGGTCTCTACAGCTTTGTCATGGCGCGGTACGCCAAGATGTGACGATCGGCGGTGGGGCAAGATCGAGGCATGGGCCCTACCACCGGACCGCCGATACCCGAGACCGTGGACGAATTCCGCGATCTCGCGCGCACCCGGCTACGCGAATTCCCGCACACCGAAGTTCCTGACGCCCCGGGTATTCGTCGCGCGGCCGTGCTGCTGTGTGTCGTCGGCGAAAGCGACGGCGCACCGTCGGTAGTCGTCATCAGGCGGGCCTACCGTGGACGCAATGCCGGGCAGTGGGGATTGCCCGGCGGTCGACTGGATGCGGGTGAGACCGCCGAGCAGGCCGTATTGCGTGAGCTGCACGAGGAACTCGGCTTGACCGCCACCCCGGCAGACCTGCTCGGCAGGCTCGACGACTTCCCGGCGGCCTCGGGATTCGTGATCACTCCTTTCGTCGCGGCGTTGTCCGACACCACCGATTTGAAGCCGAGCCCGGACGAGGTCCATTCCGTGCACCTGGTTCGGCTGGCTCGGCTGGCCGCCGAGGATGTGCCGCACTGGGTCGCTCGGCACGAGGCTGTGCCGCAATCCGAACTGCGCCGCGAGGCTGCGTCCGTCCCGGAAAACGTTGGCCTGCTACAGATGCGACTCGGCGAGGGCATGACCATTCATGCCCCCACCGGCGCGCTGCTCTGGCAGTTCCGTGCGGTCGTGCTACTCGGGCGCGATCACGCCAACGCCCGAGTAGCACACTTCACCCAACCCGACTGGACTCAGCACTGACGCCGAGTTCAGCTGGTGCGGCGGGCCATTGCGTGCACGGTGCCGTCCGTGCTGAGCACGAACAACCAGTCACCCGTCACCGACATCGCCGAGGCCACCGACCCACCTAAGTCGTACTGGCTCAACATTTTTCCGGTCTTCCGGTCGAGCACAACCAGTCGCCCGTCCCAGGTGCCGACGTAAACCACGGTCTCGGTGGTCAGCGCGTGCATCGCCGGTGCGTTCGGCGCGGCCGTGCACCCCGCCGCCACCCGCGCGAGATCATCGAGCGGACCGGTGCCCGGCAGGTAGCCGATTCCGGTCTGCCACAAGGGTTCAGCCGGTTTGCCCGCCGAGGTGTCAAAGGCGCGAACTGTGCCATCGATGGCCGCGACATAGACCAGCTGCCCGCGTACGGCGGGACTGGTCACCGGCGGCGGCCCCGGTTCGCAAGCGCTGCCCGGGATGTCGGCGTGCCACAGTGCGTGCCCGTCGCGCGGGTCATGGCCGCTGAGTCCCCCACCGGTCATGGTTACCAGCTGGCGATCTCCTTCGGTGAACGCCGGAGACGAGTGGCTGAACAGTCCGCCCGCGGTATCGACGGAGTAGCGGCGGCCGCAGGTGGCCAGGTCCATCGCGATGAGCGTCTGGCTCGAACCCGACTGCAGGTAAGCGGTTTTCGCGTCCGCCCCGCGCACGGCGGTGCTGTGGAACTCGCCCCAACCCGCGGGTGCGGCGAAGCCACCGTCGAGCCGCTTCCCGGTCCCGGCATCCCGGCAGACGATCTGGTCGTATGCCTGGTAGACCGCGACCGCGCGATGCTGCTCGGGCAGGTCGAAGACGCTCACCGGACCGCCGGCCCGCCCATACCGTCGCACGGTCTTTCCGGTGCGGTTCTCGTCGTCGATGGTCTGCCATTCGACGGCACCGGTGCGCGAGTTGAGCGCGTAGACCCGGCCGACGGCGGTGCTGAGATACACCCGGCCGCCCTGCACGGTCGGGAAGGACTCGGCGTCACCGTCCAGATAGGTCCGCCACAGCTCCCTGCCGGTGTCGCGGTGGTAGGCCAGCACCTGGTTGTAGGGCGAGGCGAAGGCCTGGGCGGTCGCGATCACGAGATCGCCAGCTACGGCCGCACCGTTGAGGCCGAAGTGCTCGCCGGTGTTGGCCGACCACCGCTGATCCAGCACCGCACCCGGATCGGATGCCGCGGTGGAGCCACCGGATTCGGTACCGCCCTGGCGCAGCCAGTCGGCACCGGCCGCCGGTGGCGCGCCGACGGGTAGCACGCGGAACGTGCCCTGCATCGCAGGCCATTTCCCGCCCGCGGTATCGGTCGCGGTCGCCTCGGCGCGGTAGGTCCCCGGCTGCAGAAACGGAATGCTGCCATGCGCGGTCGCCCAATTGGCTCGGATGGCCGGGCACGATTCGGCCCGCCCACCCGGCGGGGTGTAACAGTTCACCCAGCCGGGCGGTGCCTGCGTGCTGCCGAAGCGCAGGTCCGCGCGCCACACCTCGCCGCCGCGTTCGTCACGCACCAGGACCTGGGCACCGGCCGGAGTCCGACCGGCGTCCTCGACATACAGGTCGACCGGGATGGCGGCGCCTGCCCGGTGCGCGCTGTCCGGTGCGGGACTGACCAGCGCCGTCCGGTCGCGCACGAAGAACTGCCGGTGCGTGCCGGAGACGTAACCGGTGTCCTCGTTCCCCGGCGTCGCCGGATCATCGGTGATACCGGCGAAGTCCAGCACCTTGTAGCCGGGCCGCGCACCGTCGATGCCGTAGGTGGCGCCCATGTTGTTCACCTCCACCGAGCGCGGGAACGCGCCGCGGCGGAACTCGGTCTGCTGATTGTGGCCCGCGGCGAACATCCGCACGTCGTAGCGGGCGAGTTCGTCGACGATCGGCTGAATGGCCTGTCCCGCGCCCCATTTGGTGAACAGTGAACGGTGCGCGAAGACGAACACCTGTTTGCCGGTGGCATGGCGGCGCAGATCCTCACGCAGCCATTGCAGTTGCGGGCCGAGACCGGAGGTGTCGTAGTTGTCCTCCAGCACCACGAGGTGACGGCCGTTGCGGTCGAAGCTGTACCACTCCGGTCCCATGTTGCGCCGATAGATCTCCATGCTCGCGGCGTATCCGTTGGTCTTTCCGGTCCCGCCCGCGTCGTGGTTGCCCATCACCGGATAGAACGGGCGACCGAAGCGGCCCTTGGTCAGGCCGGTGCGCAGGATGTCGTAGCTGCCCTGGCGGCGCTCGGGCGCGGTGTAGTCGGTGACGGTGAGGTCGCCGGTCGCGATGGCGACGGTAGCTTCCCGGTTCCGCGCCATTGCCTCGACCTGGCCGGTCCACTGGGCCAGCGTGTTCGCGGCGGAGGCGTCGCTGCGATTGTCGGTTTCGCTGTCGGACACCATCAACCACGGCTCGCGCGGATCCGCCGCGCGCTTGTCGGGGACGAGGGCGAAGTCGATGTTGTCCTGCCGGGGCTTGCCCTCGTCGACCGCGCGAAAATAACGCGGGACCGAATCCTCCCGCAGCACGGGGGTGTACCCATCCGGTGAGACGATGGTGATCAGATCGGTTTCCCGCCGACCCGGATCGATCCGCAGCCGGTAGCCGCCGTCTTTCTCGGTCGTCGTCCAGACCGCTCCGTCGGTGACAGAGACGCCCGCCAGTCCTTGCTCGCCACTGTCACGAATTCCGTTGCCGTTCAGGTCGATGAATACCGTGCCCCGCGCCTCGACCGAGGCATCCGCCGCGTACGCCGGACCAGGTGCGGTAATCATGGTCAGGATAACGAAAAGACCTATCAAACATTTCCACACGGAAATAATTCTATTGGCAATAACCCGCCGCGGTACCCGCACTCGCTACAGTTCGCCCGCCGTACCGCAGATGTTCAGGCCCCGCGTCGAAAATTCCTAACCCTCAACAAAAGTCACCGCATTCCGCCGTCGGCGATCCACCGTCACCGTGAATACGTCGGGGCGGGAGTAGTGCCCGGTCGGGTCGAAATTCTGTCGTTCCCTTGCGACTTCGGCCGGTTCGATATCGGCGATCACGAGCCTTTCTTCGCCGATCACGGGTTCGACCAACCAGCTGCCGTCCGGGCCCGCGATGGCGGATCCACCGTCGTAGCCCGCCGACTGGTCGAGCGCGAGCAGTTCGTCGCGGAACGGGAAATCGGCGGGCACGTCGGCATAGTCGAGCACGGCACCGACCGCGAGCGAGTACACCCGGCCTTCCATGGCGACGAAACGCGTGATGTCCCTGGTGTTCCGGACCGAGCCCGGCCAGGTGGAGACGTGCAGGGTCGCGCCGTCGGCATACAGTGCGTGCCGAGCCTGCGGCATCCAGTTCTCCCAGCAGGACAGTCCGCTTACCCGGAACTCGCCGACGTCGTGCGCGCGCAGCCCGTGCCCGTCGCCGATCCCCCAGACCATCCGTTCCTCGTGCGTCGGCATCAGCTTCCGATGCGCGCTGACCACGCCACGGGCCGGATCGATGGCGACCAAGGTGCAGTACACCGTGCCGCGAACGCGCTCGGTGATGCCGAGATAGCAGAACACGCCGAGGTCCGCGACCGCCTCGCGCACCGTGGCGAGGTGCGGGCCATCGAGCGTGACCGCCGCATCCAAATAGTAAGCGTAGGCGGCCTTTTGGGCCGGATTGTTGAATCGCGCACCGCCGGTTCGCGCCAGCCATATCGGGTAGCCGGACAAGAAGGTCTCCGGGAAGGCGACGAGTTCGACCCCGGCCGCCGCCGCCTTGGTCAAGTAGTCGACAACGATCTTCGTTCCGGCCGTTGGGTCGAGCCAGGCAGGCCGTGCCTGCGCCGCAGCAATTCGCATGACCCGACACTAACCAAATCGCCGGATGCACAACGGCTCAGCCGAATTCAATTGCCGTCACCGATCTGCCCGTTCATCCAGTCGCCGAGCCACTGGATGGCGTTGCGGCCCGAGTCGTCGACGACGAGCGCTCCGTAATTGATGTGTGCGTTCGAGGCGAAAAAGCTTGCCGCACTGAAGCCGTCGCGAATGAGGGCAAGCAGGTTGATGCCCCGCGTCGGCGGCGCGGTCTTGGCGAGCGCGCCGCTCAAGTCGTCGAGGTCCAGGTGCTGGGAATTGTTGCTGGTGAGCAGGCCCGTCGCGACCGAGGCCAGCTCTAGACCGACCGGCAGCAGGCCGGACAGCACGGCGGCGGCACCGGCCGGGTCGGCCGCGTGCCCGGGCGGCGGAGCCAGTTTCTCCAGCACCGACCACGCGATTTCCTGGATCTGACCGACGAGGGTCGCCATCCGGATGACATCGACGTTGGACAGGATCGCGGTCATCGACGTCGCGATCTGGACGTAGCCCTGCGGGTTCGGCACCGTCGACAGCACCTGCGCGACCGACTTCAGGTCGGCGCTGGCGACCAGGTCGACCAATGGTTTGAACTGGTTGTTCAGCGCACCGGCGACCTGATGGGCGCCCTGGGCGTCCATCGCCGCCACCTTCTGCGGCAGCAGCGCGAGATTGTCCATGATCGCACGGAAGTCGAGCGCGGTGACGTTGGCGACGACATCGAGCGTCTGGTCAACCAGCACAGTGGGTTTCAGCAGCGCCAGGATCTTCGCCGCCGAGTTGAGCAGGGCCGCGGGCAGGTCGGCCACCGGTGCGACCTGCCCGACGAGTGCATTGATCTTGATCGTCAGCGTGGCCGCATCGGGCGAGTTCGCTTGGAGCGTCCGAATTCCCCGGCCCAACAGGCTGGTTGCGGTATCGGCGATCGTGCTCACCGCGGTCGCCGCGCCGGTCAGGTCGGACTCCTCGACCTTGCTCAGCACCTGGCCCGCATTGTTCTCGGCGGATCCGGCCGGGGCAGCGGCCAATCGATCGGCGGTGCTGGAATCTTGCAGACCGGCCAGCGTTTTGAGGGTGACCTCCAGCCTCGCCGCGGTGTCGCGGACGCGGGTCAGGTTGATGCCGCCCGGCGTGGTGAGGCTGGTGGACAGCTCGTCGACGGCATCGGCCAGACCGGGGAGGTCGGCCTTGGTGACATTCGCCGTCAGGGTCTTGGCCATGCTGGAGTTGCCGAGCACCTTGCTCAGCAGCGAGCCGAGTTTCCCGAGTAACGGGTTGTCGCCCTTCTTGATCGAGCAATACAGGTCGCCCGGGTCGCAGATCGAACTGACTCGACCGCTGAGCTTGCCCATGCCCGCCGGCCGCGGATCGGCGATCCCGGAGCCCGCGGTGTGCGGGCCGACGGCGGTTTCGCCCTTGGTGCCCGCGGCGGGATCGGCGATGAGACCGACGGCCAGGACCCGCTCCGCTGGCACGGGTCCGCGGTCGTTGCCGATCTCGGCGGCGACGTCGCCCGCGGCGTCCGCGCCCTGACTGTAGCCGGTGATCGTGAATTTCGCTGCGGGACAACGCCTATCGTAGTCATGCAGCGCCTTGCGGGCATTGACCAGCGCGGTGTTCTTGCTATCCGCGTAGGTGTGGCCGTTGTCGAAGGCACGGGCCATGTACGGCGTGAAGTAGATATCGGATTTGGGGCCTTGCTGACGCTGGATCGCCTCGGCGATCGGCCGGAGCATGCCGATCGGCTGTGCGGGATCGGCGTTTTCGTTGGTCTCCCAGGTGCCGGGGATGAACAGATTGAACGTCTCGGCGCAGTCGGCCTGCGCCGAGTGCGCGAGGGCCGGAGCGGCGACGGCCACCGAGGCGACGGCCACCCCGACGGCCACTATCGTCGCCATCACGTAGCGATTGGACGAATGCAGGACTGACATCTGAACCTCACTACCGAGCTCGGTCGACCGCTCATCGCCGAACGGCAGAGTCGGCCGATTCGACCGGAGAACAACGGGGGAAGCGGGCTTGGAGGTATCGCGCGGAATTTCCTCGGCACTGCTCACGCATATTCAGCGCGGCGACCGCTGGCGCCGCGCTGAATATCGCGAATTACCGGTCAGGACAAATTGCCGACAAGCAGGCTGAGCAGTTTCAGGGCGACCTTGGCGATATCCAGCCCGGTGCCGAGTGATCCGGTCGATGATCCACCGCCGCTGAGCGAATCGCCCGCATCGCTGGAGCCCGAGCTCGTGGCGATGTAATTAACGGTGTCCATAACGCTGAGGAGAGTCGACATGTCTCAAACCGCCTGTCTTGTAACGGTATTACACCGAGCAGCACCTGAGCTCAGGTGCCGTGACTATGGGATGTTGGCAGCCACAAGATTCCCCTGGGATCCCCGCCGCGTCCAGACGCTCAACTGGGGAAGTTGGACCACCGTGCACCATTCCGAGCGAATGCCGGTGGCAGACCGGCAGGTTTTCTGATCTCCCCACTGTGGACTGGGGAACGCTGATGAGGCTTTTTCGTGGCGACCGGCCGAAGATTGCCCACCCCTTGCAACGGAGCACGAACCGTATTGCACACTATGCAATATATGTTGCGCCACTTGCGGACTGGTGTGACGTACGACATTCTGACCCGAACGCGGGACCGGCCGCGGGAGGGAAGGAGAAAACCGTGCGCGATGGTGAACTCGGACGGCGGCGTCTGCTCGGAATAATGGGTGGCGCGGTGGGCGTCGGTGTCGCGGTGGCGACCGGAGTCTTACGTCCGGCGTCGGCGGGCGCGGCGAATGGGACTCGCGCGTTCCTCGGTTCCTATACCTCCAGTGGCGCAGGCGGTTCCGGTGTCAGTGTCGCCGCCGTCGATCCCGGCACCGGCCGGCTGACCGTGGAAAGCACGGTGGACGTGGCCGATCCGTCCTTCCTAGCTTTCTCGCCCGACCGGCGTTATCTGTACGCGGTGAACGAAGGCTCGGGCGCGGGCACGGCCACCGCGATCGATCTGCGACCCGCGCGGCCGACCGTATTGAATACGGTTGCAGTGCAAGGCAATGCGCCAACGCACCTGTGCGTCACCCCGGATGGCCGTTACGTGCTGACCGCGAACTACGAGTCGGGCAGCGTCAGCGTGCTCGCCGTGGCCGACGACGGACGACTCGGCGCGGTCACCGATGTCGTCCAGCACACCGGCAGCGGACCGGACCCGGATCGACAGTCCGCACCGCACGCGCATCAGGTATCGATCGATCCCTCCGGACGCTGGGTGCTGGTGGTGGATCTGGGCATCGACTCGATTTACGTCTACGAACTGGCCGGCGGCACGCTGAATCAGCACGCGCGGGTCGCGATGACGCCCGGCAGCGGACCACGACACCTGACCTTCCATCCCAACGGCCGCAACGCATTTCTGGCCAACGAACTGAATTCCACCGTGACCGTGCTCGATTGGCAGGCCGACCGCGGCGAACTGCGCGCCGGGCAGTCGCTGCCCGCGGATCTGAACGGCGGCGGCGATCGGAACTACCCGTCCGCGCCGGTGGTCGCCAAGGACGGCCGCTTCCTCTACCTCGCCAACCGTGGCCACGACAACGTCGCGACCTTCGCCATCGTCGGCGGGTTGCTGGTGCCGGTGGGCAGCACGCCGTGTGGCGGAAAGTTCCCCCGCGATCTGACGCTGAGCCCGGATGGCCGTCGGCTGTACGCGGCCAATCAGAAGTCGAACTCGGTGGCCTGGCTGGACCTCGATCCCACCACGGGCCTGCCCGCCGCGCCGTCGGCCGCACTGGACGCAACGGCGGCCACCTGCGTGCTGTTCGAGTAACGGGGGTTCGCGAGTCACTCTCTCGCACAACGGATTCCGAACCGCCTGACGCGTCAGGCGGACCGGTCCCCAGTTGTGCGCCCAGTCGAGTTGGGCGGCCGGGTGTGGTTCTACTTGGTCATGAATCGCACCCATCGCAGTTACGGCGGAGTGATCGACCTACGCAGGATCACGCATATCACGCTGGGTTTGCTGATCGTGGCGGGCAGCCTGGTCGCCGCGCCCACCGCCCTGGCCGAAGCGGACGCCGGTCGGCTCGGCAACCTCAGCGGCATCGCCGACGACGGCGTGACGACCACCATGCGCTCCGGTACGGCCGCGGTCCGGGTGAGCTTCCCCAACTCCGGCGCGGTGCGCGTGCAGCTGGCACCCGACGGCACGTTCACCGACCCGGCCCGCGACAAGATCGTCCTGCCGACCAAACTCCCGCCCGCCGCCGCGCACCGGACCGACAAGGGCGACTACTGGGCCATCGCCACCTCCGGTGTCACCTTGCGCGCGTACAAGACTCCGCTGCGCTTCGCGCTCTACGACGGCGCCAACACGAAGCAGATCTGGGCCGAGTCCGCGCCGCTGTCCTGGACCAAGACCGCGACAACGCAAAGCCTCGGCCGCGCCCAGAACGAGCAGTTCTTCGGCGGCGGCGAGCAGAACGGGCGGTTCAGCCACCGCGACCAGACCATCAAGATCTTCGCCGACGACAACTGGAACGACGGCGGCGCGCCGAACTCCCAGCCGTTCTACCTGTCCAGCAACGGATATGGCGTGCTGCGCAACACCTTCGCGCCGGGCAACTACGCCTTCACCGATCCGGCGCGCACCACGCACGAGGAACGCCGCTTCGACGCGATCTACGTCGTCGGCGACGGCCCCAAGTCGGTGATCTCCGCCTACACCGCGCTGGTCGGCAGGCCGTTCCTGCCGCCGATCTACGGGCTGGAGATGGGCGACTCCGACTGCTACCTGCACAACGCCAACCGCGGTGAGCGGCACACCTTGGACGCGGTCGGCATCGCCGACGGGTATGTGCGCAACCAGATGCCGAACGGCTGGATGCTGGTCAACGACGGCTACGGCTGCGGCTACGAGAATCTGCCGCAGGTCGGCGAGGGGCTGCGCAAGGACAATATGCAGCTCGGGTTGTGGACCGAGAACGGGCTGCCGCATCAGGCCGACGAGGTGAAAGCCGGTGTGCGCGTGCGCAAGCTGGACGTGGCCTGGGTCGGCCGCGGGTATCAGTTCGCCTTGGACGGCTGCGACAGCGCGCACCGTGGCATCGAAGACAACAGCGACGCCCGAGGTTTCGTCTGGACGCCGGTGAGCTGGGCGGGCGCGCAACGCTGTGCGGTGTTGTGGAGCGGCGACCAGTCCGGCACCTATGACTACATCCGCTGGCAGATCCCCACCTACGCGGGTTCGACGATGTCCGGCATCGCCTACAACACCGGCGACGTCGACGGAATCTTCGGCGGCAGCCCGCGCACCTACACCCGCGACCTGCAGTGGAAGGCGTTCCTGCCCACAATCATGTCGATGGACGGCTGGGCGCCCAACGACAAGCAGCCGTGGCGCTACGGCGAGCCCTACACCTCGATCAACCGAAAGTACCTGCAGCTCAAGGAAAGACTGCTGCCCTACACGTATTCGTACTCGGTCGAGGCGAATCGCACCGGCGTCGGCCAGGTTCGGCCGCTCGCGCTGGAGTACCCGAAGGATCCCGCGACCTGGGGTGACCAGGCGCGCTACGAATTCCTTTCCGGGAAGGACTTTCTCGTCGCGCCCGTGTACAACGACGCCGAAAAGCGCGACGGCATCTACCTGCCGGAGGGCACCTGGATCGACTACTGGAGCGGCCGCACCTGGACCGGGCCGACCACGGTGAACGACTACCACGCCCCACTGGACACGCTGCCGCTGTTCGTGCGCGCGGGCGCGGTGGTGCCGATGTGGGCCGAGGGCACCCAGTCGTGGCAGACCCGCGACAAGAGCGTGCTGGATCTGGACGTCTACCCGCAGGCCGCGGGCAGCTTCACGCTGGTCGAGGACGACGGGGTGACCCGAGGCTTCCAGCGCGGCGAACAAGCCTCGCAGAACTTCGCGGTCCGCTCGGCGTCCGGTTCGACCGAGGTGACCATCGGCGCCAGCACGGGCTCGTACCCGGGCAAGCCCGCCGTCCGGCGCTACGAACTCACCGTGCACGCCGCTTCCGCCCCGAAGGCCGTCCAGACCGCCGCCGGTCCGCTGACGCAGCGTGCCAGCCGCGCCGACCTCGATCGCGCGCCCAACGGATGGTGGTTCGACCCGCAGGATCGCGGCGGCGTCGTCCACGTCAAAACCGATCCGATCGCCGCGGCGAACAGTCAGTCGGTGACGCTGCGCTGATTATCGGAGGGTGCGTGTTCGGAGTGAGGGTGGTTAACTCCTCCTCGGATTGTCGTGCTCGAAGGGAGTTGGGGGTAGGCGTGGTGCAGCTCGGAGTGAACGAGTCATTCGCGGACTACCTCATCGAGGGCGTGCTCGGCCGGGGCGGGATGGGCACCGTGTATTTGGCGCAGCATCCGCGGCTACCGCGCCGGGTCGCCCTCAAACTGCTCAATCGCGAGGTCTCGGCGGAGCCGGAATTGCGGCGGCGGTTCGAGCAGGAGGCCAATGTCGTCGCGCGGCTGGACCATCCCGGCATCGTCGGCATTCATGATCGCGGCACGCACGACGGGCACCTGTGGATCGCCATGCAGTACATCCACGGCTCCGACGCCGCCCGGTTGAATCCGCGGGACGTGCCGATCGACCGGGCGCTGCGCATCGTCTCCGAGACCGGGGCCGCGCTCGATTACGCGCACAGCCGCGGCGTGCTGCACCGCGATATCAAACCGGCGAACATCCTGCTGTCGTCGCCGGACACCGGTCGCGCGGAACGCGCGGTGCTGACCGATTTCGGCATCGCCCGGCTGCTCGACTCGAACACGCAGCTGACCGTGAGCGGGACGTTCAACGCCACCCTCGCGTACGCCTCGCCGGAACAGCTGTCCGGCGAGCCGGTCGATCACCGCTCGGATCAGTATTCGCTCGCGTGCACCTTGTTCACGCTGCTGGCGGGGCACGCGCCGTTCGCGGCGACCAATCCCGGGCAGGTCGTCGCCGGGCATATCAGCAAGCCGGTGCCGCGACTGAGTTCGGTGCGGCCCGATGCGCCGCCCGCGCTGGACGAGGTGATCGCCAAGGCGATGGCCAAGCGGCGCGACGAACGATTCGGCAGCTGCCGCGAGTTCACCTCGGTGGCCTGGGATTCGCTGCACGGTCGGGCGGCTCCGGCTCGAATCACGCCGCCGCCCAACCGGATAGCGCCGACGGCGTTGAACCAGAACGGTACGGGTCGGCAGGCGGCACCGACGCCGGCACCGGTCGCCAAGCCCACTCCGGCACCTGCTGCCAAACTCGCGCCAACATCCGTTGCCCAGCCTGCGCCCGAGTCGGCTGCCCAACCGGTACCGGCGAGTGGTCGAGGCCGCGCGATGGGTGCCGCCCTGCTCGCGTTGCTGCTCGCCTGCGTCGTCACGGTGCTGGTGGTGAATCCGCGGGTGCGGGTCATTCGCGCCCTCATCGAGTTTCGGGACCCGCACATCGCGCCCTATGCCGCGGCGGGCATAGCGGCCGCAGGCGCGGCGGCGCTGCTGCTCGGTGGCGCGGTGCTGCTGCTCGCGCGCAGGCGGTTCGGCCGGGTGCTGGTGGTTTTGGGGTGCCTCGGCTATCTGGCGAGCCTGGTCCCGGTTCGATTCGAATATGACAGCCCGAAGGGCACCACCGGCTTCACCATGGCAGTGGGATTGGCGTTGCTGATACTGACGCTGATATTGACGCTGTCCAAGCCGACGGCCCGCTGGTTGCGGACCGCCGGCTCCGGCCGTCGGTAAGCCCTATTCAGGGAGACTGTCGGCCAACGCGTTTCGCATCACGTACTCCACGCCGGGGTCACCGGGCAGCGTCCAGTTGGGCCCGACGAAATACCTGGCCGCGTCCTTGTCGCCCTTGGCGAGGTATTGCATCCACGCCAAGGTGATCGGCGCGAACGGATTGTGTGCCGGATCGTCCATCGGGGTGATGTGGGTGCCGCCCCTGATACACGCGAGATAGGCCGGAATCGTTATGGCGGTGTGGTATTGGGTCCACATGGGGTGGTACCAGTGCCAGACGATCGCGTCGTTACAGCCGGTGAGATAGAGCGTCGGCACGTTGAGGAGAATGCCGAGCGCGTACGGCGAAGGCTCGACGGGTACCGCGCCGATGATCCGCACGTCCGGATCGACCGTGTGCCACACATCCGGCGGCAGGCTCGCGTTGAGTTGGGTCGCCCCACCGCCGCCGGAGTGTCCGGCGAAGATGACGCGGCCGAGATCCACCTTGCCGAACATCGGGCTGTCGGGATTCTTGCTGGCATTCGACAGCGCCTGTACGCCACCGAGTCCCATTTCCGGGGTCGAATTGAGCAGGTCGTAGGGCATCGCGATCACATAGCCGTAGCTGGCCCAGAAGCGAGCACTGGAGTCGTAATATCCGGGCTCCTGGCCGGTACCCGGCGAGAAGACGACGACCGGCAGCCGATCCATGTTCGCGATGTCCTTCGGGTAATAGAAGGTGACACCGAACGGTGAATCCGTTCCCGACGGAAATATATTCGTGCACTGCAGTTCCGACTGATTGCCCCAGAAACGCCAGGTGTTGTTGATCATTGATCCGTACGGCGACGAATCGCAGCTGTGCGTAGCCGTGGTTTGCGCTGTCTCGTAAGGCCCGGGCTCGGCATACCTGCTCAGTGGAATATCGCCCGGCGCGAAGCCGTCTTCGGCGGTAGCGGCCGGTGCGGCGCCGATCGCTAGACCGGTCAGGACAGTGGCCGCCAGAAAAACAGCGCTCAGTGATCGGCTGGTTTTTGTCGCCCAACCCGGACCGAGTCGTTCGGTACGCAACTCTCACCTCTCGTTCCCAAAGAATGCAAGCAAGTGAATGCGACTCGACAGTCGCGGAATTGGGTTCACTGTGGGATAAATTCACCTGGTAGTCAAGCAAACACGCTGATGGCAGTCCCGCGAACTCGGCACACCGAGCCGTGCACCAGGAACACAACAGCACTCGCGGGCTGACGTGCGCATTCTCGATACATCGTACTGAGCTTTGTGTTAAATTCTTGGCGTGTCTGAAATCAGTCGCCGCAATCCGCTCATTTCGGTGGCCGCCCTGGGACTTATCGCGGCGCTCACCGCAACAGCCTGCAACTCCGATGCCTCGAAGAACGAGACGAGCTCCGCATCGAGCTCGTCGAGCGTTCCGGCACAAGACAATACGAAACTCTTTCACGACATATACAAGCAATTGGTGGAAACCGATACCTCGCACTCCACCGGTAGCACGACGGTCGCCGCGAACGCGATGAAGCAGCGCCTGCTCGACGCGGGTTTCGCCGAAGGCGATATGCAGATCTTCGAACCCGTCCAGCGCAAGGGCGACCTCGTTCTGCGCTTCACCGGAACCGGGCAACGTAAACCGTTGCTGCTCTTGGGACATCTCGATGTGGTGGAGGCCAAACGCGAGGACGGGTGGAACACCGACCCCTACAAGCTCACCGAAACCGACGGCTTCTATGCCGCCCGCGGTTCGATCGACGACAAATCCATGGTGGCCGCCTTCGTTTCCGGCCTGAGCCAATTGAAGCGCGAAGGGTTCAAGCCCAACCGCGACATCGTGCTCGCGCTGACCGCCGACGAGGAGGCCGGGACGGACAACGGCGCGAAATGGTTGATGGACAACAAATTCGACCTGATGAACGCGGAATACGGCCTGAACGAAGGCGGTAGGGCACTGCTGGTCGACGGCAAGCCCGGCCTGCAGGGCGTGCAGGTGGCCGAGAAGACCTACGTCACCTATCAGGTCGAAGCCAAGGCGGCCGGCGGGCACAGCTCGGTGCCGACGCCCGACAATGCCATCTACACCCTCACCGCCGCACTGAATCGTCTTGCGGCATACCGGTTTCCGTCCTCACTGAGCGACCCGGCCCGCGACAACTTCGCCGCGCTCGCCGCGGGCCGCACCGGGCCGGAGGCCGACGATATGCGCGCGGTCGCCGCGGGCAACCCGAGCCCGGAGGCGGTGGATCGGCTCTCGGCGAATCCCGAGTACAACGCCCAGCTTCGCACCACCTGCGTGACCACCATGCTGAAGGCCGGGGAAGCCGAGAACGCGTTGCCGCAAACGGCCGACGCGACGATCAACTGCCGAATCCTCCCCCAGGACAAACCCGACGACATCGACAAGCAGTTGAAGGCGGCCCTCGCCGACAGCAAGCTGACCGTCACCCCCAAAGTGGATCCGGCAGGCGGCATCTCACCCACCAATGGCGACGTCATGACCGCCGTCACGTCGCTGACGAAGGAACTGTTCCCCACCGCCGCCGTGAGCTCGTTCATGTCCACCGGCGCCACCGACAGCAAATACGCGCGCAGCAAAGGGATTCCGATGTACGGCGTCAGCGGGCTGTTCATGGTCAGCGCCGACGCCGGGCGCATCCACGGCGTGAACGAACGAGCACCGATCGCGGGTCTCGATGCCAGCCGCGAATTCCTCTACCGCCTCATCAAACAACTGTCCCGATAGTTTTCCGTCGGCCGCCGCGCCCCACCGGGCGCGGCGAGTCACGCGGGCTGGTCCAGGGATTCGAGTTCGGTCCGCAGCGCGACGACCTCGGCGGCGAGTTCGTCGCGCAACTGTTCGCGTTCCAGCAGGCTGGCGCGCATGCTGTCGATGGTGTCGTTCATGGCCGCCAGCTTCTGGTCCGCGCCGGACAGGCGCCATTCGATGACCCCGCGGCGGTCGACATCTTCGCTGGCCTTGCTCACCCAAGCCACGACGTAGTCGAGCCAGTCCGGCTGCTTGGGCATCTCCTCGGTGGCATCCCAGCCGCGCCGGGCCGCCGTCTTCGCGGAGAGCACCCGCTCACCGGCGAGGCCGTCGGCGGGCGCGTTCATCTGCACGTGGCTGAGCTTGCCTGCGGTCGTCACGACGGCGGTCAGCCGGTAGCGCCCGGCGAGATGCATCTTCAGCTCCGCCGCGCCACGCCCGTCGGCATCCATCGCGCCGAGCCACGGGCCGTCGGCCGCATTGATGATCGACTCGAGCATGCCGAGCTGTCCGGCGGCGCGGCGCACCCGGTTCGCGTGCTCGCGTAGTTCGTCCGGCGTGGCGGTCATCTGGTCCCAGTGCATCGCACCTACTTCCTCGTCGACCGGCTCCCAAAGATTGGGAACTGCTACGAACGTACATTCGTCGCTCGCGCAACCGTGGGAGATGTGCGGCGTCGGCGGCTCGCGGCCGCACTTGACTTGGAGTGCACTCCAGGTCGTAGCGTGAAGGCTCTGAGTCGCCCACACACGAGGGGATCCTTCAATGGAACTCGGTTTTCACATTCCGATATTCGACATCGACGGCGGCACGGCGGCGATCGCCGGCGAGCTGACCAGGGTGGGCGCCGCGGCCGAGGCGTCCGGCGCGACCTGGTTGTCGTTCATGGACCACTACTTTCAGATCGAGCCGACCGGGCGGCCCGCCGAGTCGAACATGCTCGAGGGCTACACCACGCTCGGGTTCCTGGCCGCGCACACCTCGACCATCCAACTCGGCCTGCTCGTCACCGGCGTGACCTATCGGCATCCCGGCCTGCTCGCCAAGATCGTCACCACGCTCGACGTGCTCTCCGGCGGCCGGGCCGCGCTCGGCATCGGCGCGGCCTGGTTCGAGCGCGAGCACCTCGGGCTCGGCGTGCCGTACCCGCCGATCGCCGAGCGGTTCGAGCGGTTGGAGGAGGCGCTGCGCATCTGCCTGCAGATGTGGGATCCGGCGAACAACGGGCCGTTCGAGGGCAAGCACTATCAGCTGGCCGAGACGCTCTGCTCGCCGCAGCCGATCAACCGGCCCAAGATCCTCATCGGCGGCAGCGGCGAGCGCAAGACGCTGCGGCTGGTCGCGCAGTACGGCGACGCGTGCAACCTCTTCGGCAGCGCGCCTGCGGATATCGAGCACAAATTGGACGTGCTGCGCCGGCACTGCGACGACGTCGGCCGGGATTTCAACCAGCTCCGGATCACCATCATGGCCAACAATCCCCGGCCGACGCCGGATACCCGCGACGAATTCGTCCGGAGCATGGCCGATTACGCGAAGCTCGGCGTGCACGCCGTCATCATCACCCCGACCACCGGATCGCCCGCGGCGTGGATCGACAAGATGGCGCCTGCGGTCCCGCAGCTCGCCGAACTCGGCTGACCCTCAGAACGGGTAGGTCGCGGGGCGGTGCCGCATGGTGATCCACCGCGTTTCGGTGAACGCCTCGAGGTTCGCGGCGGTGCCGCCGAAGCGGCTGCCGGTGCCCGAGGCGCCGAACCCGCCGAACGGGGCGACGGCTTCGTCGCTGACGGTTTGATCGTTGATATGCACTATCCCGGTGGGGATCCGGTCGGCGAGGGCGAGTCCCCGGGCCGCGTCGGCGGTGACAATGCCGAGGCTGAGCGCGTATTCGTCGGCGGCGGCCAGGCGCACGGCCTCGTCCACGGTGCGGAACGACAGGACGGGCGCGACCGGACCGAACACCTCCTGCGCGTACGCGGGCATCCTCGGCGAAACACCGGCGAGCACGGTGGGGCGGTAGAACAGCTCGCGATAGCTGCCGCCCGCCGCCAGGTCGGCGCCCGCGTCGACGGTCGAGGTGACGAGGTGGTGGATCTTGTCGCGCTGGCCCGCATCGATGATCGGGCCGAGCGCGACCTGTTCGGTGGCCGGGTCGCCGACCGGGAGCGCGTCGGCCTTGGCGGCGAGCAACGCGATGTAGTCGTCGACGAGGCTTTCGTGCACCAGATGGCGGCCGGTCGCCATGCAGATCTGGCCCGAGTGCAGGAAGGAACCCCACGCGCCGAGCCCGGCGGCCGCGTCCAGGTCGGCGTCGTCGAGCACGATCAACGCCGAATTGCCGCCGAGTTCCAGATGCACCCGCTTCAGGTGCCGCGCGGCCAACTCACCTACTCGGCGACCGACCTCGGTGGACCCGGTGAATGAAATGACCGGGACGAGCGGATCGGTAACCAACGCCTCGCCGATATCGGCACCACCCGGCAGCACGTGCAGCACGCCCTCGGGCAGCCCGGCCGTCTCGAAAATCCGGGCCAGCGCCACTCCCCCGGAGACGGCCGTGCGCGAATCCGGTTTGAGCACAACGGCATTGCCGAGCGCGAGCGCGGGCGCGACCGAGCGGATAGCCAGGATGAGCGCGAAGTTGAACGGCGCGATCACCCCGACCGTGCCGACCGGCACCCGCCGGGTCATCGAGAGGCGGTCGTACTCGGTGGGCAACAGCACGCCCATCGGCGTCGAGGCCAGCGCCGCCGCCTCGAAGCATTCCTGAGCTGCCGCATCGGTTTCCACGGTCGCCTTGGCGGGAACCGATCCTGATTCGCGGATCAGCCAGTGCTGTAGATCGGAGGCGTACTGCTGGAACAGATCTCCGGCGCGACGCAAGACGGCGGCACGTTCGTGGAACGGCTGCGCCGCCCAATCCCGTTGACTCGCAACCGCGGATCGGGTTGCCGCGGTCAGGTCATCGACCGTCGCGATCCCGATCCGCCCGAGTTCGGCTCCGGTGGCAGGCTCGACGACCGGCGCGGTGACGGCGGCCGCACGCCAACCGTTGCTGAAAATCTTGCCTGCCCACGTCGTCGGCTCGAGCAAGTCTGTTCGGGTGGGCATAGTCATCGGTCTCTCTCGACGGAAATCGCTCGCGACCAATGATTTCACCGAACCGACGAGTCGGCTCCGCTTCGCCGAAGTTCTCCTTCGCCACCCGCGAAACAGCTGATCGCCGAACAAGGTTGGGCGTCAACCTTGTTCGGCGATCGAGTCGGATCGGCCGACCAGCTAGATGCCACCGGCGAGTGCGCCGAGGCCTTCGCCCAGGCCGCCGAGTCCGCCCAAAGCGTCACCCAAGCCGCCGAGTCCGCCCAGAGCGTCACCCGCACCGGCGAGTCCACCCAAAGCGTCACCGGCATCGCCGAGTCCGCCGAACGCATCACCCGCGCCGCCGAGTCCGTCTAGGAGGCCACCGAGTCCGCCGAGGTCGTCACCGCCACCGGTGAGTGCCCCGAGGCCGTCACCCGAGTCGTCGCCGCCGTTCCCGAACCAGTCGAAGCCATCGGAGGACGCGTCGCCTGCGGAATCACCGGCGTCCTTCGAGAAGATGTCGCTCCAGGAATCCTCGGGCGAATCGCCTGCGCCGTCGGCAGATTCGTCCGCACCGTCACCCAGCGAGTCCTCGGACAAATCGCCGCCGTCACCCGCGGACTCATCCGAACCCTGCGAATCCTCGGCCGAATCGCCTCCGTCACCGGCGGACTCGTCCGCACCGTCACCCGACGAATCCTCGGACGAATCACCCTCACCATTCGAAGACTCGTCCGAACCGTCGCCCGAGGGGTCCTCCGACGAATCGCCTGCGCCGTCCGACGACTCGTCCGAGCCGTCACCCGACGGGTCCTCCGACGAATCACCGTCGCCGTCCGAGCCGTCGCCCGAAGGATCCTTGGACTCGTCGCCGCCATCCGAAGGCTTGTCGCCGCCGTCGGAGGGCTTGTCCTTATCGCCACCGCCGGAAGGCTTGTCGCCTCCGCCGGACGGCTTGTCCTTGTCGCCTCCGCCCGAAGGCTTGTCCTTGTCACCGCCGGACGGCTTGTCTTTGTCACCACCGGACGGCTTATCTTTGTCACCACCTGAGGGCTTGTCCTTATCTCCCCCGGACGGCTTGTCTTTGTCCTTCTCTTTGCCCTTGTCCTTGTCTTTATCTTTGTCCTTGTCGGCGCCGTCGGACGCGCCGAAATCCTGCGTCCAGTAAGGGGTGCCGTCGCCGCTCTTGGCGTAGCCGACACCGATGTCCTTCAGCCCGCAGTTCAGGATGTTCGCCCGGTGGCCTTCGCTGTTCATCCACGCGTCGACGACCTCGGACGCGCTGGTCTGCCCCTCGGCGATGTTCTCGGCCCAGGTCTGTGCCTTGTAGCCCGCCGCGCTGATCCGGTCGCCCGGATCACCTTTCGACGAGTTGTGGTCCAGGTTGCCGCTGGCCGCCATGTCCTTGGTGTGGGCCTGCGCGGCTTCGGTGAGGTGCTCTTCGGATTTCAGCGCGGAGCAGCCCGCTTTGGTGCGTGCGGCGTTGGTCAGGCTGATCACCTCGTCGGCGGGCGAATCGGCCGCCGACGCCGAGGGAGCTCCAGCAAACGTCACAGCAAAAGCTGATACTCCGAAAGCGGTGGACAATGTGAGCATTGTTGCCGGCGAAAGTTTCCGCGGTGCACTGTGCTTACCCATGAGATGCCTTCTTGTTGCTGGTTGGCGGCCGTGCGTCGCCCTGAGATCAGAGGGCGCTGCCGGAGAGCAGGCCGAGCAGGGGCGCGAGGCCACCCGCCGCCTTGCTGCCGGTGGCGGCGCTACCGGCAGCCGCCGTGCTGCCGGTGCCGAGCGCCTTGGCCAGCGGCGCGACAGCGGCGCTGCCGGTGTTGAGGCTCTTCGCCAACCCGGTGAGCGTGGCGCTGCCGCTGTTCAGCAGCTCCAACGGATCTGCCGCGGGCTTGTCGGCCGCAGGCTTGGCCTTCGGCTTGGCGCCGGGCTTCTTCTTCTTGGGCGGCGCCACATTTCGGCTGTGGTGGCCCTGCCCGTTCGCGGCCAGTACCCGCTTCGCCTTGGCCGGAGCCGGTGCCACGTGGTCGCTCTGGTCGGCGACGGTCGTCGTTTCCGCGACGGCCTGTCCCGCTCCGCTGTGCGCCGAGACGCCGAGGCCGATCAAGGTCGCCGTCGACAGAATCGCCAATCGGGCCGGGATCTGGTTTTTGCTAGGTGCGCTGTGCTTACCCATGAGACGCTTCTTTCGGAGTTGGTCGATCGCGTGGTCGGATCGCCTGTCCCCCAAAGGCACAGGCTCGGTGCCGCCGAGTCGAGCTACAGGCCGGGACCTCCCGACCGCCGTTGGTCGGTGGCCTGGCTCGCCGGTGCCACCAAATTGTTGATCGCATTTGAGGTTAGAACTCAGCGCAGCAACCCACGACTTGTAAGTCGAATTCTAAAATCGAGTTGAGGGCTGATTAACAGCGACACAGGCGATCACGGTCTGATCACGCCCGGATCACATCGGATCACGAACGTTCCCGCTGGGCGGCCGACCAAGCCGCGCTCACGCGCGGTGTGCACGCTGCCGCGCGTCCGATCGGCCGGACCCCGACACAGCGCAGCCCGGCGATCAGGGACGCTGATCGACCGGGCTGCGGAGTCTGGCGTGGGCTACCGGAACGGCGGCTCGTTGAAGGTGCGCAGCTTGCGCGAATGCAGCCGATCTCCCTCGGCGCGCAACAGTTCCACGGCCCGGATGCCGATCTGCAGGTGTTCCGAGATGGCCCCTTCGTAGAAACGATTCGCCTGGCCGGGCAGTTTGATTTCACCGTGCAGCGGTTTATCCGAGACGCACAGCAAAGTGCCGTAGGGCACCCGGAAGCGATATCCCTGCGCGGCGATCGTGGCACTTTCCATATCGATCGCGACCGCACGACTCAGGTTGAAACGCAAGGCCGACGCGGAGTAGCGCAGTTCCCAGTTCCGATCGTCGGTGGTCACCACGGTACCGGTGCGCAGCCGCTGCTTCACCGCTTCGCCCGGCATGCCGCTGACGATCTTGGTGGCGTCGTACAGCGCCCGCTGCACCTCGGCGATGCTGGGAATCGGAATATCCGGCGGCAGCACCGAATCCAGCACGTGATCGTCGCGCAGGTACGCGTGCGCGAGCACGTAGTCGCCGATCGCCTGGCTCTCCCGCAGGCCGCCGCAGTGGCCGATCATCAGCCACGCGTGCGGGCGCAGCACCGCGAGGTGATCGCAGATGGTCTTCGCGTTCGACGGTCCGACACCGATGTTCACCAGGGTGATGCCGCGTCGATCGGCCGAGGTCAGGTGCCAGGCGGGCATCTGATGTTTCTTCCAGGCGAGATCCGACGTTGTTGCCGCGCCCAGGGTTTCGGCGGTGATCACGGTGCCGCCCGGACACGAGAGGCCGTCGTACGGGCTGTCGGGGTCGGCGATCTGCTCGCAGGCCCAGCGCACGAATTCGTCGACATAACGGGTGTAATTGGTGAACAGCACGAACGGCTGGAAATGGTCCACCGGCGTTCCGGTGTAGTGCTGCAAGCGCGCCAGCGAGAAATCGGTGCGCAGCGCGTCGAAATGGCTGAGCGGGAAGGTGTCGATGGCGTTGAAGATGCCGTCGGCGGTTTCGTCACCGATGCTGGCCAGGTCGGTGGTCGGGAAATACCTGGCCATCACCGCGGCCATCGAACTGTCGAGGGTGAGGTCGGCGCGATCGATCACATAGGGAAACGGGATCTCCTGCCGGGACGGCGAAACCTCGATGCGCACCTCGTAGTCGCGCTCGATCATCTCCAATTGCTCCGTCAGGTAATGACGCAGCAGATCCGGGCGGGTGATCGTGGTGGCATAGCTGCCCGGCCGGGTGAACCGCCCCCACGCGCGCGAGCGATTCTTCGGCGGCGCGGCACCGTCCCAGCTGATGCGCAGTTCTGGATAGACGAACAAGCCCGCGTCGCGGGTGGCCTCGTCCGGCACGGTGCCGTTCTCGACGAAGGCCCGGATCGCCTCGCGCAACGCGTCGACGGAGCGCTGATAGTGCGTTTCCAGCTGATCCAGGGCCTCGGCGCTGGTCAACGAACTGGCTGGTGGCCGATTCGGCATGGGTCTCCCTGCGTCGCGTTCGGAAGTTGTCGCAAGGACACCGTATTTCACTGTGTCTGCGGAGGCAGTTGCCGCACTGCTGAGCGCACCAATTGCAGTATCCGGGGCCACTTTTCGGACTCGGGATCGATGAGGTCGAAGTGGTGGGCGTCCGGTAGTACCAGCGATTCGGCCGGACTGTCCTGGCTCAGTGCGACGGGGACGGTCTGATCGTTGATGCCGTGCACCAGGAGTACGCCAGGAGGGCGCGGTGACAGACGCACTTGGGGGTCGAGGTCGGCGTATCGGCGCGGCTGTTGTTCGGGAGTTCCGCCCATCCAGGCGGTGACCGCGTGATCGCCGAGGTGTAGTCGGGATGCGCGCGCGAGATCCGCTACCGGTGCCAACGCGAGGACTGCGGCCGGACGCCGATACGCCCGTGTCAGCGCCAGCATCCCACCCGCGGAGTGGCCGGCCCACAGCACCGGTTCGGCCAAGTGGGACTCGAAGAGGTCCAGGTCCGCGATCGTCACCGACGGATCCCCCGGCACTCGCCGATATTCCAGCAGCACGACCCGCTGACCTGCCCGCGCGAGTGCACGGGCGAACGGCCTGGCGTGGGTCCGATCGATGGTGGGCCGAAAGTAGCCGCCGTGGACGAACACCAGCGTTGGTCCCGGTTCGCCGAATACTTCGATCACCTGGTCCGCATGCGGGCCGTAGGAGGTGACACTGCCCATATCGCCGGTCTGCCGCTCCAAGCGGTCGACTGCGGTGCGTTCCTGCTGCTGGAAACCCTGGTGATCGGTCAACGGTCGCCCTTCTCTTACAGGCAAATTAGCAAAGTTGCGATCTATGGCTCGGAGAACCGGCTCGAGGTACATTATTTATACGCGTACTGAAACTGGGAGGGAACGCGATGACCGTGCTCGACGTCGCTACGGCGACGGAACAGTCCACCCCCTCGCCGAGGGCCGATTCCACAGCAGGACAAGGTATTTCGAACCTGCTTCGCCCGCATGCACCAGGTTTCGCCGCAGTCGTCATCCTGCAGGTCGTCGGCGCTGTCGCCGGTCTCGCGCCGCTGCTGGCAGTGGTCGAACTGGGGCGAACACTGTTGTCGCCCGGCCCGATCGAGCACGGTCACGTCTGGGCCGTCGTAATCGCCGGTGCGGTAGGCATGTTCGTGCGACTGCTGTGCACGGCCGCGTCGGCCGGTATCGGGCACATCGTCGACAACCAGGTGCAGCTGTCATTTCGCAGGCAACTGGCCGAGCGGCTCGGGCGGGCGCCGATCGGCTGGTTCTCCCAGCGCCGCACCGGCGAGCTGGCGAAGGTGGTCGGCGAGGACGTCAGCACCGTGCACCCGTTCATCGCGCATGCTCCGGGCGAGCTCGTCTCCGCATTCGTGGTGCCGCTGATATCGCTGGTCTACCTGTTCACCATCGATTGGCGGCTCACGCTGATCACGCTGATACCGGTGGTGCTGGCGATTGCCCTTGTCCCGCTGATGATGACGCCGACCCGGCAGCGCGAGCAGGCGGTATTCGATACGGCCATGGGGCGGATCGCGAGTTCGGTGGTCGAGTTCGTACAAGGCATCTCGGTGGTCAAGGCGTTCGGCGGCTCCGGGCGGGCGCACAGTAAATTCCGTACGGCCGCCGACGATTTCGTAGACACCTTCGTGCACTGGGTGCGCGCGGTCTCCGCGATCGCCGCGGGGATGCAGCTGGCGCTGTCGCCGCCGTTCGTGCTGCTCGTCGTGTTGATCGGCGGTACGACGCTGATCACGAACGGCTCGATGGCACCGGCGGATCTACTGCCCTTCCTGCTACTCGGGCTGGGACTGACCGCGCCGGTGGCGGCGCTCGGCCACGGCTTCGACGATATGCAGGCCGCCGGGCGGGCGGTCGGGCGGATCAAGGACGTGCTCGCCGTGCCGTCATTGCCGGAACCCGCGCATCCTGTTGCGGCACAAGGACATCGGGTGGAACTGCGGGGTGTTCGCTTCGGCTACGACCCCGAGCACGAGGTGTTGCGCGGGATCGACCTGGTGCTCGAGCCGGGGACCGTCACCGCGCTCGTCGGCCCGTCGGGCAGCGGGAAGTCCACGCTGGTTCAGCTGTTGCCGCGGTTCTTCGACCCGACGCACGGTTCGGTGCTGCTCGGCGGGGTGGATCTGCGCGAGCTCAGCAGCCGGGAGCTCTATCGGACGGTTTCCTTTGTCTTCCAGGATGTTCGGCTGCTGCGCGCGTCGATCGCGGACAATATCGCGCTGGCGGTGCCGGAGACCGACCGCGATGAGGTGGTGCGCATCGCGAAGCTGGCGAATATCCACGATCGAATTCTCGAGCTGCCGCGTGGCTACGAGTCGGTGATCGGCGACGACGTCAAGCTGTCCGGCGGTGAGGCACAACGTATTTCGATCGCGCGTGCCCTGCTCGCCGCCGCGCCGGTTCTCGTGCTCGACGAAGCGACCGCCTTCGCCGACCCGCAGACCGAGCGCGCGGTGCGCGATGCACTGGCGACGTTGGCGGGCGATCGGACAATTCTGGTGATCGCGCACCGGCTGGAGACGGTCGCCGACGCTGACACGGTCGTGGTGTTGGCGGACGGAGCGATCATCGAGCGCGGCAGGCCCAGCGAGTTGCTCACGCAGCACGGAAAGTTCGCGGAGTTCTGGCAATCGCACCGATCCGCACTCACCGATGAGATCGAAACCCAAGTACGGCAAGGAGACTCGCGCTGATGATGCGAATGCTGTTGCAGGTGTTGGGACAGGAATACGCCCGGACGATGCGTCGCACCATGGCGCTGATGACGATCACCGCGGTGGTCGAGGGTTTGTCCTACGCACTGCTGGTTCCGGTGTTGCGGGCACTGTTCGGGAGCGATCCAGGAGCTGCTCGGCCGTGGTTGCTCGCGTTCGGTGTCGCGGTCGCGGCGTACGCGGCGTTGCGTTATCGCAGTGATCTGTCCGGATTCCGGGTCGGGGCAACGATGTTGCGCGGGATGTATCACCGGCTCGGCGATCATCTGGCCCGCTTGCCCATCGGCTGGTACAGCGCCGATCGGGTCGGCGAGGTGTCCGTCATGGCCAGTCGTGGTCTGCTGCAGGCGATGAGCGTGTCGGCGCATCTGCTGGCGCCGTTCATCGCCGCCTGTGTGACTCCGCTGACGATCATCGTCGTGATGTTCGCGTTCAACTGGCAGTTGGGGTTGGCCGCTTTGGTCGCCGTCCCTGTTGTCGCGGCGGTGCAGATCTGGACCGGCCGCTCGATGGCAGCTGCCGATATAGCGAGCGCCGACCGCGGCCGCGAGGCATCCGGGCGTGTTATCGAATATCTCCAGGCGCAGCCGGTGCTGCGGGCGGGCGGCCGGACGGGCGAACGGTTCGAACTGCTCGACGATTCATTGCGGGAAGCTCAGCGTGCGGCCCGCCGTTCCACGCTGTCGGCGGTGCCCGGGGTGGTGGGGCTGACGCTCACGGTGCAGGCCGCGTTCACCGGGCTGCTGATCCTCGGCACCTACCTTGCACTCGGCGGAAACATCGGCGCGGCAGAACTTTTGGCGATCCTGGTGCTCACCGCCCGCTGCGCCGATCCGCTGCTTTCGCTGTCGGATATCGGTGGCAAGCTGCGCGGCGCGCGTGCCGAGTTGGCCCGGCTCGACGCGGTGTTGCGCACCGAGCCGCTGCCGGAACCTCGGGAACCGATCACGCCGGTCGGCCGAGACCTGCGGTTCGAGTCCGTCACCTTCCGACAGCACGACCGCACCTTGATCAATGACCTGACGTTGTCTGTGCCGGAGGGACAGCGGCTCGCCATTGTCGGCCCCTCCGGCGCGGGCAAAAGCACCCTGCTCCAATTGCTCGCGCGGTTCTACGACGTAGACACCGGCGCGGTGCGGGTGGGCGGTGTCGACGTGCGCGCGATCAGCACGGAGATACTGATGCGGCAGATCGCCATCGTCTTCCAGGATGTCTACCTATTCGACGGCACGATCGAGGAGAACGTGCGCCTCGGCCGTCCCGACGCCGACGACACCGAGGTGCGCGCGGCCGCGACCGCCGCCCAGTTGGACGACGTGATCGAGCGGCTGCCCAGTGGCTGGAAGACGAATGTCGGTGAGGGTGGCGCGCTGCTGTCCGGCGGTGAGCGCCAACGTGTTTCGATCGCGCGAGCCCTGCTGAAGGACTCCCCCATCGTGCTCCTGGACGAGGTGACCTCCGCACTGGACCCAGTGAACGAGGCGGCCGTCCACGCAGGAATCGAACGCCTGATGTCCGGCCGGACAGTGGTGCTGGTCGCCCATCGCCTGCGCACCGTGCGAAGCGCCGACCACATCATGTTTCTCGACGGCGGCCGAATCATCGAGCAGGGCACCCACGAGGACCTACTGCGTCGCGGCGGTCGCTACGCGAATTTCTGGGACATCGCGATGGCGCCCGTCGCGAGTGAATGAGTCAGACCGTGCGGGCCATCAGGATGTCGTCGACATAGGTGCCGTCGATGAGGAATTCGTGGTGGAGGGTGCCTTCGACGGTGAAACCCATGCGTTCGTAGAGTCGGCGGGCGTCGGTGTTCGGGGCGAGGACGCGCAGGGTCAGGCGGGTGGCGCCCGCGCCGCGGGCTTCGGCGAAAGCGCTTTCGAGGAGGTCTGTTCCGATGCCGTGGCGGCGGAATTCCTCGTCGACGGCGAGGCCCTGGATCTGGCGGACGTGCGCGGCGCTCGGGACCGGTATCGGCTGAACGAGGCGGAGGTAGCCGACCAGACGGTTGTCGAGTTCGGCGACAAGGTAGTGCTCCGGTTCGCTGGCTTCGCCGAAAAACGTGGCGTCACGTGGTGGGCGCGGGGCGATCTCGGCCACCGGGTTCCAGCTGCGCCAGTTGAGATCGGCGAGTGCCGCCTCGTCCTGAGGAGTCGCTTTACGGATGTTCACCATCGCCATGCGCTCCAGTCTGCCTGGTGCGCGGCGGTTTTCGCTGGGCCGACTGCATCAGCCGGTCAGCGAGTGCTGCGACGAGGTCGCGGAGCTCGTCGGGTCGTTCGATGACGAACGGCAGGTCCAGGGACGCGAGCAAGGGAGGTAACCAGTCGAGGCGTTCGGCCCGCAGTTCGACGCGGGACCAGTCCGAATCCGATGACGGCTCCGTCACGATCGCGACGCTGGCGGGGAGTCGGGTGCGAATCTGCTCGGTGGTGCCTTGGATCCGGAGAGTCACCTCATGCCGGTAGGGCGCGGTGGCGAGTCCGGTCAGCACACGCGCTGCAGGGTCGAATTCGGCAGGCGGTTCGAACGAACCGGGCAGCGTGCGTGCGGCGGTGATGCGATCCAGCCGGAACGTTCGGTCTTCGCCGATCGCGGGGTCTGAACCGATCACGTACCACCGGCCCGAATGCGCGACGAGTCCATATGGGTGCAGCGTGCGTTCGGTGTGCCGGCCGTCGGCGGCGGTGTACCGGATCGAAATCGGCCAGTGCTGGCGGACCGCGTCGGCGATCGTGAGCAGAACCGCGGTCTCCGGAGCGGTCGTCTCGCCGGGCGTGGCGGTGAAGGCGAGCGAGCCGAGCACGGCATCGAGCCTGCGACCGAGCCGCTCCGGCAATACCCGCCGAATCTTCGCCGCCGCCGTCTCGCTCGCCGACCCCGTGCTCGTCAGCAAGCCTGCGCGCCGCCCCGCGACCAGGCCGAGCAGCACGGCCAGCGCTTCGTCATCGCTCAGCATGAGCGGTGGCATCCGGTACCCCGAGGCGAGCCGATAGCCGCCGTAGCGGCCGCGCACCGATTCGACCGGCACGTCGAGGTCGAGCAGGTGATCGACATACCGGCGCACCGTTCGCTCATCGACCTCGAGCCGGTCGGCAAGTTCCGCCACGGTCCGAGTACCACCCGCCTGCAAAAGCTCCAGCAATGCGAGCACGCGAGCAATAGGCCGGGACATGACCTAAGTCTCTCTCATATACCGGGCGGATTCTGTCCGGTATCAGCCATACCGTTCGGTCGAGACCACCAACCGACCAGGAGAGCACCCATGAACTTCGTCTCGATCCGCATCATCACCGCCGACATCACCCGCCTCGTCGCCTTCTACGAACGCGCCACCGGCCTGCAAGCAAACTGGTCCACCGAAGACTTCGCCGAACTCACCACGCCGTCCGCGACCCTCGCAATCGGCAGCACCCGCACCGTCCCTCTCTTCGCCCCCAACTCCGCCCGCCCCGCCGACAACCACAGCGTCATCATCGAATTCCTAGTCGACGACGTAGACACCATCTACAAAAACCTGACCACCTTCATCCCCGACTTCGTCACCGAACCCACCACCATGCCCTGGGGCAACCGCGCCCTCCTCTTCCGAGACCCAGACGGCAACCTCATCAACTTCTTCACCCCGGTAACCCCCGCCGCCATCGAAAAGTTCACTCGCTGAGCCGATTTCGATCTCAAATGCGCTCGCTGAATAGACTCACGGCATGTATGTCCCCTGCGCGGTCTTCCGGCGAACCCCGCTGGAGAGAGCGGATAAGGACCTGTCATGGCACCGGGACGACCAGTCGTTCTTCGCTGCCGGTGCGTGCCACATCCTGGCCTATGCGTTCCTGGAGGTCCATCCGGGCGAGTTCCGCCCAATCGGACTGTGGCCGAACGGAGCTGACGATCCCTGCCACGTCTACGCCTCCGACGGTCGATGGGCATTCGACCATTGCGGATGGACGCCGGAGTCGGAGCTACTCGCCGTCTCTCAGGCTGCTGAGCCCTGCGAACCACGGCCGATCCACGTGGACCTCGACGAACTCTGCGCCCGACACTGGCACCGGGCTCGGGCCGAGTTCGCGCACGACCCTTGGCATCGTGCGCACGCGTACATCGCGCGATTCATCGACCCACGACATTGACAACCACGGCCCCTGAGCGGCCGACGGTCAACTGCTCGTAGGCGATTCCGCGCGCTGAGTGTCGACCGTTTCCGCTGACGGCTGCGGGCGAGCCGTCGATCGGTGTAGGGCTATGGCTGTAACTGCCAGGAGTACCACGGTCAGCCAGAGGTAGGCGTTGCGGTAGAGGAGGGAGGGGCGGGCTCGGTCGGCGTAGTCGAAAATGCTGACCAGGGTTGGGTCGTAGAAGGTGAGGATGCCGCTGGAGACGACCAGTGCGGTTGCCAGGAAGGCGAGGGGGGCGAGGAGGCCGCGGCGGCGGAGGGCCAGGTCGGCCAGGTAGATGAGAAGTGGTGCTAGCCAGACCCAATGGTGTACCCAGCTGAAGGGGGATACGGCTGTCATGGTGACGCCGACGCACACTACGGCGGGTAGTTCATGGCCCATTCGGGAGAGGCGGCGGGCCAGGTATAGGCAGAGAGCGGCCATGGCGGCTGCGCCGGCCAACCAGAGCAACTGATGTGCGCCTTCGACGCCGACCGCGCGGGCGATCATGCCGCGCAGCGATTCGTTCGACAGGTTCGCGGGTATGCCGACGCGTTGCGGGTCGAGGAAGGCGCCACTCCAGTACGTCAGCGAATCCTTCGGCAGCACAGCGAAACCGATGACCATGGTCGCGGCGAACGCGCCTACCGCGGTCGCCGCGGCCCGGTAGCGCCGGGTGACCACCAGGTAGAGCACGAAGAAAGCCGGAGTCAGTTTGATGCCTGCGGCGATACCCGTCAGCACACCCTTCCAGCGCGAGGTGTCGGGTAGCGCCATGTCCACGATGACGATCAGCAACAGGAAGATGTTGACCTGACCGAAGGCCATGGTCATGCGGATGGGTTCGCACCACATCAGCAGTCCGGCGACCGCGACGGCCGCGATGGCCAGTCGTCGATCCCGCCGATAGCCGAGCATCGACAGCGCCACCCAGCAGGACACGGCCAGCATCACGAAATTGCCGAGGCCGCCGACGACCGTGTACAGGTCGCCGTGTATCCAGCGCAGCGGAACGAACAGGAGTGCGGCGAACGGGGTGTAGACGAACTCCCAGACACCTCGGGTGTTGCCGAGCAGCGGACTGTCGTACACCGAGACGTGATGGCTCACTCGATCGCCGGCGATCTGATAGACGCTCAGGTCGATCAGATGCAGCATTATCTGCCGATGCTCGAGCACCTGCACCAGGTAATACCCACCGGCGACGACACCGGCCAGCACGATCGTCCACCACACCAGCGGCGCGATGGTGCGAGGCTCATTCGGCGCGGGGGCGGACATTTCGATGTTCTCGATCGTCGATGTCGACAAACTCAACTCCCAGCTATCCGACTCCGTGCGCGCCACCCCACGCTAGCGGCGACCGAGCGCGCTTTCCAGCGCGACCGCAACTGGGCATACCCACGGAAGTCTCCGATACACGGCCCGACGCTGTCACGCATCGAATGACGCGGCAGCTCAAGCCGTTTGGTTACTCGATACCAATCAGGCTGCGGTGACCGCGTTCTCGTCGCGGAGTTCGTAAAGCCGTCTTGCGCGAACTGGATCAAGCGGACGAAACGGTCGAAATCCGCAAGACGGGCGCGCACGGCGCAACGACCGAGCAGACCGGTCAGGAATCGAGAAGCGCTGGTCACCGGGCGGCACCTAGCGTTGCTCCCATGAACATCAGCACTGATCAGACCACTATCGAGTCCGTCACCCTCGAGGTTTCCGACCCCGCGGCGGCCACCGCCTTCTACGACGCCGCGTTCGGCCTCGGAAACCAACTGCGCATCCGCGCCACCGACGCACCGACGAACGGATTCCGCGGGTACATCCTCTCGCTCGTGGTGTCGCAGCCGAGCACCGTCGACAGCCTGATCGGCACCGCGCTCGACGCGGGCGCGGTGACGATCAAGCAGGCCAAGAAGAGCTTCTGGGGCTACGGCGGCGTGATCCAGGCGCCGGACGGGGCGATCTGGAAGGTCGCGACCTCGGCGAAGAAGGACACCGGCCCGGCCACCAGGGCGGTCGATGATTTCGTGGTGCTGCTCGGCGTCGACAACGTCAAGGCGACCAAGCAGTTCTACGTCGACCGCGGCCTGACCGTCGGCAAGAGCTTCGGCAGCAAGTACGTCGAGTTCGAGGCGCCGGCGTCGTCGGTCAAGCTGGCGCTGTACGGGCGCAAGGCCGCCGCCAAGGACGCGGGTGTCGATCCGGCGGGCACCGGATCGCACCGCATCGTGCTCGGCAGCGGTATCGGCCCGTTCGCCGACCCGGACGGGTTCGTCTGGGCAGCCGGGCACTAGCCGAGGCTGAAGGGTTGGCCCCACAGGGTCTCCGAATCGTCCATCACGTTGTCGTGCACGGTGACCGTCGTGTAGGCGCGGGCTTCGGCGGCGCCTGCGCACCCCTCAACGGACAGTGTGTGATTCACGTACTGGGTGATGCCCGAGGTGCCGGTGAAGGAGTAGTCCTCGATCTTCTTCGTTGCCACCTTTCCCGGCTTGAGCTGAATGCTCATCGAGGGATCGGCGTAGGGCGAGACACCCGATTTGTTGACGGTGCCACCGGCGTAACCGCCCGCGCTGAGACCGTCGTTGCCGCCACCGTCCTTGCCCGGCTTGTCAGGGGTATCCGGTTTCGGGTCGCTCGGGGTATCGCCACTACCGTCCGCGTGGGTGGCACTGCCCAGATCGACCTGGCAGCCCACCAGGTAACCGGTCTCGATCCGGCCGCCGCTGACCGTGACCTCGGCGGGCACGGTGAGGTGGATCGACGTCACACCCGATACCCAGGCGTTGCGCGACAGCGGACTCGCGGCCATCGAGCCGGAGATGGTCGCTTGTTCGCCGGTGCGGTCGACCGCCGCGACGACACCATCGCGAACCGTGAACTGATCATGTCCATCCGGCAGTGTCACCGACGTGTCCGCGTGTGCCAGACCCGCCGGGATCAGCAGGAATGCGCACGCCACCGCGGCGCACAATGAACCGCGCATCGCGTTGTTCCTCTCGTTCGATCGCACGCTCAACCCACACTGAACGGGTCGCCGTACAGCATCACTTCGGCAGAACCCTGGTCGTTGGTCACGGTCAGCGCGCTGTATGCGCGGGCCTGTGCGAATCCGCCGCATCCGCTCAGCTGAATACCGCGATTGCGGTAGGCGATGCCGACAGCGCCCGCCGCCGGATCGAGCTTCTTGGTGCCGAACTTGACCACCGCCACGGCCCCCGGGCCCAGCTTGATGCTGGGGCTCAATTCCGGTGACACCGAGTCGGGCGACAGGTAGACGTCGCCGCCGAGGGACAACCCACCGGACAGATCCACCTGGCAGCCGACCAGATAACCGGTCTCCAGGGTGCCCGCTGTCGCGCCGGGGACGGTGGCGTAGGTGGTGCCCGATAGCTGCGCCGTTCGGGACATGCCGTTCGCGGCCAGCGACGGCGAGATGATCGCGGTCTCACCGGTCCTGGTCAGGTCGACCGGAATGCCGGTCGCCGTGGTCAGGGCCTGTTCACCGTCCGGCAGCGGGACCACCGTGTCGGCGCTCGCGACCCCGCCGCCGAGCATCAGCATCGCCAGCGCGACACCGATCCCGGCCACGCCGCGGCAGGCACCATCAACAACCCTCATCAAACCTCATCCTCGACAGCCATCAGGAACCGCAAACTTCGCACGCGAAGTTGAACGTCAGCTGGGAATCAGCGGTGGGCTTGCTGTACGCCGGCGCGGGGGTCGCAATTGTCCAATTAGGTTCCGGCGGGGTCGAATTCGCTAGGCGTTCGGGGCGACCCCGGCGCGACGCAGTGCGTCGACGGTGGTTTCCGGTGAAGTGTTGAAGCAGAACACCGTTCCGCTCAACACGTTGACGATCCGTTCGAACAACAGGGTGTGCTCCGGGATCATCCGGATCGCGCCGCCGATCATCGCCACGGCGATCGGGCCGTCGGCGAGGTGTGCGCGGATCTCGTGTTCGGCCTCGTCGGGTTCGGTGCCGACCAGACAGGACACCGCGTCGAAGCCTGCCGCGCGCATCGCGGCGTGCCCGGTTTCGATGCGCGCGAGCAGCTTCGGCTCGTCCAGGTCCGGAAATTGACTGTAGTCAAGGGATTTCGGATGCAGACCGATTGTCAGGATGCGACCAGCCGTGGGTCGCGGGGACTCTTCATGGACCATGCCGATACTCCCGTACGCGATTTACCTTTGACTACAAAGGTATCACTACGGCACCAGCAGATACCACTCCGCGAACGTGCCCTTGATCGGCCAGGACGCCGCCATAACCTTGGCCGGACCCATCCCGACCCACAGATCCGCCGTCACGGTCTCCCCCGGCGTCGCACCGGCACCGACCCAGACATCCTGAGTCCGCAGCCCCGCCGAACCCACCCAGCCCAGCTTCACCTGATTGCCACAAGGACCACCCAGATACCCCCGCGGCGTCACGTGCGCCAGCACATGCCCCGGCCTGCGCGGTGCCGCCTCGAGCGCAACGTCGATCGCGCCCGCACAGAACTTCGCGTCACCGAAGGAGAACAGCGTGGTGCCGACCGTCGTCACCTGCGGCAGCGGATCCGCCTGCGCCGGCGCCACCACCCCCATGCCCACAACAGCACCCACCGCTGCCAACATCCCCACCAAGATCCGCCGCGCCCTCATCAGCTGATAACCCTTCCCGCATAACAACATTCACGACCGAGCCACTAACCTCGTCCACCCGGCCACAGACACCAAGCAACAGCGCACCATTGCGCAGCAGCAGTCATTTCACGGGTCAGCGTAGCGAAACACCCCACACATGGCGGCTCAGTTAAGACCTACCTAACAGGTCCTGAAGTCCCGCTCCGCCAACACAATTCGCCTGCCGACATCAGCAGCGCCGGGCGGGGTAATACTAGTGATCGACATTGAGCCCCTCCTGAGACGCAGACGCCGATAAATATGTTGCCCCGCAGTGGATTTCGAATGATATGCGCATCCTGAAGGGGCGCGTCTTCAACGGTAGTGAGGGAATTTCGAGACGGGAAGGCGTAAGGACGACAACCAATTGCGTTCAGCGGACAGGTTTGTGTGCGGCCGCCAGGCGAATCAGCCCTCGGCCAATTCCTCGGCCGAGGCTTGTCCCGCGGTGCTGGTGCGGCGCAGGAAGTCGGCGATCACCTCGAGTTCGGCTGCGGAGTAGTGCTCGCAGACCTCGTCCATTCGGGTGTTCATCCCGGCGAACACCTCGAAGAGGGTCGAATTGCGTTCGCGCACTGCGCGAAGGGTGACTGCGCGACGGTCCGTTGATTCCGGATCGCGCTCGCGCTGGACCCAGCCGCCCTTCTGTAGCCGGTCGAGGATCCCGGTCAAGGTCGCCGGGTGCAGGCCGGCCTGGCGCGCCAGCGCGGTCGGGGTCATCGGGCCATATCGATTGACTAGGTCGAGGCAGGTCCAGTCGATATCCCTGAGCTCGACCCGGCCGCCGAACCTGCGGTTGAGCAGCGACAGCTGAATGTTCAAGTCGCGCATCGCTTCCTTGACGGCAACGGTGAGCTGCCGCCGCTGCCGCGCCCCGGCCCGATCTGCTACTGAACTCACACAGCGCTACTCTCACGTCAGTTTGTATGGATTCCGTATCGTATCGTGGCGCCGGACCGATCGACGCCACCGCAGACCGGGTCGATGAACCTGCCGGTTCGGTTCAGGCCGGTTCGACGCGGAATACCGCGATCCGATGCGCCGCCGCGGCGATCCCGTCCGGCGTGGCGGCCTCGGCCAGACCGGTGGTCACGAAGCGGTTGCCGACACTCGCCGGACTGGACTCGACCAATTCGCGCAACAGCGGACGACGTTCATCGACCGACACCTCGACCAGGCGGGCGGTCGAGGACTTGCGTCCCCGAGTCAACGTGACGGTATCCGCGGCCCGCGCGTTCGCCACCCACGCCGCCTTCGGGAACGCCTGGAAGATGTAGCGGCCGTCGCCCAGCTTGTTCACGGCGATCGGGAACGTGCGCGGCTGCCCGGTCCGGCGCCCCGGGACGGTGAGCAGCTGCATCGGCCCGAAAGCCACTCCCCTGCGCTGCAATCCGACGATGACCTTGTTGATCGTGTTGGTCAGCCGACGGTAACTGTCTGCGTTCATGGCATGGAACCCTTCTCCAAAAGTATCGCATCCGTAAACTACGATTTCAGTATCATATCAAACTCATACAATATTGGAGCTGGTCGGGGGTTGGCATACAAGAGGCCGGCTTCGGTGCGGTGACCGCCACGGAGTAAACCCGGCACGGCTCGCGTTGTAGCGCTTGTCACCACAGCGATCACAACGAGGTGGATCGCGGTCCACCGCATGAAGGGAACAAGCGCCGCATGAGCCTTCGCCAGTACGAGTACGCCCTGGCCGTCGCCGAAGCGGGCTCGGTGACGGCGGCGGCGGAGCTGCTGCACGTCGCGCAACCATCGATGTCCCAGCAGATCCGCGGCCTGGAGCGGGAACTCGGCGTGCAACTGTTCGACCGCACGCCGACCGGACTGGTACCCACCGCGGTCGGGCAAGCGTTCCTGCGCGAGGCGGAAATCGCGGTGAGCGCGTCGCGGCGGGCGCGGGCGACGGCGCGGGCCGGTGCCGACGAACTGGTCGGCGAACTGGTGGTCGCGGCGCAGCTCGGCTTCGGCACGCGGCAGCTGCCACGCGCGCTCGGCGCGTTACATCGCCGCTTCCCGCGGCTGGAGGTGACCGTCTTCGAGGAGCCCAGCTCCGCCGAGCTGGACCGGCTATGCCGTCGGGGCGTGCTCGACCTCGCGCTGATGGCGGAGTGCGAGCGAACCCCCGCCGACGCCCACCACCTCGGCGACGAGGAGTTCGTCGTGGTGCTGGGCGCCGCGCACCGGCTGCTCGCCGCGGACCGGGTCGAGCTGCGCGAACTGGCAGGCGAGCCGTGGGTGCGGTTCGACCGCGACAGCGCGCTCGACCGAGTGCTGTTGAATGTGTTGCGGGACAACGAGTTGACCCCGACCACGGCGGCCCGGGTCTCCCAGACGGCAACGGCCGCACGCTGGGCCGCCCAAGGGCTGGGGGTGACCCTCATCCCGTCCTCCGCGGTGCCCGCCGGTTACGAGCACCTCGTGCGGCCGGTATCCCCGATGGTGTCCCAGCCCGTCATCGCCGTGGTCCGGTCCAGTGGCGGCGCGGCGGCGGCCCTGCTCGAACAGTTGCGTCAAGAGAGTTGGTCCAGGTCCTTCGCACCGGTCTCCTGACCCGCCGCTAGAAGACGCTGCCGCCCGCGTCGACGTGGATCGTGGTGCCGGTGATGTAGCTGGCCCGCGGCGAAGCGAGGAAATAGATCGCCTCGGCGATCTCGGATGAGTCGGCCGTGCGCTCGAGCCCCAGCTCCTTGGCCACGCCCTCGTTGCCCGCCGGGCCCCATTCGGCCAGCACGCCTTCGGTGCGGGTCGGACCGGGAGCGACACTGTTGACCCGGACCCCGCCGCCGTTGAATTCCGTTGCCCAGGTGCGGGTCAGCGAGGTCAGCGCGGCTTTGGACGCGCTGTAGACCGAGGCGGCGGGGAAGCCCTTGAACGCCGCCAGCGAGGTGACGTTGACGATGCTGCCCGCGCCCTGTTCGAGCATGTGCGGCACGAGCGCGGCGACCAGGAAGTAGGCGCCGCGCACGTTGGTGTCGAAGACGCGTTGGTACTCCCGCTCGCTCTGGTCCACGGTGAGTGCGGTCGGGAACGCGCCCGCGTTGTTGACGAGGATGTCGACCGGGCCGCTCTGGCGGGCCAATTCGGCGACCGAGTCCAGGTCGGCCAGGTCGGCCGGGACGAATCGGACCGCGCCGTCCGCCTGCGCGGCGTGTTCAGCGTCCTTGCCGCGCTTGGTATCTCGGCCGCTGATGATGACCTCAGCGCCCGCATGGGCCAGCAATCGAGCGGTTGCCAGCCCGATGCCGGACGTGCCGCCGGTGACCAATGCCGTCTTGCCCTGCAATTCCATGATCTGCGACCTCTCGTAATGTCTTGTCCGCCTAGGGAATAGCCGTCAGCCGCGGGGGAATTCGCCGCCGTCCAGGAAGAGATTGCTGCCGGTCAGCCAGCTCGCCCGGTCGGACGCGAGGAACAGCACCGCGTTGGCGATGTCGTCGGGCTGACCGTCGCGCCCCAGCGGCACTGCGCTGCTCGCGCTTGACCCCGCAGTGTCGTCCGCGCTCGGCGCCGCAGTGTCGTCCGCACTGATGCGCGCCCACAGCTCCCGGGTTTCTTCGCCGCCGGGGGTGGCGGTTCTGCCGGGAGACACGGCATTGACCCGAATTCCGAAGGGCGCCAACTCCAAAGCCAATCCCCGGCTGTAGGTCTGCAGCGCCGCCTTCGCCGCCACGTAGTGCAGGAACGGTGGCGCCGCGGCGGGCACCGCAGCCGAGGAGATGTGCACGATCATCCCCGAACGCCGTTCCCGCATCCCCGGTACCAGCAGCGAGTCCAGCCGCACCGACGCAAGGAAATTCAGGTCCAACGCCTCCTGCCACACCTCGTCCGGGATGGCCGCGGAACCCTCGTACGGCTGCGCCCCACCCGCGTTGTGGACCAGCACATCCACCCCGCCGAGCACCTCCTGCGCCGCCGCGGCCAGCGCCTCCGCGCCCGCCCGCGTCCGCACGTCGGCCGCCACAAACGTGGCCCCGTCCGGTACCGAGCTGGTCGCCGACCTGGCGGTCGTGATCACCTCGGCACCCGCGTCCAAAAGCTGACGCACGATGGCCGCGCCGATTCCGCGAGTACCACCTGTGACCAGTGCCCGCTTTCCCGCGAATTCGCGGGTTCCCGAGCCGTTCTCGATCGTGGTCATGCCACCGGTCCTCTCGATTGCGTATTTGCCGCTCGACGGAAAGGATTGACACCTTGTCGAGCTGTTTCACGGTACGTCCGGAAAAGGACGAGAGGCAAAGACCAAAAGACAGTGGATGCCATAGGAACTTCCTATGCACCCAAGAACTTCCGGCCGTGACCGGCCAGTTGACCGATAGTAGAGATTTTCAACCAACAAGTAGATTTTCTCTACTTCCACGAGCTACGATGGCGGTATGCGGACCTACGACCAATACTGTTCGATCGCCAGGGCGCTCGATGTCGTAGGAGATCGATGGACGCTGCTGATCGTGCGGGAGCTGCTGATACAGGGCTCGTGCCGGTTCACCGACCTGAAGAACGGGCTGCCTGGCATCGCCACCAATCTGTTGTCGACGCGGCTGCGCGAACTCGAGCAGGCCGAACTGATCAGCCGTGACGATGCGCCGCCGCCCGTCGCGACCAGCCTTTACCGGCTCACCGAAGCCGGACTGGCGCTGGAGCCCACGCTGAAAGCGTTGGGGCTGTGGGGACTTCGTCAGATGACCGAGGTGCGGCCCGAGGACGCCTTCCGGGCCCAATGGCTCGCGTACGCGCCGGCGTGGTTCGTCACCGACGTCGACCCGGCGGCGGCACCGGTGATCATTCAGCTCAGCTCGTCCGGTGTCCACGCTGTCCTCGAAGTCGGTGCGGGACGGATCAATTCACGCACCGGTGTGGCCGTCGATCCCGATCTTGTCCTGGACGGTCCCCCGCACGCCGTGCTCGGGCTGCTCACCGGCGTGATCGATATCGAGCAAGCCACTCAGTTCGGGTTGACCACCCAAGGCCGCCGCGACGTGCTCACCAGGCTCCGGCCCGTCGGGCCGGAAACGAGAAGAGAACAGCCATGAAAGAAATGCGGATTCCGGCCCAGTACGCGACCGGGGTATCTCGGATCAACATCGAGCAGGCGCTCATCGCCGCAGGAAAAGACCTCGACCGACTGGAGCCCGCCGATCTCGCGTTACTCGAGGATTTCCACAGCGGCGGGCGTCTCGCGACCTATCAGCTCGTGGAACTCGTCGACCTGACGCCGGAGACCGAGGTACTCGACGCGGGCACCGGCATCGGGGGCACCGCCCGGTATCTCGCTGCTCGCTTCGGCTGCCGGGTCACCGGCGTCGATATGGTCGGGGAATACTGCGACACCGCGCGTTGGCTCAATCATCTTGTCGGCCTGGACGATCGGATAGCCGTCCGCCAGGGCGACGTCACGGAACTTCCTTTCGCCGACGCGTCCTTCCAGGTGGTCTTCAGCCAGCACGTTCAGATGAACGTGCCCGACAAAGACCGCCTGTATCGCGAAGCACGCAGAGTCACCGCGCTCGGCGGTCGGCTCGCCGTGTGGGACATCGTCGCCGGTGACGGCAGGGCGCTGGACTATCCGCTGCCCTGGGCGGAAGCGCCCGAGCACACGCACCTGGCCACCCCGACCGCGTTACGCACCGCGATCGAATCCGCCTGCTACACAGTCGAACACTGGGCAGACCTCACCGAGATGACCGTGACGACGATGCGCACTGTCCTGGCAATGCCGCCAAGTCCCCTTGGACTGCACGCATTCGTCCCCAACTTCCGCGAACGTGCCGAGCACCTCACCGAGGCGCTGGCCGACGGCCGCCTGCGGGCCGTGCAAGCAGTCGCCAGGGCAAGTTGACGATGCCTGCGTCAGACGTTGACCCCGTAGTCGCGGGCGATGCCACCCAGCCCTGAGGCATAGCCCTGCCCGACCGCACGGAACTTCCACTCGTTGCCGTGGCGGTAGAGCTCACCGAAGACCATCGCGGTCTCGGTGGAGGCGTCCTCGGTCAGGTCGTAGCGGGTCAACTCGGCACCGGTGGCGCGGTCGACGACACGGATGTAGGCGTTGCGGACCTGCCCGAAGGACTGCTGCCTGGTATCGGCTTCGTGGATCGACACGGGGAAGAAGATGTTGGTGATCGTCGGCGGGGTCGCGGCGAGATCGACGTTGATGACCTCGTCGTCGCCCTCGCCTTCGCCGGTGAGGTTGTCGCCGGTGTGCTCGATCGAGCCCTCCGGGGAGCGCAGATTGTTGTAGAACACGAAGTGCCCGTCCGAGAGCACTTTTCGGTCCGGTCCGGTCGCCAGGGCGCTGGCATCGAGATCGAAGTCGGCGCCCGTCGTGCCGCGCGCGTCCCAGCCCAGACCAACGGCGACCGCCGTCAGATTCGGGGCCTGCTTGGACAGCGATACGTTGCCGCCCTTGGCCAGCGTCACACTCATCGCGGTTTCCTTCCTATCGACGGCAAACGATTTCCAAGGCCACCCGTCCAACTGGAACGACGACCTCGGCATCGACAGTAGCGCGTCCAGAGCCACCCGATCCTGTCCCGCCAACGGTGGTCCGGCGGAGGGCTTCAGAATGGTCACGCCAGATATCGGGGTCGGCGGCTTGGCGACCGACGTGGTAGCGGTGATCGGCGGATCCAGCGCGGCCGAGTTCTCGCCGACGCTGTCGAGTTGATCGGCGATCGTGGTGATGCGCCGCTGTAGTTCGATCAGCTCGAGCATCGCGCGGCTCAGTCGCATTCCCGTGCGCTCGGCCGCGTTGGCGGCGCGCATCGCGTCCTCATGGGCGCCTGCCATGGCGGCACGTAGTCGCGCGGCCAACGGGGTGTGTGTGGAGGCGGCGCGCATCCTCGGCTCCCCCTCACCGGTTGTCACTCTTCGACAGTACCGCCAACCCGCATAGCGGCCCCACATCCTTACGCATTTCAGCTATGACCACCGATTCCGCTCGGCGCAGGCCTATTTGAACAAGCCGATCGCGCGCGCGATGACCAACGCGATGGTCAGCAGCGAGACCGCCGACTGCACCATCATGATCATCTTGGCCCGGATCGTGTAGGGCATGACGTCGGTGGGACTGAACGACGTCGCGTTGGTGTAGGCGAGATACAGGTAGTCGGCGAAGCTGGGCGTCCACTCCACCAGCGTGGGATCCAGGTCGGCCTGCTGCGGAAACACGAAGTCTCGATGGCAGACCGCGGCACGGGAACCGAGCGGCCCACCCCGGTCGAGCTGCCAGTACCACAGGCTGAACACGATCACATTGGTTGCCCAGATCGCGGCACCGGAGATCAGCAGAATGAACGCGTCTTCCTGCTTGCCCTGCGCGATGTCGATGACGAGCCGGATAGCCGACCACCCGTTGGTCACCGTGATCATCGCGGTGAGCAGCACCATCATCCGGCGCAGCCACCGGGTCGGGCGGGCCCGCCCCCGCGGATCGGCGACCACCAGTCCACCGAGCAGCACGAGCTCGAGACCGGGCACCAGCCGATGCCCCGGCGTGAAACTGTTCGGCAGGCACAGTTGCAGCGCGACGGCGACCACCACCGCGGCCGCCACCGGCCAGCGCGAATGCACGATCCGCGTCAAGGTCTGAGACGGTTGCTGTTCCTCGGCGAGATCGAGCAGCCGCTCGGATTTACGCAACTGCTCCTGCAACTGCCGCAGCGCCTGCCGCGCCGTCGCCTTTGCCGGGTCCGGCGAGCCGGATCGATCCGGGTTCTCCACGCTTTACCTCCGCTGCGCAGCGCCGCCTTCGGCCGCTGCTGATCCACATCAATTACCTTGCGGCTCAGGCAGATACGGCAGCAGCACGTGGGCGAGGTTGCTCACGGTCAGCGACTGCAGCCATACCCGGCCGGGACCGGTGAGGGCGGCAAGGAACAGACCGTCACCGCCGAACAGAATGTTTCGGACGCCGCGCAGCACGGTGATGTCGAATCCGACTGTGGCATCGAACATTCCGACGTGCCCCGGATGCACTCGCAACGTCTCCCCCGGCGCGAGGGTGTACTGGAAGACCTCACCGGATAGCTCGGCCCACGCGTAGCCGGACCCGCTGAGTCGTTGCAGCGTGAATCCGGTGCCCCCGAAGATGCCCGCGCCGAGGCGGCGCTGGAAGGTCAGCGCGATCCGTACATCGCCGGTGCCGCACAGGAATCCGTGCCGATGCACCAGGTACTCACTCCCGGGGCCCAGGGTGACCGGAATGATCTGCCCCGGCAGTTTCGCCGCGAACGCCACTCGCCCCGGGCTCTTCGCCGCGGTGTATTCGGTGAGAAACCACCCGGCACCCGCGGCGGCCCGCTTGACGGCACCGAGCAGCCCGCCCGCGGTTACCCGGCTGGAGGTACGCAGCCGTATCGATTCGGTCATCCACGACAACTGCCCGGCCTCGGCGATCAGATTGTCCCCGGGGGCCAAGGTCACCTCGAGTACCGGCATCACCGTGCCGAGAATCCTGGCGTCCAACGTCCCTCCCCTTGGCTAGGGATCACATGCGCTTGCCGCACAAGAACTTTCGGCTCGCGCACCCAGGTAGCGATCCGACGCACGAGGCTGTCGGCCGACCGGATATCCGTCACTTTCAACGCTACGCCTTGCCGAACCCGCATCGGAACAGCAGTTTCCTCGGCTCGGCGTTCACAGGAAGTGGATCACCGAGGCCAGACCGAATGCCAGACTGTATACCGCGAACGGCAGCAGCGAGTTCGACTTGAAGTAGCGCTCCAGGAACCGGACGGCGATGTAGGCGGCGACGCCTGCGACGATCGATCCGACCAGCACCTGCCCGAGGATGCCGTTGCCCTGCGGGCCGGCCAGGGTCGGCAGCTTCAGCACACCCGCGGCCAGGATGACCGGGGTCGCCAGCAGGAACGCGAATTTCGCCGCGTCCTCGTGGTCCAGGCCGCGCAGCAGGCCGCCGACCATCGTCATGCCCGAACGGCTGATGCCCGCGAAGAGTGCGCCGGTCTGGGAGGCACCGATGATCAACGCGTCCTTGGTGGTCAGGTCCGCCAGCTGGACGTTGTCATCGGAGTCGAGGTAGCCCTGCGAGATCGCCTCGGCGCGGGCCTCGGACTCGGCGAAGCGCCTGCCGTATTCGGCCAGCGTCGGCTGGCTGCGGCGGCGCAGCACCTCACCCGCGATGAGTACGACACCGTTCAGTGTCAGGAACAGCCCGGCCGCCAGCGGTTTCGCGAACAATGTCCGCAACGGATGCTCCAGCAGCAACCCGAGGATCCCGACGGGCACCGTGGCGACGATGACCAACCACGCCAGCCGCTGACTGGAGGTCTCGATCCGGCGCGTGCGCAGCGTGGTGAGGAAGCCGACGATGATGCCGACCCAATCTCGCCAATAGAACACCAGCAGGGCGATCGCGGTCGCGACATGCAACCCGACAACGAACGCCAGATACGGCGTGCCGTTATCGGAATCGCCCTGGGTGACCAGATCGCTCCAGGATCCACCCAGCCACGCGGGCACCAGCACCGAATGGCCCAGGCTGGAGATCGGGAACAGTTCAGTTATGCCTTGGAGTGCGCCGATCACGACGGCTTGGGTATAGGTGAGCATCGGTGACAGCTTCCCACGTGGTCGCGCCGGACGCCGCGCAAGGTAGCGCTGCGATCGGTCATCGCGGTTCGACCGCGCCGAACACGGACACCAACAGCCGGTAATCCGTTGGTGCCGTGCGATTCTCGGCAGACTTCAGGCGGATGAGGTGAGCAGTGCGCGCCCCGTCATGAGCAGGGTGTGCAGCAATTCAGGGTTGTCGAGCGCTTCCGGTGAGGTCCCGGTAGGCGACCTACTCGATCGCGACCGCCGTGCGGCAGGCTCGGCTGACCAGCACGCCGAGTAGGTAGGATCCGTCAAGCCGAGCCGAAACCGGCGTCCGCACAGAGGTGCCGCCCGGGCCGAGGAGGATAGCCAGCGAACGACATTCGCAGCGAGCAGGTGAGGTGACGACTGGATGGCGCGTCGAAATGACACCGAAGTTGAAAGTCTTGCCAGCTGCGGAAACATGATCCGCAGATTCCTTGTTCGCCGATGTCAATGACTACGTTTCCGATCCTCAGCTACGGGCCGAGGCCGGTGGACTGGACGACGAACAACTACGCCGACGCGCGGTCGCAACCTACGACCGACTGTTCGGAGCCGAAGACCCCTGAGGAAGGCATCAAAGGACTACTCCTTCGAACGAGTGAGGTGGACGAATGGACGCGAACCAAGGACTGCGCTTCGACGTCGTAGCTTCCAGCCTCGCGCACTTCGGTGACGCTGAGACCCGCCTGGCGGACTCGGGATATCGGGTCGTACGCGTCCGCGGTCAGCACATGGCCACTACATCGAAGCTGTTTGCCGAGTTCGCGGGTGCATTCCGGTTCCCCGCGTATTTCGGACAGAATTGGGCTGCCTTCGATGAGTGCATGACCGATCTCGACGAATGGCTTCCGCCAGGTCGGCAGGGATACGCCCTGGCGGTGTGGAATGCCGATGCCGTCTTGGTGAAAGAGAAGGCGGCGTTGGCAATCCTCATCAAAAGTCTGGATTTCATTCAGGAGGAGTTGGCAGAACCCTCAGGGCTGGTTTCCACCGGAACGGGTGTTGCCTCGCCTACCCCGAGAGGGTTCCGGGCAGTGCTTCATTGCGAACCCGACGCACGTAACCGACTGGCCGACAGGTGGACTCGCGCCGGAGCCCAGCTCAACCCCATCGTCTAGCTCCGCCGGGCAAGCGGGTTGAATGTGGCCGGATGTCCGTTGGGATTTTGTTGCGTCGAGGAGAGTCGTGACAATGGGGGGATGGTCGAAATCGTGCTGGTCCGGGGGGATATCACCGAGCAGGATGTGGATGCGGTGGTTAATGCGGCGAATTCGTCGTTGCTCGGTGGCGGGGGTGTTGACGGGGCCATTCATCGTAAGGGGGGGCCTGCGATCTTGGACGCGTGCCGTGACCTGCGGGCGTCGCATTATGGGAAGGGGCTGGCGACCGGGCAGGCCGTTGCGACGACAGGTGGGAAGCTGGCCGCGCGCTGGGTGATTCACACCGTGGGGCCGGTGTGGTCGGCGCAGGACGATCGATCGGAGTTGCTGGCCTCTTGCTATCGCGAATCACTGCGGGTGGCAGACGAATTGGGTGCCCAGACGGTGGCGTTCCCGGCCATCTCCACCGGCATCTTCGGCTGGCCGATGGATGACGGTGCCCGCATCGCGATCGGGACGGTGCGAGCGGCCGACACCGCGGTGCGGGAGGTGCGTTTCGTCCTGTTCAGCTCAGACGCCTACGACTCCTTCGTCGCGGCAGTCTGATTGCGGCACTGTCGATCACCGCACGGATCCGCAGTGCGCATTCCTAGGTTTGCCCGGGCCGGATCGCGAGCAGCGCCGACGTGCCTTGCGGTGCGGCGGAGTTCATTTCGTCGATCAGGATCGTCGGTTCACCTTTCGGCGCCACCGACGTCATTCTGACGAACGCCGGGAGCCTGGCGAGGGCCCACAGCAGCGAAGCGAGTACCGGGACGGGAAGACGGGCGAGTACGGCCATCGGGCTGGGCGTGAGTCGGTTTCCCAATCGCCGCACCAGGTTCAGTCCTTCGCGCAGGGCGCGAGCCAGTGCTATCGCTTCGCTTCGGCGCACACCCCGGCCACTCTGGTGTGCACTGAGTCCGGTCAGCACCAGCGGCACGACGAGGGCAGCGTGGGTACGCAGCCAACTCTGCATATCGGGGTGTACGGCCGAGCGAATCCCGGCGTCGGAGAAGACAATTGCCCAGCGCTCAGTCGAGACGGGGGCAGGTATGCCTCGACGGAGAATGGTCGACGACAGTCGACCATTCTCGAGGCTGGCCGCTATCGCCGGAAAACCGAACACCACACGCTGTGCGCCCACGGTGTCGCGGAAGCGGTCGAGAGACCGAAATGTATTGAACATGAACATGACAGCGTGCGCGGCGCTGTCGGCGAGGCGCGGCAGCAGCGCGTCGACGTCCGAAACGAGCACCGTGACCAGCACGAGATCCCATGCGGTAGTCGCGTCCAACTCATCGGCGACATGCACGGCGGCTTGTTCACCGGTGGTCGTGACGATTGCCTCGTCGCGGCGCAGCTGCCGCAGTCGAGTGCCGCGAGCGATGACGGTGACGTCGTGGCCTGCACGGGAGAGCTGAAAGGCGAAGGTACTGCCGATTCCGCCGGGACCGATGACAGCGATGCGCAGGCCAGGCTTGTCGACAGATGGGGACATCCTTGTTTTCTACTCTTCCATCGCAGGCTCTGCCCGACAACGGCTCATTTGACACGATTGCTGTGTGGCCGAGAGGTTTTCAGCGCCTCGCTGAGGGCGCCGCATCGACTCCGAGCTCGGCCCTCCCAGTGCCAGTCTCCGGCGACCAGCCTCGCCGCAGCACTCTGCCCTGGCGGATCGTGGCCGCGCGACCGGCCGGGTCGGACAATGCGCTCGGATCCGCGAGCGGGTCGCGGTCGAGTAGCAACGCGTCGGCGACCGAACCCGCGGTGATCGTCCCGGTGTAGCCGGGCATCGCGATCCGTTCCGCGGCGTGCCGGGTCGCCGTGACGATGATCTCGGCGGGTGACAACCCGGCCTTGGCGAACAGTTGCAATTCCCGCCGCAACGCCAACGGCGGCGACGGTAGCGTCAGCGCGATGTCGCTGCCCGCAACGATTTTCACCCCTGCCGCGTGCATGATCGGCAGTGTTCGCATCCCGTACCGGAAACGCGTCATGGATTCCTCCGCCGGGTGGTGCGGGAACGGTCGCCCGAATCCCGGCCGCGCCGCCACCGCCCGCGCCTGAACTTCGTCGATAATTCCGTCGACAAGAAGTTCCTGCAGGTAACCGGTGTCGCCGCCGTGCCCGAGCTGCTCCCAGGTCACCAGGGTCGGACAGTAGTAGGTTCCGGAACTCGCCAGCAGATCGGCGAGCTTCCCGGCTTCGGTGAGCTCGTCGTCTCCCGACGGCAAGGGTGCGTGTTCGACACAGTCCGCCCCGGCCGCCACCGCGTCTTCGATGTCGGCGTGCGTGCGAATGTGCACGAGCGCTTTCTTTCCCGCCTCGTGCGCGGCCTCGACCATGACGTGCAAGGCGCGGCGGGACAGTTTGTCGGGAGCCCCAGGCTCGCCGTCGTAGATGAATTTGACGAAGTCGACGTCCGCGGCCAGCTCGAGTACTAGCTGACGGCCCTGGTCGGGATCGCTGACCTGAACGGCCATGGCCGGGTTGCCGTGTGCCTGAAGCGGCCAGCCCTCGACCCCGGTGAACACCGGACCGGCGTAGCAGAGTTTCGCCGTCTCGCCCGGATCGGCTTGCGTCCGCACAGCGCGGTCGATGTCCAGCGATCCGCCCAAGTCGACGACCGTCGTGATCCCTGCCGCCAGGAAATCGGCCAGTGCCCGGATGACGAAGGGAACCTGCTCCGGTTCCGGCAGGGAGGCCGCGTAACCGGCCAAATGCGTGTGGCTTTCCCACAATCCGGGGATCAGGTACCCACCACCGCCGTCGATGACCTCGCCATCGGTCGGCGCCGCGTTCGGCGCACTGGGCCGGACCTCGGTGAACCGTTCGCCGGCGACGACGACCTCCGCGTTTTCGATCGGCGCTGCGCCGGTTCCGTCGATGACTGTCACGTTCCGAATGATCATGCGAGCAAAGTACATCGGATCCGATATTAAATCTAGATCGGATCCGATGTATCTTGGACGGCATGACGGATTGGCACCCCGAAGCGGCACCCGCCCAGCTGATCAACCATGCGGCTCGGCTCTTCGCCCTGCTCCACGACAGTCGCCTGCGCGCACTCGGCATCACGGCAGGCCAGATCCCTGTCCTCGGCACGCTGGCCGACGGATCCGCCCTGACCCAAAAGGAACTGGCCACGCGATCCAGCGCCGGGCAGCCCGCCATGGCCGAACTGCTGGCCCGCATGCAACGCGATGGCTTGATCGAGCGCACACCGCATCCGAACGATCGGCGCAGTAGCCTGGTCGCGCTCACCGACCGGGCGCTGTCGCTACTGCCCGAGGCCAGGAACGTGTTGTCACAAGGGCACTCGGACGCACTCACCGGCTTCGACGAGAGCGAGATTCAGCACCTCGCGGCTCTGTTGACGCGGTTGATCGCCAACTTGGAGCAGGCGGTGTCATCGACCGGTGACAACCGCACGGGCAGCACGCCGACGGAGGAATCCGACTCGAACTGACCCCGCCACTCCGATCCGTAGCACCAGGCTGGTTCGGCGAAATCAGTTGGATGACACCTGAATTGGGGGCACATGGCTACAGGGCGGGCCGGATAGGCTAGGCCCGGTTCCGGCGGAGCGACTCATCATAGGGGTGCTCATCGAACTCGTCTTCAGTGTTCCCACACCCCTTTCCAGATGGAGATCTCATGCGGTACATCAGTTGCCTCACGGCTGTCGTGGCCGCTGCCGCGCTGAGCATGAGCGTGTCGGCATGCGGCGGTTCCTCGAACCAGGCAGCCACCTCGACGACATCTGCGGCGACCACTTCGGTGACAACCACATCGGCCACCCAGTATCCGTACGCCCTGACGACCGTGAACTGCGGCCCCGCCAAGTCCGGTCTGGACCTCAAGGCGATCACGACCAAAGGGGCCACGAGTGAAGGAATGAACGCGGCGTGTGTGACGGCGATGGCTGTCGCCGATGCCTATCAAAACGCCCCCAAGAAACCTGGCGACACCTTCGTCCAGGTAACCGCGAACAGCACGGCGTGGGCATGCGACCAGCGGCAGGGCAATCCCAATCCGTACATCGAGTGCATGAACCAGCAGGACACGCGGGAAAGGCTGCAGTTGGCCTCGTAACAGCAGGCTTCGGCGTGGCATGGGCCGAATCAGGCACTGACACAGAAGTTATGCAGCTGCCGGTATAACGAACAGTCATGCGCCCCTTGATCATCTTGCACGGTGCCTGGCTACAACCGGCCCACTACGATGAGATCGCCCAGCACCTGCGCCGCGACGGCATCGATGTCACGGTGCCGGACCTGGCCGGGCATTCGCTCGCCGAGAGCACCCGGCTTGTCCAGGACCTCGTTGATCAGGCGGCCGAGGCGCCGGTGGTACTGGCCCACTCCTTCGGCGGTGTCATCGCGACGGGCCTGAAGGGCATCTCGCATCTGCTGTATCTGTCGAGCTTCGTCTTCGACATCGGCGAGAACGCTCAGCAGTGGATCGAGCGGATCGAAAAGGAGACCGGCCGCCAAGGCGCCCCGCTGCCACTCACCGTCGACGACGCGGGCCTGACCCGGCTGGACCCGGCCGGCGCCCGCGACGGCCTATTCGCCGACTGCACAACCGAAGTCGCGGACCGAGCGATAGATCTCCTACGCCCCGAACCCTTTTCGATCTTCGTATCCGCACCCGCACATGCGGCGTGGAAGGACACCCCGTCGACCTACATCGCGGCGACTGAGGACCGGGCGATCCTGCCCGAGATGGTCGCCTACTTCACTCAACGCTGCGGCACCACCGTGGCCTGGCCGAGCGGTCACTGCCCGTTCCTGAGCCGACCCGCCGACGTCGTGACCCTGGTTCGCGATCATCTCTGACCGGTGAATCACCTTGCGGGGCCGGGGTATTCGTCGGATCATCAGCTGGTGAGAACAGATGGCGAGGCCACCGCATCGGTGGACCTGTCGTGGCTGCGGCGACCGCGCAGCGTAATCGTCGTGGCGCAACTGCTGGTCAGCTTGCCGATGGTGGTGCTGACGGCCCTGCTGCTGGGGTGGCTCGACCGAATGTTGGGGTGGCCGCAGTGGATTCTGCCGGTGGCCTGGCTGATCTGGTGTGTCATCGCCCGCTACCGGCCGGTCCGGGTCCGGTTCGTATCGCGGATACGCGCACCGACAGCCGAGGAAGCCGCGCAGCTGACTCCGGCGTGGGCCTCGGTCGCACGTGCGGGCGGGGTGCCCAGCGCGAAGTATCCGTTGATGCTGCAGGACAACCCATTACGAACGGGCCTGGTAATCCGCCCGCGGGCGATCATGGTGGTGAACGCGACGGCGCTGACCGAACCGCCGAGCACCCTGTCCGCTTTGTACGCGCATGGACTGGGCCTGCGGCTGATCGGCCCGTCGTACGCGCAGCGACTGGCGGGCCTGTATCGCAGGCCCGCCGCATTCGTGCTGGGGATCCCCGGGGCGGTGGTCTCGCTGGTGGTGATCGCGGGCTTGGCAGCCTTCGCGCTCGCTCGGGGCAGGACCGACGTCAAGGGCGATATGCCAAGGGGGGTCCGTCCAGCCATGGAGATCGTGGTGTACGTGGCCATCGCCGCAGTGGTGCTGCCGGTGTTCGGTGTGCCGGGTGCCGTGGCGGCCGTGGTGTTCTCCTTCCTGGATTCCTACGGGAAGGAGTACCTGGGGCTGTACCGCGCGACCGTCGCCGACCGCGTCGCGGTCTGCCTCGGCTACGGATGGGCACTGTACGACTACCTGGCAGCCCACCCTGACCAGGACCGCTTCCGACGCTCCCTGCCCTGGACCCGCGGGCGCCTCTGGTACCTGGAGCAGCGAATGTCATCCCAGGAAATCGATTGACAAACCGACATCAAGTTGCGAGATCGCCGCGCGCACAGCGGAAACCAAACAAGCAGGACACCGGTACGTCACGTCACCGCGAGCGGACCTGGTCGCCGTCTCTTCAGCTTGCTGATCAGCCGACGCTGTTCCCGGAGTCCGGCCACCGCCAACGCCGGTTTGACCGCGGCGGCGAAGGCGTAGAAGAGGATGTGATTCAGGCCCGCTTCGAGGTAGGGGTCCAGCCAGCGCTCGACGTCGGCGGCGGTGCCGGACGGCATCAGGGCGCGCACCAACTCGGGTGTGACGTGCTTGCGGTATTCGGCGAAGCGCTCGCCTTCGAAGACGGCGGGATCCACGTGCGAATAGCCAGGGTTGTCCGCGCCGAGCGGATGCGTCGCTCCGGCCGCGGTCCAGCTCGCTCCCGGCATGACCAGTGCCATGGCCTGGATGAAGGGCGCGCGGCACAGTTCGTCGAGGACACGCTGGTCGGGTGCCAGTAGCGGGGCCAGCAGCACGCTGCGATGCAAGGTTTCCGGGTCGCGCCCGGAGTCCTTGGCACCGCGCGCGAAGTGGGTCGCGGCGGTGTGCCAGGAGATGGTGGTGTCGTTGAGGATGAACATCCAGCCGTCGCCGTGCTGCCCGGCGATCCGGCACGCGCGTGGGCCTTGCGCGGCCACCCATACCGGCGGAGTCGTGCCGTTGAGCGGCGGCAGCCCGAATCTGGCGTCACGCCAATCGTGAAAGGGCCCTTTGTGAGTGAGCAGTTCGTCAGGGGCCGACCACGCGGCGCGCAACGCGGTCAACGCGTCGGCCAGCCGCCCGGCGCGCGGCTCGAGCGTCAGTCCGTAGGGGACGGTGTTCTCGTATTCGCCCGACCCGATCCCCAGCACGACCTTGCCGCGCGACAGATGATGCAACGACATCCACGCCCGGGCCAGATCGGCCGGACTGCGCCGGACCACATCGGTGACCGCGACCCCCATCACCGGCCCGCGCGGACGCGCCCAACGGGCCAGCGCGACTGCCGGATCCAGGTACGCGTCCAGCGAGGAAACGAAGCGCGCCATCGGCGAGAACCGAACGTTCCACGCGGCAGCGGGAAACGCCGACTTGGTGTGGTCGGAAAACCACACATCATCGACCCCGAGCACACTCGCGGTCCGCATGTTCATCTTGATCGCCCACACGGGAGCAACAGGCTCGATCAAGGACCCGACCCGCACCCGATCATCCCGCGGCCGAACCTTGTACGGACTTTCACGCCGGTCCATAGCCACCCCCGAGAGGAATCCTGTTTCGATTTATAGCAAGAAGCTAGGACTCCCGGCCCCGAAACGAGCGAACATGATGCCGGGTCGACTTGTCCGCCTCTGGGTGCACGACAGGGGAGATTTCCGCCACGACCCGTTGGGACGCAGAGGAATTCATGAGAAAGCGCCATGATGGATGAGGGCGACACAGAACTTCTTACGCTGATGGGCGAGCGTTCCGGATCCTTGTCGCCAGCATGATCATGGTTGATCGACGATGCGGAACACGGCGATGCGGTGCGCGGCGGCGGCGATGGTCTCCGGGCTCGGGTCATCGACCAGGCCGGTGGTGACGAGCAGGCGGCCCAGTCGGGGCGGGCCGTTGGTGACGTGATCGCGCAGTAGTGTCCGGCGCTCTTCGACGGGCAGGTCGATCAAACGCACGATGGTCGAACGGCGGCCTCGGCTGAGCGTAACCGTTTGGGCGGCACGAACATTCGCCACCCAAGCGGCTTTGCGATAGGCCTGGAGAATGTATCGCTCACCGGCGATCGGCCATACGGCCACGGGCACCGTTCGTGGTCGGCCGCTGTGTCGTCCGGTCGCTGTGAGCAGATACATCGGCCCCATCGCGATGCCCACCTTCTGCAAGACAGCGATGAGTCGGTTGAACCGGTTGATTCTGCGGCGGTATCGCTGCGGGTCCATGACGTCTTCCTCGGGTGCCGTTATTGTGATACGAACATATCACTTCCCTGGTATGGACGTAACATCAAAGGTCGACACGGAAGGAAGGTGGCGGATCTCTTGCCACGGTTGGTCGATCACGAGCAGCGGCGACGCCAGATCACCGATGCCACACGCCGCGTCATCGTCAGCGGTGGCATGGGTGCGGTGACCTTTCAAACCGTCGCCGTCGAGGCCGGGTTCTCGGTGCGGCTGGTGCAGTACTACTTCGGCACCAAGCACGAGTTCCTGCTGGCAACCCACCGCTCGGTGATGGAAGATGCCGGCGCGCGCTTCCTACGGCAGTGGAACGCACTGGGTTCCGACGCCACCCCCAGGGAGGCAATCCGCGCAGTGCTGATGGAACTGCTCCCTCTCGACGACCAGCGCCATGAAGAAACGCTCGTGCTCGGCGCCTTCGGCTGGGCGAACATCACCGGGCAGGGCATCAACGCCGAGGAAACCAACGTCGCACCAAGAGCTGTGGTCACCCTTGTCACCGATCAACTCCGACGCGCCCAGCTCCCGGACGAATCGAGCTCGGCCGAACACGCATTGGACGCCCTACTCGTCGTCGCGGCAACCGGCGGAATCGCCCAAGGCATGCTGCAAGGCTTCAGCACCGCGGAATCAGCGACCGCCCTCATCGATCATCTACTCGACCGTGTACTGGGACCCGACAGCAAACACTAGAACGGTCCCGGGGACGGACGCACGACGATTCCGGTCCCAGGGCAGAATGCCGACATGATCACCGATGATGCCGTCTACCTCGACGGACAGCTGTGCCCCGAGCTCCGGGCGACAGGTTCCGACGGCAACCATAAGACGCCAGGGGCATTCGCGTGGATCGGTGTGCGGGATCTCGATGACGACGATCTCACCCAACTGCACCAAGCGGTGGGCCTGGATCCGATCCTGCTGTCCAAGGCTCATCGAGACCTGCAACGGCCAGGCTTGGCAGTCCACGGCGAGACCGTCGTCATCGCGTTGACCACAGGGCATTTCAACCCCGAAGACACCTCCATCGACGTAGCCGATGTATTGCTCGCCGTAGGACGGGATTTCCTGGTGACCGTCGGCACCGACCTCACTCCCCCACCCACGCCGGGAACCCACACCGACCTCGCCGACGGGCCGCTCGCCGCATTTCGCGTCGTCCTCGACTACATCATCGACGGCTACCTGACCCTGCTCGACCACCTCGACCGCGAGATCAAACAGGTTGAGGCCGAGGTCTTTTCCACTGGTCGGGCAAACCCGGTCGAACAGATCTACCGCCTACGACGCCTGCTGATGGAATGCGAGCAAACCACGGCCCCACTCGTCGACGAGCCCCTCGAACGCTTGGTCCGCCGTCGCCTGCCCGCCTGGATCGCCGACGATCCGTACAGCGCCAACATCGGCGAGCAAGCACTACACGAAATCGACCGTCACTTCCGCTACATCGACAACCGCGTCCGCGCCCGCCGCGAACTACTCGACGGCGTCCTCAACGCCAACCTCACCCAGGTCGGCATCCGCCAGAACGAAGACATGCGCAAGATCTCCGCCTGGGTCGCCACCGCCGCCGCCCCCACCCTGGTCGCCGGTATCTACGGCATGAATTTCGAAGGCATGCCCGAACTTTCGTGGACCTACGGCTACCCTGCCGCCCTCGCGCTGATGATCACCCTCGCCACCCTGGTGCATATCCTGTTCCGCCGCAAAGGATGGCTCTGACCTCACCCGGCGGTGCCGAGGACGTCGAGGGCGGCGGCGACGATGCTGTCGGTGTCGAGGCCGTGGTAGCGATACACCTCGTCGAGGGATCCGACCTGCCCATAGCGCGTCACACCGAGATCGATGTGATGCACCCGGTTGATCCCGGACAGGAAAGACAACGTGTGCGGGTGGCCGTCCAGGACGGTCACCATCGGTGTGGCCCGACTTGCCGGGAACAGCTGATCCAGGATCCAGCTGTCGCCGTGGCCGCGACCTTGCCTGGCCTGCATCGCCTCGAAGAGCAACCCGGGGCTGGTGACGCAGACGACGTCGGCCACCACGCCGGCCGAATCGAGACGCTCGGCGACCGCCGCCGCCTCGGTCACGACGGCACCCATCGCAACGATGGTCACCACCGCACCGTCGCGTCGGCGCAGCGGATACCCTCCCGCGACAACCTGTTTGCGACGGCGTTCCCTTGCGGCGGGATCGGCGGGCACCTCGGCGAGTTGCTGGTCGACCGGTCTGGTCGACAGCCGCAGATACGCCGAGGTTCCGTCCGGTCGGCCCAGCCGCGCGATGCTGGCCAGCAGGGTCCATTCCACATCGATGGCGAACGCGGGCTCATAGCAGATCAGGCCGGGGGTCTCGATTCCGATCGACGGCGTCGTAATCGATTGGTGGGCACCGCCTTCGGCGGCGAGGGTGACACCGGACGGGGTCCCGATCAGAATGGACTGACCGCCCGCGTAGATGCCGTAGGTCCACGGCTCCAGCGCGCGTTCGACGAACGGGTCGTAGAGCACGCCGATCGGGAACAGCGGCTGCCCCCACCTGCTCCAGGTCGCGCCGAGTTCGCTGATGAGTCCGACCAGATTCGTTTCGGCGATACCGAGTTCCATGTGCTGGCCGGTGGGCTGCTCGTGCCACCGCATCAGCGTTTCGGCGTCGTCGGCGAACCAGTCGTGCCGCTCGGCGGTCGACCAGACGCCGACCTTGTTGATCCAGCCCGCCAGATTCGTGGTGGAGCTGACGTCGGGGCTGACGGTGATCACGCGCCGTGCCAGTTCCGGGGCCGCGCGGGTCAGATCGAGCAGCGTGCGGCCCAGGGCCGCCTGGGTGGTGGTGGTACCTTTCGGCGTGCGGCCGAAATCCCCTGACACAGTGGGTGGTTCGGCCGGGCGGACGGGGTCGCGACGCAGCCGCGCTGCGGTATCCGCGCACAGCCGGGCGGCGGGGCTGTCGTCGGCGAGCCGTTCCCACGGTTGCTGCGGATCCCGGCCCAGCTCCGCGGCCAGGGACTCGTACTCGGCCACCGACAGCAGCGACGAATGGTTCTGCGGGTGGCCCTGCGTCGGCAGGCCATAGCCTTTGATGGTGTAGGCGATGATCACCGTCGGGCGGGTGTCATCGATCTGCGCATAGGCATCGATCAATGCCTGCATGTCATGCCCGCCGAGGTTGCGAATCGCGGCTAACAGCGTCGAATCATCCAGTCCGGCAATCAATTCCGCCAATTGCGCGTGGTCGGCACCGGTACCGGGCAGCCTGCGCCGGAGCTCGTCGGCATCGCAGCGCAGCAGCCGTTGATACTCGGGGTTGGGCATCTCCAGGACCCGGGTGCGCAATGCCGGACCGCCCGGCCGGGTGAACAACGATTCCAGCAGATGCCCGAACTTGGCGGTGAGCACCTGCCAGCCCGCCGCGGCGAACATCGCCTCCAGCCGGCCCGCCGCGATATTGGGCACCACCCGGTCCAGGGACTGGCGGTTCAGATCGACGATCCACACGATCTCACCGAGTTCGGCGTTGCCGGGATCGACGATGGCCTCCCACACCGCGCCTTCGTCCAGTTCCGCGTCGCCGACCAGGGAGTACTGCCGACCGCTGCCGGTATCGACATCCAGCGCGGAGTTGAGATAGCGGCGGGCGATCGCGCCCCAGATCGGGGCCGTCGCACCGATCCCGACCGATCCGGTGGAGTAGTCGACCGGATCGGGGTCCTTGGATCGGCTGGGATAGGACTGCAGGCCGCCGAATTGCCGCAGGGTGGTCAGGTACGACTCGTCCAATTCGCCGAGCAGATAGTTGATGGCATGCAGGACCGGCGAGGCGTGCGGTTTGACCGAGACCCGGTCGCCGGATCGCAAGGCGGTAAACCACAGCGAGGTCATAATCGTGGTCATCGACGCACACGACGCCTGGTGACCGCCAACCTTCAGTCCGGAAGGGTTCGGCCGCACCCGGTTTGCGTGATGAATCATCGCCACTGCCAGCCAGCGCGTGCGGCGCTCGATCTCCGACAGGGCGCCGAGATCGACTGCGGCAGCGCTGTGCTGGTAGTTCGGCGCGGTGAGGTCGGTCATCGGCTTGCTCCTCGAAGGGAATCCGGGTGGTCGGATGCGTCCGTGCCTGGTTCGGCCATCGATCGAACGACGGCGTTGCACTCGATCTTGCCATTCGCCGTCCGCTCGCCTCGCCGGAATTCCGGGGGCGTGGCGGCACGCGGGACCATCCTGACCCGCTACCACCAGCGTTTCTGCTACCGTCGATACCTAGCACATCTAGGTATCGGAGTCCGATGCATATCGACAAAGACTTGGTAGCCGCGGCCGCAACGCCGCTGGTGCTCGGGATACTCGCCGACGGCGAGTCCTATGGTTACGCGATCCTCAAACGGGTCAACGAGCTGTCCGGCGGGCGCATGCAATGGACCGACGGGATGCTCTATCCACTGCTGCACCGGCTGGAACGGCTGGGACACGTGACGTCGACCTGGCAATCCGCCGACACCGGGCGGCGGCGCAAACATTATGCGATCACCGATTCGGGCCGGGCCGCGCTCGCGGAACGCCGCACCCAATGGGCCGTCGTGGCCGACGCACTCGGGCAGGTCTGGCGCAGCATCGAGCAGCCGCCGACCGCGGCGAAGGGATGGGCGTGATGGGTACCGATGCCGAACTGGAGTCGCAGATCGGGCAGTGGCGCGGCTACGTCCAGCGTCATCATGCTATCTCGGCCGCCGACGTCGAAGAAATGGAAGACCATCTGCGCGAACAGGTTTCGGATCTGACCGCCGTCGGGCTCGCCGCCGACGAGGCGTTCCTGGTCGCGGTCAAACGGATGGGCAGCGTGGATTCGATCTCCCGCGAGTTCGCCCGCGAACATTCCGATCGGCTGTGGAAACAGCTGGTACTGCTGCCCGCTGAACCCGAAGACGGGGGTGTCCGCCCCAAGCGTGAGTTGATCGTCGTGCTTGCCCTGGCCGTCGTCGCGGCGCTGACGTTGAAGCTCGGCCTCGCGGTACTCGACGGCGCCGCGGTGGCGCGCAATGCCGGTCTGTTCGTATTGCCGTTCCTCGCTGCGTATTTCGCGTGGAAGCGACAGGTGACGCCGCGCGTCGCCGCCGCGTTGCTGGTTCCGTTCGCACTCGCCGCCATCGTGCTGAACGTCTTTCCCTTCGACCCGGAGGGATCGACCGAGATCATCGCCGCGATCCACGCACCGATCGCGTTGTGGTTCGTCGTCGGCCTCGCCTACGTCGGCGGGGACTGGCGATCCGACCGGCGCCGAATGGATTTCATCCGATTCACCGGCGAATGGATCGTCTACCTCACCCTGCTCGCCTTCGGCGGCGGCGTGCTGATGGGACTGACGGTCAATGCGTTCCGCACGCTCGGCCTGGATATCGAATGGGTCATCGGAGACTGGGTGGCGCCGTTCGGCGTCGCGGGTGCGGTGATCGTCGCGGCCTGGCTGGTCGAGGCCAAGCAGAACGTGGTGGAGAACATCGCCCCGGTACTCACGCGCGTGTTCACCCCGCTCACCGTCGTGATGCTGCTCGCGCTGCTGGTGGCGTTCGCGGCCAACCGCAGCGTCATCGACATCGACCGCGAGCTGCTGATTCTGATGGACCTGATTCTCGTGGTAGTGCTCGGATTGCTGTTGTACGCGATTTCCGCGCGCGATCCGCAGGTGCCGCCCGACACCTTCGACCGGCTGCAACTGCTCCTGATCATCAGCGCCCTCGCTGTCGATATGGTGATGCTGGCCGCAATGGCCTCACGTATCGCGGAATTCGGCTTCACCCCGAACAAGGCGGTGGCGCTCGGCATGAACCTGGTGCTGCTGGTGAATCTGGCGTGGTCGGTGCGGCTCGGCTTCGGATTCGTCCGTGGCCGGCGCGGATTCGCCGAGGTCGAACGCTGGCAAACCCAGTATCTGCCGGTCTACGGCGCGTGGGCCGCGGCCGTAATCGTCGTGCTCCCACCGATTTTCGACTTCGCTTGACAGCGACCTATGGGGGCGGCTCGAGGAGCTCGGCCAGCGCGATGGTATCCTGCAGGTAGCGCTCGTACGGGAAGCCGGCGGCGAGCAGGGCGGTGCGTAGCTCGTCGGCAAGTGGCTTGCCGGTCCCGTGAAAAGCCTTGCGGCCCGCTTCGGTGGTCCTGACCAGTCGTCGTCGTTTGTGCTCGGGGTCGATCTCGATCTGCACGAATCCGGCTTCTTCCAGCGGGCGTAGAGCCCTGCTGATCGCCGGATCGGATACCGAAAGCGCTTGCGCCAGCTGATGCTGGGTCACCGGTTCGATCTCCTCCAACGTGCCGATCAGCCGTATCTGGCTATAAGTCAGCCCGCCGGTGTTGTCCACCCGCCGCCGAGTTGCTTCGCCGAGTAGGAACACCACGCGATGCAGCAGGTCTCCGAGTCCATCGTCCACCCGTCGAGCATAACCGAGTCTTACCCAGTTAAGATTGAACCTGGAACGCTCCGGCGCGGCTTCTCCCATTCGCTGGTATCGCGATCTCGATTGCCAAGGTCGATGTTCAGTTTCGCGGCGATTCGAGTCCTGGCTTCGACATGGTCAAGCCCTTCGGCCGGGTTGGGACCCACTACTTTTCGGTGCACGATACCCGAATCAGTCGGCTCCTCATGCTCTGCTGCATTTTCGCGGAATAGACGCGTGTCAACGCGGCAGTGGAATGAGGGCGAGCTGGCGCGTCTGCGCGATCACCGCCCCGGTGGCGTCCAGGACGAGCTGATCCTGGACGAACATCCGCTCGCCGACCTCGGGGGTTGTCGCGATGACCCGCAGCCAGCCGGGTGTTGGGCGGCGGTGCACATGAGTGGTGAGCTGGACGGTCGGTGCCCAGCCGAAACGTCCCAGATTCATCGACACCGGCGGGCTCATATCGCCGGCCATTATCGCGAAATACGTCGCCACCTCGGGATCCTGCTCATCGGCGGGACGCGGGCGGATCCACAGCCGTAGCTGGGGCTTGCCCTGCGCACCGTCGAGGAAGCGAGCCCAAATCGGATCGAGGGCCACCGCGGCGCCCGCGCTGAGGTGGGCGATGCGCATGGGCGAATCCGGGCCGTAGGCGACGGCGTCGGTGGTCGGTTCAACGGGCATATCGGTATGACTCTCGGGGACGTAGACCGGCGGCGCGTCATCGAGATGACCGAAGGTGAATGCGGTGTGCACCAGGGTGCGCCCACCCTGCACGAGATCCGCGTCGACCAGGCAGATCTGCCGTCCGGTCTTGCGGATGCGCACCTCGTACTCGACTTGGCCGGGCTCGGGCGCTCCGAGGAAATCGGTGCTGGCCGTCATAGGCGACATCGCCGCCGAATCCGGATGAGCGGTTCGCAACCCGCGGGTGGCGGCCGCAGCGCTGGTGGCGACCATGGTGCCGCCGTGCAGCTTCTTGCCGATGGTCCAGATCGCATCGATGAGGCCGCGATAACGAACGATGGTCGAATTGTCGGACGAAGGCATCGGATTATCCGAGGGCAGTTCGGTCAATGCGCACGCCCGGCCGAAGGGGGCGTCGCCGAGAGCGACCGGCTGCTGGGAGTCGATCGTCGATTCCGTCTCCGCCGCTGTTTCCGGACTTGGGACACGATCTCGGCCGTTCGCGATCATCAGGCGAAACCACCTCTCGTCATCAGTAGGGTTCTCCGGGACGACCGAGTCACAGGCATTTCTACTTTCCTAAGACCGCAGAAAGCATACCTATCAGTTTGCTTATCATCGGGATTGTCAGCCGGTTGCCGGTTGTTCTTGCGTCTGTGATGGCGCGTGCAGGAGAGGACAGTCGGATGAAGGATATTCTGGCCCCTGAGCTGGACGTGCTCTTCTGCGGTATAAACCCCGGTCTCTCGTCGGCAGCCGTCGGCTTACCCTTCGCGACGCGCAGCAGTCGATGGTGGCCCGCACTGCATCGGTCGGGCTTCACGCCGCGGGTGCTCGCGGCCGCCGAAGCCGACCAGCTACCGACCTGGGGACTTGGCTTGACGACGATGGTCCGTCGGCCAACCGCCAAGGCAGCGGAGCTTACTCGTGCGGAACTAGTCGCCGGAGCCGCCGAACTGACGAAACGCGTACACAATTGGCGGCCGCAATGGCTGGCCGTCCTTGGCGTCACCGCGTTCCGCGCCGGCTACGGACGACCAGAGGCCACCGTAGGGCCACAAGATCTCCGCATCGGGGAAACACAAGTATGGGTGGTCCCGAACCCCAGCGGCCTCAACGCGCACTATCCGCCCCAACAGCTCGCGGAAGAATTCGCACGGCTGCGCCGAGCCGCAGCTATACCCGATCGAAGGGGCGAACAGCCCGGAAACGACGAAAGCCCCCCAGCGTGAGCTGGGGGGCTTTCGTGAATGATGTTCCGGCGGTGTCCTACTCTCCCACACCCTGTCGAGTGCAGTACCATCGGCGCTGGCAGGCTTAGCTTCCGGGTTCGGAATGGGACCGGGCGTTTCCCTGCCGCTATGGCCGCCGTAACTCTATGAAACTATCCACACAAATTGTGTGTTGTTTCAGATACTGCACAGTGGACGCGTAGCTTCTTTGTTGGTAAGTCCTCGGCCGATTAGTACCAGTCACCTACACCCGTTACTGGGCTTCCAGTTCTGGCCTATCAACCCCATGGTCTGTGGGGGGCCTTAACCACTCGAAGGTGGTGAGAAACCTCATCTTGGAACAGGCTTCCCGC